>NZ_CP022437.1:1239263-1858895 GCF_002224365.1 Virgibacillus necropolis | reverse complement strand
ATTATAAATCGCTTCTAATGTTAAATTCGTTTTGACACGTTTTTGTGCATCGTCTTTCATTTGTTCTTTTAATGCATCTTCATCTTGGCCTGAGAATTGGAAATACATTTCCATTGTCATACCTTGCATTTGTAAACGTTGCTCAAATTCTTTTATCATGCGATCGAGCTCAGTAGTTACCATTGCCTCTGGCACATCAACTTCTGCATTGTCAGAAGCTTTTTCAATCAATGTTTCACGCTTTTGATTTTCTGCGTCTTGTTTCTTTTGTTCTTCTAATTCAGCTTTTTTCTTTGTTTTCAATTCATCAAGCGTTTCAACTTCTTCATCTAAATCTTTTGCAAATTCATCATCAAGCTCTGGTAATTCCTTCGTTTTGATTTCATGAATCTTAACGTTGAATACAGCTTCCTTACCAGCTAAATCTTCAGCGTGATACTCTTCAGGGAATGTAATGTCAATTTCTGACTCTTCTCCTGCTTCTTTTCCAACTAATTTTTCTTCAAAACCAGGAATAAATTGCCCAGATCCGATTTCTAAGGAATGATTTTCACCTTTTCCACCATCGAAAGCTTCGCCGTCAAGGAATCCTTCAAAATCGATTACAACTGTATCTCCTTGTTCAATAGTACCTTCTTCTTTAACAACTAATTCTGCATGCTGTTCACGTTGACTTTCGATTGCTTGTTGAACATCTTCGTCGGTCACTTCTACAGTTTGCTCTTCAACCTCTAACCCTTTGTATTCTCCAAGCTTAACTTCAGGTTTAACCGTAACTGTTGCAGTGAAAACAAGTTCTTTCCCTTGTTCAATTTCTTCAATATCTACTTCTGGTTGTTCAATAGGTTCAATTCCTGTTTCTTCGACAGCATTTGTATATGCTGTTGGCAGTACGATGTCAACCGCATCTTGATAAAGTGATTCTACTCCAAAACGGTTCTCAAATATTTTGCGTGGTACTTTCCCTTTACGAAACCCTGGAATTTGTACCTTTTTTACTACTTTTTTGAATGCTTGATCTAATGCTTTATCAAATTCGTCTGGGCTAACCTCGATCGTTAGAACCCCTAGATTACCTTCTTGTTTTTCCCATTTTGCTGTCATATAATTCCCTCCAAAATCTATTGATTTCCATTAATTTTCACAGGTCTCAACTATTTGATGTCTAAACTAGAATACCAAATTTACAACCATATCATTATAACATAATTACTATGTCTTTCAAGCATTTGTAGCTACTACCTACTACTCTTCTATGATGCTTAGGTATAGGGTTTCACACAATTTAATTTCATCTTGGTACCGTAAAATATCTGGATCAAGTTCATTATCCGGCAAATGCTCCATGCCTAGATATGCCTCTCCAATGTTGGTAAGAGCGATTGCTATATGTTTAACATGCTCACTAGAAGGCATAATTGGATACCTCACGTATATATAACGATACAAAAGTGTTTCCATTAATTGGTACAGTGTTGGGTTTTTTAATTCAATTTTATTAATTAATAACAGAATTTGTTTAAAGGTTGCATGTGAATGAATATCAGAAACTTGATTAGGTTTCACCTCAACCTGCATTTCTAACTTATGTATACGAATGTTTTCATTGCACTCGCTATCCTGAAGCCATTTAAAAATTGCGGTCTTAATTACTGGATGTACAAAGCTTTCTGTTAAAAGTGCTTCTGTTGCTTTTATAGAGGGTATCGTGTTTATTTTGCGCAGTTTCTCAACAGACCTCCATTGCTTCACATGATTCTGTTCGTTAACAGCTTCCAACAATTCACTTATGTACTCCGTGTGCTTTTCTTCCTTAATCTCAACATTCATTTTTTCACTCATATCATATAATTGTTGAAATTGCTCTTTCATTTGTTGAGGGACGGAAACGTTATCGAGTTCATAGTCAACTTGTTCCATTAACTTCTTATATTGATTTGTTTGAAATAAAATCGTTAAATAAATATGTACGTAGTGATAATAATTTTCGTTTCTATGCTTTAATAATTCTTCACTTAATACCTGTGCATCCTCATATCTATCTAACTCCATCAGGCAGATAAGTTTACCTATCACTATTTCATGATTGTTTACTTGATAATCGAGTAACTGGTCTAATTTATGTAAAGCCTCTTCATACCTTTTTTCTTTCAAAGCAAGTAAACTCTCTTCTTCCAATGTCTTTTTCCATTTTGGAAACAGAATGACATTTTCATTTTCCACTAATTATTCACCTCCTTAGGTTATTCTAGTACATAACGGATATTTTTTATACATTCCCCGAATACCCATAAAATAAACGGGTTATGAGTATGTAAAGAAAGAGGAACCTATTTTATGTTGCATAGGTTCCTCTTTCTAAGCTGATGTCCCAGGCAGGATTCGAACCTGCGACCCATAGCTTAGAAGGCTATTGCTCTATCCAGCTGAGCTACTGGGACAAGATTATTAGTATGTATGGAGCGGGTGAAGGGAATCGAACCCTCATCATCAGCTTGGAAGGCTGAGGTTTTACCACTAAACTACACCCGCACAAATTATATTGTTAATTTTAACGGACAAGAATCATTATAGGCACTAGTACTTTTTTTGTCAATACTTTCTTAATAAAAACATCATAGGTAGGCTTGTTAATCCATTCCGTAATTAACAAGCTTACATAATCTATGACAATGAGGTATGGTATGTTAATTCTTCGACAATATCACCCTCTGGTGTATAAAATGAGATACATATGTCATCAGGCGTGGCCCATTCCATAATGGCATATGTTTGCACCTGAATCCTTCTTGGTAATCGAATACTACCAGGATTAATAAAAAGCTGGTTTTGAACCTTTTCAGCACCAGCAACATGCGTATGGCCAAATCCAATAACACGTGCACCTAATTCTTCAGCTCGATAGGACAATGTCGTCAATCCTGATTTCACTTGATGTAAATGGCCATGTGTAACAAAAAAGTTGAGATCCCCTATTTCAATCGTCTGTTCATTTGGAAATCGGCTGTCGTAATCACAATTTCCACTTACTTTCACAAACCCATCTAATTGCTCAGCATCAAGATCCAATTCAGAGTCGCCACAATGTATCATCAAATCAACGTTTACTTGATCCTTAATTTGTGTCAATTCTTTTGTTAAACCGTGACTATCACTTACAAATAATACGCTTGTCACGATTATCACCCTCCTGATTTAGCGTTTATAATTTTTGAATCCAAGCGTCTAATTGAACAATCGCATTTTTTCGATGACTTATTTCACTTTTTTCAGCTGGTGTCAGTTCTGCCATTGATTTCACATAATTATGAGGGATAAAAATGGGGTCATACCCAAATCCATTTTCACCTTTTGGCTCTATTGCAATTGTTCCTTCACAAACACCTCTGTTTAAAATTGTTTTTTCACCTGGTGCTGCAACTGCTAAAACACAAACAAACCGCGCCGTTCGTTTTTCTACTGGAATACCAATCATATTTGTCAGCACCTTGTCCACGTTTGCTTTGTCATTCTTTTCCTTACCCGCATATCTCGCAGAATAGACACCAGGTTCACCTTCTAATGCATCAACTACTAAACCAGAATCATCCGCAAGAACTGGTATCTCAAACAACGCTGAAATTTGTTCTGCTTTCAATGCAGCATTTTCTTCAAAGGTCGTTCCAGTCTCCTCGATATCAGGTATGTTTTTAGATAGATCTAACAAAGACAAAACTTGAATCCCATACGCTGAAAAGAATTCAGTGAACTCTTTTGCTTTACCTTTATTTTTAGTCGCTATAATTATTTTTTTCATTATTTTCCACCCGATGAGCGTACCGTTTTGGTCTCACCAACTCTGTTAGCTAATTCACCTAGTACATTTTTCTGTTTCTCTATAATTTCTTGTAATCCTTTTGTCGCAAGTTTCAACATGTTTTGTAACTGATCATACGAAAAAGTAGCTTCTTCGCCAGTTCCTTGGATCTCGACAAACTCCATTGAACCTGTCATGACAATGTTCATGTCCACCTGTGCTTGTGAATCCTCTTGATAATTTAAATCTAGTATTTCATCACCATTTTCCAGAACCCCAACAGAGGTAGCTGCAAGAAAATCTGTGACTGGCATTTTATTCATTGTTTTTGCATCTATCATTTTACCAAAAGCAAGTACCACTGCTACAAAGGCGCCTGTAATGGAAGCCGTACGTGTTCCACCATCAGCTTGTATAACATCGCAGTCAACCCAAACTGTCCGTTCACCTATTTTATCTAGATCAACAACAGACCGTAACGCTCGTCCGATTAAACGCTGAATTTCCATTGTTCGCCCACTTACTTTACCTTTCGACGATTCCCGAATATTACGCCTGTCTGTTGCTCTTGGGAGCATGGAATATTCTGCAGTGATCCATCCTTTTCCTTGTCCTCGCATGAATGGTGGTACCTTATCCTCTATACTTGCATTACAAATCACTTTTGTGTCCCCAACACGAATCAAAACTGATCCTTCAGGGTGTTTAATAAAATCCACTGTCATATTTATTTCGCGCAAACTATCTACTTCTCTATTGTCATTTCTCAATCTTAAACGCCTCCTTAATTCCAAAATTAATCGTAACATATTTTACCATGAAACATATACAAAAGCGCAAATGCCAAGCTAAATATTAGTTCCTAAAAAGAGCAAAAGCGCAAGCGCCCAGTTATTGCCGTATGACCTGGTGGGTAGTTCGGTGTTGCTACGCAAAGTAGCGGTTTTAACCGAACCTCCTTCTTTCTTGAGATAAAGGAAACATGCCCCTGCAACAGGGGTATGCTGACGTTGGGCGGCAAGCCCGCAGTTAGTCGGCCTTCCTTTTGTAGCGATTCGATGTTGACTTATCGTAAGGAGGAGCCGGAAGGGCACTAGGCAATGGGCGCTGGCCGATAAAAACGCCACGTCCTGTGGCTTTATCGGCACTAGTACGTCCTGTACGTCGGAGCTGGACGTGGCTGACTAGGTAGATCAGTTATCCACAATTACAAAATTTTATAGTTCCCAAAAGCAAAAAAAGGCTGCCAAAACAGCCCTTTAACCTATAACTTCTCAGCTGGCATAATCATTTTCTTTGTAACTGGTTCGGTATACGCTTTACCACTTTCATTAAATATCTGATCTACCTGATTAACATTAACGTCAACTGCTTTAACTTCTTTATTTTCAGTTAATGTCCTTACTAACGTCTCTACAACATTATCGGAAATTGTTGCTGGCCCTTCTTCAAGAAGTATTTCACTATTAAATACTAACTTAAGCACTCCATTTTTTAACTGTGGTTCTTCCATTAATGATACGGATGAGTTAAATACTTGTGTGACATTTGAATTGTATTGCGGTCCTTCTATCAATGCACTCACAATTGATTCATATTGATTAGCTTCATTCATCTTAATGTACTGTGTAACCGGAACGAAATAGTTTGTATCATTGTGTGCTGTTGGGTAGTAAAGTGTAACTGCTTCACTCTCTAAGTAATCTATTGTGTCCGTTTGAATCATGTTTATACCATTAGCCCTTGTATAACCATCTGAAACTGGTGTACCATTTACTGGCATTTCATTTACAGGATGACCGTTAATCCAAAGCTTAACCTTATCCACGCTATCAAATTGAGTTAAGGTATAGGTCATAGCTTGTAAAACTTCCAGTTCCTTTTCGGCGTCATAATTTTTAAAGTTATTGGAAACATCTACAATCATTGTGCCGTCTTCACGTGAATCTAATCCTAAGATTTCTGTACCTGCTGGTAAAACTGCCTGAAAGCCGTTTGGTAAAAGCTGTGTAACTGGGCCATCTTTCACTAAATATTCCAATGCCTGTGTCGCTACTTCTTTTGTTGCTGGTAGTTCAAATGTTTGAGGTACTACCATTCCATTTGAATCAAGTAAAAATAGCTGTGTTTCTACTGTTTCCGCTGAACCTGCTTCCTCTTGACCTTTTTCTTTCGCGTCCTCTTTTGTTGCTTCAGAGTCTGCATTTTCTGAGCTATTTACTTCTGTTGCATCTTGCGGTGGATCAATTTTCTCTAAAGACTGTTCCCCTTGAAAACACCCAGTTAATATCACGGAAAAACTCACTATCCCTGTTAATATAAAAATACCGCGCATCCGCATGTTATTCCCTCCTACGATGGTTTGTACTACTATATATACGAGCCCATTGTAAAATTAGACCAAACCAACACAATTTTTTATAAAAAGGATGTTCAAAAAATCACCAAATGATAAATGGCGACTTTTTGAACTCGAAATTTTAATTATTATTGAATAAAAAAATAGACCCTGAATTAACAGAATCTACTAAGTAATAGTGGCGTGTTCGATAACTACTGTTTGAACTTTATCTTCCGAGCTTTGGAATATACGTTGTGTAATCTTTTTAAATGTGGCAAGTTCGCCAGTAGTATAGAATTGGTGATAAGGAATCCGATCATCTTTACATAATATTTCATGGTATTCTAAAATTGCACTGGATTCACGGGCTGTTTCTTCACTTGATGAAATGATCGAAACATGGTCACCGATAACCTGTTGGATGGTATCTTTTATTAGTGGATAATGGGTACATCCAAGTATAAGGGTATCGATATGATTATTTTTCTTCATTGGTTCTAGCGTTTCTGAAACAATTTGTAATGTAGTTTCACCTTGTAAAATTCCCTTTTCCACCAATGGCACAAATAACGGACAAGCTAATGCGTTTATATGAATCTCTGAATGAATATTTAATAACGCTTCTGGATAGGCCTTACTACGAATTGTTCCGTCTGTTCCAATAACACCAATGTGCATGTTTTTAGTAGCATTAATTGCTGCGCGCGCACCTGGATTAATAACACCGATGACTGGGATATCTAAATGTTCTTGTAATTCATTTAGTGTGAATGCGGTAGCTGTATTACAAGCTACTACTAACATTTTGATCTTCTTTTCCAGCAAAAAGTTCACCATTTCCCAGGTGAATCTTTTCACTTCCTGTTCTGACCTAGGTCCATAGGGACATCTTAATGTATCGCCTACATACAGTAGTTTTTCTTTAGGTAATTGTCGCATTAATTCATGTGCAACGGTTAATCCTCCAACACCTGAATCAATGACTCCGATAGCTTGATTCAACGATAATCGCCTCTTCTAAGTTGTTATTTTTCATTTACAGATTTCATTTGCTCATGCAAAAAAGCTAATAATCTATTTAAGGTCTCCGTTTCTTCCATCGAAAAGTTCGTTAACACTTCTCCTAGGTATTCCTGTCGTTTCTTAATAACTTCATGGATAATCGTATTTCCTTTTTCTAAAACATGAATACGCACAACCCGTCTATCGTTTAAATCACGGACACGTTCAACTAATTCATTTTTTTCCATACGATCTACTAAATCTGTTGTGGTGCTAAAAGCTAACCCATTCTTATTTGATAACTCACCAATCGTTAAATCACCTTCTTCTAATAACCATTGTAAAGCGATAAACTGGGGTGAGGTAATAGAATAATTATTTAATATTTTACGCCCATTTTGCTTAATAGCTCCAGCTATATAACGAAGGCTTTTTTCAGCATCAGCAATTGCTGCAGTAGTTGTTACACTATTCTCCAAGTGGGTTACCTCCCATAATAATTCATCAATCTAACTATACTTTACCATACATGTGACTTTATCATATATCAATCGTTGCCTTCATTAGAAGTAGATGCATCATTTATTTCTTTTTCTAATAAGGCCTTCAGTTTTGATTTACTTTTGCGCGAAGCTAATATATATAAAGTGTCTTTTTCTTTTATTGTTGTCTGTCCATTAGGTGTAATAATATTACCATCTCTAATTATAGCATTTATTAGTGAATTGTCTGGTAGTACTAACTCCTCTAAGGTTTGACCAATAATTGTATTTTTTTTTGTAACGTAATATTCGACCATTTCTACGTTTGTTTTACCTATTGAAATCAGTTCTAATGTGTGTATTGGCTCCGTCTTAGCCTCGCCTTCTAGACCCAATTTTCTTGTCATATAAGTTATTGTTGATCCTTGCACAAGTGTTGAGGTTAGAACAACGAAAAATACAGCATTAAACATGATTTGGCTATTTTCCAGTTCTGCTAACATAGGGAAAATAGCTAGAACAATTGGTACAGCCCCGCGTAAACCAGCCCAAGATAAAAATAGTTTTTCTTTAAAATGGTATGGTGATTTAATTAAATTTAAGAAGACTGCAATTGGTCTTGCAACAAAAATTAATATCACAGAAATTAATAAACCATTAACAATGTTCGTAAATGTAAATAATTCTGTGGGGAATACAAATAGGCCAAGAATGACAAACATTAAAATTTGTGCCATCCATGCAAAACCTTCATTAAAACGGAGAATGGAGTGTCGGTAAGTCAAATCCAAATTACCAATAACTAACGCAGTTATATATACCGCAAGTAAACCGCTGGCGCCAACTAATGATGTAATACTGTATGTTAAAAATGCAAATGCGATTCCGAATAAAGGATATAGTCCACTTGAGTCTAAATTAATTCGGTTAATCGATATACTACCCACCTTGCCGATGATTAAACCGAGGACGAGTCCAAGTCCCATTTGCCAAAAAAACGTCCCTATAAGCATCCATATACCAGATTGTTCCTGTGTAATAAGCTGTATTACGGATAGGGTTAAAAACATTGCCATTGGGTCATTTGATCCTGATTCTGCTTCGAGTGTAGACTTAACATTCCCTTTGATGTTTTTTCCTTTCAAAACAGAGAAGACCGCTGCAGCATCTGTTGAACCTACGATAGATCCAACCAAAATACCTTCTAACCAGGATAAGTCGAGGATATACTTTGCAGCAACTCCAACTACAAGAGAGGTTACTAAAACGCCTATGGTTGCCAGAATTGTGGCTGAAGGTAATACCGGTTTGATTGTTGACCATTTCGTTTGCAAACCACCTTCAAAGAGGATAATTATCAATGCTAAAACACCAATCAATTGCGCGATTTTCGCATTATCAAAGTATATAAAATTTAACCCGTCACTCCCAACCAGCATACCTACTCCTATAAATAAAACGAGGGAAGGGACACCGAGACGCGTAGAGAATTTGGTTACAAGAACACTGACTATTAACAATAACGCTACTAAAAAAATAAATTGATTTGATTCCAATATTTCATGAATCATGCGTTGCCCCCAAATAAAAAATTGAATATACCATAGAATATATTACATTAATTATATCAAAACACGCAATCACACTATACTGATTAGCCTTCTTCTAATATGGTTATTCCCTAAGTTATCAAAAAACCTTGTGGTTATCATTAGGTCCGACAGAAGTCTCCCTCTTTAAGCGTGTGTAGAACGTATTTCAGTCGTTAAAGGGGAGATGAATAGCCGAAAGGCTCTTTACAAATTGCCAGTTGTTATTGTGCGAAAATAACTGACACTCTTGTAGATTTACCTGCTTGGGTTTTGTGATATATTCCTCTTTCACAAACTACTCCACGCTGATTGATAGAAGTGGCATAATCTACTGCATAATATTATGATTTTATTTGTATATTTGAGTCTTGAATTATCATTTTAGAAACTCCCAGAAAAAGTTTTTAAATCTGATTCGATTATCGTTAGCCCGTCCTTAGACATGGGCCTAGGATGATAGTGCGGCATTCATTAGGGCTGTATACCACCAAATCACTCCTTTATTTTTGAGCTCTTATTATGATATAAATGATGATTTTTAATATAATTGTAACAACTTGTTGGTAACAAATATCTTGGCTCCCCGCCGCGAGAAAGCTCTTCTCTTATATAGGTAGAACTAATTTCCATGGATAGTCCTTTATCCAAGAGTTGGAATCTACCGTCATCATAATTACGCAATAAAGGAGATTTCGCAATCGTTCCCAACATATCGATGTTGTTGCGAGCCATAATAATAAATTGATTCGAACGAATTAATTCTTCCGCCATCATCCATTCGCCGGCAGCTATATCGACCAGCAAATCTGCTCCCATAATAAAATAGAGTTCCGCGTCAGGCAGGATATCTTTTAAATATTCCATGGTATAATAAGTATAATGTTTGCCTGGCAGTGCCTGAAATTCATACGTATCTAGCATAAACTTCGAATTTTCTCGAATTGCCAGCTGTACCATTTCCGATCGATGGGCATCTCCGGTTTGTAATTGCTTATCCCTTCTTTTATCCGATGAAGGCAGAAAAATGATAAAGTCCAGCTTTTTCCGATGCGCCACGGTGGATGCCGTCCATAAATGAACATTTGTTACCGGGTCAAAAGAGGAACCGTATATTCCCACCTTTGCACCTTTTTCAAACATACTCTTAACATCTTTATTCGGGTTTAAATCTTGGAAATATTGCTCTGAACGTTTAGTCATTTTCTACCATCACCTTTACTTTTTCTCTAACCTCACTTATGTTATCCATCTTGTTGTCCCAGGTTTTTTGGCTTAAATCAACCGCATATTCTTCCGGATTTGTGGTTCGCTTGTATTCATCCCAGAACAGGTTTAGTTGTTCTTTCGCATAGGCTTTCATCTCGTATAAGGTTGGATTTTGATAGATTAAATTTCCATCTTTGAATATATCTTGATGCAGATTTACGGCTTTGAAATCCGTAACAAATTTACTAATATAGGTGTGTACTGGGTGGAACATTTTCAGTTTCTCTTCTTCATTTGGATGTTCATTTTCTAATGTGACATAATCACCCTCCGCATGGTTATTGCTCATGTTTACAATACGATACAACTTCTTCTTTCCAGGAGTGGTTACTTTTTCGGGGTTGCCGGATATTTTAATGGTATCGACCATTTCCCCGTTTTCATTTTCAATAGCTGTCAGTTTATACACAGCACCTAACGCTGGTTGATCATATGCGGTTATGAGTTTAGTCCCAACTCCCCAAGCATCAATTTTTGCTCCTTGTGCTTGTAAACTAATAATCGTAGATTCATCTAAATCATTGGAAGCATATATCTTCGTTTCATTAAATCCTGCCTCATCCAGCATTTTACGAGCTTCTTTTGAATAGTATGCCATATCTCCACTATCCAAACGAATACCCTCGAAATTTATGTTATCCCCTAATTCCTTTGCTACTTTAATGGCATTGGGGACACCGGATTTCAATGTATCGTAGGTGTCTACCAGAAATACACAATCCCTGTGACTTCTTGCATATTTTTTAAATGCTGTATATTCATTTTTATATGCTTGGATCATAGCATGAGCATGCGTACCTGATACAGGAATACCAAATAATTTACCCGCCCTTACATTACTTGTTGCATCAAATCCACCAATAAATGCCGCTCTTGTTCCCCAAATGGCTGCATCCATTTCTTGTGCTCTTCTTGTCCCAAACTCCATAAGCGGCTGTTCGTTGACTACTTGTTTTATTCTAGCTGCTTTCGTAGCAATTAATGTTTGATAGTTAACAATATTAAGAAGAGCTGTTTCCACTAATTGTGCTTCCGCTAACGCTGCTTCCACACGAAGCACTGGTTCATTTCCGAACACCACTTCCCCTTCTCTTACTGATCTAATATTCCCGTTAAATCGTACTAATTTCAGGTATTCCAGGAATTCATCACCATATCCCAGTTCCTCTTTCAAATAGGTTAAATCTGATGCGCTAAATTGAAAGTTTTTAATGTAATCTATAATTCTCTCCAATCCTGCAAATAAGGCAAATCCATTTCCAAACGGTAATTTTCGAAAGTACAAATCAAAAACCGCTTTTCGGTTGTGTACCTTATCTTCCCAATACGTTTCTGCCATATTTATTTGGTATAAATCTGTATGCAGTGCTAAACTATCGTCTGTAGACATCATCCCTAAAACCTCCTGAAATTTTATTGTTTCCTAACCATTTTCCCTTTTTATCTGCTTCCGTTTCACTCCAACAAAGACCAAGTCCCTTAATTGTATAGTGGGATAAATTTATCCATGTACCTTGGATTGGTCTCAAACGACTTTTGCATTTAAACAAGTTTCAACATGTTTTAACGCCCACTCATGGCCAGTTTGATTAAAACTGGCAACTCCATCTTCATGAACAACGATGCGATAGCCACGATTATACGCGTCTACAGCGGTATGAAGAACACATATATCGCTGCAGCATCCTACAACGTGTACTTCCTCGATTTGTCTTTCACGAAGTTTCAGATCCAAGTCCGTTCCAACAAATGCGGAATACCTTGTTTTATCCATCCAATAGACGTTTTCATTATCTTTATTTCTTTCCCATACGTCTTTTAGTTTTCCGTATAGTTCTCTGCCTTTAGTTCCAGCAATGTTATGCGGAGGATACAATTCCATTTCCGGATGATATTTATCCCCTTCCGTATGCTTATCAACAGCAAAAACCACATAATCGCCATTTTCAATGAATCTTTCCGTTATATTCACAATAGAATCTTCAATATCCTGACCTGGTTTCCCACAGGTTAATGCACCATCGTCCGCAACAAAATCATACGTATAGTCGATATTTAACAAAACCTTCTTTAACATAGAAACACCCCTTTGTTTATAATTAGTAATTTTTATATTGCTAAATACTAATTTTAAAAAATTACTCCCAAATGGATTTTACAATGTCTACATCATTAAACGTATACAGTTGGGAGGGGCGAAATGAATTCCTTTCTGTTTTTTTCAAATTCCCTTCCCTGTCATAAACCTTTTCTACAAATGGTAACTTAGGAACCTTCGCAAAGAAGACGGATTTACTGGTTATTCTCGGATTATCTGAAACAGTTAGCAATACACGCTGTAACTCAGATAGAGTGAACGCTTCGGGCAAGAAATTTTTTGCTATCGTTGTTTCAATCAAATCTCTTTCTATTAACCTTACCGCATCTGAAATTATTTTCCAGTGATCAAATGCTAATTCCAAATGTAACGCTTCTCCTATCGTAAACAGTCGAACGTCATCTGCATCATCCGCCGCCTTCCTTTTTATTAACTTTTGCTCCGGAACGATGGCATAATGCGCATTGGAAATAATCCAGCCGCGTTTGTCTCTTCCAAATGCATCGTATACACCAAAATGCTTAAGAAATATCCCTTTTATACCCGTTTCTTCTTCTAATTCTCTTTCCGCTGCTTGCATTGCTGTTTCCCTTTTCATTCCATCGGTAAACCCACCCGGAAGTGCCCATTTATTTGCTTCAATGTTTGGTTCACCTTCTGAATCGTATGAAGCTCTTCTTATCAACATAATTTTCAGCTCTTTATTATCCGGTTCCTTTGTTTTTTCATTGTTTTTTTTTGAAATGATGGTAAATACAGCAATATCACTCGTATACCCATCTGGAGTAATATAGTCGTTTGAATCATAATGATTAAGTGCTTCTTGTTCATTGTTATGTTTTGCCACTTTGTTCACCTCTTCCATTGCTCCCAATGAAGCCTTAAAAAACTTTTTAATTTGTAATTCCTTATTAACTAATTACTACCTCATATTACAATACATTTCTTATAAATTCAAGTCTTTTCTTGGGGGAAAATAAAAAATTCTATTTATTAGAAGGAATTAAGAAATCTTGGATAAGGCCATAACAAGAAATTGAAGCGAATTTCAGAGCTTTGGTGATTTATATTTCGACACACTTACACATTGATTTCTTTGGCAATTTGGAAGAGAAATGAACACTATAAAAATGCAAAGGGTAATAATCCTATAATACTGAAACACTAATTCTTTTTAATGTTAAATTGTGTGCACTGATTATGACAGGATTCATAAGCTATATTGACTAAATAAATTCCCTTCGTTATACAGCTTTATGTCAGCAAGGAGGGGTTAACATTTGAAAGACAACGACTACAAACCAAAACAATTACTAACAAAAAGGGAAAAGGAAGTCTTCGAACTACTTGTACAGGACAAAACAACTAAGGAAATTGCCCAGGAATTGTTTATTTCTGAAAAAACTGTCCGAAATCACATATCAAATGCAATGCAAAAACTAGGAGTCAAAGGGCGATCACAAGCTGTGCTAGAGCTTATTCGTATGGGCGAATTAAAGCTCTAAAAAAAACCGACTATCCATGGGTAGTCGGTTTTTTAAAAAATAAGAAAATATAAAATTTTGTCTAGCTCTAGCGCTAAAACTTTAGTAGTCTCACTTTACTTCCGTGCGATAAAACAACTCAGTTCACCTGCGCTTTTCTAATTACATATGTATTAAGTTACCTTTCATCTGTTCACTCAGCGGGACAGGTTTTCCAGTTTTTGGACTAACGTAGACTAATCTGCCTCTACCAGTTAAACAAATCTTGTCTTCTTGATTAATTCCCATGTAGTGAATATCCATAGAAGTATTTCCAATATAATTCACTTTAACATAAATTTCTAATTTATCATTAAAAAATAGTTGCTGAAGATAATCACATTGTAAATCAGCGGCCACTGGAATGCAATCTTCATCATTATTATCGAATAAAGCTTGCGATTTTAAAAATTCAATCCGCGCTTCCTCAAAATATATAAACGGCGAAACATTATTTACATGACCGAACATATCTGTTTCGGAAAAACGAATTTTAATTGGAACAGAAAAGGAAAACGTTTCCCTCCAAGACTTCATATCTTCAATATAAGCTATGGATTTCACCTATTACACCTCTTTTTAAAATAAAATTGGCCCTACCGCAACATTTGGGTAGGGCCACCTTAAAATACTTGGTGTGACTAGTATGCGTTGTCACTACCAAAGAAATTTTTAAATGCTTGAATATTTGTTGCTCTATTCATAGCAGCAATTGATGTTGTTAATGGGATACCTTTAGGACATACTTCCACACAGTTTTGTGCATTACCACATCCAGAAATTCCTCCATCTTGCATAAGTCCTTCCAAGCGATCACTTGCATTCATGTCTCCTGTTGGATGTGCATTAAACAAACGGGCTTGGGATAGAGCGGCTGGTCCGATAAAGTCTGACTTGTCATTCACATTTGGACAGGCTTCTAAGCAAACCCCACAAGTCATACATTTTGATAATTCATATGCCCATTGACGTTTCTTCTCTGGCATACGAGGTCCAGGTCCTAAATCATGTGTACCGTCAATTGGTACCCACCCTTTAATTTGTTTTAATGCATCAAACATTTGTTCACGATCTATAATCAAATCACGAACAATTGGAAATGTGGACATTGGTTCTAGATGAATTGGTTGTTCCAATTGATCAACCAGTGCCGTACATGATTGGCGTGCAGTTCCGTTAATAACCATTGAACAGGCACCACAAACTTCTTCCAAACAGTTCATATCCCAATAAACAGGTGTAGTTTTTTCCCCATCCGCATTAATAGGATTTCGTCTTATTTCCATTAACCCAGAGATAACATTCATATTTTGTTTATAAGGAAGATTAAATGTTTCCTTATAAGGAGCAGAATCTGGGCTGTCTTGTCGAGTTATAATAAATGTAACTGTTTTTTCCTCAGCCATTTCTAACTTTCCCCCCTTAATGTTTTTTACTATAGTCCCGTAATCTAGGTTCAATTAAAGAAGTGTCTACTTCTTCATATGTTAATACTGGAGCATTCTTTGCTTTATCAAATCGTGCAATCGTAGTCTTTAAGAATTCCTCGTCATTTCGTTCAGGGAATTCTGGTTTATAATGTGCACCACGACTTTCATTACGATTATAAGCACCAAGTGTAATAACACGTGCTAATTGAAGCATATTCTTCAGTTGTCGAGTAAACATAACACCCTGGTTACTCCAACGAGAAGTATCATTAATATTAATCTTTTCCCATCGTTCCAAAAGTTCTTTAATTTTTTCGTCTGTTTTTAGTAATTTATCGTTGTGACGAACTACCGTAACGTTATCTGTCATCCATTCCCCAAGTTCTTTATGGATCTGATACGCGTTTTCATCGCCATTCATCTTCATAAGGGCTTCGAATTTATCCTGTTCTTCTTTTTGTTTTTTGTCAAAAAGTTCAGACGACATATCTTCAACATGTGTTTCAAGTCCATCAATGTAATTTATTGCATTTGGTCCTGCAATCAAACCACCGTAAATAGCTGATAATAATGAGTTAGCACCTAGACGGTTTCCACCATGCTGAGAATAATCACATTCTCCTGCTGCAAATATTCCAGGAATACTAGTCATCTGATCAAAATCAACCCAAAGTCCGCCCATCGAATAATGAACCGCCGGGAAAATCTTCATTGGAACTTTACGAGGATCTTCTCCAACAAATTTTTCATAGATTTCGATAATACCACCAAGTTTAACATCCAATTCTTTTGGATCTTTATGTGATAAATCCAGGTAAACCATGTTTTCACCGTTAATGCCTAATTTTTGATTCACGCAAACATCAAAAATTTCACGTGTAGCAATATCACGAGTAACTAGATTTCCATAAGCAGGATATTTTTCTTCCAAGAAGTACCATGGCTCTCCATCTTTGTATGTCCACACACGTCCGCCTTCACCACGTGCTGATTCACTCATTAATCGGAGCTTATCATCCCCAGGAATTGCTGTTGGGTGAATTTGGATAAATTCTCCGTTTGCATATTTTGCTCCTTGCTGATACAAAATACTTGCTGCTGAACCAGTATTAATCATTGAGTTCGTTGATTTACCAAAGATAATTCCTGGACCACCAGTAGCCATTATAATTGCATCTGAGGGGAAAGATTTTATTTCATGTGTTTTAATGTCTTGTCCTACAATACCTTTTCCAACGCCTTCATCATCAAGAATTGCCCCAAGGAATTCCCAGCTTTCATACTTCGTAACTAATCCTTCCACTTCGTAACGACGAACCTGTTCGTCAAGTGCATATAATAATTGTTGTCCTGTAGTTGCCCCTGCATATGCTGTACGATGATGCTGTGTACCGCCAAAGCGACGGAAATCAAGCAATCCTTCTGGTGTACGGTTAAACATAACTCCCATACGATCCAACATATGTATGATACTTGGTGCCGCGTCACACATTGCTTTTACAGGTGGTTGATTTGCTAAAAAGTCCCCACCATAAAGTGTATCGTCAAAGTGAATGGAAGTGGAATCCCCTTCACCTTTTGTATTTACAGCACCGTTTATACCGCCCTGGGCACATACAGAGTGAGAACGTTTTACAGGTACGATAGAAAACAGGTCTACATTAACACCTGCTTCAGCTGCTTTAATCGTTGCCATAAGCCCGGCAAGTCCACCGCCTACAACAACAACTTTTTTATTACTCATTATATATACTCACTCCTCTTTTGTTAAAACTTAAACGCCATAGGCAAAGGCAATTAAAGATCTTACACCTAGATAGCTTAAACCTAAAAAGACAATTAGTGTTGCATATGTAGCAATTTTTTGAGATCTAGGTGACTGAGTAATACCCCATGATACCAAGAAGCTCCATAAACCATTAGCAAAGTGGAATGTGGTTGAAATAACTCCAATGATGTAGAACCAAAACATGAAAGGATTTGTCAAAATGCCCTCCATTAAAGTGAAATTCGCTTCAGCATTTCCCATTCCAATCTGTATACGCGTTTCCCAAATATGCCAAGCAAGAAAAACTAGTGTGATAATTCCAGTTATACGCTGAATGTAAAACATCCAGTTACGGAAGAATCCGTACCTTTTAACATTGTTTTTCGCAACAAATACAATATACACTCCTAAGATTGCATGAAACAAAATTGGTAGGTATATAATAACTGTTTCTAATAGTAGCTTAAATGGTAAACTCTCTAATACATGTGCTGCTTTATTAAAGCTTTCCTCACCATACGCGGCAAAATGATTCACAACTAAATGTTGAATCAAAAAGATCCCAATGGGAATTACCCCAAGTAATGAGTGTAATCTGCGATAATTAAACTCGCTACGTCCCGCCATGTGTTACCCCCCTTAGTAATATAAATATGTATTTTGAGCACAAATCCTTTAACATTAATTCGTTTTTTCGACATATACTATTCTTTTATATCGCTTGTTAATGTACAATTTGTGACATATTTATTGTACTTCTATCTCTGATAAGCGTCAAGAAAACGAACCATTTATTTTTAAGCTACTCCTTTTTACTTATTGAAAAAAAATTTAAAGCATACCTTGCACATATGAAGAATTATATAGATAATAATACTAGTAATCTATAATACTTATAGTGCGTGTTTAAAAAGTCGGCAAATTAGAAACAAGAAGTTCAAGGCGCGAAGATTTTGAGGACCGGAACGTATGCTTTTAAT
This sequence comes from Virgibacillus necropolis, assembly GCF_002224365.1. Lineage (GTDB taxonomy): Bacteria > Bacillota > Bacilli > Bacillales > Amphibacillaceae > Virgibacillus_F > Virgibacillus_F necropolis. The sequence goes on along the minus strand of NZ_CP022437.1, from coordinate 1,840,617 downwards.
ACGTGAGGACCGAAAAAACTGCGCAACGAAGAAATTCGCCGTTTATCATTTGGTGACTTTTTGAACAACCTCTTATAGATATTGGCTATTTGATTTGACAGCACACAGAAAGGATGACATCCATGTCAAAGAATCAACAGGTATATTCTACGTCACTACTTGAGGAATTACATACAGCAGGTGCAGGGTATGATGTATTGCGATATATAAGCCTGCCAGAGCTATTAGGAAGAGAATCTGATACATTATTATATTTTATGGGAAGAAATCTGGCGCGAAAATTAACATTTGATACAATTGAAGACATCTATTATATATTTGAGAAGCTAGGTTGGGGGAAGCTTGAGCTTATTAAAAATAAACGAAAAGAATTAACTTTCAGCTTAATGTCCGATTCTGTCGTTAATCGACTTAAAGCTTCATTTGAGGCAGATTTCCGTTTGGAGGCTGGATTTTTAGCTGAGGCAATTCAACAACTTAAGGAAACAGAAGCTGAATGTACAGAGGAAATAAATAAAAAAATAATGCAAGTCAACTTTTCCGTTCTTGTTACCTCTTAATACAGGTAAGCTCACATATTATGTGAGCTTATTTAATCTTTTGTTAGGTGATCTAGAATCAATTCCGCTGTATTTGTAGGAATACCGAGCTTTGTTATATCTGCAATTGATTTATTTTTTATCTCGTCAATTGACTTAAAGTGTGTTAAGAGCAATTTCCTTCTTTTTTCGCCTACTCCCGGAATTTTATCTAGTTCTGATTGAAATAAGTTTTTCCCTCGTAATTGCCGATGAAAAGTTATGGCAAAACGGTGAACTTCATCCTGAATTCGTTGAACCAAATAAAATTCTTGTGATTTTCTCGATAAATCAATTATTGTGGGAGGACTCCCATAAAGTAGCTCGCTTGTTTTATGCTTGTCATCCTTTGCTAAACCACATAAAGGAATATCAAGTCCTAATTCATTTTCTAGCACATCTAACGCTGCGCTCATTTGTCCTTTAGAACCATCTACCATAATAAGATCTGGTAGCGGCAACTTTTCCTTTAATACACGTGAATATCTCCGTCTTATTACTTCTCGCATTGTTTCATAATCATCTGGACCTGTAACATCTCTTACTTTATATTTACGATACTCTTTCTTGTTTGGTCTACCATCTATAAAAACAACCATTGCTGATACTGGATCTGTTCCTTGAATGTTTGAATTATCAAAGGCTTCAATCCTATGGGGAATTTCGATGTTTAGTTTTTCACCTAAGTTTTCTACCGCATTAATAGTTCGTTCCTCATCTATTTCAATAATAGAAAATTTTTCTTCAAGAGCAATTTTTGCATTTTTCATTGCAAGCTTAACTAAGTCTTTTTTTCGACCCCGATATGGGACGTTTATATCAATTTCAAGCAATTCCTTTAAAAGGTCTGCATCAGCTCCAAGCGGTAATAATATTTGCTTTGGCTTTGGGTGATGCTGGTGTAGATAAAACCGACCTATATAACTAATAAACGTTTCTTCTGGATCATCAAAGAATGGAAAAATGGCTACATCACGCTCGATCAATTTTCCCTGTCTGACAAAAAATACTTGGATACACATCCATCCTTTGTCATAGCTGTATCCAAAGATGTCTCGATTGATTTGATCTTTTAGCGTCATCTTCTGTTGTTCCATAACTGCTTCTATATGCTGAATTTGGTCCCTTAACTCTTTTGCTCGTTCAAAGTCTAAATCTTCACTTGCTTGGTACATTTTCTCTTTAATATCTCTTTTTATTTCCTTATGTCCACCATTTAAGAATGTTGCTATACTTTGCACAATAGAACGGTTTGTTTCTTCTGAGACTGGATAAACGCATGGAGCTAAACATTGCTTCATGTGGTAGTACAAACACACTCTGTCAGGCATTTTATTACATTTTCGTAATGGGTATAATCGATCTAATAATTTCTTTGTTTCCCGAGCAGCAATAACGTTCGGATAAGGCCCAAAGTATTTCCCTTTATCTTTTTTCACTTTACGTACAACCAACAACCTTGGATGGCGTTCAGAAGTTATTTTCAAATACGGATATGACTTATCATCCTTTAGTAGCACATTATATTTTGGATCATACTTTTTTATTAAATTCATTTCTAATATGAGTGCTTCAATTTCTGAAGTGGTTACGATATATTCAAAATCTTGTATTTCTGATACTAAACGCTGCGTCTTTTTATCATTTGCACCAGCAAAATAAGATTTCACCCTGTTTTTTAGTGCCTTCGATTTTCCAACATATATAATCGTATTGTGTTTATCTTTCATTAAATAACATCCGGGTTGTACGGGAAGGACAGCTAATTTCTCTTTTATTGTTTGATTCATTATACCTTCATCCCTTTTTAGAAAAGCGCTAGAGCTAGAAAGCTATATCCGTTTTATTATAGTACAAGTAATCCCTTGTTACAAAACGTAACAAGGGATTAACTTTCTACATTATAACAATGCTTATGATAGTTAAAGTACGTGTTCAAAAAGTCGATAAATTAGAAACAAGAAGTTCAAGGCGCGAAGATTTTGAGGACCGGAACGTATGTTTTTAATACGTGAGGACCGGAAAAACTTCGCAACGAAGAAATTCGCCGTTTATCACTTGGTGACTTTTTGAACATCCTCTTAAAGGATTATTTATGCATGTTTATTAATTAATTCAACTAGAGCTTCTTTCGGTTGAAAACCAATTACTTGGTCAACAACTTCACCATCTTTAAAAAGTAACAATGTTGGAATACTCATAACTCCGTATTTGCCAGCTGTTTCTTGGTTTTCGTCAACATCCAACTTTACGATTTGAACCTGTTCTTCCATTTCCCCATCTATTTCTTCTAAAACTGGTGCAATCATCTTACAAGGTCCACACCAAGGTGCCCAGAAGTCTGCTAGTACCAAGCCTTCTCCTGTTTCTTTAGCAAAGTTCTGATCTGATACATTTACAATTGCCATTTTTATTCCTCCTCAATGAAACATCAAATCTAAAATGAGTATATCATCGTTAGTACTACCATGCTAATATCTTGCTTATACGAAAACTTATCCCGTTAAGCTTAACGTTCAACCCACTAAAAGAGCTCAATCAGAGTATGTCTGACCAAGCTCTTCGATTAATTTATTTTATCTTTTTAATTTCTTCAATTAACAATGGAACCACTTCAAATAGATCTCCAACAATACCATAGTCTGCTATATTAAAGATGTTAGCTTCCGCGTCTTTATTGATTGCAACAATTACTTTAGAGTTAGACATACCAGCTAAATGTTGAATTGCTCCTGAAATACCAACTGCAATATATAGGTCTGGCGTAACAACCTTACCTGTTTGACCGATTTGTAATGAGTAATCACAATACTCTGCGTCACACGCACCACGTGATGCACCAACCGCTCCACCTAGTACATCTGCAAGCTCTTGTAATGGTTTAAACCCATCTTCACTTTTAACACCACGTCCGCCAGCAACGATTACTTTTGCTTCTGACAAATCAACACCTTCAGACGCCTTCCGAATAACTTCTTTAATAACCGTTCGTATATCCGAGATGTCCATGTCTTTAGAAGTAATATCACCAGAACGTGATTCATCGCGTTCAAGTGCCGATATATTATTCGGACGAATGGTAGCAAATGTAATACCACTCGTTATCATTTTTTTCTCGAATGCTTTACCAGAATATATTGGTCTAGTAAATATTGCTTTTCCATCTTTCATTTCTATATCAGTAGCATCAGAGATTAGGCCTGTTTCCAATTTACTTGCAATCTTTGGAGTTAAATCTTTTCCAACGGCTGTATGTCCCATAATAACACCTGTTGGAGACTCCTCTGAAATAACTGCCATAACGGCTTGACCATACCCTTCAGATGTATACGTTTTCAAATTATCATGTTTAACAGTAATGACACGATCTGCTCCATGATAAACCATTTCTTGTGCTTGCTCTTGTAAATTCTCGTTACCGCATATTAAACCGATGATTTCCCCATCAGCATTTATTTTTTTCGCTGTTGCAATAGCTTCAAATGTAACATTACGTAACGAACCATCCCTTGATTCACCAATAACTAGTAGTTTTTCGCTCATGACGTTTCTCCTTCCCTATGTGTAAGTTTACAATACTTTCGCTTCTGTTTTTAATAATGATACTAATTCTTTTACCTGGTCATCAAGCTCACCTTCAAGAACTCTTCCAGCCTCTTTTTCTGGTGGAAGATAAATGTCGATTGTTTTCGTTTTTGTTTCTAATTCATCTTCATCTAGGTCAAGATCATCTATTTCTAGTTCTTCAAGTGGTTTTTTCTTAGCCTTCATAATACCTGGAAGTGATGGGTATCTAGGGTCATTTAGTCCTTGTTGACAAGTTACAAGTAGAGGTAGGCTTGTTTCTACTTTTTCAACGTCACCCTCCACGTCTTTGTCGATGTTAACTGTTTCTCCGTCTATTTTTAGACTAGTGATAGTAGTTACAAATGGAATTCCTAACCGTTCAGCAAGTCTAGGGCCCACTTGACCACTAGCCTCATCAATTGCAACATTACCAGCTAAAATTAGATCAACATCTTTTTCATCAAAATATGCTTCTAGTATTTTTGCGGTTGTGAATTGATCTCCCTCTTCAAGATCATCCTCTGTATTAATTAAAACTGCTTTATCAGCACCCATTGCCAAGGCGGTGCGTAACTGTTTTTCGGAGTCTCCATCACCAACCGTAACGACTGTAACTTCCCCGCCATGTTCATCACGCTGTTTAATTGCTTCTTCTACTGCATATTCATCATACGGATTTATGATGAATTCTGCTCCATCTTCCTCGATTTGCCCATTTGTTACAGTAATTTTCTCTTCTGTATCAAATGTCTTTTTTAACAAAACATAAATGTTCATGTGATTTCCTCCTTCAATCTATTTATCTAGCATCGCGGGCTAGCGAGTCTGCTTCTGACCAGTCGCCTTCGCTTTTCTATCTATCTTGGAAGTTTGGTTTTCGCTTTTCAAGAAATGCCTGAATACCCTCTTTTGCATCATCAGACCCGAAAATTTCACCAAATGCTTTTGCTTCTTCCTGTGCCCCATTATTAAACTTATCTGATTTTGTATAAGGAATCAAGCGCATAATATGATTTATTGTTTGTTTACTTTTCGAAGCAATTTTCTCAGCAAGTTTAAAAGCTTCATCGAAAATCTCGTCATCGGAAACAACCTGATTGGCTAAACCATAACTATATGCCTCACTGCCTGAAATAGGTGTACCACTTAACGTCATTTCAAATGCTTTAGCAGTACCAACATATTGCGGCAGACGCTGCGTTCCAGCAAACCCCGGAATGATTCCAAGTGTTAATTCTGGTAAACCAAGTTTAGCACTTTCTGTTACAAAACGGATATGGCAAGACATCGCAAGTTCTAATCCGCCTCCTAAAGCAGCACCATGAATCGCTGCAATTACGGGTATAGAAAAGTGTTCAATGCGATCAAATACGCTTTGTCCATTTTCGGATAATGATTGGTAATCTGAAGCGTATTGAAGTGATGTGAATTCTTTAATATCAGCGCCAGCAGAGAAAAATTTACCTTCACCCCTTAATAGAATCGCCTTAATACCGGCATCATTTTCAATTTCATCTAACTTTTGATCGATATCTTTGATTAATGCGCTTGACAATGCATTTGCTGGTGGCTTCTGAATAGTTAATAGTGCAACATGATTATTTTTTTCATATGACAGCGTTCCCAAATTGAGGTCCTCCTTTATTGGTTGTTTTTAGAAAGTCCATTAATGAGTAGTACGTGTATAGCTGATGCTTGTGCAAGCAAATCATACCTTTGTTCATTCATTACCCAATTTGTCACCACTTCATCTAAAGTACCAAATATCATTTGTCTTACCAATGGTACATTTAAATCACCACGAAAGTCTTTTTTATCTATACCTTCTTGAATGATGTGATCAATTTCAGCTAGGTAAGGCTTTAATACTTTATTAATTTTCATGCGTAATTCTGGATTAGATTGTCTGAGTTCCAGTTGTGTAACAATAGCTAAGTGATGATCGTCTGCCAGCTGTCGGAAATGCATTGTGATTAACGTCAGAAGCTTATCACTTACATTTTGCTTTTTGTTGATACTTTGAGCAATCTGTTCAATAAGCTGCCCCATCTTTACTTCAAACAATGAGACTAATATATCTTCTTTATTTTTAAAATAAAGGTAGATGGTTCCATCAGCTACTCCAGCTTTCTTAGCAATTCTAGAAACTTGTGAGGCATGATAACCATTTTCTGCAATTACTACTACAGCAGCTTCAATGATCTGATTGTATTTTGGTTTATTTTTTTTCATTTACATCAAGTCCCCTTAGCATATAAAACAGCCACAAAACTGAATGAACAATCATTCATATTCATTGTACCCGAGACAATTAATTTATGTCAATCAATAGATAGCTTGTACACTTATTGTACAAAAAAAGAGCGCTATGCTCAAATAGTTTTACTTTCCGCTTTCACTTTTTCTTTTTCTTCGTCTACTAATGAACGGCGTAATATCTTTCCCACTGCAGTTTTAGGGAGCTCATTACGAAATTCATAGATACGAGGGACTTTATACGCGGCTAAGTTTTCTCTGCAATAAGCGTTTAAATCTTCTTTCTCTAGCTCATACCCGGATTTAAGGACCACATATGCTTTTACCGTCTCCCCACGATATGCATCTGGAACACCTGCCACAACAGCTTCTTGTATGGCTTCATGTTCATAAAGTACTTCTTCTATCTCTCTCGGATAAATGTTATAACCACCAGCAATAATCATATCTTTCTTTCGATCTACTATATAAAAATAACCATCTTCATCCATATACCCAAATCCCCAGTAAATAACCAACCATCTTTTAGTACATTATCGGTCTCTTCTTGATTATTCCAATACCCTTTCATGATTTGTGGACCCTTGACTACAATTTCTCCAATTTCCCCTATAGGAGCTTCCTCCATTGTACCTGATTGAAAAATTTTGGAGTCTGTATCTGGCCATGGCACCCCTACGCTACCATTTACCCGCTTCGTCCAAACGAAGTTCGAATGTGTTACAGGTGATGTTTCCGTTAGGCCGTATCCTTCTACTAATTTGCCTCCAGTTATCCGTTCAAATTGCTCTTGAACCTCAATAGGTAATGGAGCAGAACCACTAAGACAAGCTTCAATCGATGATAAGTCATACTTTTTTAGATCGGGATGATTAAGTAAAGCTACATAAATCGTTGGGGCACCTGGAAATAGTGTTGGTTTTTGTTTTTGAATTGTTTTTAAGACATCTTCTACATCAAACTTCGGAAGTAACACCATTTTGGAACCAAGCATGATTGACATATTCATCACGGTTGTCATGCCATAAACATGAAAAAATGGTAGGACACCTAAAATCGTTTCTCCGCCTTCTCTTGTTTTATACAGCCAAGCATTGCTCATTTGAACATTTGAAACAAGGTTATAGTGCGTAAGCATTACACCTTTTGGATTACCTGTTGTTCCACCAGTATATTGTAAAAGTGCCAAATCTTCCTTAGCGTCTACTTCGACAGGATGATAGTTAGTTGATGCAAGCTCCTGAATCATATTCCATACATGTGTATCTTCTGTTTGTTCAACCTTGACAACCATATTATATTGCTTTTTTTGGATAAATGGATAAATTAGATTTTTAGGGAAGGGTAAATAATCTTTAATTTCAGCGACTACTGTATGTTTCAAAGCTGTGTCGCTTTTAACATTGGTAACACGTGGCAATAAAATATCCAAACAAACTATAATTGAAGCTCCTGAATCATTTAGCTGATATTTCAACTCCCTTTCCATATATAAAGGATTTGTTTGTACAACAGTTCCACCAGCTAATAGTGTTGCATAATAAGCAATTACTGATTGGGGACAGTTTGGTAACATAATAGCTACTCTATCGCCTTTTTCTAAACCTAACGACTGAAAATAACACGCTAATTTCTTTGCTTCTTTGAATAATTCCATATAAGACATTTCTTTCCCCATAAAGTGAAGCGCTTTCTTTTCATTATAAAGCTCTGCATTCTCGACTAAAAACTGGTGTAATGGCTTTGTATCATACGTAATACTTGTGGGTATTTCATTCGGATAATGGGCATGCCAGATTCGTTCATCCATTTTCTCTCCTCCTTCTTTATATATATACTTTCATTATACCGATTAATTTGTATTTTTTGAAACTTTATTTGGTAAATTCACAAAAAAAATTAGTTACCACCATTTATAAGGTGATAACCATCTTTTATCTAATCAAATATACGACTCCCACAATAGCAAATACAATTGCCACTACAATCAATACTTTAGCTAATGTTTCCATTTCTTTATTCGCTCCTAACCAATACTAGCTCCAATGACAAAAGCCATCCCCACCGAAATTAACATCGAAATAAATCCAACAGCACGATTATCCTTTCCAATTTCTTCGTCTATTTTTATTTTTGGCGTTAAAAATTCAAAGATGAAATAACTTAGTAACAATAAAATAAATCCAAATATACCCCACCCAACACTTTGAATGATTGTATCATTGTGTTCAATCGAATAACGAAAAATCGTTGCGATTCCAAACAGTTTACCACCTGTCGCCATAGCAACTGCAAAATTGCCTTTTTTAATCTCTTCCCAATTCTTATAAGAGGTAACTAGTTCAAATACAGCAAGAAAAAGTACTGTACACAAGATGACGACACTGTACCTTGCAGCTATTTCAACATACGTAATTTCCCAAAAGCCATCCATTAAACCATCTCCTAGATCCATTCTACTTGAGTTCTATAATGGATACTCCACTTCCACCTTCACCACTGACACCAGGGCGAATAGTAGAAATCTTCGAGTGTTTTTTTGCTAGGTCCTGAACACCTTTTCGAAGAGCGCCCGTTCCTTTCCCATGAATAATAGACACTTTCTGGTAACCAGCTAATATAACGTCATCAATATACTTTTCCACCCGCAGTAGAGCATCTTCATACCGTTCCCCGCGCAGATCCAATTCAGGTCGTACATGATAACTGGAACCTTTTACAGTAGCTAATGGTTTTTCATTAAACTCTTTTTTTTCACTGATGAATTGTAGGTCCTTATCTTTTACTTTTACTTTCATTATCCCTACCTGTATTAGATATTCATTATCACTTATTTTTTCTAATACACTACCTTGTTGGTTTATCGTTAGTAGCTTAATTGTATCGCCGACATGCAAATCCTTTTTGTTATCCTTTGGTGAACTTCTTTTTTCATCTTGTTTACTAGATAAATTTGGCTTGGCATCCTCTAGCATTTTTCTCGCTTCAATCCATTCATGTTCTTTCAAATTTGCATTTGTTTTCATCTTTCGAATCTCATCGATAATGAGTTCTGCTTCTTCTCGTGCATTTTGTAATGCCTTGTTCGCCTTTTCTTCTGCTTTTTTATATAACGTTTGTCGCTTTGTTTCAAAGTCTTGCCATTGTTTTTCTAAGTCTTTTTTCAGCTCTTCTGTTTCGAGCATTAGTTGATGCGCAGATTCGTAATCCTTTTCGGAATCACGCTTTGATTTTTCAAGAGACGCAATCATATTTTCCACACTTTTTGAATCTACGCCAATATGACTTTTGGCATTTCTGATAATCGATTCGTTTAGCCCTAAACGCTTAGAAATTTCAAAAGCATTACTTCGCCCTGGTACACCTAACAATAAGCGATAAGTTGGTTTCAATGATTCTACATCAAATTCAACAGAAGCATTCACCACATTTTCTCGATTATATCCATACGCCTTAAGCTCAGGATAGTGTGTTGTTGCAATAACACGTGCGCCTCGTTCAATAACTTCATCTAAAAGTGACATTGCAAGTGCAGCACCCTCTTGTGGGTCAGTACCAGCACCTAACTCATCAAATAAAACCAATGCTTTATAATCAACGTTTTTCATTATGTCAACAATGTTTGTCATGTGAGAGGAAAATGTACTCAGATTTTGTTCAATGGACTGTTCATCACCTATATCGGCAAATACATTTTCAAAAACTGCCATTTCGCACCCATCAAGAGCAGGAACCTGCAGTCCTGATTGTGCCATTAAGGTACATAATCCAACCATCTTTAACGTAACAGTTTTTCCACCAGTATTAGGCCCGGTAATAACAATAGAAGTAAATTCTTCTCCAATTTCGATGTCATTTGCTACCACTTCTTCTATCGGTATTAGTGGATGTCTAGCCTGTTGCAATTTAATGATACCCTGATCATTCATCTTTGGCATGGAGGCTTTCATTGTTTGTCCTAACTTAGCTCTAGCAAACATGAAATCGATTTTGCCTAAGACCTCAACATTTTCAGTTAAAAAGATTTCTTCTGATGCGACATGTTCTGTTAGTTCTCGTAGTATTCGATCCACTTCATGTTTCTCTTTGATGAACGCTTCTTGTAGTTGATTATTTAAATCAACTACAGTCTTCGGTTCCATAAATAACGTAGCTCCAGATGCAGATTGATCATGAACGATACCACCAATGGATCCACGGTATTCTTGTTTAACAGGTAATACAAAACGATCATTTCGAATCGTTACGATTGGGTCAGAAAGCATTGCGCTTTTTGATTTTGTATAACCGTCTAATTTTTCACGGACCCTGCTTTCAGATGTTCGAATCGAGGATCGAATACTTCTTAATTTCATCGATGCACTGTCCATCACATGTCCATGATCATCTATACTGCTTTTTATATGTTGTTCTAATTCTCTAAGTGGTTCAATACGCTCTGTTAGATTTTTTAATATCGGTAAATCTTCTTCTAACTTTTGAATGAAATTTTTAACCTGCCGTCCGCCATAGATGGTGTTGGCAATGTCCAAACATTCTTCTGTACTTAACACGCCGCCAATAACACTTCGCTTTATACTCGCTCGTATGTCAAAAATACCACCTAGTGGAATTGCAAGGTTTAATCGTAAAATTTGACCCGCTTCATCAGTTTCTTTCTGCATCTCTAAGACATCATTAAGGTTCGTAAGCGGCTTAAGTTTTAGTGCCTGACTTTTACCAAGACTTGATGCTGCTTGAGAGCTAAGTTGGTCAATAATCTTATTAAATTCTAATACGCGTAAAATACGTTCATTCATTATTCTTACTCCTTTACACGAAAACTACCTTTTATGATTCATCAATTTTGTTAATTTTTCTTTTGACCATGTATTGATAACATTATCCTTCTCGATCCAACCTTTTCGAGCAATTCCTACCCCATGCTTCATATGATCTAGCATTTGATAACTATGTGCGTCCGTATTGATAACAATATTCACACCATTATCCTGTGCTTTCCTTGCCCATTCTGCTGATAGGTCTAAGCGATTCGGGTTAGCATTAATTTCTAGTACTGTATTTGTTTCTTTAGCCAGTTCAATAAGTTTTTCCATATCAACATTGTAGCCTGAACGTCTTCCGATTAGTCTCCCTGATGGATGAGCAATAAACGTTACATATGGATTTTTCATCGCACTTTCCAATCGGTACATAATTTTTTCTTGTGATTGGTTAAAGCTTGAGTGTATGGCTCCAATCACAAAATCCATCTCCTGTAAAAATTCATTATCAAAATCGAGGGATCCATCTGGTAAAATATCCATTTCTACGCCTGCAAAAACATGAATATCATCATATTTGTTGTTAATTCTTTCTATTTCTATACGTTGTTTACGTAGTTTGGTTTCATTTAAACCATTAGCAATAACTAAAAACTTTGAGTGATCCGTGATTGCAATATATTCATAACCCATTTTTCTTGCTTGATTAACCATTTCTTCTAGTGACTGCGCTCCATCACTCCAAGTCGTATGCATATGGAGATCACCTCGAATATCAGTCGGTTCAAGTAAGATAGTTTTGTCTGTAAATAATTCTATTTCACCTTGATTTTCTCTGATTTCAGGTGGCATGTATGGCAAGTCAAAATGATTGAAAAATTGTGTTTCAGTTTCAAACGTAATGATTTCATCACTTTCACTATGTGTGATACCATACTCATTTATTTTTTCGAAACGTTTTTTTGCTAGCTGACGCATTGCAACATTATGTTCTTTTGAACCTGTGAAGTGGTGTAATGTAGTAGCGAATTCTTTTGGTTCAACGATTCGAAAATCAACATTAATTGCATAAAAATCATCTAGGGTAACAGATACTTTTGTCTCACCCTTTGCAATTACTTCTTTTATATTATCCATGGCTAATAAAGCATCACGGACTTCAAAAGGTTGCGTTGATGCAATGATAAAATCAATATCCTTCACGGTTTCACGCATGCGTCTTAAACTTCCTGCTCGGGAAAATGTAACAATTTCTTTAATTGTAGTCAGATATGATTCAATTTTTTCTGCAATTGGTAGCATCATTGCTATTGGCAAACGGTCCGGACGGCTGTTTGCATCTTCCAGTGCCTGCAAAATTTTCTCTGCTGTCTTTTTTCCAAACCCTGGTAGCTTTTCCACTTCACCTGATTGGCATTCTTTTTGTAATGTATTCGCATCAGTAACTCCAAGCTCTTGATATAACTTCGCGAGCTTCTTCCCGCCAAGACCTGGTAAATTCAGTAATGGAATTAATCCTCGCGGCACTTCGCTTTCAAGCTGTGCTAATGTATCTGATTTTCCGTCTTCTATGTATTCTACTATGACCGCACTTGTACCTTTTCCAATTCCTTTGATTTTAATAAAATCATCAATTTCTGATAACGATCTGTCATCCCGTTCAAGAGCCTGTGCTGCTTTACGGTAGGCAGATACTTTAAAAGAATTTTCTCCTTTCAACTCTAAATAAACCGCAATCTTTTCCAACAATTTTAATACATCTTTTTTATTCACACTCAAACTTCGTCACCTCTTCTATAAAGTGTTGCTAGATCTTAAAAAAAGAGCTGATTCTAATTAGGTAATTCCACCTATTTAGAATCAGCTGCCTTAATGGTTTTTTAGCAGTTAAGAAAGTATAAATCCTTTCTACTGCATAAGTGCAACTAAGGCTTTCGCCATTAAGGCTTGGCGATAAGCCAAGTTTTCTAATTATGAATGGATTAAACCTTCAATATGCGAAAACCATAAATCCTTTAATTTCTCAGAAAACAATGGTGTGTGCTCTACGATAAACATTGCAATACCGGAGCCATTCACCCATGTTTGAATACTTGATAGTGGAGTTAATGCAAGAATATACAAGATAATAAATAGTAGTAAATAAATTTCAATGAAGCCTAAAACTCCTCCAAGAAGCTTATTTACGGAATGTAGCACAGGTAACTCTGCAACAAAATCAAGCATAGACGCAATAATTTGTAGTACAATTTTTACAGCAAAAAATATAATTGCAAATGCAATTGCATTATAGAATGCTATTTCTAGTGGTAGGTTTTCCAAAAATGCCGCCCATGCGCTTTCGTCGGGCAGTTCTGGATATGGTATCCACAATGCTAATCTTGAAGACAATTGATCATAATACAAAGCTGCGACAATAAATGCGACGATGAATCCAATTAAATGAAATAATTGTAAAATAAAGCCACGCTTCAACCCTATAAAAAAGCCAAAAATTAATAAAAGTAATAAGATAATATCAACCATATGTCCTTAATCCTCTTTCTTTGTCATTGATCCTAGTAATGTTGCATAGTCTTCTTTTAACTTTAGATAATCATTCATTGTATTAACAGCAGTCAGTACTGCCAACCTAGTCGTTCCTAAAGTGGAGTTCACTTTATGTATTTCGTTCATTTTTTGATCTACGAGATTTGCCACTAAACGTACATGTTGTGCATCTTCATGCCCCATTATGGTGTATGAATTATTATGAATTTCAACTGTTGTTCGTGTTTTGTCATTCTGGGTCACTCGGATTGCCCCCCTAATTAAAATAGTACACTTTATTTTAACATGAAGACTACAAATTAGGAAAGCATTCGACAAAGTACATCATTCCCTTATTTCTTCATATTTGCTATAGTTTGTATATGAATTTGATTGGAGTGTTCATTTTGTCACAACAAGCACATGTATTTTCCAAAGAAAAAATTAAAGAAATGAAGGATTATTATCAAGGATCTATTATCGATACCCCACAGGGTGCCGTCTTCCGAGCAAAAACTTCAAACGCTGTTATAACAGCATATCGTTCCGGAAAAGTAATGTTCCAAGGTAAATCAGCTGAGTTTGAGTCCATTAAGTGGGTAAATGAATTGGTTGATGAACAAAAACAAGTTAAACCTATTTCTAAATCGAAACATAGTTTGGCGCCTCCAAGCACCCTTTTTAACGATGCACATATTGGCTCTGATGAAGCTGGTACCGGTGATTATTTTGGACCAATGACTGTTGCAAGTGTTTTTGTTAAAAAAGAACAAATAGCTAAGTTAAAAGAAATAGGTGTGCAAGACTCTAAAAATCTTACAGATACAACAATTAAACGCTTATCTAAAGAAATACTTAAATTAGATATTACCTATTCCCTTCTTGTTTTACGAAACCCGAAATATAATGCTTTAAAAGCTCGGGGCTGGTCACAGGGAAAGATGAAAGCTATGACACATCATCATGCTATTGGAAATGTTGTTAAAAATGTTGAAGGTTCTTATGAAGGCATCGTGATCGACCAATTTTGCGAACCAAGTTTGTATAACAAATATATAGCAAGTGAACAACAAAAAAGTGCGCTGAATACATATTTTATTACAAAGGCGGAAAGTCATTCCATAGCCGTTGCTGCAGCTTCTATTATAGCGAGGACTAGCTTTTTAAAGGAAATGGATAAGCTTTCAGAAGAAATTGGGATCACATTGCCAAAAGGTGCTGCACAGCACGTTGATAAAGCAATCGCTAGAATCATTCGAGAAAAAGGGTATGAAATACTGAATACGTGCGCGAAAACACATTTTGTTAATACGAAAAAAGCTGAGGCATATTTGTAGCTACTATTAGCAAACACGCGAAATGAACAGCAACCCCGAGATTTTTATCAGGAACTTTGGGCATTTATCAGGAAATTTGAATACTTATCAGGATTTTTGCGAATTTATCAGGATATTTGCCAGTTTATCAGGAACTTCGAATGATATCACTTTTTCAACAAAAAATAATAATAAGGCAGTCCTCAAATTGATGGACTGCCTTATTAGTTAAGATCGTACGTATGCTCCGAATCGTTCTTTAACCGCTTCAATAATAGCTTGATATGATTCCTCTACCTCATCATCTTTCAATGTTCGAGTATCATCTTGATACAATAAACTATATGCGATTGATTTCTCACCATCAGGTAAATGTTCCCCTTGATAAACGTCGAAAATATGGACGTTTTTAACCAATGGTTGACCCACTTCCTCAATAAGTGATTTCACATCCCCAGCGTTAACACTCTCATCCAGCACAAATGCAATATCTCTCACGACTGATGGATATTTTGACTGTTGTTTATATCCTGGAACATGTGTGTAATTTTCCAATACAACATCTAAGTTAATATCAAATACATATGTTTCTTTTAAATCCATTTTCTTTTCGATTCGCGGATGAACTTGACCCATATAGCCAACAACCAGTTCCCCGATGGATATAATTGCACAGCGTCCCGGGTGCATATCTGGTAATTTAGCTTGTTTAAATGTAACCGGAACCTCAAGATAGGTAAACAATCCTTCTACAATACCTTTCACCACATAAAAATCAACAGGCTTTTTTTCTTGCTGCCACTGATGTTCATGCCATAATCCCGAAACAGCACCTGCTAAACGAAGTTGCTCATCTGGCTGGTTTTTCAATGTTGATTCTTCTGATATAAAGACAGAACCTAACTCATAATAGGCAATATTTGTTTGGTTTCTGGCATTATTATATGCGACAGTTTGAAGTAATTCCGGTACAGAGCTTAAACGTAAATGACTATGATCCTTGCTCATCGGCATAGCAAGCTTTACAGGGAATATTTCGTTATTGCTGATTTCCGGACTTACAAATGATGTGACATACTCTTCATTAGTTAAGGAATATGTGATGGTTTCCGATAATCCAGCACTTTGCATGAATCCTTTAATATCACGTTTTAATTGTTGCCGATTTGATAAAGTCCCTGCCTGACCATAGCCAGTTGGAAATGTAAACGGCAGATTATCATAGCCATAAATACGCGCTACTTCCTCCAGCATATCTTCAAAAATAGTAATATCTCCACGGCGAGTAGGAATCGTAACATGAAATTGATTATTTTTTTCTTCATATGAAAAGCGAAGTTTCCTTAGTATTTCTCCAATCTCTTCATGCGTGATTTCTGTACCTAATTTTTTATTAATTTCTTCCGTTTCAATTGAGACTTTCTTTTCCTGTGCATCTAACGTATTAAATTCAACAGGTGTATGAAGAACAATTCCATCAGCATATTTTATTAGAAGTTGACATGCACGCATGCCTGCACGTTTAACCCGATTTGGATCTACACCTTTTTCAAAACGAGTGCTTGATTCGCTACGAAGCCCTGTATCGCTTACGGTTCTTCTAACAGAAGTTGGATTGAAATAAGCCGCTTCCACTAATAGACTTGTTGTTTCATCATTAACTTCCGTATTCGCACCACCCATAACGCCTGCAAGAGCAACAGGGTCTGTTCCATTCGTAATAACCAAATGATCGTTCGTTAGGCTACGTTCCTGATCGTCTAACGTAATGATCGTTTCGTTATCATGCGCTTTTCTTACAACTATTTCGTTGGAGTTTAGACGATTATAATCAAATGCATGTAGTGGTTGACCATATTCAAGTAATACATAATTTGTTATATCCACAACATTATTAATCGGGCGGATTCCTGCTGCCATTAAATAATTACGCATCCATAACGGGGAAGGTTTTACCGTAATGTTTTTCACCATAAAAGCTCCGTAATACGGCGCTAACTCTTCATCTTCTACAGTTACAGAAAGATAGTCTGCAGCACTTTCCTCACTAGCCGTATATGATTCGTCTGGCAAATTAATTGGTTTGTCTAATATAGCTCCAACTTCATATACAACACCAAGCATACTTAAACAATCAGCCCTGTTTGGAGTTAGTCCGAGTTCCAGAATTGCATCGTCTAAGTTTAATAACGAAGTCACATCATGACCAACTTGTGCGTTATCAGGGAAAACAAATATGCCATCAGCGACATTTTTAGGAATATATCTTTCAGCAATTCCAAGTTCTTGCAAGGAACAGATCATTCCGTTTGATTCAATTCCCCGTAATTTAACTTTTTTTATTTTAAAATTTCCTGGCAATACAGCCTTAGGTTTAGCTACAGCAACCTTTAGGCCTTGCTTAATATTAGGTGCCCCACAAATAATTTGTAGTATTTCATCACCAACGTCTACTTGACAAAGATTTAATTTGTCTGCATTCGGATGCTGTTCACACTCTTTGACATATCCAACAACAACATTTTCACTTTTTTCTGCGACATATTCGATGCCCTCAACCTCAATACCTGACTTGGTAATTTTTTCTGCAAGGTCTTCTGGTTTAATATCTCCAATATCAATATAATTTTGTAACCAATTTAATGAAACTAACATTGCAATCTCCCTCCCTTATGCTTGGTGATATTGTTTCAAGAAACGTATATCGTTTGTATAAAATTGACGTATATCATCAATACCGTACTTTAGCATTGCAATCCGATCTGGTCCCATTCCAAATGCAAACCCTGAATAAACGGTTGAATCATACCCGGCCATTTCTAGTACTTTCGGGTGAACCATGCCTGCTCCTAAAATCTCAATCCATCCAGTTTGCTTACAAACAGAACATCCTTCACCATTACAAACCTTACACGAAATATCCATTTCTACAGATGGCTCGGTAAATGGGAAAAAGCTAGGGCGGAGGCGAATTTTTCTATCTTCACCAAACATTTTCTTAGCGAATGCATCTAAGATTCCTTTTAAGTCACTCATGCGCACATGCTTATCCACATAAAGTCCTTCAATTTGAGTAAACTGATGGGAGTGTGTCGCATCATCAGTATCACGTCGGTATACTTTACCAGGGCAAATCATTTTAACCGGTTTGCTTCCCTTTAAGCCCTGCATAGTTCGCGCTTGAACTGGTGACGTATGTGTGCGTAACAAAAGCTCATTGGTTATATAAAACGAATCCTGCATATCACGAGCTGGATGATCCTTAGGCAGATTTAATGCCTCAAAATTAAAATAGTCCGTTTCAACTTCAGGACCTTCCCTAACTTCAAATCCCATGCCAATAAACAAGTCTTCAATATCCTCAATAATTGTTGTCAGCAAATGTGGTCCACCAACTTGGACAGGACGACCTGGTAAAGTCACATCAATCGTTTCTTTTGCTAGTTGCTGTTCCAACACCTGTTCTTGTAAAACAGCACTTTTTTCTTCTATAGCGTCTGTAATTGTTTCACGGACATTATTAGCGATTTCACCAATTACAGGACGTTCTTCTTTTGACAACTTTCCCATACCTCTTAGAACGCCTGTAAGTGATCCTTTTTTCCCTAAATAAGCAACCCGAATAGCTTGAAGCTCTTTTAATTGCTCTGTATCTTTAATTTTGTCTAGTGCTTCTTGCTGGAGTTTTTCCAATTCTTCTTTCATGGCTTTTAGCCTCCTTTTGTGCATAGAAAAACCCCGTCCATAAAGGGACGAGGTTTTTATTTCGCGGTACCACCCTTGTTGACACACAAAAAATATGTCCAACTTGAACCTGATAACGGATATAATCCGGGACACCTTTACTTGTGCTGTCTAGCTCCAGCACCCAGCGACTAGTGGACTTCCTTCACCTCCGTACGATAAGTCAACATCGGTTCGCTTACGCTCACCGTGTTTCCTTTATCTCCTGCGGTTTAGTCCAGTCCATACGTCGCTAAACGGGCGCTTGCGCTTTTCTTATAAGGTCTAAGTGCCAGCTCCAGAGTGAATGATTACCAATTAAAATAGTAGAAATGCTTCCAATCTAAGGCATTTCCTTCCTGAACTATTTTTTAATCGTTAATCTGCTCTTTCATAGCTTACTTTAAATAATAATTTTGTCTTTATTATAGATAATTAATACGTTTCTTGCAAGTGTTATCCGCTAATATGATACATAAGAATTCCAGCTGCAACACTAACATTTAGGGATTCAGCTTTACCATGAATAGGAATATTCACATTATAATCAGCTAAATCAATTAATGATTGATCTACTCCATTGCCTTCATTTCCTACTAATAACCCCATTTTGTTGTCTACTATTGCTTTCTTATACGGTTGTGCATTTTCAAGTGACGTAGCCCAAACTGTAAACCCTTCTTCTTGAAGAGACGGAATTTTCAAAGCTAAATTTTCGTGAAAAACTGGAATATGGAATAATGATCCCTGAGTAGAACGGATTGTCTTATTATTATACAAATCGACTGAATGATCGCCGATAATTACAGCATCAAATCCAACTGCATCAGCTGTTCGTATCATAGTCCCTAGGTTCCCAGGGTCTTGTATGGAATCAAGTAACAGAGCTGTTTTGACGTCAACCCAATTTGGTTCCTTTACTTTTACAATACCGGCAATTCCTTGAGGGGTTTTTGTATCTGTTATATGTTGAAAAACATTGTTTGCTACAATAGTGGTCAAATATTGATTTGCAAAATCGGGCACCATTGTACCATCTTGTACAATAATCTCTGCCATCTGCCAATCGCTATTATGTACTTCCGCAACTAAATGTTCACCTTCGACTAAAAACAGTCCAGCTTTCACCCGAAACTTTTTCATTTTTAATTTTGCCCAATTTTTCACTTGAGCATTTTGTATTGACGTTATCATTAAATCGCATCCTCATTACTTTATATACTTATCATACATATTTCAAACAATGTAGGTCAAACTATATTCAGTTAATAATTATTATTAAGGAGTGAATAAGATGGATTTGAATCTTCGTAAAGCGATTCTGTCAAATATAGCGACAAACGATCAAGAACAGTTGGAAGAAACCATTGTAGACGCTATACAAAACGGCGAAGAGAAAATGCTACCAGGACTTGGGGTTATATTCGAATTAATTTGGAAACAGTCAGATGAGACAGAGAAGAAAGAAATGATTGACGCTTTAGAACAAGGTGTCAAAACCACAACTCAAGGCTAAACCAAAAGATAGATGCTAAAATGTAGCATCTATCTTTTTTTATTCAAAAATAATTAAAAAGAACTACTATTTTCGTTAAAGCTCGACAAATGCCTTTACGAAAGATAACACCGAAAAACAATTTACAAATAGCACCATATATAAAGGTATAAAGAACTATTTATTTCTATTTAATTAAAGATGTTCAAAGGACTATAGACCCATAACTTTTATAACTTGAAATGGAACATATTGACTATTTCTATTTGCAATGTAAAATGAATTTATATAAGTTTGTAATTCATCACGTAATCACATCATAGATATGATTACACCTATAAAAGTAAAGGAAGAGGTTTTGTTACATGGGCGAATCAATATCACAGAATAACCGTAGAAAAGGTACATCAAAAAAATTTTTAATCTTCATTATTACTGCAATATTAATTATTGGCGGAAGCGTTGCTGCTTTTGTTCTTTTAAATGTTTCTGATAAACAAAACTATTTTTTGGCAGAAAAAAATAGCTTCGAGGTAATTGGAGAGCAATTTGAAAAACGGTTTGAACAAGAGCTTAATTGGCAGGAAAAAGTACAAGAAAATCCGACTGAATCAACAATGGAACTTTCCGCTACGTACAATGATCCAGCTGCTGGTACTTCTCCATTTGGACCAGCGCAAATTATCAACAATTCAACGTTAACAATTAACAATTCAATGGATCTTAAAGAAAAGAAAATGGCTACAGAAATCAGCGGTGCATTTGGTGGGATTACTATTGATGGGTTAAACCTTTATCTCACTTCTGAAAAGCTTTTAGTTGAACTACCTTTCCTCAAAGAATTGCTTCAAATTAAAGAAGGCGATATTGGTAAATTACTACATGAGGTAGATCCTACTATGTACTCTGGAAAAGAAAAAATTGATTTCGATACATTTTTTAACGGATCAAAAGTTTTATCTGAGGATGATCAAGAGTATTTAAAAAAGGAATACCTAGAAATGGTGTATGATAAGTTGCCAGATGATGCATTTAAAGCGACTGATGAAACTGTAGAAGTAAATTCAGAATCAATTGATGCCGAAAAGATCACATTCCAATTAAACGAAAAGCAAGTAAAAGACCTTCTTTCCTCTGTAATGGAGAAAATGAAGGATGATAAGCGATTAAAAGAGATAATTCGTGAACAGCTTGCAGTACAATCACTAGGTGCGGGAGTTTCAACTTCAAGCATAGCCCCATCAGTGGAAAACGATATTGATCAAATGATAAAAGAATTTGAAACAACCCTAGATAAGGCTATAAAAGGACTTGAAACATTTCAAATTCCAGATGGATTGAATTCTACCATTTGGGTTAAGGATGAGCAGATAGTTAAGCGTGATTTCTCACTATCTATGGGTCCCTCTAAAGATGAACTAGTAACCTTTGAAATAAATGGTACACAAACGCTAGGCGAAACCGATCAAACATTTGACTATACAATAGGTGCTGTTGAAAATGGTCAAGATTCATCAATGACAATAACTGGGGATTTATCTTGGAAGGATAATAAAGCAGATGATTCTATCAAACTAGTTGCTGGTGATTTTGAAGCAGCTTATACAGGTAACTCAACCCTAATAGATGGAAAGCGAGAGTTTGAACGTGTATTCACCTTCAAAACTAGACCAGATCAAGGGGAATTAAATTGGTCAGGTAATGCGACATATAACGAGGACAAAATGAATTCTGAACATACTTTTGCAGTTCAAGTTCCAGGTATGGCTGAAGATGCACTAAGTCTTCACGTAGCCAATGATGCAAAATTAATTAAACAAGTTGAAATCCCTAAAGACCCAGAAGTTAAAGATATAGGAAGTATGAGTGTAGATGAGATTATGCAGTATTTCCAAGTAGAAGTAGCACCACAATTTCAGCAGTGGATGATGGGAATAATGGGTGGAAATCTTAACGGATTATAAGAAACGGGTGTATGTAAATGCTTTTCTTTCATCACGTATTTCTGTTTGTAAAAAATAATGTAAAACAGTTACAGAGGAAGTGGCCATCACTTCCTCTGCTTTTTCTATTTCCAATTATAATGGTTGGATTGTCTGCGTATATAGTCCTATCATTTTTTGTACCAGAAGATAACAAAACCATTCATGTTGGATTAATTGATCATGACCAGTCAAGGGAAACAACGATGGTAATTGAACTAATAGAAGAATCGTCCCAATTAAACAATTTTATTCAACTAGAGGCCATGTCATCAAAAGAAGCAAAACAAGCCCTTAAAAATAATAATTTAAGTGCGTACATAACTTTTCCAGAAAACTTTACTGACAACTTATATAATGGCACACCAGTCACACTAGATATAATTGGCAATCCAACTAAACCAATTGAAAGCTTCTTAGCAAGAGAACTGATAGATAGTGTTTCCCGTCACATCAAAACGGCCCAGGCCAACATACTAACGATCAACTTTTATGCGCAACAACTAGAAATGGACGAGGAAACACGTAATGACTTTTTATTCAAGAAGTTTACCGAATTCGTATTTTATACCTTAGGAAAAGATAAGATTTTAGATGAAGAAATGCTTACAAATAATGCCGCAAGTTCTCCTGTAAAGTACTATGGACTCGGTGGCTTATTTATTATAATTACAGTTTGGTTGCTTACCTTTTACTCTATTTTAACTCGGGAAGATGAAGCACAAATGAAGAATCGAATGCGATTATACAATGTAACCCACACCAATCAATTAGTAGCTAAAATAATCGTATCATGGTTGGCAACAATCTTTTTTACTAGTATCATCTTTTGCGGATTTATTACGTTATTCGATATACAACTCTTCTTTAGTGATTATAGAAAAATCGCGATATTGATTTTCATTTATAGTTTTGTGTTTTTACTTGGCCTTGCCATTATCGAAGTTATTCTAACAGCACCAAAAATTCGGCTATTAACTCAGACTTTATATACAGGTATTCTTTTATTGGTAAGTGGTGCAATCGTACCAACCCTCTATTATCCAATTTATGTCCAAGATATTCTACCATATAGTTTTGCTTATCAAGCGTTTCATTGGTTGCAGGAAATTATTTTAAATAATCGTGTATATGTAGATTATCTACCCCTAGCGCTCTATTTAATTATTAGTGCCCTTATCTTTTTAGGGTTATCTACTTGGAAGGAGCGTGTTTCGCAATGAAAAGTGTGATAGAAGCACGTTTTTTACATATGAAAAAACATTGGTTTAGTCTCCTGTTTTGGCTATTGATGCCTTTAATGGCCACAATTGGTATTACATCCATTCTTGATACTGTGCAGGGTGACAGCAAAATCCCTGTAGGCATCGTGATTGAAGACGACAATAAAATCACAAAGGAATTATATAATGAAATATCGTCCACATCATTTATAAAAGCAAGGGAACTTACCAAAGATGTAGCGTTATATCAATTAAAAAAACATGAGATTGATAGTGTATTTGTGATACACAGCGATTTTGCTACTCAGGTACGCGAAGGAAACAGAAGCCACATCATTACAAGCTATCAAACTAATCAATCATTGGCCTACACACCTGTGAAAGAAATGATTCTGTCCTATGTTCAGCAAGAAACAGGTCGATCAAAAACAGCTTATATTATTAGGGAACTGGCAGATGATTATCACTCAAATTCAGAATGGTCATGGGAGGAAATCATTTCGAAAAGTAAAGAAATACAAGAAGATGAAAATCTGTTGCAAACCTCTTTCTCCTTCAGCAGGGCAGACTCACAATCAACAGAAGACATCCCTTTATGGAATATCTGGGGTATCTGGAGTATCCTCAGCATGTTATCTACATTGCTCCTTTTTGATTGGATCGTCAGGGAAAATCAATCCACTGTTGTACCGAGGTTTGCATTTATGGGCATAAGCTTTAAGGGATATTTGGTTAGAAGTTTGGGATTCTATAGCTTTTCACTAATTTTAGTGGATAGTATCACCTTGTATGTTTTTCACTCGCTTCACCATGTAGAAATTAATCTTTCTTTTATTGTCGGCATGGCGTGCTATCGTTTCGTACTTCTCCTAGGTGCATTTTTGTTAGCACTTCTATTTAAAAATATATTCCGTTACTATGTGATTTCTTTTGCGATTACATCATTAACAATGATTAGTAGCGGTGCAATCCTACCAATAACTGGAGTATTATCAAAATGGCCATGGTTTACTGCAATTAATCCATTAGCACCCATTCTTACAGGGAGTATCATAAACTTTTGGCCAGGATTTTTATTAATTGCAACTATCATTTGGTCTGTACGAAAGGAGAGGCATTATGCTTAACGTATCATCGTTATCCAAATCTTATGGTAACAACAAAATATTAAATTCCGTATCATTTACAATAAGTCCAGGAGAAATTGTTGGTCTTGTTGGTGAAAATGGCGCTGGCAAATCTACACTATTAAAAATTCTAGCAACGTTATCAAAACCAACTGACGGAACAATTTCTCTACATGCTAATATGTTCGATGAAAACATTAAAAAGATCAGGAGAAAGATAGGATTCGTTCCCCAAGAAATTGCCATTTGGGAAGAATTTACCGTTCAAGAAAACATGGTGTTTTTTGAAAAGTTATCGACTGTAAAAAAAACACATGATGAACTACAGCAATTATGCTTAGACATGAAATTAGACAAATGGAAAGAACCGGTTAAACGGTTGTCTGGTGGTATGAAAAGAAAGTTAAATTTAGCGATTAGCCTTATACACGATCCTGAAGTTTTATTATTAGATGAACCTACAGTAGGAATCGATTTGAAATCCAAAAATGAAATAAGCGCTTATTTACAAAAACTCGCTAAGGAAAAAAACACCTTGATTCTTTTTACCTCGCATGATATGGATGAAATAATGAATTTATGTGATCGGATTTTATGTATGGGGACAGACCCCTTTTATTCAAATCTGTTAATTGAAGCCGGAAATGAGCCAATATTATTATAACTATTTTATTGCATCTGTATTAGCTTACGGCTAAAATATAGACAAGTAGCAGTGAAAGGAGAAAAGCATAATGGAAATACAAAACTTACAAAACATGCTTAAACATCAGGCCATGTCAATCATGTCATCTTCTGATAGCTCAACGTCTTATAATTCTCCTTTAATTGATCTAGCATTTAAGCATCTATTACAAGAAAGAATCAATCAAGCAGAAACGAAACAACAAACTAACACGGTATACAATCGTGCAACACCCTTCCCTTCCATCACTACATATAATCCGGTAAGTACAATGGGAAGTACTGTTTCACCAACAAGATTTGATTCAATTATTACCGAACAGGCGAATAAATATGGTATTGATGAAAAACTTATTCATTCTGTTGTTGAAGCGGAATCAAATTACCATGCTAACGCAAAAAGTAGTGTTGGCGCACTCGGACTTATGCAATTAATGCCGGCAACTGCCCGAGGTCTTGGTGTTAATAATCCGTTAGATCCATCTCAGAACATTGAAGGTGGAACAAAGTATTTAAGTCAAATGCTAAATCGGTATAACGGAAATATTGAATTAGCATTAGCTGCATACAATGCAGGACCTGGTAACGTTGATAAGTATCAAGGAATACCACCGTTTAAAGAAACCCAAAACTATATAAAAAAGGTCATGAATAATTACCTTACGTAACAAAAAAGAACAGTAGCGAAAATTGCTACTGTTCTTTTTATGGTTAGTGCTACTAGGATAAAACAATTTCTTTTACTTTATCGTTGTCTAATTTCTTAATTGCTTCTACAATCAATTTTACTGCGTTTTCGAAATCATCTCTGTGTAAAATCGCAGCATGTGAATGAATGTATCGTGTCGCAACTGTAATAGATAACGATGGTACACCATTTGCTGTTAAATGAATAGAACCTGAGTCTGTTCCGCCTCCAGCCATTGTTGCATATTGGTACGGGATATTATGCTCGTCAGCAGTGTTAATAATAAAGTCACGAACACCTTTATGTGAAATCATTGACGCGTCATATAAAATGATTTGTGGTCCATCCCCAAGTTTACTATCAGCATCTTTATCAGATACACCAGGCATATCGCCAGCAATACCTACATCAACGCCAAAACCGATATCTGGCTTGATGGCATGTGTAGAGGTTTTTGCTCCACGTAAACCAACCTCTTCTTGAATTGTACCAACACCGTAAACAACATTTGGATGATCAGTACCTTTTAACTGCTTTAATACTTCAATAGCAATTGCACAACCGATACGGTTATCCCATGCTTTAGCTAATAGCATTTTTTCATTTTTTAATTGAGTAAACTCAAAATACGGTACAACAGAATCGCCTGGCTTAACACCGAATTCCATTGCTTCTTCTTTGCTTGATGCACCAATATCAATGAACATATCTTTTACTTCTACTGGCTTTTTCCGTGCTTCAGGTGATAAAACGTGCGGTGGTTGTGATCCAATAATTCCTGTTACGTCACCTTTACTAGTCATAATCGTAACGCGTTGAGCCAGCATAACTTGTCCCCACCAGCCACCAACTGTTTGAAAATATAAAAATCCTTTATCATCAATGCGGCTAATCATAAATCCGACCTCATCAAGGTGCCCAGCAACCATAATTTTAGGCCCGTTTTCATCACCGGTTTTCTTTGCAATTAAGCTACCTAAGTTATCAGTGAAAACTTCATCTGCGAATGGTGTAATATATTTCTCCATTACATCTCTTGCTTCTTTTTCATTACCTGGAATACCTTTTGCATCCGTTAAATCTTTAAACATGGTCAGTGTTTCATCTAATTTTGGCATATGTACTTCCTCCTTAAGGTTAATCCACTATTAAGTATAACTTTGTTTAGAAAAATAACAAAACATTTACTAGTAACCTTGTTCTTGTCTAACATAATTTTTTTCATTTTTCTTTTTATACGCATCCATAATTGACTTCTCGTCAAAACCTAAAATGTCACCTAAAACCAAAAAGCTATGGAACATATTGATATAATTTGTATGTGTTGTTTTCTCATGAAAAACTACACATTGGCGGTACAGCATATTAAACTGATTAGTTGCAGACTTATTGGTTGAATAATCGCTCTCTGATTCATATCGATAACCTTTTTCAATTCCTAGTGATAAAATAAAATGAAGACCATCGACGTATTCTTCAAGGATGGTGTTCCTATCACTTGGTGCCTTTGTACTCCAAAACTTAAAGCACCTTGTCTCGTTTGCGAGCTCGCCTAATTCAACAAGTAATGCAAGATATTTTGACTCAAATTTCTCGTTTATATCATGTTTTTTTTCAATATGACTATCTAGCTGTTTTTGCATCGAAAATAATTTATCCCAGTCCATGTATTATCCCCCGTTTCACTTTTTCGCAGTTTGAAGGGCAGAAAACCCCTCACCTCAAAGATTAAAGTAGACCGAGAGTTATAGGTGAGGGATACCTGCCCGTACAAGCCCGATTGGTTCAACTAACATTCAGTGGGGAAAAAGAAAATTCCCACTGAATGAAGTTTCACTTTATAATGATTGTATCATGAAAAACTTTCGAAATGTGAAACCTGAAGCAGGCTTCTATCGTATTAAAGAGTAATAAACTTTCAAGGGGACGGTTGAATATGATTATAATTTTATTTCGGATTCTACTATTGATTGCGATTATTCTTCTCGTCTACACGTTTTATCAATATTACCGAAGTCCAAAACGTAAATTAAACATCGCCAAAGCCAATAATGATTTCTATTTTTTGGATCAACAGGACAATAATAAAAAAAATATCCAGTTCGTTTACAAGGGTTGTTCGTTTGAAGGGGAAAAATACTTGGGTACAACCGAACAAGCCTTTGAAGTTGTAGATATCCATGTATTCGTTTGTGAATCAATGGAACTAAAGGGATTTACGCGGGATGATTTATACTTTTTGGAAAAAGAAATGCTAATTCGATATCCATATGCCAAGATTGAGTGGAAGCATCCGGTTAATAAGTTGGTATTAACCCCACTTGAATAATAATAATCATGTAGTATTAAAATAAGAAGGAACCCACAAATCGTGGATTCCTTCTTATTTTACGTACGTATTGGGAAAAACTCATTCCATTTAATAATAACTTCTTTTCTTCTTAAAATATAAATAAGCGGTAACAATGAAAGCAGAAACACGATGATATAAAAAGGGGATAAGTTCGAAATCCATTTCCCTATAGATGTATAAATAAAGGCTAAAGGGATGTTGGTTAATAATGATGATCGGGTATAATCTTTAAATCCTTCCGTCACTTCAATTAAACATAATGATAAAAGATGAAAGTGAATAAATGGTACAAGTCGAAGTATGGCAATTTGTGAAGTGGTCAACTCTGAATGCTTCCCAATTAGTTTTCCTTTTAAATGAACAAGCTTTTTAAACGTTTTTGGCATCCATCGAATTAATCCATAGAAGCCTACACTTGATAACGTAATGCCTATAATCGAATACACAGTTCCTGCCACTGCACCAAACAGTATTCCACCTGAAATACAGATAAATACTACTGGAAGAAAGAACAATGGTCTTAGTAAATGAAAACTGATGAATAATAGTGGTGCGAAAATACCTCCTGTTTCAACCACCGCCATTAGATAACTGCCAAACAGTTCCATACCATGCCTCCTCTGCGTGCCTCTGCCAACCTTTACAGCATGTTAAAAACCACTTAATACATATATATGACATAAGACGAGCCTTTATGACATTCGAAGAACAATAAAAGAAATTCCATTCAGTGTTTTCACCTTACCCACTAAATGTTAGTTGAACCAACCTTAGCTTTTATAAGCAGTTATCCCTACCTAAAAACTAAAAACGATCTAACTTCAATTTTTAAGATGGGGTTACTACCTGTCAAACTGCGATAAACACAATCACAATTTGTACAATTAAAATAATAGGCATACCAATTTTGAATAGTCGATGCTTCGTTTTATGTCTAAAATAACTCATTCCTATCATTGCACCTATGGACCCTCCTACGATAGCCATTAGCCAAAGTCTATTCTCAGGTATACGCCACTTTTTTTTTACCGCCCTTCTTTTATCGATTCCCATAAAAACAAAAGCAATTATGTTTACGATAACAAGATACCAAGTAATTACCATTTCTATATTCATTAGATTATTCCTCTTCTTGTTTATTAGAAAACTTGGCTTATCGCCAAGCTTTATGGCGAAAGCCTTAGTTGCACTTATACTGATATCCACTAAAAGTTTATCTTTCCTATCAGTATAGAAAATGACCAAATCCGTTAATGAATTTGGTCATTTCCTATAAATTATTGTCTAGCTGCGGCTGCTAGCAGCTGCCGTCATAAGCAATGAACAATCGCCTTCGCTTTTCTTTGTCTAGCTACGGCTCCTAGCGACTAGCAAATAGTTAGTCCTGATGAATGTACGGAAAGTTCACCGTACTTTCACAGTCCTATCTATTTGTACGTCGCTGAACAGTCGCCTTCACTTTTCTTTATTTAATAGCTGATTTTGCTTTTTCTGCTAGTTGACCGAAAGCTTTTTCATCGTTAATAGCTAAGTCAGACAACATTTTGCGGTTTACTTCAATACCAGCAACTTTTAATCCGTGCATCAATTTGCTGTATGAAATGTCATGTATGCGTGCTGCAGCATTAATACGTGTGATCCATAGTTTACGGAAATCACGTTTTTTCTGTCTACGGTCACGATATGCATACTGACCTGATTTCATTACTTGTTGTTTAGCTGTTTTAAATAGTGTGCGTTTTGAACCATAATAACCTTTTGCAAGTTTTAGTACGCGTTTACGACGAGCGCGCGTAACTGTTCCACCTTTTACACGTGGCATATTAATTCCCTCCTAATACAAATCTATATCATTGTATATCCGTTTAATTTTAGTTTTAGTAGCGTATTATAACAGCTTACTTTGGAATCATTGCTTTGATGCGTTTGTAGTCTCCTGCAGATACAAGAGTAGTTTTACGTAATTTACGCTTTTGTTTTTGTGATTTATGTGCAAACATATGACTTGTGTAAGCGTGTGAACGTTTTAATTTTCCAGATCCAGTTCTTTTAAAACGTTTTTGAGAACCTTTATGGGTTTTCATTTTAGGCATGTAGAGTTCCTCCTTGTAAACATATAAGAATTATTTTTCGACTATAGGTGCAAGCATAATGAACATATTACGACCTTCCATTTTCGGTTTAGATTCAACCGTTGAAACGTCTTTACATTCTTCTACCAATCGGTCTAATACTTGCTGTCCAAGCTCTTTGTGTGTTATTGCACGACCACGAAAGCGTACAGCTGCTTTTACTTTGTCACCTTTTTCAAGGAACTTTCTTGCGTTCTTTAATTTGGTTACAAAATCATGTTCGCCAATTCCAGGTGTGAAACGAACTTCTTTCACGTTAATAATTTTTTGATTTTTGCGTGCTTCTTTTTCTTTCTTTTGTTGCTCATAACGATGTTTTCCATAGTCCATGATACGACCAACTGGTGGTTTTGCATTAGGTGCAACCAAAACTAAATCTAAGTTTCTAGTTTGAGCAATTTCTAAAGCCTCTTGACGTGATTTAACACCAAGTTGATCACCGTTTGAATCGATTAGACGTACTTCTCTCGCACGAATTTTTTCATTGACATTCATATCTTTGCTAATAGCCAGCCACCTCCAAAGTAGTGTAAAGTAACCCTGATCCTTCATTGACAAGCACAAAAAAATGCGGGCACAATATATGCACCCACACGACTTTAATCATTTATTTAAAGAAGTTAGAAACCAGCCAACTGCATGTATGCGTTGAACAGGTGAGAAGCGGGTGCCTCTACTTGTCTCAGATCATTTAATTTTATTCAACTACAATAATATACCATTATTTAATGAACTTGTCAAACAACCCTTGTATAAAAGTTATTTTCGTAATGTTTTATTCTTAATTTCTTCGGTAATTAAGTTTTCAAACTCCTGATAACCGATTGTCTCCGAATTTTTCTCACCATATCTACGTACGTTAACTGCATTTTCTTCTATTTCGTTATCACCAACAACTAATCCAAACGGTACTTTTTGTGTTTGAGCTTCGCGAATTTTATAGCCTATCTTTTCATCACGTTCATCTACTTCTACACGGATACCTTGTAGTCTTAATTTATCTTCTATATTCCTAGCATAGTCTAAATGGACGTTTGGAGATACTGGAATTACTTTTACTTGGACTGGAGACAACCATGTTGGGAAGGCTCCTTTATATTCTTCAAGAAGGAATGCAACGAAACGTTCCATCGTTGATACGACACCTCGGTGGATAACGACTGGACGATGTTCTTTTCCATCCTCTCCGATATATGTTAAGTCAAAACGCTCTGGTAAATGGAAATCCAACTGAACAGTTGACAATGTTTCATCTTTTCCTAGTGCAGTTCTGACCATAACATCAAGCTTAGGTCCGTAAAATGCAGCTTCACCCTCCGCCTCTACATAATCAAGGTTCATGTCTTCCATTGTTTCTTTTAACATTGCCTGTGCTTTATCCCACATCGTATCATTGTCCACATATTTTTCCTTATCTTCAGGATCACGATACGATAAACGGAAATAATATTCACCAATGCCAAAGTCTTCGTACACTTTTTGGACTAGCTCAACTACACGAATAAATTCTTCTTTCAATTGATCTGGACGAGCAAATATATGGGCATCATTTAATGTCATTGCCCGAACACGCTGTAAGCCTGCGAGTGCTCCGCTCATTTCGTGACGATGCATCGTACCTAACTCTGCAATCCGAACTGGTAAATTACGATAACTGTATAGTTGGTTCTTATAAACCATCATATGATGTGGACAGTTCATCGGACGTAAAACTAAATCCTCATTATCCATTTCCATTGTTGGAAACATATCATCCTTGTAATGATCCCAGTGACCACTAGTTTTATATAGTTCTACACTACCTAAAACTGGCGTATATACATGGTCGTAACCTAAACGCTCTTCTAAATCAACGATATATCGTTCAATGTTACGACGAATTGTTGCACCCTTAGGTAACCATAATGGTAAACCTTGCCCCACTTTTTGGGAAACTGTAAATATCTCTAATTCTTTTCCTAACTTACGGTGATCACGTTCTTTACGTTCCTCTACAATGCGTAAATACGCTTCAAGCTGGCCTGTTTTCTCAAATGCTGTTCCATAAATACGTTGCAGCTGTTGATTATTACTATCTCCACGCCAATAAGCCCCAGAAATACTTAACAATTTAAAAGCTTTAATTTTGCTTGTAGAAGGCACATGTACACCTCTACAAAGGTCAAAAAATTCCCCTTGCTTGTAGATGGTAACCTGTTCATTTTCAGGAATTGCATCAATTAGTTCAAGCTTCAAGTCATCGCCAATGTCGCGAAACATCTGCTTTGCTTCTTCTCTAGAAACCTCAATACGTTCGATTTCTAAATTTTCATCGACAATCCGTTGCATTTCCTTTTCGATTTTAGGAAGATCCTCTGGAGTAATCGATTTTTCCATGTCCATGTCATAATAAAAACCTTCTTCGATTACAGGTCCTACACCGAATTTAACATTTTTATATAAACGTTTTATTGCTTGGGCCAATAAATGTGCTGTTGAATGCCTTGCAACTTCTAAACCTTCTTGATTTTTATACGTAACAATTTCTATTTTTCCACCATGATCAAGCTCACGTCGTAAATCAACTAACTTACCATCCAATTTAATTGCTAATGCTTGTTTTTTTAATCCAGGTGATATAGAGAATGCTACTTCTTCACCAGTAGTCCCATTAGGGAAGTCTTTGCTAGCCCCGTCTGGAAATATAATTGCGATGTCTGCTGCCATGAAAATCACTCCTTCGATATAATAAAAAAGCGCCCATCCCTCTGCACAATTGCAAAGGGACGAGCGCTTAACACGTGGTTCCACCCTGATTCCCGCGATAAATTAATCACGGCTTCATAATCTTTAACGCAGAATATACGCTGCTAGTTACTAGTAGTTTCAATAGCAGAGTTCAAAGGTGGTAATCATTTGTTGTATATGAGGAAGTTTTCAGCCACAGACTTCCTTCTCTAATCATTACAATTATCAAACAATCTTGTCCCTATCATTACCAAATATTGATTTAAATATATAATTTTCATTATAGCGCCTACAAATTATATTTGCAAGTAACTTTATAGTTTTTTTAAGTATTGAGGAAATGGAAAATTTACCAGCGGTTCAAATTCCACACGCTCTTGAAATACATTAATAATCGTTAATGTTTTTGGTTCAACTGGATTATCCCCATAAATTTTTATCGTCTCAGGTGCCATTGCTATAAGTGGAGATAAGTTCTTTTCGTTACTATCTAAGCCGACGATATACAATGGTTCCTGTTGCATAATCATGTGTAATTCCATATTGGTAATTCGTTTACCGTTTGAATTAAAAAAAGTAAAAGGGTCTCCTTGAATCATATAAATAGTTGGAATGAGCGCCTTCTTTTTCGCAATATATTCTCTAAGTGCGTTTACAAAGGATAGATGATCCTCTTCACGCTTCAACTCATCGATAGCTAGTCCAGTAAAGCACTTGATAAGCTCTTTAAATGGTTTTATACGGAACTTTACTAATGAGTCATAGTGAACCGTTCCAGAGCTTTTTATCATAGTAATAAATAATGATTCCAAAAATAAACCAGGATCTTCGGTATCTGTTAGATCTATATTTTCATCATCTCCCCCAGTAATGATCCAATGTGTTAGATCCAATATTTTATCGATTTCGTCATGGTTTGTGTAATAATATACACCTTGAATAACAGATCGTATCATATTAGACAAGCGGTGATGCATGAATACATCAACTAGTGCTCTCGCAATTGAATCAAGTGATGTATCATCAACTTCCTCAATCTCAATTTGTAAATGATTCCCCCATTCTTCACTCGTTTTCCAATGTAATTCAATTTTCTTGTTAATTTGAAATAATGATTCGCAAAAACTGATTACCTCTTTATCTGACTCCATATAAATATCCAGCAAAACATATCACCCTCACAAAACCAAGCTGATACATTATATGGAAAGATTGACTAAAAAATGTATAAAGAAAAAAACTACCATATTTTTTAATTGGTAGTTTTGCGTATCTATCTATTTCTTATAGCTATTTCTTTTAGTTATTTCTTCTATTTTCCCCAGAAATTTGTACTTCTTTACTTACTTGTTTGATACGTTCAATAATTCTTCCGGCTTTTACTGTTTCTACAGCTCCCCGATTTGTTTTAGCTAATTGACCCTCTAATTGATCTAAATTGTAATTTGAGGTAAAAAAAACCGGAAGTCCTTCCATCATACGATATTGCAATATAGATCCGAGAATTTCATCACGAAACCATGCTGACTGAGATTCAGCTCCTATGTCATCGATCATCAATACTTCTGCTTTTTTGAAATACTCAATTTTGGTATTTATCGAGTCATCTTTTAGAGAGGCTTTAATTTCTCTTACAAACTCTGGCATATATATGATCATAGAAGCAATATTCCTTTTCCTTAATTCATTTGCAATCGCTCCAAGAAAAAACGTTTTTCCAACCCCAAATGGACCATAAAAGTAAATCCCTTTAGATGGAAGGCCTGATGAATTAACATGAACAAGAAACTCATCGATCGCATCAATAGCTTTCATTCTTTGTCCATCACTTTGAAGTGTCGCCATCGATGCATGTAGTATTTCTTTTGGCATATAAAGACTTTGTATCAATTTCTGTTGATGCTTTTGTTTTTCGTGTGCTAAATGGTTATGGCATTTTTCATATTGTATATGAATTTCATTGTTATCGGTTTTCAGGATTGGTGAGTATCCATTCAACATATTAATACAACTACCAAATGAATTACACTTATCGCATTGTTTCGATTGTGTTTTATACTCATATAATTTAATTAAGTTTTTATCAATTTCCTGCCTTGTTAATTCAGGGTGAAGCGAAAGAAATTCTTTAATCTCCGGGTCCTCTAAAACTTCATTTTTTATCTTTATATAGTTCTCTTTAAAATTCTTGTTTTCGTTCATCCATTTTTTTAATGTCGATTGGACTGGTTTCATATCAATCATCCTTGGAAATGATTATTTTTGTTACTCGGTAGAATACTTTTTTAATATAGCTTCCATTCTTTCTTTGTCTTCAGCTGTTTCCCCATCATTTTTATTTGCTGTATCTTTCACCTTTTTTTTGTTTCTATCTTTGAACCAATCTGGTACTACTTCATTAGAGTAATTTTTGGAGTATGATTGCCTCGGTGATGGTGGGGTTGTTGATTTTTGATAGCGATTTTTCTCTTTTTTTGCAAAAACCATCGCTTCTTTTGCGGTTTTCAGATTAGCACGTGACCAATGACTTGCTATTTTTTCTAAATAAGCTTTTGATAGTTTCATGTTTGATTGTAGCAATACAAAGTGAATCAGTACGTTCATAACAGGCGAAGGCAATCCCTGTGTTGTCATTACTCCACGAATCACTCGCATATCTTGCTCAGATGCATGATTACCACTAGACAAGTCTTCTAACAATTGCTTAGGTGAAATCACTTCTAGATGCTGAACAAGCTGTTCTTCCTGTGTTTGTGGTGCCGAAGTTGGCACTTCTTTTGGTCTCACCTTATCTGTTAACTTGATAGTAGTTGTATTATATTTAGATTTAAATATATCATGGCAAGCATTCTTAAACTCTTCGGTATGTAACATATTTTCATCACTTAGAGCCCATAACATACTTTTTTCAATTTCGTGAGAATCTAATTCATATAACTTCATCATTTGCATAATAAGTTGTTTATTAGACACTGTAAGAATATTTTTCGCTGGAATCATTCGTTGCTCTAACATTCTCTTAATCCAGGAAAAATCTATCGGATTTATGGCTGGTTCATTCTGTTGATTATATGCTGTATTCATTGTTGTATTATAAGGTTGAAACGTTTGAAATACATCGTTAAATTCAACTGTAATATTTTTCCCAGGTTGAAGTGGTTGTTTTCTGTCATAACGCTGTTTTAAATG
Organism: Virgibacillus necropolis; assembly: GCF_002224365.1. Lineage (GTDB taxonomy): Bacteria > Bacillota > Bacilli > Bacillales > Amphibacillaceae > Virgibacillus_F > Virgibacillus_F necropolis. The sequence continues at coordinate 1,804,285 of NZ_CP022437.1, read as the reverse complement.
ATCAAATTTTTCTTCACCCAAATGGTAATAAAGTAATTGGGCCAACATTTCATCTCTGAAAAATTCACTTGGAGAAAATGGTGCCTGTAATTCATACGTATAAACTGTCCGTTCGCTTACCAGTCTTTCATAGGTTTTCATTAAGCCAATGCCCTCTAACTTAAGTCGTGCTCGATAGATCTCATCTAGAGGCATGTTTAAGTAATTCATTAATGTGTGGTGTGTTTGTGGTTCCTCTGAATTCTGTACGTCCATCTCGTGTAATAATGTCATGAAAAGTGAAATAGATTCAGTTCCTATTAATGGTTGATATAAATGTGTCATTGATTTTTCATAGTCTACTGGCAGACTCTTTTTTTGCGATACATAATATCCATCCACTGGTAAGACCTTCCCAATAACATTCATAACCCAAACTCCTTCTTCATTGCAATTACTGTTTCTTATCTGTCTTTATTAAATCCTTCAATTCATCTAAAAAGACACTAATATCCTTGAATTGACGATATACTGAGGCGAAACGTACATATGCTACTTCATCAACCTTTGCTAGTCGATCCATTACCATTTCCCCTATTTCTTTACTTTCCACTTCAGACGCTCCAGTATCTCGTAACTGTTTTTCCACGTCTAATGCAATTGATTCTATCTTTTCAAGTGGGACAGGTCTTTTTTCACACGATCTTATCAAACCACGAATTAGTTTTTCTCTACTAAATTCTTGTCTCGCTCCTTCTTTTTTCACAACAATCAAGGGTATTGCTTCTATTCTTTCAAACGTGGTAAAGCGAAATCCGCATTGCTCACATTCTCTTCTGCGGCGAATTGATCTACCTTCTTCAATTGGTCGTGAATCAAGAACCTTTGTACTTTTATAGTCACAATTAGAACATCGCATCTTGCTCCACCCCGTCCCTGTTTTCTAAGAATAATTTTTCGTTTCAATATAAGGTAATTCTTTGTTTAATTGATTATATAACTGTTCAATAATCCGTGAACTGTTTCCAAAGTCAAAAGGCAACACTGTTTCAGTTGTAACTGAAAAATCAATTGCAGTATTATACGGCCGAACAGAAATGACCGTGGATATGATAAATGTCTTCTTATAATAAAGACTAATTTCCCCGTGCTCTTTTGAAATAGAATGTATCGAATAGAGCTGTGATTTCGAATACAAGTCTTCTAGTTTAGCAAGAGCTTTATCTTTTGTCGTTTTATAATAATGAGTTTGCAGTGATGTATCCAGATGGTTGTCCCTTGTCTCTGCATGGTTACTCAAATATTTCGTTAAAGTTTGCTTGAATGACATCGCCGGACACCTCATCATATTATGATAAATTTATTTATACTACAACATATTTTAACATGTTTTAGAGGAATTAACTAATCAAAAAAAGCTGATTAAACTTATCCCGTATCGAGATGATCGATAGGAGAGAATGTCTAATCAACTTTTATTTTTACATCAATTTTTTTATACGTGTTCAAAAGTCGCCAAATTAGAAATAAGAACACAAGCAAAGCGGAGAAGTTCGTAGTTTATCATTTGGTGACTTTTTGAACATCCTCTATAAGACCTGAAATTGGTTTACCTTTACCGGTCCCATTCCACGTGGTACTTCTACTTTTTCATATGTCTTTGCTTCTAATGAAGTTGCAATATGCTCTGCAGCAACATTCGGATCAATAATATCCCCGCACGTATATACGTCAATGCTTGCATATCCATGCTCTGGAAAACTGTGAATAGTCAAATGCGATTCCGAGATAATTACTACTCCACTTACACCATGTGGTGCAAATTTATGAAAAGCAACTTCCCGAATTTCAGCACCCGCTTTTAATGCTGCATCGACAAATGTGCGTTCAATTAATGCCATATCATTTAATTTATCTATATTACATTCCCATAATTCTGCTATAACGTGTCTTCCCATTGTGTCCATAGTATTTCCCCCTCAAAACGTATTGTTAAGTCCTTCTATTTGTTACTTTCACCATACCACGGGGGAAAGTTAGTCCAAAGAGGTCCTAACCCTTTAAGTAGATGTATTGGATTATAGAAGGTCACAAAGAAGTATAAACCGTTTTTTTTATTTTTGCAATATGTTTCGATAAGAAAAAGTGACCATATTAGAAAAGCGCAAACGCCTTGGCCAGCCACGACAAGTTTAAGACGAATCTCTTAGTGATGGTTTTTATCACAAGGCTGTTTTCTAAAAGATTGTTGTTTTTGACACAAGAAATATAAACTACGACGTAAGTATTTTGTTTGGTGGTTGGACAACCGTTCCGGAAATCCACTTCGCTTTCCGCGGGCTCGCGATGAGCCTCCTCGTGAGAAAACCGCTCACTGCGGGGTCTCATCGTCTTCGCTTTCTAAGCAGGAGTCTACGTGGATTTCCTTCACTAGAGTTGAGCTTAACAATTTCAATTTATTTGATTGTTTATATCACACAACGCAGCCAGCAATTTATGGCAGTTGTTTGGAGCGGAGGACCGTTGACTCCTGCGGGAATAGCACGTTCTGAAGACCCCGCAGAGTGGGTTTCTCGAGGAGGCTGAAGCCGTGCCCGCGGAAAGCAACGGTCCGCAGCGGAAAACAACCAGCAGTTACGTTGTAATGTATTTCCGTAGCGGTTAGTTACGTCGCATTTTATATCAACTTCGGTGGTACTGAGCAACAAACTATACGAAAACAGCCTATCACAAAGAAATTTGACTTAAAACCTCGAGGCGCTGGAGCTAGACAGATAATCGCCAAAATTTTATACTTTTTGTGCTCTTAGAAATCTAACCTTGAAAGGAAAATTCCTTCCAAGGTTTTTTTAAGAAATTTTTACTTGTTCTTGGTTCAAATAACTTCCTACATATTTTGTAAGATCAATAACTCGGTTTGAATAACCCCATTCATTGTCATACCATGCTAGGACTTTGATCTTATTATCTTCCATTACCATTGTTGAAAGTCCATCTATAATTGCGGAATACTCTGTAGATGTATAGTCAATTGATACCAATGGCTCGTCACTATATTTTACAATACCATTTAAATTACTTGCTCCTGCCCGCTGAAATGCTTTATTTACATCGTCAGCTGAAACAGATTTTTCCACATCTACTACAAGATCAACTAAAGATACGTTTGGTGTAGGTACACGTAAAGACATTCCGTGTAGTTTTCCATTCAGATGTGGTAAAACTAAGCCTAGTGCCTTCGCAGCACCAGTTGAAGTTGGAATGATAGATTGTGTACAACCTCTTGCACGACGTAAATCTTTATGTGGATTATCTAAATTATTTTGATCATTTGTAAATGCGTGTACAGTCGTCATGAGACCATTGATAATTTTAAAATTGTCATCAAGTACTTTGACAACTGGTGCTAGACAATTTGTTGTGCAGGACGCATTCGAAATAACATGTTCCTTTTCTGGATTATACGTCTCGTGATTAACCCCCATAACAATTGTGTTATCTACATTTTTACCTGGAGCTGAAATGACAACTTTTTTTGCGCCTGCTTGTAAGTGTAGCCCAGCGCCTTCCTTATTATTAAACTTACCAGTAGCTTCGATTACAATATCTATCGCGTGATCTTTCCACGGTAATGTTTTTGGGTCACGTGAATCAACAAGGTGGATGGTTTTTCCGTCAACTTCTATACTGTTCTGAAGCGTTTTCACTTCACCATCAAAAATTCCATGTACACTATCATACTTAATTAGATGCGCAAGTGTTTCTGGAGGATAGCTTGCATTAATTATTACAACATCTAATTGGCTGTCTTTAATTGCTTGACGAAAGACCATTCGACCAATCCGACCAAATCCATTTATGGCAATTCGGGTTTTATTCATTTAAAGTCCTCCTAAATATGCTATACTTTTTAACCTTTAATAATAAATAGTATAACATATTCTTTGAAAAATGTGTCTTGAAATAGGATAATTTTATGACAAAAATATGGATATAGACGTTAATAACATCTATATCCATGTTTAATATTATAGGCTAACTTACGAAAAGAGCATGTTATATAATTTTCCAAACTTGTAATAAATCGTCTAACTGTTCTCTTGTTTTTTCTTTTGTCCCGTTATTATCTATAACTACATCAGCTAACTCTGCCTTCTCCTCTAGTGATAACTGAGAATTTATCCTCGAATTTGCATCAGCCACCAAAGAATTATCTCGCTTCATTAGTCGATCCAACTGCGTTTCTTTGTTTACATAGACAACGACAGTTTTATCAACGAAATGTGTTAACTTACTTTCAAATAATAATGGAATATCCAGTACAACACAATTTGCACCGCCAGCAATGTAATCATCTTTTTGCTTAAGCATTTTTTTCCGAACCGCAGGATGTACAATTTCATTTAATTCAGTTCGTTTTTCTTTATCAGGAAAAATGATAGCACCTAATTTTTTACGATCAACCGTTTTGTCCTCAAGTAAAATTTCTTCACCGAATGTCTCAACTATTTGTTGGTAAGCCTCTTCACCTGGACAAACGACATCTCGTGAAATTTTATCAGCGTCTACGACAGGTATATTATAATCATGAAACATCGTTGATACCGTACTTTTGCCACTAGCAATACTTCCGGTTAGACCTATAATCAATGCCATTGTCATATATACTCCTTTGAAACTATTTTTGACAATTCATACACACATGTGTACCGCGACCGCCAATTTTCATTTTGACTATTGGCCTTCCGCAAGTTCTGCATGGGTTATTTTCTTGTCCATATACATATAATGTTTGCTGGAACATCCCCATTTCACCACTACTGTTTACATAGGAGCGTATGGTGGTTCCACCTAATTCTATCGCGTGTTGAAGAATTGTTTTAGCTTCCTCTTGAATTGACTTCACTTCTTTTTTGGTAAGTTTATTCGATTTTTTCAATGGGTTCACTTTAGCTTGAAATAACGTCTCATCTACATAAATGTTTCCAAGTCCTGCGACTATTGATTGATCCAATAACGCAGCCTTTATCACGCGATCTGTTTTATGAAGCTTTTTATAAAAGTAATCAAATGTAAATGCTGCGTCAAACGGATCTGGACCTAGTTGATTTAATGGCTTTTGATCTAGCTCCGTGCCTTTATTCACAATATGCATCGTCCCAAACTTACGGACATCGTTATAGCGTAATTCATCACCATCTGTAAAAGTGAAAATTACATGTGTATGTTTCTTCACAGGTTCACCGTTTTCGTGCACACTGTATTTACCTTCCATGCGAAGATGCGAAATTAACATATAATCACTTAATTCAAATAATAAAAATTTGCCCTTACGATGTATATCTAGGATCGTTTGTTGTTGTAAATTAATTTTAAATTCTTCAACATCATCAGGCAGTTTTATAATATTAGGCCAAAATACTTCCACACCTTGAATGGTTTTATTTTGAACAAGTCGTTTTAATGTTTGTTTTACTGTTTCTACTTCTGGTAATTCTGGCATGTTAATTTCTCCTTATTACTTTGCATCGAACCAGCTGTCACCAAATTCATAATCAACCTTCAATGGAGCATTTAATGAAACAGTATGCTCCATTATATCAGGAACAATTTCTTTTAACTTTTCAAGCTCCTCTTTTGGCGCTTCCAATATTAATTCATCGTGCACCTGTAGAAGAATCCGTGCCTGAAGGTTTTCATCCTTTAATTTTTCATATAGGTCAATCATAGCCTTTTTGATAATATCTGCTGCACTGCCTTGAATTGGCGTGTTCATTGCTGTTCGTTCTGCAAAACTACGTTGATTAAAATTTCTACTTGTAATTTCAGGTAAATACCTTCTTCTATTCATCAATGTTGTGACATACCCTTGATGTTTTGCATCTTGAATACTCGTATTCATGTATGTTTTTACACCTGGATAGCTTTCTAAATAGCGATCAATGAACTTTTTTGCCTCTTTACGGGTGATGCCTAGACTCTGTGACAATCCATAATCACTTATTCCATAAACGATACCAAAGTTAACCGCCTTTGCGTGTCTACGCATAGTAGAGGTAACCTCATCTGCATTCACATGAAAAACGTCCATAGCAGTTTGTGTATGAATATCTAAGTCATTACGAAATGCTTCTATTAATTTCTCGTCTTCTGCTATGTGTGCTAACACTCTTAATTCAATTTGTGAATAATCGGCTGCAAACATAATCCAATCTTTTTGAGACGGAATAAAGGCCTGTCTTATTTTTCTTCCTTCTTCTAAACGGATCGGGATATTTTGTAAGTTTGGTTCAACTGAACTAAGCCTTCCAGTTTGCGCCAACGCTTGATTATAGCGTGTATGAATTTTCATTGTATCCTTATTTACTACTTTTAGCAGACCTTCAATATACGTGGACTGAAGTTTTCCTAACTGACGGTATAACAATAATTTTGGAATTATTTCATGTTCATCCTGTAATTGTTCCAATACATCAGCTGCAGTGGAGTAACCCGTTTTTGTTTTTTTGATGACTGGCAGCTTTAACTTTTCAAATAAAATTGGGCCTAATTGTTTTGGTGAATTCAAGTTAAATTTTTCACCCGCTAACTCATATACACTAGCTTCGATTTCATCTAAACGTTCTTTCAATTCAATACGCGTTTGTTCTAAACGTTCGATATCAACTTTTACTCCTGTATGCTCTACATCACCAAGAATTAATGCTAGTGGCATTTCAAGCTCTTGATATAATTCAAATAACTCGTTACTTTTTAAGCTAGATACCATTTTAGGTTTTACATCGTAAAGTACACGAGCCTTTCGCGCAACATGCTCAGCAAGTTTGTCTTGCTCTGGAACCTTAAGTTTTGCACCTTTTCCATATACTTCTTCATCAAATAATACATTTTTCTTTCCCAATCGGTGGCTTATTGCAGGAATATCATGATGATTTTCTGATGGATTTAATAAGTAAGATGCGAGGAGCATATCAAACGTTATTCCTTTTAGATGAATATCCTCATGATTTAGAAGCGCTACTAGTGCACCTTTTGCATCAAATAAGTATTTTTCTTGTGAAGGGTCCGTTGCCCATGATCTGAATTCCTCAGATTGTAGAGCTATTTCAGTCGGAATAAAATAAGCATGTGTTTCATTCGCAATCCCGAAACCTTCAATTGCTGCTTGATGATAGTTATCATTCACCATTTCAACTACTACTGCTTCATTTCCCGTAAATAGATCTTTTGTTACCTTATCTACTATTTCATAGTTTATGTCCTGAATTGCTTCCTGAGGTTCATCTGATTCGTCTTCTTCACCATTCAATTTGCTTAATAATGATTGAAAGCCTAGGTCTTTAAAAACCATACTTACTTTATTGGATTGATACCCTACATAGGATAGATCTTTTAATCCAATTTCGATTGGTGAATCTGTATTAATCGTAACGAGCTCTCTACTCATGTATGCATCTTCTTTATGGTCTGTGAGCTTTTCTTTTAACTTCTTTCCACTTACTTCATCTAAGTTTTCATAGACACCATCAAGTGTATTATATTGTTTCAATAATTTGATTGCAGTCTTTTGTCCAACACCAGGCACACCTGGAATATTATCTGAACTATCCCCCATCAAAGCTTTTAACTCTATTACCTGTTCTGGATCTATTTCCATTTTTTCTTTTAAAAACACCGGTGTATATGCTTCAACATCACTGATGCCTTTTTTCGTCAACTTCACTGTAACCTTGTCGGATACAAGCTGAAGTAAATCTTTATCTCCTGATATAACCGTGACATCCCATTTATCGTCATTTCCATTTTTAGCCAGCGTCCCAATAATATCATCAGCTTCATACTGATCTAACTGGTAATGTGGTATATCAAATGAATCCAAAAGTTCCTTTAATAATGGGAACTGCTCAGATAATTCTGGCGGAGTCTTTTGACGGCCACCCTTGTATTCTTTATACGTTTTATGTCGAAAAGTTGTTTTCCCTGCATCAAAAGCAACTAACATATGGGTTGGCTTTTCATCTTCTAAAATTCGAAGTAGCATAGTTGTGAACCCAAATACAGCATTTGTATAAACGCCTTTGTCATTATTCAATAATGGTAAAGCAAAAAACGCACGATAAATAATACTATTACCATCTATTAATACTAATTTATTTGACATATCTAAACCTCCCATTTCGAAAAAATATTAGCTAATCTTTTGTTTCGTTTTTGAATATCCTCTTATATGTATATAGTTACATTATAGAGCAAAAAGGGTCAAACTAACAATATAGACCATCTTGTCCATTAGTGAAGTTTATCTTATGAAAAAATTTATATTCCGTCAATCCAAAAAACTGGTCAACATCATTCACTATAAATGACGTTGACCAGTAAGCCTACTATAGATTTGTTGGAATATACACATGAAAAGTTGATCCCTCATTCAATTCACTTTCCACCTTGATTTTCCCATTATGCACTTCTATAATGTGTTTCACAATAGCTAGACCTAAACCAGTCCCACCTGTATTTCGACTTCTTGCTTTATCTACACGATAAAAGCGTTCAAACACCCTTGGAATTACTTCCTTATCAATCCCTATGCCTGTATCTGTAACAGATAGATGCATATACTCATCAATTAATTCGACCACTAATGTAATTTCACCGTTCTCAGGTGTATAACTCACTGCGTTAGCAAGCAGATTTATTAACACTTGCTTAATTTGTTCATAATCAGCTTTTATCGTAATGTTGTCTTCTACATTCACTACCAGATTAAGCATATTCATTTCTAATTGCTGACTCATCACCGCTACTACTTCATCCACGACCTTACCGATTTCAAAATCCGTAACTATTAATTTAAATTCATTTTTCTCTAATTTAGATATGGTCAATAAATCTTGAATTAATAGTTGCAAGCGATCACTTTCATCAAAGATAATTTTATGAAACTTATTTAGTACATCTGGATTATCCTCTTTATTTTCAAGAAGTGTTTCGGCAAATCCTTTAATAGAAGTTATTGGTGTTTTTAATTCGTGCGAGACGTTTGCTACGAAATCTTTTCGCATCAATTCAAGTTTCTTTAATTCAGTAATATCGTAAAAGACTAGAACAGCACCTTTTAGTACTTTCTTCTCGTTAAAAATTGGGGCTCCAATTATCTGTATATACTTTTTGTTAAAATCAATAATTTGGGTAAACGATTCCTTCATATTTTCTTCATAAAGAAAGGTTTGTTGAACTAAATGATGAATTTTTTCATTATCTAGAACCTCATAATATAGGTATCCATTATAGTCTTTTGCAGAATTTCCAAACATGGAAATAAACTTTCGATTTACCAAATGGATGTATCCTTTTTCATCAATTAATACTAGACCACTTTCTGTATTATCGATAACAGTTGCCAATTGCTTTTCGTGAATATCTTCTTGAATCGTGAGTTCACTAAGATTTCGTGCTAAAATATTGATTTTGTTGTTTAGCTCTGCAACACTTCCATTCGCAGTATGATGAATCCGAGCACGATAGTTGCCTTTAACTAATTCATCGACGGTCTTTGTTGCTTTTTTTATTGGTTTCATATATTTCTCAAAAATATGAAGTAACATGAGAACTAAAACAACAAATTCAACAAGCAACACAGCAAATAGTATAATTAAATCAGATGTTAACTGACTAATTATCACTCCGGTAAGTAATACTACTAGTAAAATTCCAATAACATATGTAAAAAGAGGTTTTTTAAATATATTATGCATTATTTCGGCTCCTCCATTTTATAACCTAGTCCTCGAATTGTTTTTATATAGCTTGGATGCTTTGAATCAGGTTCAATTTTCTCTCTTAAATGACTAACATGTACATCAACAATTCTCGTATCACCAGCAAAATCATAATTCCATACTGCGCTTAACAATTGATCTCTTGATAATATATTTCCTAAATGATCGGCTAGATAATGTAACAGTTCAAATTCTTTTCGGGTAAAGGTTATAATTTCGCCTTTCAATTCCGCTTCATATCGTTCAGGGTAAATAATCAATTCACCAATTTTATAGGAGGAATGCATTGGTTTACGGGATTTATCTGATCTTCTAATGATAGCTTTTGTTCTAGCTACTACCTCTTTTGGACTAAATGGTTTTGTAAGATAATCATCAGCACCAAGCTCAAGTCCTAGAATTTTATCTATCTCTTCATCTTTTGCTGTTAACATTAAAATAGGTGTGTCAATCCGATTTTCCCTTAGATATTTACATACCTCCATACCATCCATTTCTGGTAGCATTAAATCTAGTATAATTAAATCAAAATGAGTACTTCTTGCCTTCTTAATTGCTTCAAGTCCATCATAAGCATAATCTGTCTCATATCCTGCCTGTTCCATGTTATATGTAAGCAGCGTAACTATTGAAACCTCATCATCAACGATAAGTACTTTTTGCTTCATAACTATCCGTCCCTCCTCAAATCAATTCAATGACTGCCATTTCTTTTATAGTACATGGAACTTAACTAGAAGTGAACACAAATAATTGTTAAAAAAAATTTACAATTAAGTCTGGTAAAAAAGAAAAACTATCACCAAGTGGTAGAAAGTGATAGTTTTTCCATTAAAAAAAGTTTTCTAATGAGCTAGCGGTAATAGAGTTCGGTTTATATGCAGGACAAACCTTAATAGTCCCAGTTATGACCGAATCCCCATCTACATTATAACCTTCAACTGACAATGAAACATAATGTTCATCGTTAGTAATCGTGGTAATTCCAATCGTAAATGTTATTTCCGAGCTATGAAAAGCTGGTTTTGGGTAAGTTATTTCCTGTGAAATAATGTGACTTCCCGGTCCTGGTAAGTGCATGGAAATAATAGAAGATACCATGCCAAAAAGCATTACCGATGGAACGATAGGTTGTTTATAAGGGGTCTGTGAAGCATAATCATGCTGGATGTATAAGGGATTAGCATCATTCGTTAATCCTAAATACAGTAACAAATCTTTATCTTCAATAGTATGTACTGCTGTGTATGATTCCCCAACTTGCAATTCATTTATCTTTTTACCAAGCTTTCTCTTTTTTCCAAGCACATTCCCACCTCCATTTTATGTAAGCGTTTTCTATTATATCAAAGTCACAGATATTTTTCTAATACAATGTGAAACACGATAGTGATGATTAGCCAGATATATAATGAAATTGATTGTGTAATATGTAGAAAAAACTCCCCCTCACTACGAAGCAAGGAGAAGTTTCCCATAATTATTGCAAGACGTTTAGAACGTTTTTGACCGAGTCAGCTGATTTATCAAGGGCAGCCTTTTCATCATCATTTAAATCCAGTTCGATGATGTCTTCAATTCCTTTTCCACCAATTACGGTTGGTACACCAAGGTAAATATTAGAATATCCGTATTCTCCTTCAAGGTAAGCAATCGCTGGGATTACGCGGCGCTGATCCTTAAGTATTGCTTCAGCCATTACTGTTAACGAAGCGGCAGGCGCGTAATATGCACTACCATTACCAAGTAGGCCTACAATTTCTCCGCCACCTTTACGTGTGCGTTCAACAATTGCGTCTAAACGCTCTTTGGAGATAAGTTTTTCTAATGGAACACCACCAGCATTCGAATAACGAATTAATGGAACCATATCATCTCCATGCCCACCAAGAACAAATCCTTTAATATCTTTTACAGAAAGATTAAGTTCTTGTGCAACAAATGTACAGAAACGAGCGGTGTCAAGTACACCAGATTGACCAATAACACGTTCTTTAGGGAATCCAGATTCTTTGAATGCTGTGTAAGTCATTGCATCCACTGGGTTTGACAAGACAACGATAATAGATTCTGGGGCATATTTCGCAATTTCTTTAGCAACCGATTTCATGATTTTTGCATTCGTGTTCACTAAATCATCGCGGCTCATACCTGGTTTACGGGCGATACCTGCTGTAATAATAACTAGATCAGAATCTTTCGTTTCCTCGTAGTTAGCTGTACCAGTGATCTTAGCATCGAATCCTTGGACAGGACTTGCTTCAAGCATATCAAGTGCTTTCCCTTTTGTTGGATCTTCCATAGTTGGAATATCTACTAAAACAACATCTCCAAGTTCTTTCTGTGCAACCATTAATGCAGTGGTTGCACCTGTAAAACCAGAACCAATCACTGAAATCTTATTACGTTTAATAGCCATTGTTGCTCCCCTTCCTTACCTTAGTCCATGTTCTTAATTAATTCTTGACCAAACTCCGAACATTTAACTTCCGTTGCGCCGTCCATTAGACGAGCAAAATCGTACGTAACTACTTTTGAAGCTATTGTTTTGTCCATTGCTTTTGAAATTAGATCTGCAGCTTCTCTCCACTCAAGGTGTTCAAGCATAAGAACAGCTGAAAGAATAACGGATGAAGGATTAACCTTATCCATACCAGCATATTTAGGTGCAGTACCATGAGTCGCTTCAAAAATTGCATGACCTGTCACAAAGTTAATGTTTGCTCCTGGTGCAATACCAATTCCGCCAACTTGTGCCGCTAACGCATCTGAAACATAATCTCCGTTTAGGTTCATTGTCGCAACTACATCAAACTCATTTGGACGAGTTAGGATTTGTTGCAAGAAAATATCTGCAATTGAATCTTTAACTAGAATTTTGCCCGATTTAATTGCTTCATCTTGAGCTTTATTAGCTGCCTCTTTACCGTCTTTCTCTACAATACGGTCATATTCAGCCCATGTGAATACTTTGTCACCAAACTCTTCTTCAGCAACTTCATATCCCCAAGCTTTGAAAGCACCTTCAGTGAACTTCATAATGTTACCTTTATGAACTAATGTAACACTTTTACGACCTTCATTAATCGCATATTCAATGCTTGAACGAACAAGGCGTTTTGTACCTTCCTCAGATACAGGCTTGATACCAATACCAGATGTTTCAGGAAAACGGATATTATGTACACCCATTTCATTTTCTAGAAATTCGATAACTTTCTTCACTTCTGGAGTGCCTTTTTGCCACTCAATTCCCGCATAAATATCTTCTGTATTTTCGCGGAAAATCACCATGTCAACTTCTTCAGGGCGTTTTACTGGTGATGGAACACCTTCAAAGTAACGTACAGGGCGTAAGCATGTGAAAAGATCTAATTCTTGACGTAGCGCTACGTTTAAGGAACGAATACCACCACCGATTGGTGTAGTAAGTGGGCCTTTAATTGCAATTTTGTAGTCGCGAATTACATCAAGTGTTTCTGCAGGTAACCATTCACCTGTTTTATCAAATGCTTTTTGTCCAGCATAAACTTCTTTCCACTCGATTCCTTTTGTACCGTTATACGCTTTTTCAACTGCTGCTTCGATTACTTTGCTTGCTGCAGCCCAAATATCAGGACCAATTCCATCGCCTTCAATAAACGGAATAACTGGACGTTCCGGAACATTCATCTGTCCATTCTCAACTGTAATTCTTTCTCCTTGTACCATAAAAAAGTACCTCCTAGTCATGTTCATACAAATTTATATTATCAATTATATTATCAAAAATTTACAAGTGCACTGCTTTTTCGCTTTTCAAATGACTTAGCGATTCTCCATTGCTACATAATCCTGTGTTTTAGGTCCAATGTATTCAGCACGTGGACGGATTAAACGGTTATTAGAGTATTGTTCTAAGATATGAGCTAACCACCCTGAAACACGACTAACCGCAAAAAGTGGTGTAAATAAATCGTGATCAATTCCTAAGCTGTGGTAAACAGAAGCTGAATAGAAATCAACGTTTGCTGGTAATCCTTTTTCTTCTTTAATATAATCTTCAATTTTGACAGACATATTATACCATTTCGACTGTCCTGTTATTTTAGTCAATTCTTTAGACATATGCTTTAAATGCTTTGCACGAGGATCACCGTTTTTATAAACGCGATGTCCCATACCCATAATTTTCTCTTTTTGTTCTACTTTTTCTTTAATGTAAGGGATAGCGTTATCTTCATCACCAATTTCAGTCAACATTGCCATAACACGTTCATTTGCCCCACCGTGCAATGGACCTTTTAGAGCGCCGATTGCTGCAGTTACACCAGAATAAATATCTGATAATGTTGCAACACATACACGCGCAGTAAATGTAGATGCATTTAACTCATGATCTGCATGAAGAACAAGCGCTTTGTTAACCGCTTCAACCTCGATATCTTTTCCTTCTACACCATTTAACATAAATAGGAAGTTGGCAGCAAATCCTAGTTCTTTTTTCGGTTTAATTGGTTCTTTACCTTTACGAATACGAGCAAACGCAGTTACGATTGTTGCAATTTTTGCCTGCAACCGAATCGCTTTTTGCTTATTTGCAGCTTCTTCCATTACATCTGCTTCCTCGTCATATAGTCCTAGTAGTGATATTGCTGTACGTAATGCTGCCATTGGATGTACAGTTGATAGATTATATGAACGCAAATGTTCAATTACAGCATCTGGCAACTCCATATTGGAAGCAAGTTCCGCTTTAAAAGAATCTAATTCAGTTTTTGTTGGCAGCTTTAGATTCCATAATAAATAAATTACTTCCTCAAAACTCGAATTCTCAGCTAAATCATCAATCCTATAACCAACATATGTAAGTTGATCATCTATAATTGAACTAATTGATGATTGAGTTGCTACAACCCCTTCAAGACCTTTAGTTGTTGTCATAACATTCCTCTCCTTTTTCTATAGTTTTTCACTTTTAGTCAGGATACATTAATGAATTAATGACTACGTTTGACAATATTCGAACAACTAACATTGTCATCCCCATGGATAATTATAAAGTATAATCATAACAATGTGAATTGAAAGCGATTATTTTTACCAATATTTTTAAGAAAGTACAAATTTTTGTTGAAAGAAAATGTCTATTTTGTCCTTTCTAATCATATGTAAAATAAGACAAGCTACTTTTAATAATTATGGGGTGACACATATATGTATCTGCACTATATTGATCGTGTACTTCGGTTTTTGTTTGTTATCATAGTCCTTATAGCAGGGTTTTTGCTAGCAAAGTATACGTTACTTTTTCTTTATCCATTTATTATTGCAATTCTATGTGCTTTTATTCTTAATCCGTCGGTTAGTATTCTTGAAGAAAAATTGAGATTTCCGAGATTTATAGCTACCTTTATCACGTTATCTATTTTTTTATTAGTAAGTACATTATGTGTAGCGATCATCGTTAATGAATTAATTCAAGGCACAACCTTCTTAGCTAATCTACTCCCTACACATTTTCAGGACTTTGTGGCACTTTGCGAAGAATTTTTTTATACCTATGTTTTGCCATTATACGATAAGCTAGCTGCTTTTTTTAATTCATTAAATTCATCCCAACAACAGGCAATCAACACCAATATAGAAAAAGTAACAAACCAAATAACTACATCAGGCTCCATTTTAATCAAGGGGTTTCTATTAAACATACCAGAAACATTAAGCCTTCTTCCAAGCTCGCTAACTATATTTACTGTAACACTATTCGCTACCTTTTTAGTCACAAAAGATTGGACTCAGCTTCAATCTTTAGCGGTAAACAGTTTTCCATTTTTAAAAAAACCCATCGTTAAGGACTTTTTACACCATATAAAATCATCCATAATGGGGTTCTTAAAAGCTCAAGTCATCTTAATATTTATAACCGCGCTGTCTATTTATATTGGGTTGACGTTGCTAGATGTGAAGTATGCCCTTACAATTGCTATTCTTGCAGCGTTACTAGATTTACTTCCTTATATTGGAACAGGAGTTATTTTTATTCCATGGATTGGCTATTTGTTTTTAACAGCTAATTATTCGATGACTATACAATTGGCTATTTTATATATGTTGATTATCGTTGTTAGACAACTAATAGAACCAAAGTTATTATCTGCTAGCATAGGTTTAAACCCACTGGCTACACTGCTAACTATGTTCATTGGTTTAAATCTATGGGGAATTATGGGCTTATTTATCAGCCCAATTATCTTAATTATTTGGAATGCTTGCAATCAAACGAATGTGGTTAGGCACCTATTCATCTTTATTAAAGGCTAGTAAGTAGATACTATTTACGATAGATGATTGTACTTTTATTTAAACGGCTTTTAATAAATGCTCGAATTAAATTCTTGAATGGGTTACGTGTTAGTGGCAGGACTAAAAGAAAACCGAAAGTATCCGTGATAAAACCTGGCGTAAATAGAAAAACTGCCCCGACAAAAATGCATATACCATCTATTATTTCTTCAGCTGGTAGCTGCCCACTGTTCATAGAAAGTCTAGCACGATTCCATGTTTCGGCTCCTTGTTTCTTAGCTATCATTACACCGACAATTCCAGTAAAAATAATAATACCTACAACCCACCAAGGCCCGACTATTCCTCCAGCCCAAATGAAAATACCTATTTCCATTGCCGGAACGATTAATAGCGCAATTATTAACCAGCGCATTGGTCATCACCCTTTCCATACGAAAAAACACAAGCCACCAAAAATGAAGGGAATTAGTCCCTTCATTTTCTATAAAACACTTGTATGACCTCTATAGACATCACCTTTTGCGGAATCAATCGTAATATCATCACCATCTTTAATAAGCTCAAACACATTTTCGAGTCCAACAATTACTGGTATTCCAAGGCTCAATCCTACCACAGCAGCATGTGACGTTAAACCGCCTTCTTCTGTTATGATCCCACCAGCTTTTTCAATCGCGGGCATCATATCACGATCTGTACTATATGTCACTAAGATATCTTCTTCCGTAACTTTTGATATGGCTTCTGCAGCTGTTTTCGCTATTACTGCCTTTCCGTATGCACTTCTTCTTCCAATTCCTTGTGCTTTTGCTATTACGTCTCCAATTACATGTACTTTCATTAAGTTCGTTGTCCCACTTTCCCCAACAGGCACTCCCGCTGTTATAAGAACTCTACTTCCGCGATTA
Organism: Virgibacillus necropolis; assembly: GCF_002224365.1. Taxonomy (GTDB): domain Bacteria; phylum Bacillota; class Bacilli; order Bacillales; family Amphibacillaceae; genus Virgibacillus_F; species Virgibacillus_F necropolis. Next base: position 1,787,331 of record NZ_CP022437.1, on the reverse strand, counting down.
AAAAGTTCTGTTTTTAACCCTTCCTCTACCGCAATATCTAGCATTTCATCAGTGGAATTAGCTTTTCTGCCTGCCGCAGCGTGCACACCCCATACTAGTGCCAATTGACGATTTACGTGATCTGAAAATGTAACTGCCACAATTGGCGCTTTTGGACGATACTTAGAAATCATACGTGCAGTATGACCACTTTCAGTCGGAGTAATAATTGCACTTACATCTAAATTCATCGCAGTATGAGTAACAGACTGACTAATTGCATCCGTTATTGTCATATCAACCGTTTTGGAACGATTGGTCAAAATCAACTTATGATCTAGTGCCGTTTCTGCTTTTAATGCGATATTGCTCATCGTTTGAACAGATTCTACTGGATAGTGTCCAGCTGCCGTTTCACCTGAAAGCATAATAGCATCGGTTCCGTCAAAAATTGCATTTGCAACATCTGATGCTTCAGCTCTTGTAGGTCTTGGATTGCGTTGCATGGAATCTAACATTTGGGTGGCTGTAATAACAGGTTTACCTGCAATATTACATTTACTAATCAGTTTTTTTTGTACGAGTGGAACATCTTCTGCAGGAATTTCAACACCTAAATCCCCACGTGCAACCATTATCCCATCACTCACTTCTATAATGGAATCAATATTTTCCACCCCTTCATTGTTTTCAATTTTAGGGATGATATTAATATGTGTTGCATCATGTCGTTCTAACAATGCTCGGATTTCAAATACATCAGAAGGCCTACGTACAAAAGAAGCTGCAATAAAGTCTACCCCTTCTTCTATTCCAAACTCAATATCCTTTGTATCTTTGTCTGTTATACCCGGTAATTTCACCTGAACATTTGGTACATTAACACCTTTTTTATTTTTAATCGTTCCACTATTTAGCGCGGTAGTAATTATTTCTTGATTTTCTTTGTCTATTTTCTTAACTTTAAGCTCAATTAAACCATCATCAAGTAAAATGGAAGACCCGATATGAACGTCATCAATTAATCCAGGATATGTAATAGAAAAGTGTTCAGCTGTACCTTCTATTTCTTTCATAGATAATTTAACGGAAGTCCCTTCAACTATTTCATCTTCACCATTTTTAAAAGAACCAGTTCTAATTTCAGGCCCTTTCGTATCAAGAAGAATGGCAACTGTTTCCCCTGTATTTTTTGCGGCCGTTTTAATATTTTCAATTCGTTGTCTGTGTTCATCAAAATCTCCATGTGAAAAATTCAGACGAGCTACATTCATACCAGATCTAATCAATTGCTCTAGCGTTTCAATTGACTCTGAAGCTGGGCCAATCGTACAAACGATTTTTGTTTTTCTCATTCTATTTCCTCCTTGGTTGCTTTTAAGTGTATCTTATATCGATAATTCATTGGATAACTTATACATGTCCAAATTTATTGCATGTTTTTGATCTAATATTTCTAATATATCGTGGTCGACTAGTTGATTTTGTTGAATTCCTACTACTCTCCCACCATTACCTGCTAGTAATAAATCAACAGCTTTCGCCCCTAAACGGCTAGCCAAAACTCGGTCAGATGCTGTCGGTGAACCCCCGCGCTGAATATGTCCTAACACAGTAACACGGGTTTCTAAATTTGTTGCATCCTGAATACGTTTCCCGTAAGCAAACCCACTACCAACGCCCTCTGCTAAAATAATGATACTATGCTTTTTACCACGTTCATGTCCTCGTTTAAGTTTACTAATAACGGCCTTAAAATCATCTTTCTTTTCTGGAATTAATATACTTTCCGCCCCGTCAGCTAGTCCTGCCCATAAAGCAAGATCGCCTGCATCACGTCCCATAACTTCGATAACATAAGTCCGCTCATGTGATGTCGCGGTATCGCGAATTTTATCAATTGCTTCAATAATTGTATTAAGTGCCGTATCAAAGCCAATAGTGAAATCTGTGCCAGGGATATCATTATCAATTGTTCCTGGAATTCCTATGCATGGAAAACCACTTTCAGTTAACTTTTGTGCGCCTCTGAAACTACCATCCCCACCAATAACAATTAAGCCTTCGATTTCATGCTTTTTTAGTTGTTCAATACCTCTTTGCTGTCCCTCAGGTGTTTTAAATTCCTCACTTCTCGCAGAAAATAATATTGTTCCACCACGTTGTATAATATCACCAACAGAACCTATTTCCATTTTCCTGATATTCCCGTTCATTAGACCCTGAAAACCATTTTCTATTCCATAAATTTCTAATCCGTGATAAATGGATTTTCTCACTACTGCACGAATGGCAGCGTTCATTCCAGGTGCATCACCGCCACTTGTTAACACAGCTATTTTTTTCATTATAACCACCTCAATTACTTTTAAATAGATTATCTGAATATATATTTTGTATATAATTATACATTACAAGCCAATTTGCAAAAAAACCAACGATGAGGTTGACAACTGTCAACCTCATTTAGGAAAACTAATTTTATCTATTGTTCAAGTTCCTCATAATCACCAATTTGTTTATACTTTTCCCATCTTTTTTCAAGTAATTCTTCTTGATCAATTTCAATTAGTGTTGACAAGGACTTTGACAAGGCATCATTAATATAGGAAGCCTGTTGTTTAACATCCCGATGAGCTCCCCCCTTAACTTCTGGAATAATTTCATCAATTACACCAAGTTCTTTTAAATCATAAGAAGTTATTTTCATCGTTTCAGCTGCCTTTTGGGCAAGTCCGGAATCTTTCCATAGCAATGCTGCTGCTCCCTCAGGTGATATCACTGAATATGTAGAGTTTTCAAGCATATGAATGTGATCTCCAACACCAAGGGCAAGTGCTCCACCACTTCCACCTTCACCAATAACAATACAAATAATTGGCACAGTTAGACCGGCCATTTCCATTAAGTTTCGCGCGATTGCTTCACTTTGCCCTCGTTCTTCGGCAGCTTTACCTGGAAAAGCGCCTTTCGTATCGATAAAGCAAACAATAGGCCGGTTGAACTTATTAGCTTGCTTCATATGGCGTAATGCTTTTCGATACCCTTCTGGATGTGGCATACCAAAATTACGACGGATATTTTCCTTCGTATCTTTACCACGTTGATGGCCAATTATAGTAACTGGTTTACCATTGTAGTTTGCAATTCCAGCTACAATGGCAGCATCATCACCAAATGCACGATCACCGTGGAACTCCATAAAATCCGTAAATAATTCGTCAATGTAGTCAAGTGTTGTTGGACGTTCCGGGTGACGCGCCATTTGTACGCGATTCCACGGTTTTAAATTTGTATAGATATCATCTTCTAATTTAGTTAGCCGCTTTTCCAATGTGTTAATCTCGTCAGATAAGTCTATTTCACTATCTTCTGTGAAACTTTTCAATTCCGTGATTTTTTCTTTTAGATTAACGATTGGCTTCTCAAAATCTAATACTTGCCTCACTCAGAGTCCCCGCCCTTCTGATGCATATGAAGCATTGTGGTCAAAATTCGCTTCAAATCACGTCTGTGAATAACTTGATCTAGTTGCCCATGTTCTAAAAGAAACTCTGCAGTTTGAAAATCGTCAGGTAATTTTTCTCGAATGGTCTGTTCAACAATTCGTCTTCCTGCAAAACCAATTAAAGCACCTGGTTCGGCAAAATTATAATCACCAATAGATGCAAAACTTGCAGAGACACCACCAGTTGTTGGATGTGTCATGATAGATAACATCAAACCTCCAGAATCGCTAAAACGCTTGATTGCAACGGAAGTTTTTGTCATTTGCATTAAACTTAGTACACCTTCCTGCATTCGAGCACCGCCAGAAGCAGTAAAAATAATAATAGGTAATGATTGCTTTCTTGCTTCCTCAACTGCCCGGGCTATCTTCTCACCAACAACAGATCCCATACTACCCATTCGAAATCTAGCATCCATGATACTGACAACTGTAGGCTGTTCGTCTATCGTACCCTTGCCAGTGACTACTGCTTCGTTTAAATTTGTATTAATTCTGTCTTTTTCTAGTTTTTCTTCATATCCAGGGAAACCGAGTGGATTAGTAGAAATCAAATTTTTATCCCATTCCTGAAAAGAACCTTCATCAAATAAACTCTCAATCCTTTCCCAAGCATTTAATTGGTGATGGAAACCACAATTTGGGCAGACATTTAAATTTTTGTTCATTTCTTTTCGATAATATATTTTGTGGCATCCTTGACACTTTTTCATTAATCCTTCTGGTACATCCAATTTGCCTTGTTCGCCTGGAATTGGTGCATATTTCTTTTTCTTGCCGAAAAAATCCTTTAGCAAGGTAACTCCTCCTTTTCAGAAAACAGGTGAGGCTATTTTGACAAAAACATTGTGCCTATATGTAATAGCATAACGAATCATCCAAATGAATTTTGTCATAATTTGGTTTCATTTGTTTCAATAAATACTGTGAAAATTTCTGTCACAAAAAACATTTTAGACATCTTCAAATAACCCTTCAATGGCATCATATTTTTGTTTTTGATAAACAGCAATAAGATCCTCATAAAACATTTTATCATAATTACGCTCATTTATCGTCTGAGAAAAGTCCTCCATTAAGTCCCAAATTTTCGTCAATAGATGATTATCCGTTTTTTTGAATAAGAAACGGAAAAATTCACTATGTTTTTTTGTCTTATTTTCTTTTGCTATCGTTTTTAGTACATGTATATCTTCATTATCTAGTTGATGAAAAGCAAGCTTTGCAATTTCTTTTTCAATTATTATTTTTGCTACTGTCAAATCCTGCTTTGTTTTGCTGCCCTGTAAAATAAAGGAAGCTAGTAATTCAACGGTTTGGTACGGCTTATAAATACTTAAAAAAGTACCTTGACCGCTTCGTGTTTCAATTAAACCAAGTAACTCCATTGCTCTGAGCGCTTCCCTAATAGACGACCTTCCAGCTTGTAAATTTTCTGCAAGATCACGTTCAGAAGGGAGCTTATCACCAGGCTTTAAGTTATTTTCATTTATATACCTTCGAATCTCGTTTAACACGGCTTGGTATACTTTTTGTTTAGGTGACATGGACACAGCCATGACCCCCTCCTTTACGACCTACTCTGTATCTATTTGTGTTAATCTTCTCGTTTTATCAGCAATCGCTTCAGGATCAACGTTGATTCTTGCAACACCAGACTCCATTGCTGCTTTTGCAACACTTTTTGCTACAATTGGTGCTACTCTAGCATCAAACGGATTTGGGATAACATAATCTTCGTTTAGATCCTCTTCAGCTATCAACGATGCAATCGCTTCTGCAGCAGCAACTTTCATCCTCTCATTGATCCGTGTAGCTCGAACATCTAACGCTCCACGAAAAATACCTGGAAAAGCTAAAACATTATTAACTTGATTCGGGAAATCGGATCTCCCAGTACCAATCACTTTAGCACCAGCTGCTTTTGCATCATCCGGCATTATCTCTGGATCGGGATTAGCCATCGCAAAAATAATTGGGTCTGTACTCATACGCTCAACCATTTCCTTTGTTAATAACCCGCCAACTGATACACCAATAAAGACATCAGCACCTTCAAGAACTTCTTCAAGCGAACCTTCTTTATGTTCCTTATTCGTCATTTTGGCAACTTCATCTTTAACATCATTCATACCGTATGGTCGACCTTCAACTATTGCCCCTTTTGAATCACACATAATCATTTCGCGTACACCAAAACTGTGGAGTAACTTTATGATAGCAATACCTGCAGCTCCCGCCCCATTTGCAACTACCTTTATATCCGAAAAAGATTTCCCGACAACCTTCAAAGCATTAATTAAGCCAGCAATAGTAACAATTGCTGTTCCATGCTGATCATCGTGAAAGATTGGAATGTTTGTTTCCTTTTTAAGTCTTTCTTCAATAATAAAACAATTCGGTGCAGCAATATCTTCTAAATTAACCCCACCAAATGTTGGTTCCATTAATTTTACTGTACGTACGATTTCTTCTACATCATGCGTTCCAAGACAGATTGGGAAAGAATCCACTCCGGCAAAACCTTTAAATAATACAGACTTCCCTTCCATAACAGGTAGAGCCGCTTCTGGACCTATATTTCCAAGTCCAAGTACAGCTGATCCGTCACTTATAACTGCTACCATATTGCCTTTCATTGTATAATCATATACCTTTTCTTTGTGGTCATGTATTTCTTTACATGGTTCCGCAACACCGGGCGAATAAGCTAAACTCAAATCTCTAGCATTACGAATAGGTACCTTTGATTGGATAGTTAGTTTACCTTTATTTGATTTATGCATTTGTAGTGCTTCGTCTCTTAAATTCGACATGCCACTTTCTCTCCCTTTTAGCAATAATAGTTTTATCACTCGTCATTTAGTGGTCAGACCACTTGGTTATTTTATTATAACAGATGCTATTATTGTGTAAAGTCTTGTGATGTAGGCAACTATTCTTTTTTTAAGACTACATTCGCTTCCCCAAAATATCCTTTTAATTCTTGCAGACATTCTCTAGTAGCTTCCATGAAATATTCACTAGCTAATTGGTACGTTTGTTTTTTATCCTCCCTATGAATAATCACCGGAGTATTCCCGGGATGGTTAATTGCAATCTCTTTCATGTTCAACAATACCTTTTCACTATTTTGTTCACTAAATTTCACAAAAAGCCGTTGATTTGCCTTGGCCTTTACATCCTCTTCGTTAAACTGATGTATTTCTTGAACTAACCATTGATTTTTATTGTTACGTAATTCGATTTTCCCAGTTATCAGAATAATAACTTCCTCATTGAGCCACCTATTTACTTCTCGAAATACGTCTGGGAAAATTACCGCTTCCATCTCACTTGTCTCGTCACCAATCGTAACAAACGCCATTGGGTCTCCACGCTTTGTTCGAATGGTTTTCATAGATTGAATAATAACAGCACTTTTTACATTTCGCTTACCAACCATTCTATTTGCTTGATTTAAGGTTAGATAACCACTCATTCTCAGTTTCTCGCGATAACTTGCTAATGGGTGACTTGAAATATAGATTCCAACTAGTTCTTTTTCATCAGCAAGCTTTTTCATTAAGCTAAAATCCTCGATTTCTACATAGGTTACTTCTAGATCCATTTTATCCTGAAACAAGCTGGGTTGATCAGCAAATTCACGAAATAATTCACCTTGTTCCATTGCATGATCAATTGTGGCTAAAAGGCTTGCGCGATTATGATACGTATCATCAAACGCTCCAACCATTATTAGCAATTCCATTGACTGACGATTTATTAATTTTGTAGAAATACGTAAGCAGAAATCAAAAATACTTTTAAATGGACCTGACTTACGAGCACGAACAATTTCTTTAACTGCTTGATTACCAATTCCTTTTATCGATAGTAGTCCCATTCGAATTTGTCCATGTTCAACTGTATATTTACCAAAACTATTATTGATGTTTGGCGGTAGAAATTCAAGCTTGAAGTCTTTTGCTTCTTTTCGATAATGATGCACTTTTTCTTGTTGGTTCACACTCGTGCTTAGTAACTCAGCAAAAAAACTAGCAGGATAGTGAGCTTTCAAATAGGCTAATTGATACGAGATTTTACTATATGCCACAGCATGACTTCGGTTAAATCCATAGTTTGAAAACTGGACAATCCAGTCAAAAATTTCTATTGCAACGGCTTCATCATAGCCATTATTTAAACAACCAGCTATGAAAGTCTCTCTTTGTTCATCCATTAATTCATGTTGTTTTTTACTAACAGCTCGACGCAAAATATCAGCCTTACCAAGTGAGAAACCAGCAAGGTGGCTCGCAATTTGCATAATTTGTTCTTGATAAATGAGTACACCGTAAGTTTTTTTTAGGATTGGCTCTAAATCTGGATGTGGATAGTGAATGGGCGACTGATTATGTTTTCTACTTATATAAGTAGGTATATTTTCCATTGGACCTGGACGATAAAGTGCATTCACCGCAACGATATCTTCAAAGGATGTAGGTTTAAGTTTTGTTAAAACCTGTTTCATTCCTTCTGATTCTAATTGAAATATACCATCAGTCATCCCCGATTGAAGAAGGTTAAACGTTTCTTCATCACTTTCTGGTATTTCGTCTAGATGTAGTTGTTTATTTTGTGTTTGTCCAATTGATTTAATAACTCGTTCCAATAAGGTTAGATTTCTTAAACCTAAGAAGTCCATTTTTAATAACCCTACAGATTCCAATTCATTCATCGGATATTGCGTTAAAAGCGTATGGCTTGATCCTATAGTAAGTGGAATATGTTCGACAAGTGGTTTCTCACTTATCACTACTCCAGCAGCATGCGTTGAAACATGTCTAGGTAAACCTTCAAGCTTAAGTGCAATCGTAAATAATGCTTTTAATGAAGCCGACTGCTTAATATACTTCTTTAAATCTTCTGAAGCCTGTATGTAGTCGAGCAATGATTTATTAGCTTGTATTGGTATCTCTTTTAATAAAAAATAAGCATCTTGTTGATCAATTCCTATAGTCTTAATTAACTCACGTACCAGTGAACGAGCTGCAAACGTACCAAATGTAATAATTTGCGCAACATGGTCCACGCCGTATTTATCCCGGACATAGTCAATTACTTCATCACGACGGTTATCTGAAAAGTCGATATCTATATCTGGCATTGTGATTCGTTCAGGATTGAGAAAACGTTCAAAAAGCAACTGGTGTTTGATTGGATCCACATCCGTTATTGACAACACATAAGCGACTAATGAACCTGCAGCAGAACCGCGTCCAGGACCAACAACTATGTCATTTCTTTTTGCATAATTGATAAAATCCCATACAATCAAAAAATAATCACTAAATCCCATGGACTTTATTACGGATAGTTCATATTTCAACCGCTCTTTTACTTCATTTGAAACCGACTTGAACTTGGTCTCTAAATTGTCAAAGCATTGTTTTTCTAAGTATGTATGAGCATCCATTTCCTCTGGTACCGCAAAGGAAGGGAGTAGTCGTTCATCAAAGTTTAACTCTACATTGCATTTTTCCACAATCCCATTAGTTGCCTCTATAACTTCTGGCCAGGTTAGTCCAAATAAACTATCCATTTCATCTGATGATCGCAAATGATGATGGGGAACAGAAGGATTGTTAGTAGGTACCCATTGTTGCCCTTTTTTTATGGCTTGTAAACAATCATAAGCATGATCATCTTTTTGATCCAAATATCTAACATCATTAACTGCAACTACATTAACTCGTTCCCGAATTGAATAAGTTTGGACTTTTTGATGCAACGTTTTATCCCGTTCCTTGCCGTGGTCTTCAACACTTAAATAAAAGTCACCACCTGCAAATGCCTGTTTCCAATGTGCCAAATACTCATTGATTTCTTCAAATGATTGGTTTTCAAACCGAATACCTATTTCTTTGCTAGTTGTTGATACGATTCCAATGAGATCTTGCGTATATTTATTTAGTTGGGCGAACTCGATATTTTTGTTGTCACTCAATTGAACATCCGTACTAAGCTTCATTAATTGCTTATAACCTTGATTGTTTTTTGCGAGTAAAATACAAGTAATTTCTTCCGTATGCTCATCTATTACCTGAACGTTTATTCCTATTATAGGTTTTATACCATGACTTTTGCATGCTTTATAAAATGGAATGGCACCATATAAAACGTGATCATCCGTTAATGCTAACGCTTGGAAATTAAGATCAGCGGCTTTTTTTACAAGCTTATCGATTGTAATAGTGCTTTCCATTAAACTATATCCACTTTTAACTTGTAAATGCGTGAACGACATCCTATCCCACCTTTTAATACGTGCGTTATTATTTATTATAACGAATCTGATTGTACTTGCATAATTCATATCTCGTCCACATCAATCATATAGTGGAAGTAGTCTACCTTGTGGGGAGCGTATATTATGGAAGAACGTTTTTTTGCTACATTCATACATTGTTACTTTATCGCATTCGGGGTCATTATTGGTGGAGCTATTATTGGAAGTATTGGTTCGTTTATGACTGGCGACGCCCCTGTTACGTCAATTACACGGCTTGCAAAAAGCTTACGTATATGGGCGATTGTAGCGGCGATTGGTGGTACATTTGATGCTATTGCTAACTTTGAAAGAGGCCTTGATGGATCGACAATTGATGTTTTTAAACAAGTATTGTTAATTGTTGCTGCAATGGGCGGGGTAAAGTCTGCCATTTTACTGCTTTCATGGGCCGTTCAACAGGAGATAGAATAATGCATATACCACCGTATTATAAGAAAAAGAGTTGGCAGCGTTTCTTGGTTGGTACATTTTTTGGTGCAGTAATCGGATACTGTGTCCTTCTTTATATGTATGGAAACATGTATGAAGACTTACTGGAACAAACTATAGAATTACAATCAAAGGTAGACGCTTTACAGGATCAGAATAAAGCATTACTACAAGATAAGGAAGACCTTAACCAACAGACAAAAGAATCTGATACAGTAAAAACAATCGAAATTAGTATTTCAAACGAGGCAGAATTAAAGATGGACAAATTAATTGTACACCAGCTCGAGGTACTCATAAAGGAAGAAATATCCCATATAATCGGTCAAGACGTTGATACAGTAGCGGAAAGCATTGAATTATTGGAATCTACAATTGAAAATAAAAGTTTTGATGTTGATGATATGACATATAAATTTACAACAATAAAAACTTCCATAACGGACGAAGTAAAACTAACGTTGGAAGCTGAAATTGAAGGATAAAATTAAATTTGTGTAGGCACATTTATGATTGTTTTCATATACTATTTTAATTGAAAGGAGTGGGTTCGTATGTTTATTATGAATCAAAAGCGAATAAAAGAAGAAAAAATTAACCAGTTAAGGGAAGGTCAAACAGCATTTGCAGAAACACATGAGTTAATCCGGTTAATAAAGCGGGATATACTGAAATATGACCTTCATGTACACTGTGATGAAACACCTTCAGGATGCTGGTTTATACCACTTCACGAGAGGATAAGTAGTTAATATAATGCCATTCAATAAACCAAAAGAAGCGCTGTATCAGCACTTCTTTTTTATTATACTGTTCTTTAAAGGCTGTTTTCGTATAGTTTGTTGCTCATACCACCGAAGTTGATAAAAAATGTGACATAGCTAAAATAATGTTCGGCGCCCTGTGACCGCTGCGGAAAAACACTACGCTTTCCGCGGGCTCGCGATGAGCCTCCTCCTAAAATTCATAACATTCATCTCTTCACTCTTCAGTGATTGGAGCGGAGGGCAGTCGACTCCTGCGGGAGGATAGGCATAGGTGAGACCCCGCAGTGCGACAGCACGAGGAGGCTCACCAGCCGCCCGCGGAAAGCGACTGCCCGCAGCGGAAATCACGTTGCTGTTACGTCGCAGTCTATATCTTTTGTGTCAAAATCTATAAACTACGATATTGCGGCACCCGATTCTGATTAAAAGAGCGTTTTATTAAGTGTATGAAAGACACGCTTGATCAAGGTCATGGATGACTTGCTCAACCTCATTCCATGAATCAACAGATGCCCCAGCAGCCATTGGATGACCTCCACCATTGTATGTTGCGGCAATTGTATTAATTACTGGACCTTTAGAACGGAGGCGAACACGGATTAAATCATCTTCTTCAATAAAAAATGCCCACGCTTTAATTCCTTCAACATCACCTAATACACCTACTAATTGACCCGTCTCCATAACGCTCACGTCAAACTCACTTAATATCGACTTTGTTAATTTAATTGTACTCATGCCAGACTCAGACAACTTATAGTTCTGTAAAATATAGCCGCGCAATCTAGCGATGGTTTCCTTTGTATTATAAATACCATCATATAATGCAGTACGATCAAAATTATAGGTTACAAGTTCTGCAGCATACTGAAACGTCTTTTTTGTAGTACTTGGGAATAAAAACCTCCCAGTATCACCAACGATACCTCCATAAATAAGTCGAGCTGCCTGATCATTCATTTCATATCCATGACTTTTGGCATATAAAAATAGATCATAAATAATTTCACTTGTTGAACTCGCTGTTGTATCAACGGACATGATATCGCCATATTCATCCACATTTGGATGGTGGTCAATTTTAATTAGCATATTTCCCTTGTTATACCGTTTATCATCGATTCGTGCAGCGTTAGCCGTATCGCAAGCAATCACAAGGGATCCCTCATAACTATCATCACTAATCGTATCCATTTCAATTAAAAATGTTAAAGATGGATCTTCTGAACCAACGATATATACATTTTTGGATGGATATGTTTCTTTAATCAAATGCATTAATCCACCTTGCGATCCTAAGGCATCAGGGTCAGGTCGAACATGACGATGAATGATAATCGTATCATGTTTATCAATTGCTTGTACTACTTGCTCAAAGTTCATCTATTTCACATCCGTTTCCTATTATACTAGACATTTCTTCTAGCAAAATACAATAAAACAAGCTACAATAATAAAAAGATTCGTTTCACACAAATAAAATTTTTCATGGAGTAGATTAAATGATTATTTTTCCAATTCTAATTACATTATCACTTGTATTTTATGTATACTATAAAGTAGCTATTTTAAAAAGTGACGATAACCTTACCCAAGCATATCTTAACGCAAAATCGAGAATTTGTCTTGGAAGTTTCATTTTATTTTTTGCAATAAACCAGTACATATTTTATCAAACACGGATTTCATTATTTGTAGGTATTGCATTTCTAATACTGGGTGTAATGCAACTATCACGCGGTATCAAGGAAGCAGGGCACTACAAAAATGAATGGAAACGACTTAATAATGAATAAGGATACTCGTTCGATTTAGCTTGAGAGAGAACTTATTATTTTTCTCTACAAGCTTTTTTATTCAGTTAAAATATCTGAATTTTCGCCCAAAAATATATAGGATAAAGGGGGTGACCACCCGCCACAGGTTTGAATAAGATTAGTTGGGGTATTATTATATCACATGATTACCATGAAACGAGGGATTATAGGATGAAGTCAGAATTTGACGGAACTGCAAATGAGCAATTTATTCAAACCCTTGATGAATTAAAAAGTCAAGAGTCTACTCTGTTAAAGGAACAAGCATTACAACAAGCGTCAACTATAATGGACAATGAAAATGGTATGGCAACACTGCTTGAATTAGCCGAACAATACGATCAGGCTGGGATTTTTAACGGAAGCCCCTGGGAGAACCCGTCCAAATTACAAGCAAACTTAGTTGGTGGCTCGTTTAAGGCAGACGACCCTTATCCTCTCTTTGAAGTACTTAGTGAGTTACGTATGCTTGCTATAGCAAACAACCATTACAAGCATCCCAAGGCTACAGCAGAATTCGCTAATGATTATTTGAATCAGGTAATGGCATTAAACCTTGATCTATTATTTCCTAAAGAAACAGAAGAAACAAGAGTTCAACAAGGGGATAGTTTAACAAGGGGGCATACCCTGTTTAAGTTCTTGGGTTCAGAATTATCATTAAGTGCCTTCTCAACCAAGTTAGTGGATGAACTTGACCGTTTGGCGGCGCAGCGTCCGATTATGGTGGATCGTATTGTGTCTATCATCCAACATGCGAAAAACATGCTTACCTCGGATTTGAAAGCGAGTGAACGAAAAGCAATTGAATATTACGTCAATGCACTAAACGCCCCCTCCACATTAAGCAAAAAATACAACAATATAACGGAATATGGAAGTGAACTGAAAGATTTAGCAACCAAGGAAATTAATAAAGAAGCAAAAGAGCTAGCCAAAATTATGCGTGCGACTGGTCTGGTAGCCCCCCACCATGCAGTTTTTATTCGTTTTCTAAACGACACCGAACCAGAAAAAATTTCTAAAGCACTTGCGTTAAGTGAAAAAGGGCAAGCAAATTTGAACGAGCATTTATCGCTTATCAATAAGCTAATAGATGTTGCAGTTCACCCGGCTACCTGTCAGACGTTATATGGCCTTGCTCTCATGCTCGAACGTGGTGTATTATCATCTGCCCCTGTGATTCCAGGCTTTGAAAGAATGCTTGAATTAGAATTGCTTCCAGATGTAGAGGAAATGTTATTTATTTCGAAGGATTATCCGAAAGAAATGACGGCTTCGGGGATTTTGACGGCGGGATTGATTAGCGTATTTGGTCAACCATTAGGTGTTGGGCAAGGTCTGAATCCTACATGTCAATCAGCTCGGGGCATAAGCCTTTGGGCGCAGCATGACCCTGGGTATTTAATGGAGCTAATTGCCAGGGCTGGAAGAGATGGAGATATTGATATGATGTTTGAAGGTATTGAAATACACTCTGAGAACTTAGTTGGCGGATTGGCACCTGATCTGCACAAAAAACTTGATCCAGTCTCGTTAATATTAGTTCCCCACCTCGATCGTATTTACGATGATATGATGAGACGTGTAGCCATTCGAGGCGAAGATGGTCATAAATGGACGAATCCAGCTTTTTATGGACAATGGATATCCAACGAATTCAGTGCGGCGGTCAATTCCTTAGGTGGGGTTACTGATTTTGCCAATTTTGTACGGTTATTTTATGCAACCCACCATCCAGATTACAATGAACAGCATCAACTTATTTACCCGAACCCAGTAGGTACTTTCGTGACAACAGCCAATGCTGATTTACTAGGTCTTCATGCAATTTCGATTCAACGGATTGCTTGTGATTCAAAAGGGCAATATCGTGTATATTTTTACAATCCAAACAATGATAGTGGCCAAAATTGGGGACAGGGAATCCGTTCAACAGTACGCGCCCACGGAGAAGAGGAAGGAGAGGCATCATTACCCTTTCATGAATTCGCCTCGCGTATATATGCATTCCATTACAATCCGAATGAAATGGGAGATCTTCAAGATGTTAGTCAGGAGATCATCGATAGGATCACCTCTCTCGCTCGTGAGAGTTGGGGTAAAAATTACACATGGATGGATTTAAATGCTTTATATCCTAATAATTTATAACTAAAAAATTGTCTAGTTACTACTTAATTAAAAAGACCCCTCTCCTGGTTTTAAACCAGGAGAGGGGTCTTTTTATTTAGAGCAAAGAAAATATAAAATTTTGGCGATTATCAATCTAGCTCCAACGCCTAGACCATTGAACGTTGATATATCCGAATGAGTGTTGATATCCTGGATCGAATGTTAAGATGAATCTCTTTGTGATAAATAGCCATCCCAATGAGGTTTTCTTAAACTTGCCTTGGCTTACCAGGGCGCTTGCACTTTTCTTATGCCCACGTATAGTTTCTTCCCCAACTTTCTTGAGCCAGCTTTTCCACCTTAGCAAGAGTTTCCCTAGGTACAGCCTGCGTTTGACCTAGCTTAAGGGGGTTATAGTGAAACGCATACAATCGAGCAGTAAATTGAGAAAAAGGCAGTGAGGATTCACCCTCTTCTTCTCCATTTCCAGTAATCGAACAATGAATGTTTTGACCCCAGTCCTGACCTCCATCATTATTAGGATTATAGAAATAAATCCGCCATTTCCCCCGAGGGTCCTTTTTAATGCGCTGAATCGATATGGCATGTAGTCCAAGAAAATGGGCATGAACATTGGTCACAAAAATACCGACCGGATTTGGGTAAATTAGCTCGTGTCCCCCATTATAGTCGGGATGATGAGTGGCGTAAAAACATCGGACAAATCCTTCATAATTACTAACTATTCTAGTGTATGAATCCGTGACTGCAGTGAAACCTTGTAACACCCAGTGACCATAAAATGCTGGATTTACCCATTTATGACCATCTTCGCCTCTATACAACATACGCGTCATCATTTCGCTGTATATGCGATCGAGATGTGGAACAAGAATCAATGAAACTGGATCAAGCTCAGTATTTAAATTTGGGGCAAGGCCTCCAGACAGCAAACTGGAATATAACGGAAGCCCTTCCAAACCGATTACAATACCCCTATCTCTTGCAGCGCCTTCAACGAGTTCCAACAAATATGTTGGTGCATGCTGAGCCCATAGACTAATCCCCCGTGCGGACTGACACGTTGGATTCAATCCTTGCCCTATGCCTAAAGGTTGACCTAAAGCACTTATTACACCTGCTATAAGGACACCGTTTGCAGTTACATCTTTACGCTTTAGTTTTTTACTTACATCAAAATGGATTGGGAGTACCATAAGACGACGCAATACAGGAGCTACAGAAGGAACGGACAATACACCACGTTCTAAAAATCGGGCAAGACCGTAGATGGACTGACTTGTCGCTGGATAAATGGCTATTTCAATGATTTTCTGTACAAGCGTCATGTTGACATTAAGATTAGCCTTACCTTCTGAGTTAAGCGCTAAAGCTGTGGCAATCAGCTCAGGGTGGGATTGACTCAAATGACGTAATAGCTCTGCATGGATGGGACAAACAAGACCAGTCTGTTTCATCGAGCTTCCAAAACCTTCAGCTTCTCTTTTTTGGACTTCAGGATCTTTCTCTTTGATTATTTCTTCATATCCTAACCGATTAGAAACCTGTCTACTTAGCAGCGTGGGACCCGTTATTGCATCGTCATATTTCTTCAATTTTTCTTGATCACCTTGACTAACTTCTGAATACCCGGATTTTTTAGCAGCCGAAATTAAATCAATAATATGATTCACCATAATAGGGCGCTGTACCGCCAACCGCTCAATTTCTTCAAGAAGGCTATGAAGAATTGTTTTTAAAGAAAGATGATTTGCCAAAAATTGAACAAGCAATTTGGCCCGCTTCAACTCGTCCCCCACTTCCATGCGAGAAGCCTCAGTTTCATCAGGAAACAGCAGATCAACATTGCTGGCCATTACCTCATTTAGGAAATGGGAAGCCTCCTTTGCTGTAACCTGTTGACTTCGACAATTCCCTTTAGCAATTGCTAGCATCCGTAATTCACTCAGTATTTCCATCGTTGCATCAGGTGTTTTGGATTTAAGTGTTTCAGCAACGAGTTTCGGCTGTAGTTTTGAAGGATTATCCCATGGTGTATTTAAAAATAAGCCTGCATCATCAAACTCGTTTGCGCAATGGTATAAGTGATCCATTCCTTCCTGCGTATTCAACAAGCGGTTGGCCTGCTGTAGTAAGTTCCCTCGATGTAGTTTCTTTGCAAAAGATTTGGCTTCTTCCAGCGAGCGAAAAGATTTCGAAAATCGTTCCATGTTCTGTTGTAGTAGATTCGACATCAATACGCTCTCCTTTTCAGCTAATACACGTTAGTTAATTACAAGTAGAAATCCCATGTCTCATATTCCAACAACAATTCATTGATGGTCGCGCTATCCTTACCGAAAAAGAAAATCGTCCCATAATGATTTCCAAATCCAACTCGCTCCGCTACTTTGCTTGTCTGTGGAATATACATATCATGCTTTTCAAAATAAGGGTGTTCCTCAAGACCATCAGGCAAGTTTAGACGTTCGATAAATCTCACATGCGGGTAAACCATCAGGTTACCAGCATACCCTTTTGCTTCCGATTCTTTTGGAAAAAAAGCTTCTAGTTCTTCATCTGTCGTTTCTGGATCACTACACAATACCTGAGCTTGGAACGGGCTGAAGCCATAAGCTCGCTCAATTAATTCAAAAATGTGACCACCAGGAACCCTCGCAGCAACCTCCCCGAAATGTAGTTTATTATCAGAAGTTATAAAATACTCAGGATGGATGAGACCATTTTTAATTTGAAAAGCTTCTATTAATTCCTCGACTGCCTTGCGAATTAGTGGGCGCTTTGCTTCTAGTTCAGGAGAGGCTGGCACAAAGTTGGAATGGCCTAAGCGGACATATTCCGTAATGTTTAGAAATTGTATTTTACCATTATGGACGAATACCTCGCAAGAAAATTCCTGACCGTCCAAATGGCTTTCCAACAACCCTGGAAAGTCCTCTTCCGAAAGATTGTCAACATCTTCTGCAGTACTTATCATACGATGACCAACTGACCCTGCAGCATCCATTGGTTTTAAATGAATCGGTTCATTTGGATCTCCATCCAATTTCAATAATGCTGCATTCACTCGTTTTAGAAACCGGTTCACATCATCTTTGTTTCGCGCTTCTTCAAAGACCCCGACATGGATACCAGCCATTTGTGCCTTCCGTTTCATCAACCCTTTATCTCGCAGTAACAGCGAACGGTTAAAAATTCGCATATCATCCTGAAAACGGGCATTTAAGGCACCAGCCCACTCTACAGTTTCTTCATATAACGGGACTGCTATCTCTACTCCCATTTCATGCAATTGGGTATAAAGATCATTAGACTTTTCATTAATTCTGTCAAATTCCCAACCGACAAAATTAATTCCATGCTCAGAAGCATAACCTTCAAAATCTGGCGGACCTACCACAACGAAAGGGCGTTCCATTTTATCAATTGCTTCTATCGCCTGCAGACTCCAACCAATTAACGCAGTTCGTATGTTATTTTCTTCCATATACAATTCACTCCTAGCTTTTCCCTAATTTTTAAAACCCTGTAAAAAACAACCTAAAAAACCTGTATCTTAGGGAAAGAATCACTCCTCCACGTTTCAGCTTTAATTTAACAGAAATAGTTATCATAATATTCTGTTCCCTAAGTGAATCTTTTTAAACCTTTGTAAAAAGGAAAAGTTAGGATAGGCATTATCCCTACCTGTCAATCAGTTGAGCCATCAATAAACCTTTTCCAACCATTTTTTTATTATTGAATACCTCAATATCTATTTTTGCATATATTTTTCCAACTTCAAGCAACTTTGGTTTAATAATAATCTTACTGTCTATTTGTACAGGCTTCATAAAATAAACAGTAATATTTTCCACTACCAAATCACTCTTTTTAGCCTGCAATAACAGTCGACTGCTTGCCTCCGAAATTAGCGAAGTGAAAACGCCATTTGATAATGTACCCAGTTGGTTTGTCATTTGTGGTGTAATATTAGCTTGAAAAATCGTCTGTTCAGTGTCAAGTGATTCTAAGTTTCGGCCGATTATATCGTCTATCGTCTCGCCTACTTGTGGTTGTCGCTGAATTTGCTGCAGCGCTTTTAACACATCTTGCCTTGATACAACACCTAGTAATTTATTCGATTGATCTACAACAGGCATAACCTCAATACCCTCCCATACCATCATATGGGCAACATATGCTAATGAGGTCTTTGTTTGGACAACATGTGGGCGCTTTGTCATAACTTTTTCTATTGGGGTTTGACCATTCTTCCCGATTATATCTTTTGAGGTAACCATTCCCATGACTCGCAGTTTTTCATCAACAACAGGAAATCTAGAATGAGTCGACAGATCATTAAGTGTATACCATTTTTCCAATAGATCTTTTGAATCCAAATAATAAGCATGTTCAACAGGTGTACATATATCGTCTACAACAACAATTTCTTTCTTTATCAATTGGTCATAAATGGCGCGATTGATCATTGCAGCAACTGTAAAGGTATCATAGCTTGTGGACATAATTGGAATCTCTTTTTCGTCTGCAAGTCGTTTAATATGTTCTTCGGTATCAAAACCGCCAGTAATAAGAACTGCAGCTCCCTCCTGCAATGCAAGCTCATGCGCCTCTATTCGGTTACCAACGATTAGTAAAGAATCTCGTTCCGTATAGCGCATCATTGCATCTAGTTGCATAGCACCTATTACGAATTTACTCAATGTTTTGTATAAACCACTTTGACCGCCTAAAACTTGTCCATCAACAACATTAATTACCTCCGCAAAGGTCAAGCTCTCAAAGTTTTCTTTGCTTTTCCGTTCAATTCGTATGGTTCCGACCCGCTCAATTGTGCTTACTAACCCTTGGTTTTCTGCTTCCTTAATCGCTCTATATGCAGTACCTTCACTTACATTTAAATCTTTTGCTACTTGGCGAACCGATATTTTATTGCCAATCGTCAACGTTCCTATATGTTGAATAATTTGCTCGTGTTTCGTTGTCACTTTATTCCACCGACTTTCAACTGTACTAGTGTATATTTTGGTCTTTATTATACAGTTGAAAGGTCCAAGACTCAATGTTAAAGCCTTTGGCGTTGTCTCGTTCTTTCCTGTTCCATAGAAGGAGGCTCAGTAATTTGTAAAATTGTTGCACTGTTTGCAGCAACGATCAATAGAAATAAAATCAACCACAATCCCCAAAACATAGCTTCTGTTGAGGTTACTGCAGTAGGAATAACTGGCCAAGCGAAATATAAAAAAAAGCACGCTAATAAAAAACGTAAAACAGCATAATGACGCATTTAATTCCCTCCCTTGTCCTATATTTACCATATGCAATGGTGTCCGATTTCAGAACAAAGGTAAAAATGGTTTTGAACATTATCTAGGATAAGAACATGAAAAAAGTAAATAGTAACTAACAAGTGCGTGTTCAAAAGTTGTCAAATTAGAAACAATGTCGACTTCCTCCAACAAAGGATACTATATAAAGAAGGGAAGCTTATGTATGGTGAGTGAGCCTAAACAAAGTAATGAAGTACATGAAAAAAGATGGGCTATCGTATCAATGGCATCCATCCCATTAATTATGACCCTGGGAAATTCTATGTTAATACCTGTTTTACCTATTATGGAAAAAGAATTAGATATTTCAAAGCTGCAATCTAGTTATATAATAAGCGTTTATTCGATAGTAGGCATTTTCCTCATTCCGATAGCTGGATTTCTTTCTGATCGTTACGGAAGAAAAAACGTTATCATCCCTTCTTTAATTATCGCAGCAATCGGAGCTTTAATAGCTGGATGGGCTTCATGGAAAATGGAGGATGCTTTTATGTTTATCCTAATAGGAAGAATTCTTCAAGGTGTAGGTGCATCAGGAACTGCGCCAATCGTTTTACCGCTGGTCGGGGATATGTTTCAAAAGGATCAAGACATTAGTTCGACCCTCGGAATTATTGAAACCTCGAATACATTTGGAAAAGTTTTAAGTCCCATTCTTGGTGCAGTGCTGGCAGGAATAATCTGGTTTTTACCGTTCTTTTCCATTCCTATATTTTGTCTTATATCCGTCCTTCTCATTATTTTTTTAGTAAAAAAACCAAAAGATGATGAAAAAGGGCCAAGCTTTAAAGATTTCAAACAAAATACAAAAGAGGTATTTAAAGAGCATAAACGGTGGCTTCTCTCCATTTTTGTAATAGGAGCTATTTTAATGTTTATTTTATTTGGTATTCTTTTTTACCTTTCCAGTATTTTGGAAGAAGTGTATGACTTTAAAGGGATTAAGAAAGGATTGTATCTTGCTATTCCACTTGCCGCATTATGTTTAGCATCATTTTTTGCTGGTAGAAAAATAAAAGACAATTTAGTTTTGATGAAATGGATTACATTCGTTGGCATTTTGGTGGCAGGAAGCGCTGTGGTAGCAATACGTTTTTCAGATCAGTTTATTTATTTAATTATTGTTTTTCTTATCTGTGGAGTAGGTATTGGAGCGGTGTTACCTTGTATGGATGCTTTAATAACAGAAAGTATCAAAAAAGAAGTAAGAGGTACAATTACTTCCATATACAGTTCCGCACGGTTTGTGGGAGTAGCTGGAGGTCCTCCTGCTATCGCATTATTAATGAAACAGGATTTAACTTGGTTAGTTAGCTTACTTTCCATATTGGCACTTATCGCCGCTTTCCTTGCCTTTAAAAATATAAAGCCTGAATCGGATGAGTAAAAATAAAGAGCCCCTCTTTTAATAATAGGGGTTTTTTACTTTTTATTATATGTCGTGAATGTAACCATTACAGAAAACCCATTATCCATTTTATTCACACTTAAGTTATTCACCGAAAATAGGCGATTGCTTTTTTGAATGCAGATAAAATAGTATTCACGTCTTCTAAATTTGTTGCCGTTACTTTTATGGTATAGCTTGTTGCCTCAATTCCTTCAGGCATTCTGTCTTTTTCGATCACTGCTGGCTGAATCAAGTTTATTGTACACCTACTCATATGTATAATTGAAAGTACCAATCCATGATAGAGGTACCGTAAAAATATGTAATAATAGAAGCAATTACAATATAAGGTCCGAATGGTATTGGTTGCTTTCGGTTTATTAATTTGGATAGCAATAATATACTTCCTATAATTGCTCCAATAATTATAGATAAAAAGAAAGTAAGTAATATACCCTTCAATCCTAAAACGATACCAAGTACTCCAAACAACTTCATATCCCCTGCGCCCATTCCACCTTTGCTAACAAGAATAATAACAGCCGTAATTCCGATTCCAGTAATTGCTCCAGCAATTGATGTCAACCACGAATCTAATGGTTGCAAAAAACGGAACACAATAAATAATGGTAAAAAGAAAAGAAGAACTTTATCCGGTATCAGCATATATTTTATATCGGCTACAAAGATAATCATTAACATAGAAACCAGTAATAAAGCTGTGATTAATTCAAGTTCAAGCCCAATTTTCGTGTAGCTTAGTGCGAATAGTATGCCTGTAACGAGCTCGCCGATAGGATAAATAGGTGATATAGTAGATTTACAATGTCGACACTTACCTAATTGCATGATAA
The DNA here is from genome assembly GCF_002224365.1 of Virgibacillus necropolis. Lineage (GTDB taxonomy): Bacteria > Bacillota > Bacilli > Bacillales > Amphibacillaceae > Virgibacillus_F > Virgibacillus_F necropolis. Next base: position 1,764,784 of record NZ_CP022437.1, on the reverse strand, counting down.
AAGATAAAACGGGAATTAATTCATGCCAACCTAATGAGTGGTTACAAGAAGGACAAAACGAACGATCATTGGTGAATGGTTTATTTTTCGGAAGACGTAAGCCGACAACATTGAAGAATGAACCGAAGATTAGTCCTAGAATAAAAAATAAAATTGTTAATGCGATTTCCATGCATGCTACTCCTTACTGATTACTTTTATTGTATTGTTGTTATGGAAGAAAAGCCCTGCAACAAATTGATGCGGGGCGTTTAGTCATTTTGTTGAATTTTTGTTCAATCGTCGTTATAATTGCCTAAATGCCCATTCATTACCGTTTTTTACAACTTCATCAGAACCTTCAAACCCTTCAGGAATACCCTCTAAATAACCTTTCGTATCAAGCAACTTACGCAGACTTTATTACTCTCTACATCCTTCATCGTATCCTACTTTTGTCCTGATTATAGTATATTCTACCATTTGACAAATATCTACCACTATTATTAAATATTTTCAAAAAGTGAAAGCATTGGTATAACTACTGCTAGGATTATACTTCCAACAAATTACTGTCAGTACAATTATCATTAATGGTTCAATTAAAACTTTGATTCTATTAGATAATTGTTCTACTTCATCTTCATAGAAAAGCTACTTTGCATATGGTCTAGTGTACCTCTTCTCACCAATTTGAATCATTATTATGATGGGAAATCTGAACTTTGCTTTAATACAAATAAAGAAAGATTTTATGTTAGCGAGGTTTCGAGTTCAAATGGAACTATAAATGATGGATGTATTAAGAATGTAGATAATGATAAACCTTTATCTTTAACATTAACAGCTACAACTAAATCCGGGCAAAACCTTTCTGTGGAGACAACATGGTCTGATAAAAAAATTATGAGTTAGTTATTAATAAAGAAGCTGATTATACAGAAGAAATCGTCAACGAAGATAATCAAAATTGTAAAATTAATGGAAGTTTTACCTTTTGCCGTTTTGACGGAAATACGAAGATAAAGATTGATGAAATAAGCGATAAAGATTCTATTGAAATTGAAGTAATAAATGGAAGTGCATTATTTATGAATGAAATAGACATTCCGGAAAAAGTCAAAATTACAATTAAAAGCGAAAATGTTACATTTAAAAAAGATGTTACACTAGCTCATAATGCCAGCCTAATAATGAAAGTGAATGGAGATTCTACATTTGATGGAAACATTCAATTGATTAAGAATAACCATGAAATCACAATAAATGGAGATGCATTATTTAACGGGGATATTACTATCGGCAAAAATGATTCAGTCATTGCAGTTAAAGGTGATGCGGCATTTAACGAGGATATTAAATTCGAGGGGAATAATGCAAAAATAATAGTCGATGGCTATACCTCCTGTGAAAAAGAAGATGACTTAGGAAAAGACACAACAATAAATAAAAGTATTAATTGCTCGTAGATAACAAAACGTGAGCTGCATGCAGCTCACGAAATAGAGGTTGTTCAAAAAGTCACCAAATGATAAACGGCGAATCTCTTCGTTACTCGGTTTTTCCGGTCCTCACGTATTAAGGGCATACGTTCCGTCCTCAAAACTCTCATGCCTCGAGCTTCTTGTTTCTAATTTGCCGGCTTTTTGAACGCGCACTATTATAAATCCATTACTTCCCCAATCTTCATTGCCTTACCTTCACCAGTCTTAACCTTCCGTGCAAAGTCATCTGGATTTTGTTCAATCACTGGGAATGTATTGTAATGAACTGGTACCACCACTTTAGACTGTATCCAGTCCGAAGCAATCAGTGCATCCTCAGGACCCATCGTAAAGTTATCACCAATTGGTACAAATGCTACATCAATGTCATTCATCTCACCAATTAATTTCAGGTCTGAAAATAATCCAGTGTCACCTACATGATAGATTGTTTTCATATTAACAGTTAGTAAAATTCCAGCAGGCATTCCAGTGTAAACCATTGAACCGTCATCTTCAGTAAATGCCGATCCGTGAAATGCTTGTGTGAATTTGACCTTCCCAAAATCAAATTCATGGGCTCCACCAATATGCATCGGATGCGTGTTTAATCCTTTTGATCCCAAATAACCTGCTAGTTCATTAGGAGCTACAACCAAGGAATCGTTGTTCTTTGCTATTTGGATAGTATCCCCAACATGGTCGTTATGTCCATGTGTAAGCAAAATCACATCTGCTTTTACCTTATTAGCATCTAGGTCACAAGCGTCATTTCCTGAAATAAATGGATCAATTAAAATCGTATGTGTATCCGTCTCTAGCTTGACAACTGAGTGTCCATGATAAGATAGTTTCAACATAATCTCTCCTTTTAAAATTTGGCTCTACCTATATGCTTTACCCGTTTAATAATTTTTCCATGCATTTTCGTACAAACGAATTAAATTTGGGTCTATTAACGTGTTTGGTTCGAAAGCGAATTTCTCTCCTGACTCATTCACAATCTGTTTATCTTCATCTTTTCCAAACTGTGTTAAACCTGGTAACATATCGTCTGATAAAAATTCAGTTTCTACGTCAATAGATAAATTATCGATGTTAATTTCCTCTCGACTTGCCATTACAAATCCCCAGTTTCCAAAACTTGGAACGTCAACATGTAAATTTTCAGTATATAGTCCTGTAGATGCTACTGTTTCAGAGATTGTCCAATAAACTTTGGTTGCAAACACAGGGCTTGTTGATTGAATCATTGTTGCACCGCCGGGATTTAAATGATTACGAATTAACGAATAAAACTCCTTGGTATAAAGTTTATTTAAGCTTTCATTGTTAGGATCCGGTAAATCGACAAGGATGACATCATACCATTCTTTTGTGCTCTCTAGATACTGGAAAGCATCCTTGTGAAGGACTTGTACTTTGTCATTTTGTAAAGATCCCTCATTTAATTCTAAAAGCCGTCGATTAGAGTTAGCTAGCTCAACAACAGCTGGATCTAAATCAACTAAGGTTATCGATTCAACATCATCGTATTGCAAAACTTCTTTTGCAGCAATGCCGTCACCACCACCCAGAATTAATACATTTTCATGCGACTCGGCCTGTGCCATCGTAGGATGAACAAGAACTTCATGGTATCGATACTCATCAGTCGAACTAAATTGCAAGGACCCATCTAAATAGAGCCTTGTATCACCCTGGTCCTGGGTCAAAATTATCTTTTGATATGCACTTTGTTCCATATATATAATTGGATCTTGGTAAAGTTTTTGTTCGAAAGTAAATGCCATCGCTTCGCCAAATAATACTCCAATAATTAACAATATCCCAATTATGATTCCAAAGGTTGCATGTGCTGCAAAGTTTTTTATCTCTTTTCGAAATAACCATAGTATTGTTAAAGCAACAGCCAAATTTATGCAACCAACGATAAAAGCAGACTTCACCATCCCAAATTGTGGCCGTAATAAAAATACAAATAAAAGACCGCCAACTAACCCTCCTGCATAGTCTGAGAATAGAACACGAGCTGTGCTTTTATTTAACGAGACACCAATCTCATTAGCTTTACGAATGAGAATCGGTAGTTCAATCCCGGTTAATGCTCCAACCAATAATGTTATAAAATACAGAAAAAATGCATCTGATCCATCCGGTGCAAATGCGGTAATACCAAACATCGTAAAGCTTGAAAATCCACCAATAATAGCCACTCCAAATTCAATCCAGACAAAGGTCAAAATGAGATTTTTCATTACCTTTTCACTCAGACTAGCTCCGATGCCCATTCCAGTTAAAAATAAGGAAATGGTGAGTGTATATTGCTTCACACCATCCCCTAATATGTATGAACCTAATGCTCCAAACAATACTTCAAAAATAATACCGCAAATTGATACAATACCAGATGCCCAGTATATTGTTTTACTCTTTCTTACTTCTAAATCGTTCATTTTCAACCACTCCATGCCCTACTATATAAACAAAAAACAGAAGAAAGCGGACAAAAGCCCGCTTTTTGTTTCCTTACTTATGATATTGATGCACCGATAACAAATCCTAACCCGATTGATACACTCATTGATAAGATTCCTACTGCAATATTGTTCTTAGCAAGTTGTTCCTCGACAGATAACCTACCATTTAGAAAATCAAATATCAGATAAGCAATCATCTGTAAAACTACACCATATATCCCCCAAATTATTGTTTCATAAATTGCATTGCTGTGATAAATGGCAAATGATAAGATAATGCATATACCAATAATTTTACCAGCGATTGACATGGAAACCGCTATATTTCCTTGTTGAACCGCTTCTAAATCCTTATATTTCTTGGTCATCACTTCAAAAATAAATAACCCGATTAATACAATTACAACTGAAATTACAAAATAAACAAGTGTCGCAATATATGGTCCCATTATTTCACTCTCCTTTTATTTTCCTGAACCAGGTCCGCCACCTCTGAAAGATGTGTCCCCGCGGTTAGGTGTTCCATAGCCTCCACCAGTATATCCGCCATAACAATTTCCTGACCTACATTCCTGTGATCTACGTCTATTCCAATCATTTACACCAAAAACATTGTCTAAGAGTCTAAATGCAAAGTATGTACCTAAAAAACTTGGTGAGTAATTTCGGCGTACAAATTCATCTTCAGCAACTTCTATTATTAAAGCATCGTTGTCGTCTTCGCTAACTTTTAGTGTGACAAATTCATCTGGATAAATAAAAATCTGTTGATTGTCTTTCACTTCACTTTTTTCATCTGGTTCAATTGTTTCCGTTAAAACGGAAGCCAATTCACTTAACTCAAAACGCTTGGTTGCATATATTTCAGCGCTATTAGAGTCAGCTTGAACAACATCCATTAATGGAAAATTCGCTTCAATAATATCATCAATGTCATTACTAGAATTATTTTTAATCTTATTTATAATTTCATCTTTACTAGGTTCTTCTGGAATATCATTTGCGGTAATTTCAACTTCTTCTTGTATGCCTTTGTCGTTTGAAAATGGGGACGAGCATCCTGTAGCTATAATCATGATGAATACGAAACCAATAAGTACACTCCATTTTTTCACCTATTATTCCCCCTCTCGTTACCATTCTTTTTAACATAAGAAAAGCGCAAGCGCCTTGAAAGACACGACAAACATAAGCAGAGCGGTGCAGTGTGGTTGCTTTTGCTACACGGAAGCGAACTGCTTATGTCTCGAGTGTCTAGGCGCTGGAGCTAGACAGATAATCGCCTTTATACTTTCTTTGCTCTTGAAAAATCAGGGATAGTCTCTTTTGCTAAAGAGATTACCCCCTTTACCTTTACATTACGCTTTATCTTTGTTCATTTTCTTTTTCAAGGCAGCAAGTTCATCGTCAACACTATTGTCTTCTAAGTCCTCGAACTCATCATCTAATGAACGACTCTCTTGTGAAAGATCTTCACTAGTTTCTGCTTCTGCTTCAAAACGCATAACTTTCTCTTCCATGCGTTCAAAACCAGCTTTTGAATCATCGTTTCCAACAGAAGACATGGTACGATTCATTTTTGTACGTGTTTTAGCGGACTCTGCACGTGCTTTTAACGAATCTTGCTTCAATTTCATTTCTTGATATTCTTTTTTCATTTCATCCAGTTTACCACGTAGCATATCGGAATCTTTTTTAGCGCGCTCCCAAGATTCTTTTAGCAATGTAGCTTGCTTGTCATGTTCGCCTTTATCCTGTAATGCACGGCGAGCTAAGTCTTCATCATTTGCATTAAGTGCTTTCTCTGCTTGTTGCTGTCTTTTGTCTACCATAGCTTGTGCGTCATCTGCCTTACGCTTAAGCATTTTCTCGTTCGCTATCTGTTTAGCTACTGCACCTTCTACTTCGCGAATATCCTCTGCCATATCACGCATAAACTGATCTAACATTTTTACCGGATCTTCCGCTTTATCTAACAATGTATTTAACTCAGAACTTACTACTGTTGAAACTCGTTTAAAAAATTTGAACATTTAATTTCCTCCTCTAATTTGAACCAGCTAATATTTTTATTTCATATGCTTCTATCGGATGGCCATAGCTTACCTCAAACTCTGTGCCCCATGACTCAACGCTAAGATAGTTCTCAGTCTCACTGTCGCTATAATCAGCATAATGTGTTTCTGAACCTTGTAGATTTGAACTTCTTCCCTCTCCCGTTACCGCTGCTTTTCCTTCTTCATCAAGGAAATATGTTTTACCATCGTAAACCAACTCTTTTGGAAAAGGTTTATTTACAGGAAGTTGAATTTTTTCATAAATGCCAAGCTCAAGCTCATCATCCATTTCAGCGGCTAACCAAATGGTATCATGCCCCTCTAACAATTGATATCCATACCACTTATAACCGCCATCACGATAGGTGATTTTCCCTACAACTTCAAAATCTCGTAAATCATACGTAATGATATCACCAACTTTAATTGATAATGCATCACGCTCTTTTGGTACAGGTCGATTTGTTTCTTTCTTTTTAAATAAATTTGAAAATAAACCCACAGCTTCACCTCTTTTGCATCTATATATTACTTCCTACATTCCGTATTACGAATACATACTAGGAAAGGTTTCAAAATTTTATTTCCCAATTACAATTGTAACATTATTTCAACTTATGAATAGCAATACGTTTTTTGTTATACTAGGAGTATTCTATGTTTATGAGGTGAAGAAATGACAAGTCGAATTGATACACTACTTACAGAAATGAAAGCATCTAATTTAGACAGTGTCCTTGTGACATCAAAAGCAAATGTCTACTATTTGAGTGATTACTTAACAGATCCACATGAGCGGGTAATCGCTATATACATATCTGCCGACCAAGATCCTATTTTAATCCTGCCGAATATGGAAAAAGAGGATGCTCTTTCCGCAGGATGGTCGTATAAAGTAATTGGTTACCATGATCATGAAGATCCATGGGAATTATTTAAAACAGCCCTTCAAAAAAGTGAAAAGTTTCCACAATCAATTGGGATTGAGTATGATCACATAACATTAGATCGATATAACGCAGTATCTTCTATTCTTCCCGATACTACCATTAAGGATGCAAAAGAAACATTAGCAAATCTACGCGTAATAAAAAATAAAAAAGAATATACCATACTGAAACAAGCCGCAGACCTAGCAGATTTCGGTATTGAAACTGGTATAAATGCGATAAATGAAGGCGTACGAGAGATTGACATCATCGCAACTATTGAATACGAATTAAAGAAAAAGGGAATCCAAGGAATGTCATTTTCTACAATGGCTCTTTCAGGTGCAAAAACCGCTTCACCACATGGGAATCCTGGCACAAAGAAAATTGAAAAAGGCGACATGATTCTTTTTGATTTAGGTGTTATATATGAAGGATACTGTTCCGACATTACACGAACTGTCGCATATAAATCAATTAATGATGAACAAAAAAAGATTTATGAAACCGTATTAGAAGCTGAAAAAAATGCAATTGCTATCTCGAAAATAGGTACTGCGGTTGGTCAAGTGGATCTAGCAGCACGCAAGCATATTGAGGATGCAGGATATGGTAAATACTTCACCCACCGAATTGGTCATGGAATAGGTCTTGAAACACACGAATATCCATCCATGCATGGTAACAACGAATTGTTACTTAAAGAAGGCATGTGTTACACCATTGAACCAGGTATTTATGTTCCAAATACCGGTGGGGTCAGAATTGAAGATATGGTTTATATGACAGAAAAAGGGCCAGAAATCTTGACCAATTCTCCTAAAGAATTACGGATTATCGAATAGCAGACTGTCTTAAAATATTTAAATTTAGACCGGTTCCTTAAATAGGACCGGTCTTTTATATTGGCTGTTTTCGTACGCATGGTTGCTTTTTTATATTCATATTTGATTTAAAATGCGATGTAACATACCGCTCTGGAAATACATTACGATGTAACTGCTGGTTGTTTTCCACTGCGGACCGTTGCTTTCCGCAGGCACGGCTTCAGCCTCCTCGGAAGAAAACCACTTCCTGCGGGGGTCTTCAGACTCGTGCTGTTCCTGCAGGAGTCAACGGTCCTCCGCTCCAAACAACTGCCATAATAGTGGGTGAGCTATATATTACTGTTCTCAATCACCATGTTAGTGAAGGAAATCCACGGAGACTCCAGCGGGAAAGCGAAGACGATGAGACCCCACAGAGAGTGGTCTTTGCGATCGAGGAGGCTCATCGCGAGCCCGCGGAAAGCGTAGTGGATTTCCTGAACGGTTACAGTGCAACGAACATGAATTTTAGTTACGTCACAATTTATATCCATTCTCTCAAAAGCAACATTCTTTACGAAAATAGCCTTTATTTTTTAAGCATCTTTTTTCCCACGTTCTCACAAAAAAATCAGAACGATAAGTCTAAGTTTGAATCATCATATTTGTTTCATTGGTTCAATCGTCCTTTCTGACCTTTATAAAACAAACATACGCAAATAACACTGCACCAAGCACCCAGATTGCTATGATGCCTAATGGAAGCCAAGACCCTGTATCGTGCATGGTTATTAATTGTGAAATGGGAAAGGTGTTCGCTATCTTTATTGTTAAGCTGTCTTCACCGAGTCCAAGTGAATGGATCATTGGTGTAAATCCGAATAGAAACATAATCGGCATTAAATAGGCTAAAGTCGCTGCAACGGATTTAACAAAAAGCCCAACACCAATGCCAAGTAATAAGAAAAACAGAAATAAGAGGATCAAACCAATGATAGCTTGTAAATTTAAGAATGGATCTAAACCAACAAAGAGAAGTGAAACGATTAATGTTACCAGAGTCATTACCCCAGTTACTAAGCTCTTCCCAACTAGGATGTCTATAAAAGAAGCAGGTGACAATATTAAGCCCCGTAACGTTTTTTTCTCATTTTCTTCTGCCATCATGGTCATAATACAGCTTGTTGTAACCGACGAAAAGGTGACACCCACTATCAAATATATCAGCTCAATCGGCATCGGTTCATCTCCGTTTAACCTACCATACAGGACAGCCAGTACTATTGGTATAATTGGCATCATTAAAAGCATCATATTCTTCATAAAATCTTTCATATCTTTTTCAAAAATTGCGCTTATCCGTTGAACGTTCATTATACTAGCTCCTTTCCGGTCACTTTTAAAAAGATTTGACCAAGTGTAGGATTGTCTGTATGCATGGTTCTCACATGTCCGTATGCAATTAATTCTCTAATTCTATCCGCATTCTTTGCTTCATTTTCAATTAAAAGCTTTTCCCCATCGACTGTTTCGATATGAAAGACATGGTTAGAGTGTTTGAAACGAAGAGCATCCGGTTTATCTAATTCCTGTAGTCTGCCTTTGTTCAAAAACGCAACTCGGTCACATAGTACAGTTGCTTCTTCCATGTTGTGTGTCGTTAAAAAGATTGTCGTTCCCGCTTCATTTAATGCCTGTAATCCACGGTGGATATGTGCTGCGTTCCCAGGGTCTAAAGCTGATGTCGGTTCATCTAAAAATACTAGCTTTGGTTTATGGATAAGTGCTTTTGCCAGCAGAACTCGTTGCTTCATCCCTTTTGATAATTTCGATACCACTTTTGACCGTTCTTCCTCCAAATTCACCTTACGCAGCATGACATCAATTTGCTCAAGAGGCGCATTATACAATTTACAGAACAACTTTAAATTATCGTAAACTGTCAGACGTTCATACAGTGAACTGTTATCAGACAAGATACCAATTTGAGATTTAAAGTCAGCACTTTTAAACGCGTTTGAATTAAAGCCTAATACCTTTACCAAACCGGCTGTTTTTTCCAATTCCCCTGTTAAAATTTTAATTGTAGTTGTCTTGCCAGACCCACTTGGGCCAAGAAATCCAAAAATCTCTCCCTGTTTTACAGCGAAATTCACATCATCAATCGCCGTAGTTTTGTTAAAAACTTTTCGTAATCCATTAACTTCAATCGCGTTTTCCAACTGAATTACCTCCCTCTGTTTATCTGCACCCATCGTATAATATAATTTTCGTGAATGCAGTTATATCAAGGCGAAATGTAACAAATGGAGGCTAAAATGTACCTATTTTAAGTTAAATATTTCTTGGATTTCCTGTATTTTCGACCGTGATAACGGAATCGTTGATTGGTTTTTATTTTCAAGTCTAAGGGAGTATGTATTCTTAGACCAAGTTATAATTTCACGTACTTTTTGCAAATTCACAATGTAAGATCGATGGCAACGAAAAAAACCGTACACCTCTAATTTCTTCTCAATTTCAGCCAACGTAGAATCCATTGTAAATGATTCATTATTAATGACTATATTTGATTTCCCATCTTGACTTTCAATATAATCAATCTCTGGAGGGTCAAACAAAATTACTTTATCATCAACCTTCGCAGGAATTTTGAATAAATTTACTACCGAGGGTACCGTGGTTGTGTTAACCTTTGAGGTAACTTCATCCTCAGGTTCGATTTCAATCTCGTGCAACCCTTTGTCCTGCAATTTATATGTAACATCACCGAGTAATAGTGCATGCTCCATATTTGTTACTAAAACTAGCACAGGAGTTTGATTATCTGTAAATCTTTTAAGCATCGTAATGAATGTGTCAATCGTAAGAACATCAACACCGTGTACCGGCTCTATGAATACCTTTGAAGTGACATCCATCATATAATGCTTTGCATAATAAACCCGAGCAATTTCGGATGTTGAGCATTTCCGTAGAATCATCTTTGCACAATTATGTAGGTTAAACATCACAAGAATTTCAGATAAAGGTGGTTGACAGCCAAACCATTTATGGAAAAAGGCAATGTTGTCTTCCACTGTCAACCGTTCGTACAACCCTTCCTGTTGACCAAAAACTGTAATCTCACCATTTTTTTGCAGTACTTTTACCAGTCCATCCTGCATATCTGTATCACTATATATAGCGGTGGTATGTGAATTGTTTATGGTAATTGAAAACGCAGGGAGTACCCCGTCTTTTACCAGTTCATTTTCTATCTTAAAGGCCATAAAAAAACTCCTATCCAATCTTGATATGAATTTACAGTAAAATTGTTTGAACTATTTTAAAAAATAATATCCAGGAAGAACACTTTTATATAACCACTCATAAATATAACACATTATTCTAAATTTTTTCTGGTTTTCTATAACTTTGATCCAAATCGTTACATACAAAAAAGAGAACCACGGCTCTCTTTAAACGTACTTGCTAAAAATTCACGTATCAAATGCCCTATTTTTCTTTAGGTACATTTACTAATTAAGAGCACTCTTAATGTATTAAAATATACTAATTAGAACATAAAAAGTAAACGCTTTCATATAATGGTATTGACACAGAAATTGACCCACCCTTTTCGTAAGGATGGATCAATTTCATCTTGAAAGTGATTATGGGTTTATTTGAGCACCATCAGAGTTTTATTAACTCTTTCGGTTATTGAAGTGATGAATTGCTTTATTATTGTGCAATTGATCTTCTACAACACCACTCTGATAACTCTCAAATAATTGGTTCTGAACAGTCGCAATGCCTTTTTTATCTTCACGCAATGTTTGTGTTTGTTTCTTTCCCAATAGTATCACCTCCAAGTTTAGTTTGTCCCATAAAGTCATTACAATTGTAGCTTAATTTTTTCCATTTAATTAAGGGTGGATTATCTTTCCTATAAAAAGGGTATATTTTATATAAAGGAAGGGGGGAACTGAAAAATGGATTTTGAATACAAAGATATTGTGGTCGCTGTCGATGGATCAGATGCCTCTGAAATAGCTTTTAAAAAATCTTTAGATATTGCTAAACGAAATAATGCTAGGCTTATTTTGGCTCATGTTGTCGATTCAAGAACATTTGCCACCGCGGAAGCATATGACAGGACATTAGCCGAAAGAGCGGAAGATTATGCGCAAGAGCTTGTTGATGGTTATATGACTAAAGCAAGGTCTGCTGGAGTCAATGATATAGTTAGATGTATTGAATATGGATCACCAAAAGTCAAAATTGCTAAAGAGATTGCTCCTAGCGTCAATGCTGATTTAATTATTTGTGGTGCAACAGGTATGAACGCAGTGGAACGATTCTTCATCGGTAGTGTATCTGAAAATATTACCCGTTATGCACAATGCGATGTTTTAGTCGTAAGATAAAAATAATAACGCCTGTCAGGCGTTATTATTTTTATTGAATATCTTTTTGTATTTCGTGAACTACATGAGAAAGTTCGGGTAAAATTAGTTGTTCCATTGCTAAACGAACCGCTCCAGATGACCCGGGCATTGAAAATAATGCAGTATGATTCGTTACACCTGCGATAGCTCTTGATAACATTGCAGCTGATCCAATATCATCAGCATAACTTTTCGAGCGAAATAGTTCCCCGAATCCTGGAATTTCTTTATCTAATAGCGATTTAACAGTTTCAATCGTTACATCCCGGTTAGCTATACCTGTTCCTCCATTAGTTAAAATCACATCAATATCTGGGTTTTCCCGACCAGCATCAATCATATGCTTAATGGCCGTTTTTTCATCGGGGATGATTTCTGTAATTTCAACTTGGTGATTCGCTTTTTCTAATAATTCAACGATCAATTTCCCACTTTTATCGGTAATTTCGTTACGTGTATCACTAATGGTTACCACCATACACTTTAATTCTTTTTCTTTTGACTTATGGTCCTCTAATGACATGATTCCACTCTCCTTCACCTACGTATACATACCCTTTGTATTCCAGGTTTAACCATTTATTTGGTTAAACGTACCGTATCACGTGCAATCATAACCTCTTCATTAGTTGGAATTACTAGTACTTTAACTGGAGAATGTGGATAGTTAATAAATGTTTCCTTGCCACGAATCTTATTTCGTACAGGATCCCAGTAAACACCCATAAATTCTAATCCTGTTAACACTTTTTCACGAATGACATCACTATTTTCGCCCACACCTGCTGTGAAAATAATTGCATCTACACCAGACATTCTTGCTGCATAAGATCCTAAGTATTTATGGATTCTTGATGCGAAAACTTCCAAAGCAAGTTCAGCACGGTCATTCGTTTCTGCTTGCTGCTCGATATCTCGTAAATCACTTGAAAATCCTGATAAAGCAAGCATTCCACTTTTTTTATTCAATACATTCAGTACTTCTACTGCAGTTTGGCCTGTTTTATCCATAATATATGGTAATAACGCTGGATCAATATTTCCAGATCTAGTTCCCATTGTAACACCTGCAAGTGGTGTAAAACCCATGGATGTATCAATTGATTTTCCATGTTGGATGGCAGCAATACTTGCCCCGTTGCCTAAATGACAAGAGATAAGTCGAAGTTGTTTAAGTGGTATTCCAAGCATTTCTGATGCACGTTCAGACACATATTTGTGTGACGCTCCATGAAAACCATATTTTCGTATTCCATATTTTTCATAGTACTCGTATGGCAAACTGTATAAGTATGATTTCTCTTCCATTGTTTGATGGAAAGCTGTGTCGAACACCGCTACCATAGGGACCTGTGGTAAAAACTCTTGAAATGCACGAATTCCTACTATGTTTGCGGGATTGTGTAATGGTGCTAGTTCTGATACTTCATCAATTTCTTTCATTACATCTTCTGTGATGACGACAGAATCAGTAAAACGTTCCCCACCATGAACAACACGATGACCAATCGCATGAATATCGTCCAACGATTGAATAATTCTTGATGATGTTAATTTATCCGTTAGTCGTCTTACAGCGTCCTCATGATCTGGAATATCGACAACCGTTTTATCTTTCTTACCATCTACTTCAATTGTAAATATCGAGTTAGCTATTCCGATACGTTCAACTAATCCTTTAGTCAAAATCTTTTCATCTGGCATTTGAATCAGTTGAAACTTTAATGAAGAACTACCTGCATTAATTGCTAAAATTGTTTGCATTAGTCATAACTCCCTTCCTTATTTTTCATTATTTAAATAGGAAGCAAACCATGTATTCATTTGTCCTAATATATCCTCCATTGCCTTTGTATTCTTGAGAGAAGGAAGTTTTACAAGCAATGGTTGTTTCGGTGCTTCTGTATCTTGTCCCCTTTTCTGAAGTATTAATATACTTTTTGCATTATTTTTTGATTTAAACGTACTCTCTGGTAAATGCAAAACACCTACAATGTGCGCGTGCTCATGAAGGAATGTGCGAAGTTTGTCCGCTTGATCACTTTCAAATAGGAATTCTGGGATAATGAAAATTAAATATCCATTCTCCTGGACATAGTTGATCCCTTGTTCGATAAACAAGTGATGTGAGTAAGAATGACCTTCCTCCGCACGTAATTCGAATTGATTTGCGTTTACGTCATCTGGGTAATAACCGACAGGTAAATCCGACACAACCACATCTACTGGATCAAGTAGAAATGGACGCAAGCTATCCTGATGGAAAAAATCTATTGATAAATGTTGAAGGTTTGCAGTTAATACGGATAGCTTTATTAACGTTTGATCAATCTCACTTCCATATCCAATCGTTTCTTTTCCCAAGTGGCGAATGACGGTTGCTACTAAATTGCCAGTTCCACTCGCTGGATCAAAAACGCGCACCTTATCAGATGAACGCATCACCTTGCCGGCAAGGTAACCTACTAAAAGTGCAATGGTGTCCGGAGTCATTACATGTTGCTGCTGTGTGGATCCTTTCATACCTTTTAATATTGCGAGCTGAGCCGCCTTTCGAATCTCATCTGATGAATAAGAAGATAGATCAATTTTCTTTAATTTTTCTTGTACAGTCGTAGTTAATAGCGAGTTTGTCTCATCTAAAAAATCTTGTTCTAACAGACTTTCTAATGTTATTGCCAAACAATCAAGGTAAGGCTCATCTTTATGTTGCTGAATCATATCAGTAGTTTTATCAATCCATTCAAATAATAGTTCAATCGTCGTTTTACTCATTGTATTCCTCCGTTTTCAGAAAAACTCATCATTGGTTTCGTCCTTAATAACGAATCACAAAATTTATTTTATACTGATTTCCTTTGAATGTTTCATACTTTCCTTCAAGCTAATAAGCGTATCTATTGTACCAAACGGAAGGGCCGTATGTACAAAAATATGTCCAATAAAAAACCCCTCACTCGTAACGAGCAAGAGGCAGGTTCAATTATACTGTTATTTAGCTTCTTGTGCTGCTTTAATTGCTTTCTCATAATCGGGATGGTTACTAACTTCTTGTACGTATTCAACATACCTGACAGTATTGTCAGAATCAACGACAAATATGGCTCTTGCAAGTAACCGTAACTCTTGGATAAGTACACCATACTTTTCACCGAAATCTCCACTACGATGGTCAGATAAGATGTCCAGGTTTTCGACACCATTTTCGTCACGCCAGCGTTTTTGTGCAAAAGGTAGGTCCATACTTATCGTTAGTACATGTGCATTTGCAACTTCATCAGCCTCTTGATTAAAACGATTCGTTTGCTTCGAGCATACACCAGTATCAATTGACGGTACTACACTGATTAATTTCACTTTCCCTTTATAATTATCTAATGTAATTTCTTCTAAATCATTAGACAAAACAGTGAAATTTGGGGCCTTGTCTCCTACCTTAATTTCTGAACCTAAAAGAGTTACAGGGTTTTGTTGGAATGTAACAGTTGCCATAATCTCATTCCTCCTATCATTTCCGCTTCATTTTATCTTTACTACTCTATTATAACAGGAAAAATTTACAAACCAATTATTTATATAGAGTAATTTGTGTTTGATTGCTGATTTCCTTGATTTTGTTGTTGACGCTCATTGTTTTGTTGCTTTTTATTTTTATTACCTTGTGATGATGATTCCTTTAGCATCTGCTGAATTTTATCCACTACTTGTGGAGCAAAATCGATCATTTTTTCAAAAATATGTGTGTTTTCATCTAAATGAACCATCTTAATACCTTGTGCACTAACAATTAGAAAAGCCACTGGAGTAATAGATACTCCTCCACCACTACCCCCACCAAAAGGCAATTCAACTTCTGAATCACTTTGACCGCCAGATGATTTTGGCTGAAACTCACTTCCGCCTGCTGCAAAACCAAATCCTACCTTAGAGACAGGAATAATAATACTTCCATCTGGTGATTCAACTGGATCACCAATAATTGTATTTACTTCAATCATATCTTTTATATTTTCCATCGCTGTGGTCATTAATCCTTGAATTGGATGTTCACTCATTTAAATCTTCCTTTCACGTAAATTAATCTTATTTTTTTCCAGTTTCGAAACCGTCCTAAGAATTCTTGCCCCGCCCAAAATTGCTTGACCAAGTCGAATGGAAACTTTCATGTTAATTTGGGTGTTTAAGACGGTTTGCTGAAAACATGGTTGAACGTTTATTTGTAATGGACAGACAACTTGACTAGTTTCCCTAATTAAAGCTAATACGAATCCCTTTACAGACCATACGCCTCCAGATACCATTCCTGTACTACTAGCTTCTCCAGCTCCTACATTTGTATGCCAATTGAATTTATGTATAGCTATTTTTTTTAGCAAACTAAAAATACTTGGAATTGATTCCTTCATCATTTTAATAAAGAATTTCCCATCTTCTATTAAATCTGAAAGCCGATTATCATTATTTACCAATTCCAGGATAGAATGTTTTTTGCTTTCATCTGATTGGATATTTTTTCTATATAGAGGAATCTTTAAAAAATAAACGTCTATAGAACCATTTTGTTTGTTACTTACATAGGAAAAATTAACGGTTACATATATTTTGGAAAATAACAACACAATAATTAATGCAAAAATAATTATTATTAGCCATACCATTTGCGATAACACCCCAAGTCACACGACTATTTAAGAGGTTGTTCAAAAAGTCACCAACTGATAAACGGCGAATTTCTTCGTTGGCTTGCCTTTCCGGTCCTCATGTAGGAAATGCCTACATTTCGGTCCTCAAGACTACACCGCCTCAAACTTCTTGTTTCTAATTTGGCAACTTTTTGAACACGCACTTTAATCTAGTATTTTACTACTTTCGATTTTTATACAAGACAACTATCGATGGGACTTTAGCATATGGAAATGTTAATATAAATAGAAGAAATACATAGAATGAGGAGGCTGACTTATCATAATGACAAACCGTAGAAATATTTACTTTTATTATCCAAATGACGAAGCATCAACTTATAAATTGCAGCCGTTATTCGATTTAGCAAAACAAAATGATTTTACTATTTTAGAGGATCCAGAAAATGCCAACATTATTGTAAGCATTGGCGGGGATGGGACCTTTTTGCAAGCAGTAAGAAAAACAGGATTTCGTCAGGATTGCTTATACACGGGTATAACACGCTCAAATGAGGCCGGGTTGTATTGTGATTTTAATTTAGATAACTTTGACGAAATGCTACATTCCATGATTCACGAAGAAATGGAGGTTCGCCGCTTCCCGTTGATTAATGTAGATATTAATGGAGAAACCAGATTTAATTGTTTAAATGAAATGAGTATCAGATCAACAATCATCAAAACGATTGTAATAGATGTAAAAATTGATACGAAACATTTTGAAACATTCCGAGGAGATGGACTGATTGTCGCAACACCAACAGGAAGTACTGGTTATAATAAATCAACAAGTGGATCTGTGGTGGATCCAAGAATTCCATGTTTTCAGGTTTCAGAACTCGCATCGTTAAATAATAATCGGTACCGAACACTTGGATCATCATTTGTATTAGATAAAGACCGCAAACTCACACTTGATATTATTCAAGAAGGAAACAATTATCCTGTTATAGGTATGGATAATGAAGCCTATCCAGTTCGACAAGTGAAAAGTATTACAGTTACACTGAGTGACAAAGTAATTAAAACAATTAAATTAAAAAACAATTCCTATTGGGATCGAGTAAAAAGAACGTTTTTATAGGAAAAAAAATCCTTACTAGTTAATAGTAAGGATTTTTTTCATAGACGATTTGGCCATTAATAACAGTCATGGCTATGTCAATTTCATGAATACGTTCTGCTTCAACTTGAAAGATATCTTCTTCTAAAATCGTGAAATCTGCATCATATCCTGCCATCAATCTCCCACGAGAACCTTCTTGATTTATCGCATAGGCACTTCCATGTGTATAGATATGGATTGCTTCATAAACGGATAATGATTCTTCTGGATAATAAGTCTTCCCGTCAAAAGAGGCCTTACGTAAAATGGCCGCCTGAATTCCAAGCAAAGGGCTTACTTCTTCTATTGGTGCATCAGAGCTTCCAGCACAATGAACCTTCTGATCAATCATTGTTTTCCAAGCATATGCAAGTCTTAACCTATCTTTCCCTAGTCGATCTATTGCCCATGGAAAATCTGATGTTACAAATAAAGGCTGTATATCAACTGCAACTGGTAACTTTTTTAATAACGCTAGTGCCCGTTCATTTAAAATTTGGCCGTGTATTAATCGATCTCGCCGACCATTCGCTAGTGGATTACGGTCAAGGATTGTTAATACTTCCTCTGCCGCTCGGTCGCCTATTGCATGAACTGCGACGGGTAGATTATGACTTCGTGCTTTCTTGATTACTTTTTCAAGGTTTTCTAAACTTAAAATTGCCACACCTTTGTTACCTGGATCATCGCTGTAATCTTCTGTTAACCATGCAGTCCGTCCTCCAATAGCACCATCAGCAAAAACTTTAACTGCTCCTAATTCCACGTATTTCGTACCATCTAACCAACCAAGTTTTTGATCAAACATATCTTGGAGAACTTCATGATGAACCAATAAATGTGCTTTGAATTTTTTATTTACACCATCTATTCCATCAATGAAGGCTTGGTAGGTTTTATCGAAGCTACCATAATAACTTAGATCCTCACTATGGCCACCAACCAGTCCTTTTGATACCAAGTCGTCTACAGCAATCTCAATTACTTTTTGTAAATAATCTTTCGAAACAGTAGGTAATGACTTTTTGATTAATTCCTGAGCTGTATCTAAAAAATAACCAGTTATATCGCCGTTATCATTTCGAACTATTATTCCACCCTGTGGATCAGGTGTGTCCTTTTGAACATTGGATAATTCAATTGCCTGGGAATTAGCCAAAAGCGCATGACGGCACACCCGTGTTAGCATAAGCGGGTTATTAGGACAGATTTCATCTAACTCAGACCTATGAATAATAACAGGATCCTCCCATTGGTTTTCATTCCATCCCTCGCCAATTAACCACTCACCCTTTGATAAATTTGCGGTTCGATTTCGTAGTGTTTCCTTTACTTCCTCAGCTGATTTCAATTGTGAAAGATCAAGCCTTAATAGCTTTTCCCCATGCATTAAAATATGTAAATGACTGTCAATAAATCCAGGTAGCATCGTTTTTCCTTGCAGGTTTATTTCGTTTTCGATGCTAGAAAAATACGTATGATACAATTTTTCGTATGTACCAACTGCGACAATTTTATCAGCTTCTGTATAGACTGCTTCTACCGCATCTCCTTCATGTTGCATCGTATAGATTTGACCACCAAACCATAAATCTCCCACTATTTATACCCCATTTCAAACGATTTATCTCTATTCGTTACTAACGTACCACGATATAGCTTTTAATAAAAGAATTAAATATGAGCTACCTCAAGTCATGAGGTAGCTCATTTAGCCATTAATTATTATATTGTTTAATTACTTTCCACCAAATTGTTGCTCAGCCATTTGTACAAGGCGTTTTGTGATTTCTCCTCCAACAGAACCGTTAGAACGAGAAGTTGTATCAGCCCCAAGGCTTACTCCAAATTCTTGAGCGATTTCATATTTCATTTGATCAAGAGCTTGTTGTACACCAGGAACTACTAATTGGTTTGAATTGTTGTTGCTAGCCATGTCAATTCACCTCCTTGATATAACTTTATATTGCGTCATAAGGAGATAAATCATTCATGAAAAAATCTGGTAGATGTTGTAATAAATTTAGGCTGCTGTTTTCGTACGCATTGTTGCTTTTTCATCTTCATAGTTAATATAAACTGTGAAGTAACAGCAACGTGATTTCCGGAACGGTTGTCCAACCATCAAACATCGTATGTTACGTATTCATTCTCTCAACAGCACATTCTTTACGAAAACAGCCTAAATTAAAATAAATCTTGGTACTGGTCTTCCTTTGTTTCTTTTGTAATTTTGATAACCTCAGTTTCCTCCACTGCTTCTTGAATTAACGCATCAAAATTGATTGTTGACTCAAAATAATTTACTTTCTCTCGTTTCGGTTTTGTTTTAGGAGCTTTTGGAACAAAGATGGTACAACAATCTTCAAAAGGACGGATCGAAATATCATAGGTGTTTATTTTTCTGGAAACATCAATAATATCAAGCTTGTCCATCGTGATTAATGGACGAATGACTGGATAATTTGTCACCTCGTTTATACAATTCATACTATCCATTGTTTGACTTGCTACCTGTCCTAAACTCTCACCTGTTGTCATAGATAATATTGATTCTTTTTTACAGATTGCTTCACTTATGCGTAACATCATTCTTCGCATAATTGTCATCGAATACCGATCAGGCATTTTTTGGAAAACTAATTGCTGAAGTTTTGTAAACGGCACAATATGCAGTCTAATGGAAGAACCGTAATTTGTTAGTTCAGATGCCAAATCCACTACTTTTTGTTTTGCACGTTCACTTGTAAAGGGCGGAGAATGAAAATGTACCGCTTCGATTGCCACACCGCGCTTCATAGCTAAATAGCCTGCGACAGGACTGTCTATACCGCCTGACAATAGTAACAATGATTTACCGGAAGTTCCAACAGGAAATCCACCTGCACCTTTTATTACGTCACACGTAATATAGGTCGCTTCCGTTCGAATTTCTATTTTCAGGTCCAAATCTGGCTGATGAACATTTACTGAATGGTCTTTTGAATTTAGTAGTAAATGTGCTCCAACTTCTTTATTGAATTCCTGTGATCGGATAGGAAATGTTTTATCAATTCGTTTTACACTGATTTTAAACGTTTTTGTTCCAGTGCTATTTTTTAAAGCATACAATGCCGCTTCCTTTATCTGTTGTTCCTCATTTGGAATTTTTATTGCTAAGCTTAAACTCTGAATTCCAAATACTTCTTTGCATTTCTCCATGACCGGTGCGGGATCTTGGCCATTTAAGTGAACAAACATTCGTCCCTGAGTTCGTTTCACCTTAACTTCTGGAAATTCTACTAAGGTGTTTCGCAAATTATCCTGAAGCTTACTATAAAATTTCTTTCTATTTTTACCCTTTAAGGCCATTTCACCATAGCGAATTAATATGTGATCAAATTCCATGTTTATCTACCCCACTACTTTTTTCAATTGCTTTATTGCTTTTTCCAATTCGATGATAAACGTATTTAGTTCTTCCTTTGTTGTATCATATGACATGCTGACCCTGAGTCCAGATATCGTACGTTCCGAGTCAAAACCTAAAGCAGCCAACACTCTACTTTCATCACTTAGCTTTGAAGAGCATGCTGATTTTGTAGAAATAAAAATCTCCTTTTCACCAAGTGCATGAATTAAGACTTCTGGTTTTAGTCCTATTACTGAGAAATTAATGATGTGTGGTGCAGCTAGCTTGGACGTATTGATTACGACATTATCTAGTTCAGCTATTCGTTGCATTGCATAATTACGTAATGCTAATAAAGCACCTTTATCTTGTTTTTCACGTTCATCAATCATTCTTATAGCTTTAACTATCGCAACTGCTCCTGCTAGGTTCTCAGTTCCAGATCGAATGGATCTTTCCTGGCTTCCTCCATGAAAAAGGGGAAACAATTTTGAACGATTTGCTATATACAGGATACCGGTTCCCTTAAGACCATGTATTTTGTGACCTGACATGGTACATAAATCAATCCCACTGTTTGATAATTGTAATGGTACTTTCCCTAAACCTTGCACATGATCAACATGAAAAGATAATTTTGGATGTTTTTTTGCAAGCTCTCCAATTTCTTGGACTGGCTGAATAGAACCAATTTCATTATTAACGTGCATAATACTTATTAGTATTGTATCTTCTCTAATCGCATTCGATACATCGTTTGCAGATACAACTCCATTACAATCTACCGGTAAGTAGGTTATATCATACCCCATTGCCTCTAAGGATTGACAAGCGTCATAAACAGAAGGATGTTCAATTTGCGAAGTGATAATATGTTTACCACGCTGTCTATGCTGTAATGCTATCCCTTTAATAGCCATATTATTTCCTTCCGTTCCACCAGAAGTAAATATAATTTCATCCTTTGCTACATGAAAGATTTGTGCTACTTGTTCTTTCGCTTTTTGCAACAATTTTTCCGCTTCCGCACCTAATTGGTGGATAGACGATGGGTTAGCAAAAAAACTTTCTGAAACTTGATTGTAACTTCGTAGTACGGATGGGTGGGGCTTGGTTGTTGCACTATTGTCTAAATAAATCATCTATCCATCTCCCATCTTTTTCTTCCAACTTTATACATGCTAAACACTAATGAAGGCTGACTTAAGACCAAGGATAACTCCTCGTTCATAAGACAGCCTTTGTTATAATTTATCAATTGAAAACCCGATTAGCTCCCATTTCAATTTCAAGTCTTAAACGTTAATTAATATATCTGAACCTATAGTATCTTGTTTATTTTTATACATATTCTGTTCTTTGTCAACTTGTCCAATTAATGTGATGCATAATTAGGTGCTCATATTAACTAGATACCTCTTTATATTCTTCAATACGTTTTAGTGATCCAGGCTCCACTTCTTCTACTGCTTTTGCGGCATGTTCTAAGGATAACTCATATTCGTATGATCTAAATAATCGCTCAGATTCTGCAAGCTTTGCAGCCAGAAGGGGATACCTACTACGATACCTATTTGCATATTGAATGACCTGTTCTGTTAAATGTGCCTGTTCTAAAATGAAATCAGTTTGCTCTACAACATGATCAACACTTTTATTTGCCTCCGTTAGTGCACGTTGTACTACAGCCATATCAAGTGGCTTTGATTCTAGCGCTTTTAACACACGATCATTTTTTTCACTAGTAGCCTCTACCAAATTCCAGATGAAAGTTGGTACACCTGGTACATTACTTTTCTTCAGCTTTCGAATCGTGTTGTATACCTGGTTTTTCATTTCTTCTAATTTCTGTTTTGCTTCTAGTTCATCTTTTCTCAGATTATGAATGAACTTTATAAAATCATCATGTTGTTGTGTTAACGATTCTATTTGCTGCAAATTATCATCTAGCTTATCGCGTATCTGCAAATGGGATACATCTTGATCCTCTAGGTTTGCTGATAGTTCGACAAATTGTTTTTTTAGGAGTGTAATCGTTTTTTCGAGTATCAAATATTTCTCCACGTCACTATCTTCAAAGTAATATGTTTCTCTTAACATATCCACTTCCGATTTAGTATGTTGAAATTTCGTTTCTATATTATCAACTTTTTGACGATACATTGGTATTTTGTTTTCTATGTAACTTTTAGCTATTGCTTCATTTTCCAATAGTTGATACATATCTTTAATTCGTTCATCAATTTCCGTTATTGTTTCTTTTGCAATAGTTATATTCCCTTTTTCAACAGAATTGACACAATCCAATAATCGTCCTTGATAGTTTCGGATTTCTTTTTCAAGTCCAAGGTGCTCGATACGATAACCACTTTCTTTCATATCCCTTATTCCTGAAATTAAATCATCTAATTGATTTGGTAGTATTTCCTTACACGCTTTATATAATTCTGGGAACTCATCCATTTCAACTTGTAAATTCTCTATTTGCAGTTTTAGATTATCCACAATCTGTTGGGCTTCGAGATAATCTCCTGATTCAGTCAATTCACGATATCTACGAAGATATTCTTCTATTTCATCAAGTTCTACGTCAAAGCGCGCTTCAGCTTTACCATATTGATAACGTGTTTGTGATAGTTTTTTTCTTAATCCTTTTATTTCAGGTTCTAACCCTTTTATCTCTTTTCTACTTGTTTCTTCAGACGTTATTAGTTCATCTAGCTCAAGTAACATTTTTTCAATATCTTTTTCAATAGATTGTAATGTTTGTTCAACTTTTCGTAATGTTTTTTTCGCTGTAGGAAAACGATAGCGATCTGCGGCTTCCTCTGCATCAAATAAATATTCTTCTATATCCGGAAGTTGCTTTGTCACAATGTATTCCCAGTGTTCTTTCCAGGATTCAAATTTTTCTTGTGTTTCCCCTGAAAGGTTTAATTTTTTAATCTGGGCGAGTTGTGAAGCGGTATTACGATTCATAATGTCCATTTTCCAGCTTTCTTGCCGATCAACAACATCATATATTCTTTTACGTAAAATGAGTCCGACAATAATTAGTGCAATAATAACGAGTACGATTCCAATGATATATGCCATTTAAAGCCTCCTAACTATATTCCTGAATAAGAGGATGTTCTTTTTTATAGATTCTCTCCAAGAACAGGTACCATCTAAGTTTAATAATTAAAGTGCATGTTCAAAAAGTCGGCAAATTAGAAACAAGAAGTTCAAGGCGCGAAGATTTTGAGAACCGGAAAAACTGCGCAACAAAGAAATTCGCGGTTTATCATTTGGTGACTTTTTGGACAACCTCTTAAAGTTAATTCTGAGATTATTATACTAATGATACCATGTAAATAGCATTTTTGGCTAAAAAATTACAAATAAATTGATGATTTTACGTATTTTTTACTGATTTACAAAGTGAACGGTTTCTGTAGTGATAAAATCTAACCATTTATGAATAACTTTTGTGTAGTTTTGGGCAAATAAATCATGTGATGTTTTTCCGGCCACCTGATTTTTCCACTCATTTTGTAAAACATAAGGTGTGATCAACATACCTTTTAATTGCATGAGCAAAAATTGATGTTCCGTATTACCTTTGTAATTTTTTGGTAAGCTTTCAAAAAATGTATTGCTTATAAAGTAATTTTCCTTAGCCAAGTACGTCACAGCCATCTCCCGTACAAATATGGAGTCAATAGACAGCTCTCGATGGATAAAACAAGAAAATTGATGATTATTTTGTTTATATTGTATAATAGTATCTATTAATAATTTCAGTTTATTTAAAGGTAATTCTGTTTCCGCTTTTAGTAGTGTTTCTTCCATTTTAGTTAGATATGTTTCATAGTAGTTTGTTACGGCATGCTCCAATAAGCCTTGTTTACCTTTAAAGTAATAGCTAATTAGTGACACATTTACAGAGGCCTTGTCCGCTATATCCCTAACTGAAGTACCATGGAAGCCTTTTTGAAAAAATAAAGATGACGCAGCATCTACCACTTTTTGCTTGGTTGGATTCTTTTTCATCGAAATTCAACTCCTTATAGTTATTTTACGACAGAGTAAGCTTTAATCCTGCAATTTCTTCTCGACAATTAACGCAGGGGGCAAGTCGAATTTTATCAAAGAAAGGAAGATGTATATGTTTCAAACAAGTAGTTACTCAGGAGATCGTGTAAAGGATTACGAATTGTTGCTACAACAGGTAAAAGCATTATTGAACGATGAACCTGATCACGTCGCCAATTTATCGAATGCATCAGCACTTTTAAATCAATTTCTAGAAAATGTGAATTGGGTAGGATTTTATATATATAAAGATACCGAATTGGTTCTAGGTCCATTCCAAGGACTTCCTGCTTGTATTCGAATTCCAACTGGTAAAGGGGTATGTGGAACTGCTGTTGAAACAAAAGAAACCCAAGTGGTTGCCGATGTTAACGCATTCCCTGGACATATAGCATGTGATAGTGCCAGCCAATCAGAAATTGTCGTACCTTTAGTTGTTAACGATGAAATTTATGGTGTATTAGATATCGATAGTCCAAGCACCAATCGATTTGACGAAACAGATAAAAAATATATAGAGAAATTCGCTGCAATTGTGCAATCCTCGTTAAACTAACAAAATGCTTTCCAAAACGATCTGATGTTTTGGAAAGCATTCTTTTTTAACTAGACTAATTTCGAATACGCATTTCAATTATTTCTTTTACTACACAATTCTTGCCCGTTTTCTTAGCTGCATATAATGCTTTATCTGCTCGTACAAACAATTCTTTCGCATTTACTTTTTTTGTATAGTCCCATGTAGCAACTCCACAGGATAATGTTACCTTAGGATTTGTAAAATTTTCAGCCTGTTTTCTTATTTGAGTAGCGATATGAACTCCTTCGTCAATCGTTGCATTTGATAAATAAATAGCTAGCTCTTCCCCTCCCCAGCGGGCTGGAACATCATTGTCACTTGTATGCGCACGCACGATAGAGGCAACTTGAATAATTACTTCATCACCAATATGGTGTCCAAACGTATCATTAATTCCTTTAAAGTCGTCAATATCTATAACAATAAGTGTGCCCTTTTCATCTCTTTTTAGATGCATTTGAATTTCTTCTTCTAAATGGCTGCGAGAATATAACTGTGTTAAATAATCCGTTATCGCTACTACTTTTAACTTTTCATTTAATATAGAGTTTGTCAATGCTAACGTGTAATGCTGGACTAGCGATTGCATAAGCTTGAAGTTATCAAAAGAAAAGGCGTATTTAGTTTGTTTAATAATAATTAGTACACCATGTATTGTACCCGCATGTAACATTGGGATAGCCATCAGAGAAGGAAAGGAAAAATCAGTTTCATTTATTGTATAGTTTCCACTAATTATTGGTTCCTTCGTCGTCATTACTTGATTGAAAATAAAATTTGCGCTCTCTTCTCCGCTACTTGTAAAAAAGTAATTTGTACTTCCGGATAAAACGTTTATCATGTGATGTTGTGTTTCTCCCGTATAGATAAACCCAACTTGTGTGGCTCCACAAGCTTCTATTATTTTTTCACGAACGATAGTAGTAATTTCAACAATTTTTAAGTTTGAGTTCAATGCGTGCGTCGCATCATTTATTAGCTTTAAATCCTCAACCAAATGCTTTGAATTCTGATAAAGTGTAGCACTTTCAATTGCTTTTCCCGCTACAGTCGCAAACTGTCCGATAAACTCAATTTCCTTTTGCGGAAAATCTACCGAATTTGGTGTAACAATTTGTAAAACACCATAGACACCTTGCTTTCCTTTTAGTGGCGCATATAGACAAGTCTTTTTATCTTTCAAACGATCTTCTAATTGGACTTCCCCAGTTATAAAGGCTTGTGTACTAACTCGCTTTGTTGCATCATCACTATATTCTATCGTCCTAATCGGTAAAGATGTCTCTTCCTCATAGTCTTGGGACAATAAAATATGATAATTAAAGTTAGGATACCATTTATCCATTGCCTTTGTAATTTCTGTCAGAATACTTTTTTTGGAGAAGACCGAGTAAAACTTAGTCGTAATTTCGAATAAAAAAGCATTTCTTTCTTCCTTCTCTTTACTCATTTTATCGTAATTAAATATGTTTAACACATTTTTTAATTCTTCTTTGATTATATCTAAGGTTTCCTTATTAAATCTGTCATCATTTTGGTGATATGCTAGAAACAAAAAAGCATTTGGTTCAGTTTTTGCATGCAAGAACTGAGTTCGCGTTTTTAAATCATGAATGTTTCGATTAAAATAGTTATCTATGGGTACACCTTCAACTAATTGTTTTCTTAATTCGTTATGCCGATCACCTGTTACACGGTTATATGTTTGTTCCCAGTGATTATAAGAATAAATAGCCACATATGGAACATTTAATAGATCTTGTAGTTGAATCGAAACCTGGTTTAATAACTGAACATAAGAGGTGGTTGCTATATCTGAAATAAGTTCAAAGAAAATATTCCTCATACTTTCCTTTAGTTGACTTTGATTTATCATCAGTGATCACCTATCATCAAATGAATTTTCGTTACCTTTTTTAGTAAACTTTTCAATTATTATATATTGATTATATAGTAAATAGGAATTTTTTCCTATATTAAGGTATGTAAAGCTATATTCTTTTTTAGCTTTTTTTAACAGTTAAGAAAGTTTAAATCCCTTCTTACTTCATGAGTGCAATTAAGGCTTGGCGATAAGCCAAGTTTTCTAATAAGCATTTGTGCAGAAATGATTGACTTTTATATAATAAACTTATATACTATTCTTTGTGTAAAATAAAAAGGTAGCCTTTGTGAACCGACGCTTGTTATCATTTTGTTCCTCAAATTAGAGGTGTATCGTGTAACTCTCTGCTGCTGGAGCGATGGTACATGAAAACAAAATGAGCAGACGGATAGGAACACGGTCGCTTATTTTTATGCAAATAAAATAATAAAGGAGGAAATGTCCTATGTCACGTTTTACTGGATCAGTCTGGAAAAAATCACGTCGTCTTGGCATTTCATTAACTGGAACTGGTAAGGAATTAGACAAACGCCCTTACGCTCCTGGTCAACATGGACCAAACCAAAGAAAAAAAATCTCTGAATACGGCTTGCAACAACAAGAGAAGCAAAAACTACGCTTCATGTACGGATTGAACGAACGTCAATTCCGTAATTTATTTGTCCAAGCAGGTAAGCAGAAAGGTATTCATGGTGAAAACTTCATGATTCTACTTGAATCACGTTTAGATAACCTTGTATACCGTGCAGGTCTTGCACGCACACGTAGTCAAGCGCGTCAGCTTGTAAACCACGGCCATGTAACTGTAGATGGCAGACGTGTTGATATTCCATCATACCGTCTAAAACCAAGTCAGGTATTTAGTCTACGTGAAAAGTCACAAAAACTTGACATCGTTAAAGAAGCAATCGAAGTTAATAACTTTGTTCCTGATTATCTATCATTCGATGCAGATAAAATGGAAGGAAGCTATACACGTTACCCAGAACGTACTGAGCTTCCAGCAGAAATTAACGAAGCACTTATCGTTGAGTTCTACTCTCGTTAAGAAGCACTTAAAAAGCAAGGTCCATTACAACATGGACCTTGCTTTTTTATTTTGGCTGTTTTCGTATAGTTTGTTGCTCATACCACCGAAGTTGATATAAAATGCGACGTAACTAAAATTCATGTTCGTTGCACTGCAACCGTTCTGGAAATCCACTACGCTTTCCGCGGGCTCGCGCTGAGCCTCCTCGATCGCAAAGACCGCTCACTGCGGGGTCTCATCGTCTTCGCTTTCTAAGCAGGAGTCTACGTGGATTTCCTTCACTAGGTTTGGGCTTAACAATTTAAATTTACTTGGTAGTTTACTTCATACAGGTATTCAGCAATTTATGGAAGTTGTTTGGAGCGGAGGACCGTTGACTCCTGCGGGAACAGCACGTGTCTGAAGACCACGCGGAGTGGGTTTCTCGAGGAGGCTGAAGCCGTGCCCGCGGAAAGCAACGGTCCGCAGCGGAAAACAACCAGCAGTTACGTTGTAATGTACTTCCGTAGCAGTATGTTACGTCGCATTCTATATCTTTTGTGTCAAAAACAACAATCTTTTAGAAAACAGTCTTTATTTATAACTTATTAAATAATACTTCTTCTTTCCTCTTCGTATAATTGTAAACGTATCTTCAATGCGATCAGTCTTTGTTACCGTATGCTTTAAATCCTGATTTCTTTCGCCATTGATGTAAATAGCTCCATTACTAATATCTTCTCTAGCCTGTCTTTTTGATGATGATATTTTCACTTCAACAAGTAAATCAATTAAACCAATATCCTCTTTATTTACGTGATATGTTGGCACATCTTTGAATCCTTGCTCAATTTCTTGTTTAGAGAGAGATTTTAAATCTCCACTAAATAACGATGCGGAAATCTTTTGAGCTTGATCAACCGCTTCTTGTCCATGGACTACCCTTGTTATCTCTTCCGCCAAACGTTTTTGAGCTAAACGCTCTTCCGGTTTATTTTCTACGGTATCAATCAATGTATCGACTTCTTCTTGCTCCAAAAATGTAAAATACTGGATAAACTTAATGACATCACGATCATCTGCATTAAACCAAAATTGATAAAATTCATATGGAGTCGTTTTTTCAGGATCCAGCCAAATAGCCCCACCAGCCGTTTTTCCAAATTTGGTTCCATCAGCTTTAGTAATCAAAGGAACAGTCAATCCAAATACTTTTGTTTCCTCTTCTAAATTCTCACGTGAACGACGAATTAATTCCATTCCAGCAGTAATATTCCCCCATTGATCACTTCCACCAATTTGCAATGTACAATTTTCCTGCTCGTAAAGTTTTAGGTAATCAAGCGATTGTAAAATCATGTAACTAAATTCAGTAAAGGAAATTCCTTGCTCAATTCGAGCTGAAACAGATTCTTTTGCAAGCATGTAATTGATACCAAAATGCTTCCCAGCATCTCGGAGGAAATCTATTACTGTCATACTCGCTAGCCAATCATGGTTGTTTCTTGCTACTGCAGCGTTTTCTCCGTTATCAAAATCCAGTAAGTTAGCTAATTGCTGTTTAATTTTTTCACTATAGCCTTTCACAATAGTATCCTCATTTAATGAACGTTCAGATGAGCGTCCACTTGGATCACCAATCATCCCTGTTCCCCCGCCAACTAATGCTATTGGACGGTGACCTGCTTTTTGGAATCTTTTTAACATATAAACCGGTAAAAGGTGACCAATATGTAAACTATCGGCAGTTGGATCAAATCCACAGTACAATGTCACTTGGTTTTCTTTTAGATGTTTTGCTAATCCTTCATTATCAGTGGTCTGATGAATCAAACCGCGTTTTTCTAGATCTTGTAATACAGTCATTTTCTTCACGCTCCTGTTATACTTTTTAAATATTAAAAAACTCCCCCCTTTCTGGTAAAGGGACGAGAGTTTATTCGCGGTACCACCCTTGTTGCATAGAAATGCCAC
The DNA here is from genome assembly GCF_002224365.1 of Virgibacillus necropolis. Lineage (GTDB taxonomy): Bacteria > Bacillota > Bacilli > Bacillales > Amphibacillaceae > Virgibacillus_F > Virgibacillus_F necropolis. Next base: position 1,733,910 of record NZ_CP022437.1, on the reverse strand, counting down.
TTTGGGGTTTTTAACGATGGGGGTTTCACCGTTTCTACTAAGTAGAAAAAGCTCCAGATTGTAATTCGCTTGCAAATGTATGTTAGCTTCCACCACCCGCTAACTCTCTTTAAAATGGATTTGCAAAACTACTTCGATCTTTCGTTGCATTTACATATATAATTAGAACTACTATTATTTATTGTTACCACATTAAGCAAAAAATTGCAATATAATCGCAAACCTCGAGCTCTTATACTCGATGTTGTGTTAACAATACGTTCGCTTGATCTAGCCTTTTTCTAACAACAATCCCAATCCAGCTAGCTAGGAATGCTTTTATCAGTCCAACTACAATAAATGGATAAACGCCAGATACAAGCGCTACAGACCAACTTAAATCTAACACAAATTTTAGTTGCAATGTACCACATAAAAGAATTATAACCATACCAATCGTATTCGCTAGCATAGCCATCTTAACGGTATAACTACTTTTTTCTAAAATATAGCCTATTACGTATGCAGCAATTATAAATCCGAAAATGTAGCCACCCGTTGGACCTAACAAAACGTGCAGCCCACCGCTAAACCCAGCAAAAACTGGTGCACCTACTGCACCAATAGCGGCATAGCACATCATCGCGATTGCGCCTAATCTACTTCCTATTATAGTGGACGTTAACCCAACCGCTAATGTTTGTCCACTAATTGGAACGAGCGGTAAAGGAATTTCAATTTGCGCCAAAACTGCTGTAACCGCTGCAAACATGGAGCAAACGATCATACTTCTTAAGTTATACTTGTTTCTATTCATACAAATCAGCTCCTTATGTAAACCTATATAAAATTAGGTTAACATAAATAATGGAATTTTAAAAGAATTATTATTTTTACTAGATAGCTAGTATGGTATAATATGGTGTGAATATTTAGGAGGGCTAAATATGAATATGGATATGGATAAAATAAAAAAACTAATAAATGATTCCTATCAAAAGATAAAAACCCAGTGGAATGAAGGTAAAATTCAGCGCACGTCGCGGGTTACATATGATGTCACATGGAACATTATTTTGTTCTTTATTATTATAGGTGTTGTTGGTTTATTTTTTGCAGGTGGTGTCGGCGCAGGATACTTTGCTTCCTTAGTAAAGGATGAACCGATACGAAGCTACGAAAGCATGGAAGCGGATATTTACAACTATGAAGAAACATCGACATTATATTTTGCAGAAAATAAATACTTTGGTGATATAAGATCCAATATTATGCGTGAAGAGGTGAAACTTGAGAATGTTTCAGATACACTGATTCAGGCAGTTATAGCGACAGAAGATCGTAACTTTAAAGAACATGAAGGTGTAGTGCCTAAAGCGATTTTACGTGCGATTGTTCAAGAAGCAACAAATGCTGCTGTTAAAACTGGTGGTAGTACATTAACACAGCAGTTGATTAAGAACCAGATCTTAACAAACGAGGTATCTTTTGAACGAAAGGCAAAAGAAATTTTACTTGCATTGCGATTAGAACGATTCTTTGATAAAGAGGAAATTTTAGAAGCATACCTTAATATTGTACCTTATGGTAGAGAAGCATCTGGAAGAAACATTGCAGGAATTCAGACGGCAGCACAAGGAATTTTTGGTATAGACGCAAAAGATTTAAACCTTCCACAAGCAGCCTACTTAGCTGGACTTCCGCAAAGTCCATCCTATTATACGCCATTTAAAAACAGTGGTGGATTAAAGGATCCAGGAGCACTTAAGCCTGGACTAAACCGAATGGGAACAGTATTAAATCGTATGTATGAAGCCGAATATATTACAAAGGAAGAGTATGAAAAAGCTTTAAAATACGATATTGTAGCTGATTTTAACCTTGAATCGGAAACGCCAATGGACCAATACCAATATCTTATGTACGAAGCAGAAAAACGGGCAAAGAAAATACTTGCTAAACAAATTGCTTCAGAAGATGGATATACGCTAGAAGATTTACAAAATGATGAAAAACTAAATGAAGAATACATGATTCTTGCAGATCGAGCACTACGTAAAAATGGTTATGAGGTTCATACAACCATCGATAAAGAAATCTATGTAGCACATCAGGAAATCATTAAAAACTATAAAAATTATGGCCCTGATAGAACATATTCCGTTACAGACGAAGAAACTGGTGAAGAGGTAAAAGTTGTTGAACCGGTTCAGGTAGCTGGAATGTTAATTGATAATAATACGGGGAAAATTATTAGTTTCATCGGTGGTCGCGGCTACTCACCTGAAAATACCTTCAACTATGCGACTGAAGCAAAACGTTCGAATGGTAGTACGATGAAACCATTACTTGATTACGCTCCTGCTTTTGAAACAGGCATACTACAGCCTGGGACTCCTTTAGCAGATGTAAGAACGTATTATGGTAAATACTCACCCGATAACTATTCTGGTAGCTTTAATGGTATTGTTTCTGCGCGAAAAGCTCTTGCAGAATCGTTTAACGTACCCGCTATAGCAGTATATAATAAACTAATGAACAAGGGTATTGGTCAAGAATATATTGAAAAAATGGGTATCTCAACAATTAAGGATGCAGAATATAGCAATCTTGTACTAGGTATCGGCGCTACAACACGCGGAGTTACTATTGAAGAGAACATCAATGCCTATAACACATTTGCCAATGGCGGTGAGTTTGTCGATGGCTATATGATTGATAAAATAACCACAAATGACGGTAAAGTAATTTATGAACATAAAACAAAGCCAGTTAAGGTGTTCTCGCCACAAACAGCCTATTTAACGTTGGATGTGTTGCGTGATGTACTTGATTATGGTACTGCTACCTATTTACAATCACAGTTGAACACTGCATCATCTGTTGATTGGGCTGGAAAGTCTGGTACTTCAGAGAACTGGCATGATTACTGGTTTATTGGAACAAATCCAAATATAACAATGGGAACTTGGATTGGCTATGATACACCATCCCCCCTCAACAACTGTGATAATTGTGCGCCTTACAACGAGCGAAACATGAAGCTATGGGCAAAGCTAGTTAACAAAGCAACAGAAATTAATCCTGAGTTAATGGCTCCAGAAGCTAATTTTGAACGTCCAGATGGAATTGTAGAAAGAAGTTATTGTGCAATATCTGGAAAGCTTCCATCAGACCTTTGTAGTAAAGCAGGGCTTGTGTACAGTGATTTATTTAATGCAAAATACGTACCAACCGAAACGGATGATAGTTTAATTACTGGGTCATATGTACTTGTAGATGGTAAAGCAGTTGTCGCTGGACCTAAAACACCACAAGAATTCGTAAATGGCAATGGGTTAACATTTAATCCTGAATTCTTAAAGAAAAACAATTATGATAGGCTAAATGATTTAACGAAGCTATTCCCAGCAAAAGATCGTGCGAAATGGGAAAGAATTGGTGTACCGAGTGGTGAGGTTGGTTCGACTATCGCGGATGACGGTAAAGCACCTGCAACTCCGTCTTCCATTAAAAAGTCTGGTGGCAATCTAACTTGGAATGACTCAAGTAGTAAAGATGTGGTTGGTTATCGCATCTACCGTGCATCAAAGCCAGATGGCGCATTTTCATTAATCGGAAATACAACGTCAACTAGCTTTGGCGTAAGTGATGGCAATGCGGTATATCGTATAAAAGCAGTAGACTACTTTGGCATGGAGTCAACGGCTTCAGAAGGAGTTGTGGTAGGAGACCTCTCTAAACCAGAACCAGATCCAAAGCCAGAGCCGAAACCTGAGCCAGATCCTAAACCGGAACCTAAACCAGAGCCTAAACCTAAACCTGATCCTAAGCCTGATGAACCAAAAGACCCGAATGAACCTAAAAAGCCAGAGGATAAAGAAGACCCACCTACTGATCCAGGAGATGGACCAGTAACACCTCCAGTAGAACCACCAGCGCAAGGCGATGGTGATACTGAGGTTAAAAAAGACCCCGATAAAAATAAAGAAGAATAGATATTTTAACCAGCCTGCTAGGGAATAAAACCCTACAGGTTGTTTTTTTATTACACTGATAATAGATAAGTGCAGCTAAAGTGTTTAGCCATAAAAGCTTTGTGATAAGCCGAATTTTCTAAAATAAATGACATCAACTCAAAATTTTTCAGTCTTTTACTAAAAATGAAGACGCTTATCCTGTATAATAGAAAATAATGATAGCTAACCTATTTTTCACTTAAGGAAACCCTATTAGTTTTTAAGGATTTAAGTATAGGAGAAACTTAGCCATTCGGGAGCGAATGCCAAGTTTTTACTAAGGAGTAGGCGGTGAAAATATGAATCATGTGAAATCCCATCAATTATTAACACACGACACTACCCATGGACAACTAACAATTGAGGGGCCACTACCATCATCAGAACTCGAAAATTATCACTTTCATGAACAGTTAACTGCATTTCGTACAGCACCTAAACAATTCAAGGCTGTTCTTAACATCGCAGATTTTCCAGAAGGTCGAATAATCATTGCTCGAACCGAAGATACAATTGTTGGCTATGTCACCTATTTACATCCTGATCCGCTTGAACGATGGTCAGAATTTAACATGGAGGATTTAATTGAGCTAGGAGCAATTGAAGTTATACCTAAATACCGCGGTTCTAAGGTTGCTTCAGGTCTATTAAAAGTGTCTATGATGGATAACTTTATGCAAAATTACATCGTTATTTCAACTGAGTATTATTGGCATTGGGACCTAGACGGAACAAAACTAAGTATATGGGATTACCGAAAAGTTATGGAAAAAATGATGGCTGCTGGAGGCCTTCTTCCTGCACCAACAGATGACCCTGAAATTATCTCTCATCCCGCCAATTGTTTGATGGTAAAAATTGGCGAGAATGTTCCAGAAGAATCGATTAGGCAATTCGATAAACTACGATTTTTACAACGTCATCAGTATCGAAAAATGAGGGAGGGATTATAGGTGCTAGTTGAAGAAATTATGAATACAAATGTGATCACCCTACCACCTACAGCAACAATTGCTGAGGCGGCTAAGCAGTTGCAGGAAAATAGAATTAGGCATATCCCAATTATTGATAGTAAAACACAAGTAATTGGAATTGTTTCGGACCGTGATGTTCGGGATGCAAGTCCATCTATCTTTTATCAGAACTCTAAAGAGAATATTCTACAAAATGAAATTCAAACAATTATGAGTCACCCAGTTATTACCGTACATCCTCTTGATTTTGTTGAAGAAGTTGCTGGTATCTTTTATGATGAGGAATTTGCTTGTGTACCCGTAGTTCGTGATAACAAACTGGTTGGTATAGTGACAGAAAAAGATATGTTATACACGCTCATACACATAACTGGTACAAATGTGCAAAGCTCACATATAGAGGTAAAAGTTCCGCACAAACCTGGAATTCTACCTGAAGTTGCATCTGTCTTTGGTAAACGTAAAGCCAATATTATATCTGTGCTTGTCTATCCATATAAAAATGATCCGAACTATAAGGTTCTAGTCTTTAGAATCCAAACCATGAATCCTACGCCTGTTATTGATGATTTGCGAAAAGCTGGTTTTGAATTAATGTGGCCAAATAATATTACGGGGCCAAAATCATGACTTGCAATGCTTCATTTATTTTTTCAGATGCCATGCTACAGTATCATTTTCATGCGGATCATCCATTTAATCAAAAACGTGTTATTCTTGCAAAGGATTTACTAGTTGCATCAAAAGTATTAAGCAATGATGAAATTGTTTCTCCCCGAAAGGCCACGGCGGAAGAACTATTATTGTTTCATGATCCGGAATACATACAGGCTATACAAAAAGCTAGTACTGGTCTCCTCAAAAAAAATGAAGGACTGGAATTCGGAATTGGCACGGAAGATACCCCTGTTTTCGAAAATATGCACGATGCATCAAGTTATTTAGTTGGTGGTACGTTAACAGCTGTTGATAATGTATTAGAAGGAAAGGTTGATCATGCACTTAATCTTGGTGGTGGTTTACATCACGGGTTCAAACGTAGAGCCTCAGGATTCTGTATTTATAATGATGGTGCAGTTGCGATAAAATACATTAGAGAAAAGTATGACTTAAAAGTGCTATACGTTGATACAGATGCACATCATGGAGACGGTGTTCAATGGGCTTTCTACGAGGATCCCAATGTATGTACATTTTCCATCCACGAAACCGGCCGATACCTTTTCCCTGGAACAGGTAATATTAATGAACGGGGTGTCAAAGAAGGACATGGCTATTCATTTAATCTGCCAATCGATGCTTTTACCGAAGATGAATCGTTCTTACAGCTCTATGAAGCGGCCTTCAGAGAGATTGCTGACTACTTTCAACCTGATATTATCGTGACGCAAAATGGAGCAGATGCGCATTGTTATGATCCATTAACCCATTTATGTGGTACGATGAACATTTATGAGAAGATACCGACACTTGCCCACGAGCTGGCGCACCAATATTGTGGCGGTAAGTGGATTGCCTTAGGTGGAGGCGGTTATGATACATGGCGTGTAGTTCCCCGTGCTTGGGCTCAGGTTTGGAATGTGATGAAGAGTGGCGATCATCTGGTTGGCAGTTTACCAAAAGAATGGATCACTAAATGGCAACCTGAATCTCCCGTTGAATTACCAACAAGCTGGCAAGATAGCAAAAGTATCGTACCAACTATTCCGCGTAAAGAAGAAATCAACGAAAAAAACTATAAAATGCTCCTTAGTACATTGAAATATACAAAAAAAGCGAGAAGGTGAACGTAAGCCTTCTCGCTTTATGCTGGGTCCTGATTATTTTCTAGTATAACGATTTCAACACGCCTATTCTTGCTCATACCTTCTGGGCTATCATTTGGGGCAAGTGGCTTTGTATCACTATAGCCAACAATTAAAAATCGGGATTGCTCAAAGTCTTTTTCCTCCACTAAATAACGAACCACACTACTTGCTCGCGCTCCTGATAATTCCCAGTTAGAGGGGTAGCGGAAACTTGACATCGGTTTACTATCTGTATGACCTTCCACTTTTATCTGGTTTGGTATTTTCGTTAACAATGATCCAATCTTATTTAAAAAAGGTTCACCAGATGAAAGAATCTCCGCTTTACCGGAGTCAAATAGAATAAATTCTTGCAGTACCAAAACCACCCCACGTTCATTCCTGCTTGCAGAAATAACGTTATTTAAGTTATTTTCATCTAAATATTGTTCCACATCCATCATTAGCTTATCTAAAGTATCTTCTTTTTCAATCTTTTCATCGTCTTGATCCGTAACATTTTTTAACTGTGTAGGATTCTCGAATTCATTTGAGTTTTTACCGCTTTCCAAATCACTTGTATTCTCTGTCGGGTTTTCCATTGGAACTGGTGAGGGATAAAAGTCAAATATCATGCGATTTTTAAATGACTCTGAAATAGCTTCAAACTTTACTAAATTAATTTGGGACATGGAAAAAAGTAAGATGAAAAAAACAAGAATCAACGTTATCATATCTGAATACGTAACCATCCATTTTGGAGCACCAGTTGATTTAGAACGCTTTAATGGTCTACGCTTCATTTATGCTCTCCTCCACTGGTGTGGATTCTTTTCCACTTACATCACTTTTTTTAACTTCTTCGGATAAGAAAGCACTTAATTTTTCTTCAAGTATCCGAGGGTTCTGCCCAGACTGAACCCCGATAACACCTTCAATAATAATTTGTTTTATAAATACTTCTTCTTCTGTTTTTATTTCCAATTTATTTGTCATTGGGATGAATACTAGATTCGCTAAAACTGTACCATATAACGTTGTTAGTAATGCTACTGCCATACTAGGGCCAAGTGAACTAGGGTCTTGTAAACTGTTCAACATAAGGACTAAACCTATTAGTGTTCCAATCATTCCCCATGCTGGTGCATACTCCCCCGATTTTTCTAAAATTATCCGTCCTTTATAATGTCTATCTTCCATTGCCGTAATTTCAGCATTCATGATATCACTAATTACTTTAGGCTCAATTCCGTCAACAGCTAGTAATATTCCTTTTTTTATAAAAGGGTCATCAACATTGTCTAACTCGTTCTCAAGCGCCAGAATACCTTCTCTTCTAGCACGCTCTGATAATTTTATAAATAATTGAATAAGTTCTGGAAGTCGCTGATTATCTTGATAAAAAGCTTCTTTCATAACTTTTATTGTTAATTTAATTTGTTCCATCTTAAAATTAATCAATAGAGATGCAACAAGACCACCAATTACAATAAAAATAGATGCTACATCAAGGAACGAAATAAATCCTTCAGTTCCGCTATTTGTTAAGATGGCCATCATTATCATGATAAATCCTAATGTTATGCCGATTGGAGTTAAAATATCTCTTTTTCTCATGTACTCTCTCCTAATGTGCTAGTAAATCATATAAGATTTACTACTTATATCGGCATAACTAATTACTTTGTTGAGTTTCTTTCGACAATTCTGTGTGGTAAAACGACTTTCTTTTCGGGTATCTCTTCCTTGTTCATATATTTGGTTAATAGACGCATCGCTACAGCACCAATATCGTACATTGGTTGAACAATAGTTGATAGTGTTGGACGAACCATAGATGCAAGTCTTGTGTTGTCAAAACCAAACACCTCTAAATCTTCAGGTACGTTCAATCCTTTATCTTGGGCACCATGAATAACACCGAGGGCCATTTCATCTGATGAAACAAAAATTGCTGTCGGCTTATTGTCTAACGCTAATAATTGTTCGACTGCCTCAATACCTGAGTCATACGTATAATCACCTTTTATCATGTATTTGTCATTTATCGTAACATTAGCATCTTTATGTGCTTCCTGATATCCCACATATTTTTGTTTGCTAATGAAGGTATCATCTTGACTTGCAATAAATGCAATTGCTGTATTACCTTTATCAAGTAAAAACTTAGTTGCATCAAATGCAGCTTGTTTGTAATCAATATTTACAGAAGGAATCGTTTTTGATTCATCATAGGTTGCTGCTAAAACAACTGGGACAGATGAACTTTTAAACTGTTGGACATGTTCTTCTGTTATTGATCCACCCATAAACAAAATACCATCTACCTGCTTTTCATACATGGTATTAATTAATTGAAGCTCTTTGTCTTTATTCTGATCTGAATTACTTAAAATAATATTATACTTATACATTGTAGCTATATCTTCAATACCCCTTGCTAACTCGGCAAAAAAGATACTTGAAATATCTGGAATAATCGCTCCTACTGTAGTTGTCTTTTTGCTTGCTAATCCACGTGCAACAGCATTTGGTCGGTATCCCAAACTTTCTATTGTTGCTAGTACCTTCTTTCTTGTTGTTGGTTTTACATTTGGATTTCCATTTACTACTCGTGAAACAGTTGCCATTGACACGTTCGCTTCCCTAGCAACATCATATATCGTAATGTTCATGCTTATTACCTCCTATGTATCATCATCTTTTCATCTATAATACTCTACCAATTAGTAAAACACAAAAATAATTATGACTTGCCGTATACCTGATCGGTCATTTTCATTTAATATTGTTGTAACAGAAACAATCCATATTTACTAGTATTGATTATTATACCATTGAACATACTAAACAATCGATGTATAGTGGCAAGTTCATAATGTTATCACAAAGTATTGCAAGTTGATTCCAGAAAAAGGGTAAGAGCTTTGAACTGCAAGCTCTTACCCTTTTTATCTTACTTCTTTTCTAATTCTTCTGCTGCTTCTTCGATAGCTTCTGCTACTTCCTCAGCCGCTTCTTCAGCTTCATCTTCTTTATTTCTTTTGTCTTGAATTTTACTTTGAACCGTTTTAGTAAGATCCTGTGTCTTCTCTGAAAAGTTCTTTGTCATTTGAGAGGTTGAATCTAATGCTTTACTTTTAAACTCTGACCCTTTTACATAAGCTTTGTCTTTCAAATCAGAACCTTTTTCATATGCTACGTTTTTCCATTCACTAGCACGTCCTCTTACATCACTTGCACCTTGATTTAGATTACCACGAAGATCTTTTCCAGATTTCGGAGCAAATAAAAGTGCAACTGCTGCACCAACGATTCCACCAATCAATGTCCCTATCATAAAATCTTTACTGTTAATGTTCTGGTTCTCCTGATTTCCCACTTAAATTCCTCCTGTTTTTTACAATCTATTTTTTTTCTTTTTCCACAAGTCCACTATTGCCGATCCCCATTTTACTGCTTCTGAAGCTTTTTCTTGATTTTGTTCTGCTGTAACAGCAACTTTTGTTGAAATTCTTTTCAATGACTGATTAAAGTCTTTAACTGTTTCCCCAATACCTTTAACGCCTTCAAAAAGCCCATTTAATTTGGATGACTTTTGATTGACATCATCTGCTAAACGATTCGTTTTATTTAATAATGCTGTAGTTTCTGTCGTAATTCCCTGTAATTGTTTTTCTAAATCCTCTACAGTATCAGCAACATTGTTTAATGTGCGTTGTGTAGACTTTAAGGTCATTGCTAGATAAATTACAAGTACAGCGAATGCTATAGCAACAATAATAGCCGCAATGTACAACAAATTTTCCATATACTAGTTCAACTCCTTACTTTATGTAATTTTTAACTAAGTTTTTGTTCATACGGTTACTATTATTAGTAATACCCTTCTTTTACATACATAAACATAACCACATTATCCCAATTGTATCACGAATCTAGCAGTTCTTCTAGATTTAATGTGCAGCCTTTTCTATTTTTTCGAGCAACGCAAAAAAGAGCCTACATTTTGTAGACCCTTTTATCGATTATGCATTTTTTCTGTTGTCTACAGTACTTGTAGACTTTTTAGATTCTTCATAGGCTTGTTGGAACTTTTGTATATCTCCAGCCCCCATAAATAGTAATACACTATCATCATGTTCTGTTAAAATACTTGTATTAGTAATATCTAGTGTTTTACTATTTTCGACTAGTTTTTGCAAGTCATTAATGGTAAGCTTTCCTGAATCCTCACGGGCCGAACCAAATATCTCACATAAATAAACGTAATCTGCTAAATTCAGACTATCTGCAAATTCTTGTAAAAACGTTTTCGTACGTGTAAACGTATGTGGTTGAAATATAGCTACAATTGATTTAGTTGGATATTTTTTTCTGGCTGCATCGATTGTTGCTGTAATTTCACGAGGATGATGCGCATAATCATCTACTAAAACTTGATTGTCTACCTTCTTTTCAGTAAAACGACGCTTTACACCCTTAAATGTGTTCAATGCTTTTATATCCTCTGCTTGCATACCTTCATAATGGCAAATAGCAATGACAGAAAGTGCATTCAATATATTATGATCGCCATGCATTGGTATTGTGAACGTATTATAATAGGTGTTGCGAACAAATACATCAAATTCCGTGCCTGACTCTGTCTCAACCATATTCTGAGCTTGAAAATCATTTGTGTCTGATAATCCATAATAAACAACTGGTACTTTTGCCTGAATTTCTTGTAATTGTTCATCGTCACCACATGCAATTATCCCTTTTTTAACACGATCAGACATGGATTGAAAGGCGTCAAACACATCCTCAATACTCGTAAAATAATCAGGATGATCAAAGTCAATATTCGTCATTACAGCATAATCTGGTTCATATTCTAAGAAATGTCGTCTGTATTCACATGCTTCAAACACGAAATATTCGCTATCTACGTGACCTTTACCCGTCCCATCCCCAATTAAATAAGAGATTGGATACGTCGCGCCCAATACATGAGCTAATAAGCCAGTTGTTGAGGTTTTCCCATGGGCACCTGCAACTGCAATACTCGTATACTGCTTTAACCATTCCCCTAAAAATTCATGGTATCTAAAAAAAGTAAGACCCCGTTCTTTAGCCACTTTGATTTCAGGATGATCATCAGAAAAAGCATTCCCAGCAATAATCGTAAACTCATCTTTTATGTTATCTTCTGAAAAAGGAAGTATCGGAATGTTTTTTTCTTCTAATGCATCTTGCGTATAGAAACGCTTTTCTACATCAGAACCTTGAACATTCTCTCCCGAATCGCTTAGGATTTGTGCGAGTGCACTCATTCCCGTTCCTTTAATACCAACAAAATGGTAAGTTGTCATAAAAAAGAACCTCCAAATAAATATATAAAAAATCCGCTACTTCTAAAAATTTAATACCCATTATTATAGCAAAACATGCCTATTAGTAAACTAGAATGTTTAAGCTATGTCAACATTTTGTATACCTAACCTATTTACTATATTCTACTTGCTCTAGTCGTGAATTTGGACGATATCTTCTTCCTTCTTTTGCAGAAGGAGTACCGTTTAGTAAAACATTATCTCCAGTAAAGCCAATAGTGATTTTGAGTAAGCTGGAACCAACTCCGTACATATCTACTGGTACACCTAGTTTTTCAAAATACGTTATACGTTTTTCTGTAAAACCACCACTTACCATTATATCAACATGTGGATATCCATCTTCATCTAAAGCTTTTCGTAGTGCGAAAATAAGCTCTGGGCTTACCCCTCTAGGATCAAAAGTTCCCATTAAATGATGGTTTCTAAGGAAGTATTTATCTACAAGTGTTCGTGACGTGTCAACACGAACCCCTTTTAAATCTTTCCCAAAAACCCTTGCCACTTTTAATGCATCCGTTATCACATCATTATTATAATCAACTAGTGCAACGAGCTCATCTTCAGGATATACTTCATGATAGGCGTGTGAAGCGGCTACCACATCTCCACGAAACATTTGAATCAAGGCATGTGGCATTGTTCCCATACCCATCTTTCCCCACCATTCATTCATGGCATGTGTAGCTTGAGCTGTTGATCCACCAATAAAAGCAGCATAACCGTCTCCTGCTTGTTGGGTAAAGTGGTCATCACGATCCCCCATGAAAATAACTGGCTTTTGTTTTCCTGATGTTCGCGCTGCTTTTACGACATTATATACATTCGTTGCTACTGATGTTCTTCTGGCCAGAATTCCATCAACTATGCCCTCTAAAAAGCCAAAGTCCTGATACGGCCCAGAGACGGTTAGCACCGTTTCATATGGACTGATCTTATCTCCATCTTTTAATGAATGAATTTCTAGTTTTTCAGGATTATTGGCAAAGGTATGTATAAGCGCTATTGCTTCATCACTTCCGCACAATACCGCTTCTTCTTTTTGAAAAAATTGCATTGTTATATAATTATGCGGTAGTTTTTTCTCGGCAATTTCTTTTGTTTTTAAAAAATAAACAGCAGAAAACCAACCTTCACTAATTCGGTCATCAAATTTAAATGTCTTATTTGTTAATCGTTTAATTTTGCCATTTAATTTTTGTCCAATTTCCTTCATGTCATTGTTTCTCCTTATAGATAAGATCATTTATACCCTATCATATTAAACTAACGCAGAATCCACAAGCAAAAAAGCATAGAATAGAATTTTTGCCTGCTTTAAGTACGAGTTCAAAAAGTCGACAAATTAGAAACAAGAAGTTCAAGGCGCGAAGATTTTGAGGACCGGACTTGCGCGTGTTGTGCTGACTTCTACGTTGTCCACAGGACGTGGACGGTTTTAGTAGAAGTTCCTCTATGCTTTTAATACGTGAGGACCGGAAAAACTTCGCAACGAAGAAATTCGCCGTTTATCATTTGATGACTTTTTGAACATCCTTTTTAAGTTTTATTCCATTGCTTCCAGTTGCTGAGTTGACAGTAATATTTCTCTTGGCTTACTACCATTTTGTTCAGAAATTATACCACGCATTTCCATTGTGTCCATTAGCCTCGCCGCTCGATTGTAGCCTATCTTGAAATGACGTTGTAATAACGAAGTACTTGCACCATTCTGTTTCATTACAAACTTGATTGCATCCGATAATAAATCATCTTCGTCTTCTTCATCAACCATGACCTGTTCAAGCAATTGTTCTTGTTCAAATAAATAATCCGGTGGGGCAATTGAACGAATATGTCGTGTAACACGTTCAATTTCGTCATCAGATACGAAAGCACCTTGTAAACGAACACTTTTACCAGATCCGTTCTCAACAAATAACATATCACCCTTACCAAGTAACTTCTCAGCACCATTTGTATCAATAATCGTTCTGGAATCAACTTGTGAAGAAACACTAAACGCAATCCTTGTTGGGATATTTGCTTTAATTAGACCGGTGATGACATCAACAGAAGGCCGTTGTGTAGCTACTAACAAATGCATTCCACAGGCACGGGCTTTTTGTGCAATACGGCAAATGGAATCTTCAACATCCTGTGGTGCAGCCATCATCAAATCAGCTAATTCATCAATGACAATAACAAGAAATGGCATTTTCTCATCTGAACGACCTTGTTTTATTACTTTTTGATTGAACCGTTCAATATCTCTAACACCTTCATGTACGAACTTTTCATAACGCTCTTCCATTTCATTTACTGCCCACTTCAAAGCAATGGTTGCAGCCTTTACATCTGTAATGACAGGAGAAACGAGATGTGGAATTTCATTAAATGGCGCTAGTTCAACCATTTTCGGATCAATTAATAAAAATTTAACATCCTCGTGACTAGCTTTATACAATAAACTGATTAAGATTGTATTAATACAAACACTTTTTCCAGATCCTGTTGCTCCAGCAATAAGACCATGAGGCATCTTTTGAATATTGGTTACCATTGGTGTACCTTCTATATTTAGGCCTAATCCAACTGTTAATGGTGAGCTACTGCCTTGGAATGCACTTGTTTCAAAAATTTCTTGTAGCCCTACTGTTTGTGATGTTTGATTCGGAATTTCAATACCAATTGTGTTTTTTCCTGGTATTGGTGCTTCAATTCGAATATCACGCGCAGCCATATTCAATTTTAAGTCATCACTTAGATTTTTCACCTTACTTACCTTCACGCCAATCTCTGGTTGTACTTCAAAACGAGTAACAGCAGGACCTTGAGTAGCATTTACAACCTTTGCTCGAACATTGAAATGTTTTAGCGTTTTTTCTAAAAGTTCTTGTTGTTCTCTTACCCAAATTTGGTCTTGATTATCTCTAGAGATAGGATCATTCAATAGATAATTTGGGACCTCAAATGACCGTTTAGGTTTAGGTTGCTCAGGCTTTACAGTCTCTGCAGGTTTTACAGGTTTTACAGGTTTTACAGGTCTTACAGCACTTAACTTTTCACGTATTTCCTGTTTACGTTTATCATTTGACGACATCATGACATTAAATGGTAGACTTCCTTGTTGTTTCGTATTATTTGTAATTGGATTTCGTTTTTTCTTATCTTTCATTCGCTTTTTTGGTTCTGATGGTTTGGTAACCTTTTCCATTTGAGAAGGCTTATCTTGAATTACTTCTTCCGTTTTCGCTTGTTCATCATCTACCGCAACTGGTTTTTCAGGAACAGTTTCCGTAACTTCTGGCTCTATAGATACTGGCTTTTCGGCAGTACTATCTTCTTTTACTTCTTCCTCATGTTGCTTACGAATAAATGCTGGTACATTTTCAACTTCCTGATCCTTTTTCTGTTGCTGATAACCATGGATAGGCGAGGCAACCTGCGTAGGTTGGAACGGCCCTCGATCTTGCTTAACTTGTTTTTTCCGTTCACGGGTAGGTTCATGTCTCTGTTCATTCGTTGGTTTACTTTTTTTCTGAATCCTTTGCTCTCGTTTGTAATCATCACTACTTCTTCGTTGATAAGCGGGAGTATCCATCGGTTTCGATTGTTCGCCCCTATCTGGAATGACAGGAAAACGAAATGCTTTATTCTCTGGATATTGGTACATGACTTTCGTTTCTAGCTTATCCTTGTTTTGCATCCTATGATTTGAGCGCTTCTGTGTATCTACTTCCTCTTCTTCAACTTCCGTATAAAAAAGGTCCATTAGTTTATCTTTCCATTGGCCCCACATATCGTTCACTCATTTCTATAAAAAATCATTGTCATCTCTATTTTAGCAGTATTTCTCAAAAATAAAAACAACCTATGTCACCACAATGTGACTTAGGTTGCTCCTATTAAAAATTAAATGCCTCTCCAACTGCGTAACTATCGTCAAGCACATAGATACCTTTTTCAACTGGCGCATTTGGAAGTCCTAATTCTTTTTGTGAGCATATCATACCGTTCGATGGTACCCCACGTAATTTTGTCGGTCGAATCTTAAGTCCACTTGGCATAACAGCCCCCACCTTGGCTACTACTACCTTTTGATTCACATCAACATTCGGTGCACCACATACAATTTGTAACGTATTTTCACCAATATCTACTTGACAAATATTTAATTTATCTGCATCTTCATGTGGTGTCTTTTCTTTTACATAACCTACAACAAAGGCTGGACTCAGGTCCCAATCTACTGCATCATGTAAATTATTTTCTTCAAAAAGATTTTTGATCTTATCATGTATTGCCACTGTAAGCTCAATCTTTCCAGTGCCTTCTATACTAAAATGCGTGGAAGCTTGAAAAATATTGTAGCCGAGAATAGTTCCTTGGTCATCTGTTATTTTTGTAATATCACCAAATGCCTCGTGGCGTATCTTGTATCTATCTCCATCTTCAAATGGAATAACTAATACATCGCCAATTCCCTTCGGATTATAAAAAACATCCATCACGTTCATCCTTCCTTACTTTTTTTCTGGTCGATTTTTTGCAAGAATAAATACTGGATCTAGTGTTTTATTATCATAAATAAACGATAATGATGTAATCGGTATTCTACCTTCAGCAAAAAATTTCATCGTCATTTGTGCTAATATATCATACCCTGTTTTGTTCTGTATGTCAGCAAAAATCAATACATCTTGGTGTGGAACTGCAACCGCCAGCTCCCCTTTACAGTTTGCTTTCATTTCTTCTAAGAAAGCTTCATTTAAAATTCGGCTTGCATCATAGCCATCCTGGTGTGCAACAAAATAAAAATCATTATCTGCTACACGGTCTTGTTTCATATCTATCTTCAACGAACGAAGATTAAATGTTGCAATTTCATTTAAACGTTCTGGTGTGAATCCTTCTTTTTCTAGCAAAGGTTCATCAATCAAGCGATAGGATTTCCCAAGGTCTAATGCATAATAAATACGAGTCTCTGCTGTATGATCTTTACAAATTAACTTGTTACCAGCTTTTGTTTCAGTCGGAAAAGATGTAGCACGAATTACAGGATAAATATGTTTTTCCATTCCAGTTAATTGATGATCCTCATTCATAATTCGTAATGCTTCTGTTACATGTTCAACTAACTCTTCAACAGCTTCATCGCCACGTTCGTTATATTTTGCGACTACATTCGGCATCGTAATGGACATTCCTTGTTTTGTCGTTTTCCATTCCACGCGAAATGTATCTTTATCACGATTATAGGAGGTGTTATATGCTGAATTCGATAAACGTTCCTCCAGTATTTTTTTCATTTTCAAGCTTGTCATTTTCATTTTAGTGCCTCCTCGAAGGTTTTATGGAGGCCACTGAAAAAGTTAAATATAGTACAAAATATGTGGATCTACCATCGCATCTTCGAATATACTTCGCGCACCTAGGGCGAGTGTCGAGCCTCCTCGGACTGCCGTCCTGCGGGGTCTCACCGATCTCTTGCTTCCCGCAGGATAAGGAAGGCTTCCCTGAAAAGACATCGCACGAAGAAAAAGTGCTTTTCTTTTTCGAGGAGTCTCCGTATATTCGAGATGCTAAGTTAAGGTGAAAAGTTAAATTTTTAAAATCCACCACTTTTTCAGCGGCCTCGGTTTTATGCTGGTAAACCTTCTATAAATTCAATAATTTCTTCTTGCGTTTTACGATCCTTGCTTACAAACCTACCAGCTTCCTGACCATTTTTAAATGCCATAAAGCTTGGAATTCCAAAAACGTCATACGCTTGACATATTTCTATAAATTGATCGCGATCAATTAAAACAAATTTATATGTCGGATACGCCTTTTCGATTTCAGGCAAGATTGGCTCAATCACTCGACAATCTGGACACCAATCGGCCGAAAATAAAGCTAGTACATTTTCATCCTTAATCATTTTATTAAATTGTTCTTCTGATTTTAAAGTTTCCATAACGATATCAACCTCCGCTACTATCATAGCTTTGTTTCCTTAACGTTTCAAATATCGAGTTTTCCATTTTTATAGTGCGGTTAAAAAAGTCAGCAAAGAAACAAGGTCGACAAAGAACTCAGGCGTCCTGTTGCAAAGTCGACATGAGCACGTCCTGTGCGTCAAGTTCAAGGCGCGAAGGTTTTGAGGACCGGAAAAACTGAGCACTTGAATTACCCCCGAAGCATTACTTCGCACGCAGAAAAAGTGTTCTTCTTTTTCAAGGAACGAAGAAATTCGCCATTTATCATTTGGTGACTTTTTAAACAACCTCTTATAAACAAACTATTTCATTTTAATCCGCAAAAGCCTTACTATAAGAATTAATAAATATACTATTGGAGGGATACCTATGAATTTAACGGTATATCTAGCAGGACAAATTCATGATGATTGGCGAGGAGAAGTTAAAAAGAAAGCGAAAGAAAAAAGTCTTCCACTTACATTTGTCGGGCCACAAACAAATCATGACCGTTCCGATAATGTCGGTGAAGATATTCTAGGAGAACAACCGGAAAATGTTTATAAAGATGATGCCGCTTCTAGCATTAATAATTTCCGTACAGAGGTTTTATTGGGAAAATCAGATGTTGTGATTGCATTATTTGGCGAACAATATAAACAGTGGAATACAGCAATGGATGCAAGTGCAGCACTAGCACAAAATAAACCAACCATCCTTGTCAGACCTAGTTCTTTAATCCATCCATTAAAAGAACTATCCAACAAGGCAAACGTTACGGTAGAAACAGTCGATCAGGCGCTTGAAGTCCTAAGTTATCTATATGAGTAATCTAGAAAGCAGCGGATAACTATTCGCTGCTTTTTAAATTACTATCATGCCAGTATTCCCACTGCCCACGCAGCAATGTGACTACATGTAAAAACATGTCTTTTCTAGAAACCAGGCTATTGGTGAAGATACCAATTGCACCTTCATTATGGCGAACGCCTTGTTTTTTTGCATAAGAATCCATGACGTCCCCCAGTTCTATTCCATCTCTTAAAGGTTCACTAATTTCTTTTGGCAATAAAATTCGAGCACCGCTAGCGGTATGTACGTGTTGTTTTAAGTCAATCATTGCCCCCCAGTTACATAGAAACAATTGACCATCTACATCCATTACACCGCCTTCGAGTCCAATTCCTACTGCATCTGGATTCATTGCTATACAATCTTTTGCACGGTTAATGGCACCTGTCCTTGTCTCCTCATCTGAAAATGGCTGCGCGGAAACAGAAGACTCAGCCGAATAGCTTAATACTTGATCAGTTGGAAATACTTCTTTAACCGCTTCGATTTTTGTTTTGTTCATGGAACCAATAATTATTTTCATGATGATCATCCTTTGTCAAAAAATAATTGCCACAACACAAATAGGAAGTGGCAAATTTAGTCTAGCTATTTTTACGAATTTGTTCTACCGTGCTTTTATCTGTTGTTTTTACTAATTTAACAAGCAATTCTTTAGCTGCAGCATAATCATCTACATGGATTATCGATGAAGATGTATGGATGTAACGGGAACAAATTCCAACAACTGCAGATGGAACTCCATCATTTGAAAGGTGAACACGCCCAGCGTCAGTACCACCTTGTGAGATAAAGTATTGATAAGGAATGTTACTTGACTCAGCTGTATCTAAGATAAAATCTTTAATTCCACGGTGGGTAATCATTGTACGGTCAAAAATACGCAATAAGGCACCTTTCCCTAACTGTCCAAATTCTTTTTTATTGCCCGACATGTCATTCGCAGGTGATGCATCAAGTGCATAGAAAATATCTGGTTGAATCATATTCGCTGCAACTTGCGCGCCACGCAACCCAACCTCTTCTTGTACAGTAGCACCAGAATATAATTGGTTCGGCAATGTTTCTCCTTTAAGTTCCTTTAAAAGCTCAATAGCAAGACCACAACCATAACGATTGTCCCATGCTTTTGCAAGAATTTTTTTGTCGTTAGCCATTGGAGTAAATGGACAAATTGGAACAGCAGCTTGTCCTGGTTTAATTCCGATTTTCTTCGCATCTTCTTTATCATCAGCACCAATATCAATTAACATGTTTTTCATTTCCATTGGTTTCTTGCGTTGCTCTGGTGTCAAATTATGTGGAGGGATAGACCCAATCACCCCAATAACTGGTCCATTATCAGTCATTATCTGTACACGTTGCGCAAGCATAACCTGGTTCCACCAACCACCCAATGTTTGAAACCTGAGCATACCATTTTCGGTAATTTGAGTAATCATAAAACCAACTTCATCCATATGACCGGCAACCATGACCTTAGGGCCGTCGCCATTTTTTACACCAAATACCCCACCAAGATTATCCTGAATAATCTCATCTGAATACTTCCCTAGTTCACCTTTCATAAATTTGCGTACTAAATGTTCATTACCTGGTGCACCTTGTAGTTCTGTAAGCGTTTTAAATAAATCCAGTGTATCTTGTTTCATATATTATCCCCCATTCGATATACTATGTACTAAACACAGTATAACGGAAAACTTTGTTCACTTTCCACCATGCAACACTTATGTTATATTATTTTCTATTTATAAACTTTTGCGTTATACTAACGTAAAGTGTTCAACAAATTGTATTCGTAATCAAACTAATGTATGAGGTGATTATAAAGTGAGTGTAAAAAAAGCAGCATTGGCAGCTGGATTAGGTGTAGCAGTGGGCTATTTGGCTAAACAACAAATCGAACAATATCAGAAAATAACACCTGAAAAAGCATTAAAGCAAGCAAAGGAAACATTTAAGAAACAAGGTCCTATTAGTGGTTCATGGATCTATATGAAACCTGAAGAAGTTGAGAAAAATGGCCTGCTCTACCATGCTTATCGTGGCGGTGTAACACGAAGTATTGATGGCGAAAACAAACAATATGAATTTTATGTTGATGTAGAGACTGGAGCAGTTATTGGATCTGTACAAACTGCATAAACGTATAGAGTAGTGCAATCCATTAGTGGCTTGCACTATTTTTTATTTTTCCAATAAGCTCCGTACATTTTCCATCTTCTGAGTCTCACCTATGTCAGCGTATCCAGTAAATGGACACCCAAGCATTTGTACACGTTCTACAACATTATTAATGGTAAACATCTCTGGCGTTAGACCCTCTCCCACTTCCTCCCAATACAATGGTGTCGCAACCGTAGCATCCTCTGTTTTTCTTGGTGAATAGGCAGTAATGATTGTTTTATCCTTGCCATGCTGAATATAATCGATATACATCCGTCCACTCCGATTTTTCTTTAATCTTTCTGTTGTGAACAGTTTCGGGTATTCTTTTTCAATGGTCATTGCAATGGCCTCGGTAAAGATTCCTGTCTCATCATACGTTAAACTATTTTTCGGAATCGGAATGTGAACTTGTATTCCTTTACTCCCAGATGTTTTTACAAAGGAAACCAGACTTAAATCATCAAGTAATTGTTTGAGTATGTTTGCTGCTTGAATGGCAAGCGGAAATCGGCTGCGATCAGGTGGATCTAAATCAAATACAATTTCAATAGGATTTGGATCACCAACTGTTTGAAATGGTGTATGATATTCGATTGCACCATGATTTGCGAACCATAGAAGCGATTCCAATTGATCACAAATGAAAAAAATTTCATCATCAATTGGTAAACTTTTTATAAATGACGGTGCATAGTCTGGAAGATGTTTTTGAAAAAAGAATTGCTCCCTCACCCCATCAGGAGATCGAATGACAGTTAATATCCGATCACGCAACATAGGAAGCATATACGGTGATATCTCACGTAAATAGATAAGTAAATCTCCTTTAGTTTGTCCTTTGGCGGGCCAAAAAATTTTATTTGTATTGCTAGGTTCGATACTTGCTGGAATCATTGCCATATCTATTTGCATTTTAGCACGCGTACAATCTGCTGCAGAGTTATTTACTAATAGCTTTTTAATCGATGGCTCCCGGAGCTCATTCTTAACAAAATCAAGTGTATTTATTTCAGCACAAATCGCAGGTGGAAGTACATGTTCACTCCCTTTTTTAGTTCCTTTGGAAACAAATAGTTCACGTAATGTAGTAAGTTCGCTACTATCAACCCCATGTTTGCATTTTCCGACCTCAACTAGATGATCCCCTTCATTAACTTTCACAGTAAAATAATCATTTTTGGTATCTAAAGAGGTAAGAATCCCGTCAAGCGTCCGCCAGTTTTTTATTTTAAACCAGTCATTATGATGCTTGCCAGAACCATAGAAACTTTTTTTTCGTTTAGCTATTATTCCTTCAGCTTTATGATCAAAAACGTATCCCCATAAATCCCTTTCATTTTCATAAGATGGAACAAAACTTAATCGATTCAACCGTGTAATAGTACAATTAATTTTGGCTAATTTAAAAAATGCAAGAAGCAGTTTTTTCCGTTCCATATGTGTTTTCTTGATCAATGGTGAACCTTTCTGTTCTAATAAATCAAATGCAAGAAATGTTGCTGGTCTCGCTTCAGATGCCTTATTAATGGTTTCTTTCTTCGTTAAACGCCCTCGCTTTTGGATTGCGGAAAAGTTTGCCTGAAACGCATTATTAATAATTACCAGCTCACCATCAATTTTTAATGGCAGGAGTTTAGATAGTACGTCTTGGTTCGCCAAACAAAACGCGATAATCTCAGGAAACTTATCTGTTAAATCTATATCATTTCTACTTACTAGCTTTATATTACCTTTCTCCCAATGCAAAATACAACGAAACCCGTCATACTTTACTTCATAAACCCAACCAGGTTCAGTAGGTATTTGTGCGCGTGCGATCGGATGCATTAATTTCATCCAAGATGGCCTCCCTTTTACTAATTAAAGTGGCTCATTTCACGAAAAATAACCACGGATAAAATAAAACAATCTCGGGAAAATAAAAGAAAAAGGAGTTTTTGTACATGCATACGATGTGGAAAGGCACCATCAGTTTTGGACTTGTAAATATCCCAGTAAAGATGCACGCTGCAACTGAAAATAAAGATATTAAGCTAAGACAGCTGCATAAAGAGTGTCAGTCCCCTATTAAATATGAACGTACATGTCCCAATTGCGATCGTGAAGTAAAAAATGATGAAATCGTCAAAGCATATGAATATGGAAAAGATAAATTTGTCATTTTAGATGAAGAAGATTTAGAAGCGTTGAAAAAAGAGCAAGCAGACAAAGCGGTCGAAATTGTTGACTTTGTTAAACTAGAAGAAATTGATCCGATTTATTTTGAAAAAAGTTATTTTTTATCCCCTAACGAGGGTGGGGGGAAGGCATATGGATTATTGCGTTCTGCCTTAAAAGACACATCTAAAATCGGAATTGCAAAAATGATCATTAGATCTAAAGAACAGCTAGCAGTTATACGCGTTTATGAAAATACGCTAATTGTTGAAACCATTCATTACCCAGATGAAGTAAGACAAGTTAAAGACGTTCCTAATATACCAGAAGAATCAAATACAGCAAAGAAAGAGTTAGATACAGCCAAAATGCTTATCGAACAACTTACAACTACATTCGAACCTGAAAAGTATAATGACGATTACCGAACTGCCTTACTTGAGTTAATTGAAGCCAAGAAAAATAATGAAGATGTCGTAATTGGTGAAAATAAACCAAGTACGACAGATGACAATGTTACGAATTTGATGGACGCATTAGAAGCTTCCCTCGACAAAGCAAAGAAAAACAAACCAAAACCAAAGCCAGCCAAACCAAAAACCACCAAATCAAAGAAAAAAGTAGCAAAGTAATTAGAAAAGCGGAGGCGACTGGTCAGCGGTGTACAAATAGATAGAACTGATGAATGTACGTTGAACTTTACGTACATTTCATCGGGACTATCTATTTGCTAACCGCTAGGAGCCGCAGCTAGATCAAGGAAAGCGGAGGCGACTGGTCAGAAGCGGACGCATAAGCAAAGAACCGTAGAATGCATGGCCTTAGCATTCGGAGTGTTCAT
The DNA here is from genome assembly GCF_002224365.1 of Virgibacillus necropolis. GTDB lineage: Bacteria > Bacillota > Bacilli > Bacillales > Amphibacillaceae > Virgibacillus_F > Virgibacillus_F necropolis. The sequence continues at coordinate 1,709,809 of NZ_CP022437.1, read as the reverse complement.
TGCTTATGACGGCAGCTTCTAGGAGCCGTAGCTAGATCAAGAAAAGCGGAGGCGACTGGTCAGCGGTGTACAAATAGATAGAACTGATGAATGTACGTTGAACTTTACGTACATTTCATCGGGACTATCTATTTGCTAACCGCTAGGAGCCGCAGCTAGATCAAGAAAAGCGGAGGCGACTGGTCAGCGGTGTACAAATAGATAGAACTGATGAATGTACGTTGAACTTTACGTACATTTCATCGGGACTATCTATTTGCTAACCGCTAGGAGCCGCAGCTAGATCAAGGAAAGCGGAGGCGACTGGTCAGAAGCGGACGCATAAACAAGGAACTGTAGAATGCATGCCGAATAAAGTTTGATTAAAAATACCTCACAAACCCATATTTTACGATAAATTAAAAGAATCCATTTTGAAATGATTTGGTATGCTCAAAATGGATTCTTTCCTTATATTTAAACTAACCTCCGCTTAGCATAACTTGTTTTCCCGGAGAAAAACAATAACTCAATAAACACTAGGACATGTTCCAGCTGCTGGTTCATAATAACAATGATTTTTATAACGACCAGTTAAAGGCTCACCGTACCATGTTGGAGGACATGGAGCATATGGATTGAAATACCAAAGAGCATATTTCGCTGGGTATTGTCTCCAAAATTTCAAATTTTTTTCTGCTAATCTTTTCTCAACAGATCTTGCTCTTCTATAAAATAGACTACCCTTTTGAACAGCTTCAAAGGAATAATTTCCTCCTTGTACTTGAAAAATGACATCTCGAATTGTTCTTACATCTGTAAAATCTAGACAATCGGCTTTAGCCCGATTAACAATTACATTTCCCACGTACAACATTCCTTGTTTTCCTTCACCTACAGCTTCCGCTCTCATCATCCTCGCCATTAAGTCAACGTCTGGACTTGTATATTTTACTATTGGCATTTTTTTCACCTCAAAATATCATATGAAAAAAGCCTACTTTGTTGTTATTAAATAGTGCTTCATTTTAAAGCTATGTTTTTTAGAGTGTGTGCTTAATCACTTCCTTGTTCATATGCATATCAAAACATTATCTTTCTAACTCTTTTTTGGGCCTATAAGGGTAGCTACCATGCCGACTAATCCATAAAGTATAAAGGAAGTAACATAGCCCCATGTGCCAATAAACCATCCAGCGAGTATGGAACCTATTACTTGTCCCACCGCCAAAAGTAAAAATGGAACGCCAATACCTAATGATGCATTCGTAATAAATACACGGATTCCCCATACAAGAAGAACTCCGGTTAAAAATATATAGGAACAACCAAAAATTCCAGCCGATAAGTAAGACATTAACCAATTCCCAGTTGTAACAGATAGAATAATCGAAGCCAAAGCAATCGCTAAACTCCCTAACTTATAAGCAAAAGACAGTCCTCTTCTTTCTATTAGAGAACCGGAAAACCCTCCCAATACACCAAATATCCCTATGATGACCCAAAATCCAGAAAGCTGCCAATCACTATAATCACCAGCCACTTCAATAAAAGATCTAGAAAATGTCCAAAAGGGAGCTGTGGAAATCCCCAGAATAAGAGATGCCAAAATCAAAGGGATGGCTCCTTTTACTCCTCGTATAGAGAGGTTCCCTTTTTTAAACATTATTTTCGAACTCGCCCCTACTTTCGGAATCGCTCGGAAATTCCATATCAATATGAGGAATGCCAAGATAGCATAAATCAAATACGAGAGTCTCCAATTCGGTGTTAGTAAAATTGCCCCTACTCCAGAAAGGACTATACCAAGACTAGTTCCTGAGTTGATCCATGTATTTGCCTTCCCTTGCCTATTCTCTATAATCCAAAGCGATATTGCCGCTCCATAAGGTGGGGATACCAAACCTGTGCTTCCTCCAGCAAATAACACTCCTAACGCTAGCACCCATGCATTTGGAGTAATAGACATCAACAACAATCCAACAAAGGCTGATAGCCCAGCTAAGATAATCATCCTTCTTGGCCCTTCTTTTGTAGTGATCACAGTGGATAGAATGATCGTGAAACAATAAGCTAGATAAAACAGCGAAGAAATCATCCCTGATACAAACTCAGACATTTTAAGTGATTCATTCATCGCGGGGAGAAGCAACCCAAAACTAAACCTCCCTAACCCATAAGTGACTGCAATCATCGTAACCCCAGGTAATACTAACCTTGAAAATTTCATGTTATCCATCCTAACTTTTTATATAGAACGACCTTTCTAGTAAATAAGCAAAAAAATTACGATGTATGTTGGACAAGCGTCCGTGCCATCGCAATAGAATATTCTGTTGCCTTCTCTGCCCCAATCAGTGTCGTCATAGATGTTGTACCTTCGAGTAACAATGTTAGTTGGTTAGCTAAGTCACGTTCGTTCTCTTTTCCTTTCGTTTGAGCCAATAGTTGAAAATACTTGAGCAATTTGGACTTGTGTCCTCTTGCAATACTTTCAATTTCATTATCAGTCCCCCCATAATCTTCTATCGCTCTTAAAAACATATCTCCTTTGTAAGATTGTTCTTTTAACCAACGTCCATGAGCTTCAACAGCAAGGATGAAAGGAGAATCTGAATCCATTTCTACATGTGAATCCAAATAAGACCAATAACGTTCTTCCCGCTGCTTAAGTACTTCCTCGACCAAATTGTCCTTGGAAGAAAAATGATTATATAGTGTCATCGTTGCTACATTCGCTTCACTGATGATCTGTTTCAATCCTACTCCACGAAATCCGTGTTCATAAAATAAACGTTCAGCTACGTTAAGTAATGTCTCTTTTTTTATAGATCGACTCATGTCATGCACTTCCCCTTCAGTTAGATAGAACGACCTTTCTACTACTAGATTATCAATCCTCAATCTTATCGTCAACCATCTCTTCAAATATTTACACCAAAAATGGCTCAAGTAATAAACGGCTAGTTACCATTTTTTCATAAAAAGTCTCCTTCATAAGACCAATACCTGTTCAACTAGTGGCCCCTATTACAGAATTATTGAATGATTAATTGCTTACATAAAGAAATATGATTACAAGCAATAATATCGAGGATCCCAAAATGGTACTTATAGTTTTATTATAGCTCTTATCCTTCTTTGACTTTGGATTTAATTTGTTCCATCCTAACTTAATAGTTACAACAAGTAATGCTACTAATAAGATATTTAAACCCGATGCTTCAAATAATGCCATTATAACTATACTCACCATTCCTATTACTCCAAAAATCAAATCATCCACGCTTTGCTTTTGACGATTTTGATTATAATCCATTTTTAGCACCCTCAATACTTCATAGAGTTACAGTATTAATGAATAGCGACCCGATTCTGGAAATAACATAAAACTGTTCGGTATACGATTATTCCATACCATACTAGGCTAATAATGATTGCCATTATATAGTATTTTAATCTCTAATTTATTATATTAAAATAACTCTCGCGCCAATAAACGATAAACTTCTAATCGTTTTTCCTGTGAATGGGGGATACTGCAGATCATCGCTTCATCAAATCCATATTGCACCTGTTCTTTTTGCAGCAATGCGGCGATTTCTTTTGCTGATCCGACTAAATGCAATTTACGATTATTTTTAATGGTAATGCGATCCATTTCAGTCAATGGATAGTTCTGAGCTTCTTCAGGGGTTAACGCTTGATCCATTTTCCCCTTCATTAACCATAATCGGGAAATATCCTGCGGCAGGGCTTCAAACTCGGCTTCTTCCTTTGTTTCAGCCGTTGTTACCATGTAGGCTACATTAATTTCCGGCTTTTCCATAAATACGGAAGGCTGGAAATGATGTTTATATGCATCTAAAATCTCTTTGGTCATTTCACCGTTGAAAAATTGAGCGAAGGAATAACCAACCCCCATTCGTGCTGTTTGCAGTGCACTATTGCCGCTTGATCCCAACATCCAGGCTTCCGGTAAAATGACTTTTGATGGTGTTGCTGAAATTCCGCTGTACAAGCTATCTTCAGGCACTTCATCATTGATCAACTTTAATGCTGTATTAAATTTTTCATACATATTGTTTACCATCGGTTGACGTCCTTCAGATAAGGCATAAATAGCATTTCTGTCCCCTCCAGGAGCTCTTCCTACACCAAAATCAATCTGGCCGGGAGAAAAGGCACTAAGCGTTTTAAATACCTCAGCTAATTTTAATGGCGAATAATGCATCATCATCACGCCGCCCGTACCGATGCGAATATTCTTCGTCTTGGCGGCCAAATGTGCCGCTATTATTTCCGGTGCTGAACTGGTATAGGCGTTTGTATCATGATGCTCCGCCATCCACATACGATGGTAGCCTAATTCATCTGCTAATATTGCCAGCTCCTCCGCTTTTTTCAAAGCATCAACGGCCGTATTATCACTGGTAACAGGTGCTTGATCCAGTACACTTAATCTCATTTATAAACATTCCTTTCTCATCCCCATGACATTACTATTCTCTATTTGCTTCCTGTTCTTCCCGAAGTTTGTCCGATGTGATATCATTCCGCAGTGGATTGATCACTGTCAATAAACATACCCATTGAATTATAAAAATGTATCCATTGCATAAACAGGATATGTCATAATTTCTTGTACTCTTTTCAAGTAAGGTGACCCCCCCTTATATCATGGCTATACTTTTTCTACTATCGAACTTTATTTGAAATGGTCAAGCTTTATTCAAAGCCACACACATGGCCTCAGCATTTTAGTGTTCATTGCTTATGACACAGCTGGATCAAGAAAAGCGAATTGGACTTGCTCACACGACGAAGCATAGTCAAGAGCCAGTAGAGAAAAGGGCTTTAGCCTGTCACATAAGACAAAGAAGCTATCCTCAAATTCAGGATAGCTTAATTTCTATTTATACTCGTAGCGTTCACGCTTTACTTCATCAATTTTTTTTCCTTTTCCATCAAACTGAATTGCACGATAATAGGCATCATGATAGAACGTATACCAAGCCTTTTTCGAGTAACCGTAGTCCATCCATTTTTCCTTTTGATGCACAGAAGTAACAGGATAATCATCGTATGCTAATGCCCAGAGTTTATTTTGATGACCATGTGTAGGCATGATATCTGCCATATGAATAAACGAATCTTCCCCGTCTTCAAATACAATGATGCAGTGACCGTCACTATGACCGCTTGTATGAATCATTTTTAATCCATCGGTAATCTGAATTTCTTTTTCAAAAGGCGTTACCTGTTTTTCAATTGGCTTCCAGTTTTCTTCCCAATATGTATTAACGGATCGTATATTTGGGTTACGCATTTCGTTCCACTCTACGTCTGATGTATAAATGGCTGCATTTTCAAATACTGGTATATAACTACTATCCTCTGTCGGTTTCGTTAACCCACACGCATGATCAAAATGAAGATGTGTCATTAACATAGCGTCAATATCATTGGTAGTCAACCCAAGCGCTGCTAAAGATTGATCAATAGCCGATTCTTCAAGGACCCCAAAGTTTCGCAGCTGCTTCTCAGTAAGCTTCCCATTACCCATCCCAGAATCAATTACATAATTTTTATCATCTAATTGTAACAATATCGGATCTGTTCTAAGTTCAATTTGATTTTTATCATTATGTGGATATTTTCTACTCCATAATGCTTTCGGTACAACACCAAACATGGCACCACCATCAAGAAAATTCACTCCGCCGTTCAACCACGTCAATTTAGCTCTTCCAATTTGTAAAGTTTCCATCAATTTATCCCCCTCTACTAATCAGTGTAGCGAAATATGTAAAATTCTGCAAACTAGGAAGTCTTGCTATCTCTCGATACTATAAGTACCCACCAAATCAGTAAAGGTTGAAATAGCAACCGAATCCATAAAGCAACTTGGCCTGTTTGTGCAGACCAGGGCGCTGGGATTCCATAAATAGCGGCATAAATATTTGCTGGAAAAATAATTACCAAATAAATAGCCGTGTATCTGCCAGCCTTATTCCTGGTTTTAGGAATTAATAACAAAATAGCAAGTAACCACTCGACCAAGCCTGATGCAAAGACAATAGATCTTTTAAAGGGAACAAATTCTGGAAACATATTTGCAAATCCATCGACAAATATAAAATGGCTAACGCCTGCGCTAATAAAAGCAATAATAAATAGATATAACCCGATATCTTTAAAAAGCTTGATCTAGATCAAATCCTCTCACTATAATTATCGAAATTTAGCCTGACAGCGATAAATAGGTTGACCTTTACTAGAAAATTTCTCTTCATATTCCGTCATTACATTGGTGGGATCATCTAACTGATGTAGGTCAAGACTCACTTCTTCCAATTTCAATCCATAATTCGAGAAGCTTACAAGTGAATACTCAAATAATAAGCGATTATCTGTCTTCATTATTAACTCACTATTTTCTTTCAAAACCTTTTCATACTTTGCTAAAAATGTATGATAGCTCAACCGTCTTTTTTCATGACGATTTTTCGGCCACGGATCTGAAAAATTCAAATAGATTGTTGAAATTTCATTCTCAGCGAATAGTTCTTCTAGATCATTCGCGTTTTCATTTAGCAGGATTAAATTTTCTTGCCCTGATTCCTTAACCTTTTGAGCTGCATCCACTGTTATGCTTTTGGCCATTTCAATACCAATAAAATTGATAGCAGGATATTGCTTAGCCATCCCCACAATGAATTGTCCTTTTCCAGTTCCAATTTCCAGGTGAATTGGGTTTGTATTACCAAAAATGTCTTTCCATTTATTTTTATTTTCTTTAGGGTTTACGATGACAAGATCGCGATGCTCATTTAAAAAGTCATCTGCCCATGGTTTATTACGTTGTCTCATAATCCTTGAATCCTCCAATTTTTCAATCAATAAATACATATAAATGCAAATGCTAAGTATAGTATATAAAAGTTCGCACAAGCTAATGAATGAGGTGAAATGAAAACATGTTAACAGTTAACGATCAACTAACAGTACTCCACGATATTTTAACCGAGCAATCCGAAGAATGTTGTGGTGATATCAATGAATACAAACAAATTAAGCGAATCATTCAGACATTAATGGCTAACGAAAGTATAACGGATGAAGAATTGTTATCGCTTCTTCCTGAAATTTATAATTATGGTATACAAGGGGAACAGGCTCAAAATTTGGAGGAACACGTAACAACAAATAAAGGCAATATTGAAACATGGACATCCCATATAATTCAATCAAATTTGGAGTAGTTCACGAATATTCATATTCAATTCACAAATGTCTTGTAGTCTTTCCTGTCCTTTTTCAAATTCTTTGCGATCTGTATGCCAATTCACATAGTAAAGGGCATCTAGCAATAAATACCAATACATCCGTTTAATTAGATTGCTATCCCTTGAAATTCCATAGTGAAATAACCATTCATCCCAATCTTCTTTTGGAATATACCATTTCAAAATAAATCCAATATCAATAATAGGATCTGCTATCATAGCGTTGTCCCAATCAATTAAATATAAGTGGCTATCACCTGTCAGCAAAATATTATTATGGTTCAAATCACCATGACAAACAACCTGTTTTTGATTTTCTGTCATGGGCAAAAGTTCTTCTAAAAAGTTTAAAGAAAAAGATACTTCATTATCTAGTTCATTTATATTATTTTGCATAATTTGTTCTTTTACATTATGCAAACTTTCTTTAGGTGTAAATGGCTTTTTACCTAAACGCATGAGCATATGTAACAGTTCAGATGAATGATGAATTTTTTGTAGCAAAGAAGCAACCTCATGATGTTGCATTTCTATTGCGTTAAGTTCGCGCCCGACCATCCATTCCTGCGCTGTAATGACATCGCCATTTTCTAGACGCTTTGTCCAAACTAGTTTTGGAACAATTCCTTCTGCAGATAACACGGCTAAAAAGGGAGAAGAATTCCGTTTTAAAAAAAGCTTACGATCATTCTTTTCTGCAATATACGCCTCACCAGTAAGACCACCGGCTGACTTTATGTCCCACTCTTTCCCTAAAACCGCTTTAAGCCAATTCACATTCATTCCTCAAATCTGAAAAAATTTAGTCCAATCATGTATTTTAAAGCTAAATATAGAAAAAGACAACTAATAGCTGTTTCAAAAAGTGCCAATTTAGTATTAGTCATCCATCGTAATCGTTGATTCCTCTTCTTCCCATTCTGGCCTTTTGACAGATGTTGTCTGACAGTGCTTTAATAATGAATCAACTACTTTTAATTGTCTATTTTTTAATGGAGAAACAAGTTTTCGTTTCTCGTTAAACCATTCTTCATATTCCAATTTCCCAATGATTTTTGTGTTATATGGTTCTGTATGAAATACTATTTGATTTGTTCTTGATAACACTACTTTTTTTATCGAAAAGTCAATCTGTTCTGCTGCTAAAATACGTTTAATGATCTGTTCTGTGCGCTTGAGTGCAATTAATGGACTAAGCAATTTTGACTGTTTATCATTTTCCTCTATGCCCCATGTACGATTATCTCCAGCTAGTATTTTCACGTTTTCTGGCTCATCAATTAAGTAAATTATTTCCATACCAATTGGGCTAATCAAAATGAGCTCGCCATCGACGGGGGCTCTTTTAATGGAAAAGATCGGATAATACATAATTAAATACGTATCAGGGAATCGTTGCAAAAAGTACTTTAACGTTGGATCACTTTTATATGCTCTATCAATAAATGAAACATCCGTTACAGTTGATGATGCCCACTTTAATTGAAAAGGAAGTAATTCATCTAAAAAATAATGTCTTAGTTCATTTTCTGTCTTTGGGAGAAAATAGCCATCTTCTTCATTGTGCACTTCATGTATGGAGTTCTTCTTAATAAAAGACTTCCATTTCGCGAAGGCGGACAACTTTTCACTCGATTCTACCTCATACGTCTCTTTTTGTGGATGCTCCCACAGGTGATGAAGCTTTTGCCAATTCTCCTGTTTTAAACGAATATATTGACTCGGATAGCGATAAGGACTCCACTCGTACCTGGACACATAATCTTGTAGTTTGATAAGCTGTGCCATCTCAACTACCTCCATTTAATGGAAAAGACTCAATTACTTCATATTTTGGATTTTTAGCCGGGTGAACCTGGTAGAGATTTACATAATCTATTTTGAACGGATTAGATTCATTTGCATAGGTACGTGTTATTGGTTCGATTGAGACGGTTAGCGAATGATCCTTCCACTTTTTTGCAAGTGTAATATGTGCTTTAAATTTACGTGTTTCCTTATCAAAACCGCATAGTTCTGCATAGGATTCAACCGTTTCAACAAGTTGATTAAGTGCTTCCGTTTTCTGAACATCTGCATACAGAACACGTGGTGAAGTAGGTTTTCCAAAAGTGTCAATACCCTTTAAACCAAGCGATAATGGTGGTAACTCATCAAGCTTCCGTAATATATTTATTAACTTTTTCACCGTATCACTTTGAACGGAACCCAAAAACTTCACTGTGATGTGAAAATCATCTTCATGTGTCCACTGCTTGTATGATAAATCTTCTTTAAGATTAGACTGCCATTCAATTAATTTTTCTTTTATATCTAAAGGAATTGGTATCCCAATAAAATAATGCGGATTTACAGTCATGTGTCTTTACCTCTTTCTTTTTTGATCATATACGCATTAAATATTTACAACTATTTTACTTTTAAAATGATTGGTTTCGTAATAAGATATAGATAACATCGTAAATTCCCTTGCACCACAAGTTTAATGTCATCATTAAGGAGTGGTATTTTGGAGTATTCATCATCTCGAATGCTGACGAGGATGAAGGCTGTTTATTTCTACATTAAGGAATGTGGAATGGTTTCAACACCTGAGTTAGCAGAAGAATTTAATACGACCATGCGGACAATTCAACGCGATCTACATGTGTTGACTTACAATGGTCTTGTTAGTAGTCCAACAAGAGGTAAGTGGAAAATTACAGATAAAAAAGTATCGATCTCTTAAATAAAGCATTGCTGACGAGTATATCGTCAGCTGTTTTTTTGAGAAATTGACGTCAATTCGTCTTCTGTAAGCTCCCTATAGTTTCCTTTTTTTAGGGATGGGTCCAATACAAGTAGTCCCATCTTTATTCGTTTTAAATAGGTTACCTTTTTACCCACTGCTGCAAACATCCTTTTAACTTGGTGATATTTACCCTCTGTAATACTAACTTCAATTTCAGAATGTTTTCCAGCAACAAGAATGCGGAGTTTTGCTGGTTTCGTTTGATACCCATCCTCAAGTGTTAGACCTTTAGAAAATCGTTCAATATCTTCATCTGATACATGTCCATCAATTTTAGCATAGTAGACTTTAGTAACGTCTTTCTTTGGTGACGTTAGCTGATGTCCAAATTCCCCGTCATTTGTAAGTAAAAGCAATCCCTCTGTATCCTTATCTAATCTTCCAACCGGAAATGGTTGAAAGTTTTGATGGCCAGATGATAACAAATCAATCACCGTTTTTTCTGTATGATCGACTGTAGCAGATATATATCCTGGAGGTTTATTCATCATTAAGTAAATATATTTCTGATAATGAACCGTATCTTCCCCCACCTGAATAACGTCCATTGAAGTATCTACATGCACTTTTCCGTCTTTTATAATAGCGTTATTTACGGAAACCATTTTCAGTTTAAGTATATTTTTTACATCCTTCCGACTTCCATACCCCATATTTGCTAACAGTTTATCAAGACGCATTATGAACCCTCCGTTACCTTTTAAAAATCCGGTCGAGAACACGAACTTTATTGCCCAAAACACGTTGGAGCAATGTTGAATGATAGGCAAACCATAGATAGACACTACCTCCAAATGTAACACCTATAATGAGCATGACTACGGAGCCCCATCTAGTCTCTTCATATGGAATAAATGTTCCAAACAATAACTTAGTCAACCATAATATGACAACCATAATAATAGAAAAAATACAAACCAACAGTGTACGTTTAAACAGTTGCTTAAACGAAAACTGAATGGAGGTATGAATACGCCATAAATTTAACGTTACTGCAGTACCAACAGCAAGAGCTGTACCAAAAATCATCCCTTTCGCACCAAACATATGGATTAATTGTATATTGAAAAGAATTTTTATTAATAATCCACCTGATAAACTAATTACCGCAAACCGCTGTTGATTAATCCCTTGAAGGATTGAAGAAGTTACTAAAAACAGCCCAAATAATAACCCTACAGGAGCATACCATCCTAGTAATGGTCCTGTTATCTCAAGATTATTCATCCCAAACAATGAACCGTAGGCTAGATCTGATAACATTGATAATCCAACTACAGCTGGGACAATTAAAACAATAACGATTTGAAGTGCTTGATTGATTTGTTTGAACAGTACTGTCTTCGTTTGTTCATTAAAAGACTTTGTCAATGCAGGAAGTATTGCTGCTGATAAACCTGTCGCTATTGCAACTGGGATAATCACCAATTTATGCGCGTTAAAATTAATTGCACCATATGCAAGTCCTACAATGTCACCCTGGCCAATAGCTTTCATTGCCCGCTCAAACGTAATTTGGTCAATGATCTGATACAACGGAGTAGCAATACCGATTAAAACAAATGGGCCTGCATACTGAAAAAGTTCCTTTACTAATTCCTTTGTAGGAATCGTTGAAGCTTTTAGTTGTTGCTCGGCTCTTCTGTCAATCGCCGGTTTACGTTTCCTCCAATACACATATAAAACCACACAAGATGCAAGAGCGCCAATAAATGCCGCAAAAGTGGCAAATCCGATAGCAGTTGCAGTTTCACCATTTAACATAACGATAATAATAAATACTGCTGATAATAAAAACACAATCCGAACGATTTGTTCCACTACCTGTGAAACAGCTGTAGGTCCCATGGATTGATGACCCTGGAAAAAGCCACGTACAATGCTCATTGCTGGGATTATGATTAAAGCAAAACTAACCATTCTTAGTACCATGGTAATTTCGGCCACTGATATATTATTTCCCGTTGCTTGTCCTTGACTATTTGCTTTTGTTAATTCAGCTATAAATTCGGCACCAAAAAACAATATCAAAAACGCCAGAAATCCTGTAATAGACATTAAAATGATACCTATTCGGAATATTCTTAATCCTGTCTGATAATCCTCTAATGCATTATATTTGGAAACAAATTTAGAAACCGCAAGTGGTACACCAATTGTTGAAATTGTAATTAATATATTATATGGGGTATAACCGTAAGCAAACAATGTTATACCGTTGGGATCGTCAATCAACATATTAAACGGAATGATATAAATCATTCCTAAAAACTTCGATAAAAATGTGGCACCAGTAAGTAACATAGTGCCTTTGACAATATTCGACATAAATTCACCTGCATCTATTATTTATTACATAACATCCATTTTATCACATCTATCTCAAAGTACGATAAAGAATCAATAAAAATAAGCCAAATAAACGTAACGAATTTATGACAGAGCAGTGAATAGATAGGAATTAGTAGCATTTAATGGTACGATACAAACGGAAAGGAATGAAGCTAAGTGGAATACGATGTAATCATAATTGGCGGAGGCCCCTCTGGATTAATGGCTTCTATTGCCGCTGCAGAAAGTGGTGCCAAATGCCTTTTAATTGAAAAAGGAAGTAAACTAGGGACAAAATTAGCTATTTCAGGTGGTGGACGATGTAATGTTACCAATCGACTGCCTGAAGATGAAGTGATCAAACACATTCCTGGTAATGGAAAGTTTTTATATAGTGCATTTTCAGTTTTTAATAATTATGATATTATTGATTTTTTTGAGAAAATGGGAGTAGCGTTAAAGGAAGAAGATCATGGACGTATGTTTCCTGTAACTAATTCTGCAAAAACAGTCGTTAATGCATTAATAAGTAAATTGCATGAATTAAACGTAAAAATACGGATGCAAACAGAGGTAAAAACAATAAACTATAACGAAGAAGAACACACAGTGGTATTACCTGACAACGAGAAGATTACATGCAAATCAATCGTGATTGCAGTAGGAGGTAAGGCTGTTCCGCACACAGGATCAACAGGTGATGGTTATGCGTGGGCAGAAAAAGCGGGACATACTGTTACGAAACTTTATCCAACAGAAGTTGCCTTGACCTCTAGTGAACCCTTTATTAAACAAAAACAACTTCAAGGATTATCGCTAAGGGATGTTGCACTAACTGTACTTAATAAAAAGGGCAAGCCTATTATCACCCACCAAATGGATATGATATTCACCCACTTTGGAATTTCAGGTCCTGCAGTATTACGTTGCTCACAATTTGTTGTAAAAGAGCTTATGAGAGGTCGTTTCGAAGTTACCATGGTGTTAGATCTATTACCAACACAAAATGAAGATGTTCTTGTAAAAGAATTATGGGACACATTACAGCTTAATCCGAAGAGATCAATCAAAAATAGTTTTAAAGGGATTGTTCCAGAACGTTTTTTATCTTACATTTTTGAAAAAAACACTATTACTGAAGAACAAAAAGCAGCAACCATTTCTAAAGAAGTAATTCGGAAGATTGTACATGATTTTAAACATTTCACATTTCTAGTAAATGGATCTTTGTCACTTAAAAAGGCATTTGTTACTGGCGGTGGAGTTTCCATAAAAGAAATTGTACCAAACACAATGCAATCAAAAATGATGCACGGATTATATTTTTGTGGAGAAATTTTAGATATTCATGGCTATACTGGTGGTTATAATATCACTTCTGCCCTAGTAACAGGCAGATTAGCTGGATCAAATGCAGCACTTGAAGCAGGACATGTTTTATGAAATTAATCTGATTGGAATGTTCTACCGGACATGAATTGCTACATGTTGTGCCATCCTATAAAGGTCTCATGACATTATAGAAGGGTTGAGATTTGCTATGGAAAAAAATGCAATGTTGGTACCTTTATTAGCTTCAGTTGGAGTCGGAGCAGCGACGTATTATACCATGACAAAAAATAACCAATCACTTGGTCAGACCATGCAACAAATGGTTCCGTTGGTTTCACAAATGGGTGGAAGTAGTAGAAACAGCGGAAGTAGCGATAAACAGACGCTTGGACCTTATGGAATGAGTTAACATTTTTTTAATTAAAAACAAAAGAGACGCCATGAGCGTCTCTTTTGTTTTTGTATTGAAAAAAGCAAAGATACATTTAAAATGTATTTTGCTTTCTAGTTGTTGCCTGGCGGCGTCCTACTCTTGCAAGGACAAAGTCCTAACTACCATCGGCGCTGGAGAGCTTAACTACTGTGTTCGGTATGGGAACAGGTGTGACTTCTCCGCTATTACTACCAGACAATTTCATATAAGAAAAAGGTATATTTTATACCCTAAAAACTAAATAAGAGCGCAATAGTGACATCAAGAATTGTTAGTTAAGTCCTCGATCGATTAGTATTCGTCAGCTGCACGTGTCACCACGCTTCCACCTCGAACCTATCAACCTCATCGTCTCTGAGGGATCTTACTCACTCGAAAGTGATGGGAAGTCTCATCTTGAGGGGGGCTTCATGCTTAGATGCTTTCAGCACTTATCCTTTCCACACGTAGCTACCCAGCTATGCTCCTGGCGGAACAACTGGTACACCAGCGGTGTGTCCATCCCGGTCCTCTCGTACTAAGGACAGCTCCTCTCAAACTTCCAGCGCCCACGACGGATAGGGACCGAACTGTCTCACGACGTTCTGAACCCAGCTCGCGTACCGCTTTAATGGGCGAACAGCCCAACCCTTGGGACCGACTACAGCCCCAGGATGCGATGAGCCGACATCGAGGTGCCAAACCTCCCCGTCGATGTGAACTCTTGGGGGAGATAAGCCTGTTATCCCCGGGGTAGCTTTTATCCGTTGAGCGATGGCCCTTCCATGCGGAACCACCGGATCACTAAGCCCGACTTTCGTCCCTGCTCGACTTGTAGGTCTCGCAGTCAAGCTCCCTTCTGCCTTTACACTCTACGAATGATTTCCAACCATTCTGAGGGAACCTTTGGGCGCCTCCGTTACTCTTTAGGAGGCGACCGCCCCAGTCAAACTGCCCGCCTGACACTGTCTCCGAACCGGATTACGGTCCTGGGTTAGAAGGTCCGTACAGCCAGGGTGGTATCCCACGGATGCCTCCACCGAAGCTAGCGCTCCGGTTTCCAAGGCTCCCACCTATCCTGTACAAGCTGTACCAACATTCAATATCAGGCTACAGTAAAGCTCCACGGGGTCTTTCCGTCCTGTCGCGGGTAATGCGCATCTTCACGCATAGTATAATTTCACCGGGTCTCTCGTTGAGACAGTGCCCAAGTCGTTGCACCTTTCGTGCGGGTCGGAACTTACCCGACAAGGAATTTCGCTACCTTAGGACCGTTATAGTTACGGCCGCCGTTTACTGGGGCTTCGGTTCTAAGCTTCGCACCCGAAGGTGCTAACCTTTCCCCTTAACCTTCCAGCACCGGGCAGGTGTCAGCCCCTATACTTCGCCTTTCGGCTTCGCAGAGACCTGTGTTTTTGCTAAACAGTCGCTTGGGCCTATTCACTGCGGCTCCTCCTTAAAGGAGCACCCCTTCTCCCGAAGTTACGGGGTCATTTTGCCGAGTTCCTTAACGAGAGTTCTCCCGATCACCTTAGGATTCTCTCCTCGCCTACCTGTGTCGGTTTGCGGTACGGGCACCTATGAACTCACTAGAGGCTTTTCTTGGCAGTGTGAAATCCAGAACTTCGGTACTTTAGTTCCCTCCCCATCACAGCTCAGAATTGTTGGACGGATTTGCCAATCCAACTCCCTTGCTGCTTGGGCGCACATTTCCAATCGTGCGCATTCCTTATCCTACTGCGTCCCCCCATCGTTCAAACGCTCATGAGGTGGTACAGGAATATCTACCTGTTGTCCATCGCCTACGCCTGTCGGCCTCGGCTTAGGTCCCGACTAACCCTGAGCGGACGAGCCTTCCTCAGGAAACCTTGGGCTTTCGGTGAAAGAGATTCTCACTCTTTTTTCGCTACTCATACCGGCATTCTCACTTCGAAGCGCTCCACCAGTCCTCACGGTCTGACTTCACTGCACTTCGAACGCTCTCCTACCATTGTTCATAGAACAATCCGCAGCTTCGGTGATACGTTTAGCCCCGGTACATTTTCGGCGCAGAGTCACTCGACCAGTGAGCTATTACGCACTCTTTAAATGATGGCTGCTTCTAAGCCAACATCCTGGTTGTCTGGGCAACTCCACATCCTTTTCCACTTAACGTATACTTTGGGACCTTAGCTGGCGGTCTGGGCTGTTTCCCTTTCGACTATGAACCTTATCACCCATAGTCTGACTCCCAGGCTTACGTAGCTGGCATTCGGAGTTTGACTGAATTCGGTAACCCGGTGAGGGCCCCTAGTCCAATCAGTGCTCTACCTCCAGTACGCATCTGCCTGAGGCTAGCCCTAAAGCTATTTCGGAGAGAACCAGCTATCTCCGTGTTCGATTGGCATTTCACCCCTACCCACACCTCATCCCCGCATTTTTCAACATACGTGGGTTCGGGCCTCCAGTCAGTGTTACCTGACCTTCACCCTGGACATGGGTAGATCACACGGTTTCGGGTCTACGACCGCATACTAATTCGCCCTATTCAGACTCGCTTTCGCTGCGGCTCCGTGTCTTCCACTTAACCTCGCATACGATCGTAACTCGCCGGTCCATTCTACAAAAGGTACGCCGTCACCCATTAACGGGCTTCGACTACTTGTAAGCGCACGGTTTCAGGATCTCTTTCACTCCCCTTCCGGGGTGCTTTTCACCTTTCCCTCACGGTACTGGTTCACTATCGGTCACTAGGTAGTATTTAGCCTTGGGAGATGGTCCTCCCAGATTCCGACGGAATTTCTCGTGTTCCGCCGTACTCAGGATCCACTCCGGAGGAAACTCTTTTTCGATTACAGGGCTCTTACCCGCTATGGCTGATCGTTCCAGATCGATTCATCTAAAGAATTTCTTTGTAACTCCAATGGAGTGTCCTACAACCCCAGAAAGCAAGCTTTCTGGTTTGGGCTGATTCCGTTTCGCTCGCCGCTACTTAGGAAATCGCATTTGCTTTCTCTTCCTCCGGGTAATGAGATGTTTCAGTTCCCCGGGTCTGCCACGCGTATCCTATGTATTCAGATACGCGTACTGCTCCATTACGAACAGTGGGTTTCCCCATTCGGAAATCCTCGGATCAAAGTCTACTTACGACTCCCCGAGGCATATCGGTGTTAGTCCCGTCCTTCATCGGCTCCTAGTGCCAAGGCATTCACCGTGCGCTCTTCTTCACTTAACTATCTTTATGATTAAGAACTTACGTTTTTGATGTCGTTGTCTATCTTGCTCTTATTTAGTTTTCAAGGTACAAAAAGAGAGATTCGCATCCCTCAAAACTGAACAAACAACCATGTATGCAAGGCCTACCAATGGCAGGTCTTATCGATGACGACAAGCGTCACCGATTTTCCGTTAATAATCCAGCTACAACTCCCAGCAGCTAGCGTATAGTTAATCTCTTTTCAATCTCCCAAAGTGCAGGGAGATTTTCAAGAGCTCATCTATCCGTACGCCGCTAAACGGTCGTTTTCGCTTTTTTATATTCCTTAGAAAGGAGGTGATCCAGCCGCACCTTCCGATACGGCTACCTTGTTACGACTTCACCCCAATCATTGGCCCCACCTTCGGCGGCTGGCTCCATAAAGGTTACCTCACCGACTTCGGGTGTTGCCAACTCTCGTGGTGTGACGGGCGGTGTGTACAAGGCCCGGGAACGTATTCACCGCGGCATGCTGATCCGCGATTACTAGCGATTCCGGCTTCATGTAGGCGAGTTGCAGCCTACAATCCGAACTGAGAATGGTTTTATGGGATTTGCTACACCTCGCGGCTTCGCGTCCCTTTGTTCCATCCATTGTAGCACGTGTGTAGCCCAGGTCATAAGGGGCATGATGATTTGACGTCATCCCCACCTTCCTCCGGTTTGTCACCGGCAGTCACCTTAGAGTGCCCAACTGAATGCTGGCAACTAAGATCAAGGGTTGCGCTCGTTGCGGGACTTAACCCAACATCTCACGACACGAGCTGACGACAACCATGCACCACCTGTCACTCTGTCCCCGAAGGGAACACGATATCTCTATCGCTATCAGAGGATGTCAAGACCTGGTAAGGTTCTTCGCGTTGCTTCGAATTAAACCACATGCTCCACCGCTTGTGCGGGCCCCCGTCAATTCTTTTGAGTTTCAGCCTTGCGGCCGTACTCCCCAGGCGGAGTGCTTAATGCGTTAACTTCAGCACTAAGGGGCGGAAACCCCCTAACACCTAGCACTCATCGTTTACGGCGTGGACTACCAGGGTATCTAATCCTGTTCGCTCCCCACGCTTTCGCTCCTCAGCGTCAGTTACAGACCAGAGAGTCGCCTTCGCCACTGGTGTTCCTCCACATCTCTACGCATTTCACCGCTACACGTGGAATTCCACTCTCCTCTTCTGTACTCAAGTCCTCCAGTTTCCAATGACCCTCCACGGTTAAGCCGTGGGCTTTCACATCAGACTTAAAAGACCGCCTGCGAGCGCTTTACGCCCAATAATTCCGGACAACGCTTGCCCCCTACGTATTACCGCGGCTGCTGGCACGTAGTTAGCCGGGGCTTTCTGGTTAGGTACCGTCATGGTACCGCCCTATTCGAACGATACTTGTTCTTCCCTAACAACAGAGTTTTACGATCCGAAAACCTTCATCACTCACGCGGCGTTGCTCCGTCAGACTTTCGTCCATTGCGGAAGATTCCCTACTGCTGCCTCCCGTAGGAGTCTGGGCCGTGTCTCAGTCCCAGTGTGGCCGATCACCCTCTCAGGTCGGCTACGCATCGTCGCCTTGGTAGGCCATTACCCCACCAACTAGCTAATGCGACGCGGGCCCATCTGTAAGTGACAGCAAAAGCCGCCTTTCAACTTTCTACCATGTGATAAAAAGTATTATTCGGTATTAGCTCCGGTTTCCCGGGGTTATCCCAATCTTACAGGTAGGTTGCCCACGTGTTACTCACCCGTCCGCCGCTCGTTCCACAAGCTCACACCCCGAAGGGTGATCGCTTGCTTCCCGCGCTCGACTTGCATGTATTAGGCACGCCGCCAGCGTTCGTCCTGAGCCAAGATCAAACTCTCCAAAAAAGTTTGAATAGAATCGACACCAATCGATTCTATCAATTGTCTTAGCTTTGTTTCGTTACTTACATACTTGGTTGTTTTGTTCAGTTTTCAAGGATCGAATTTTGTCTGTCAACTTACATCGACAATATAAGAATTATAGCATTTCCTCCATTAAACTGTCAATGTTTAATATTGGTAAGTTCTTAGTTGTTAACCGCTGTTTTTTTAGCAGCAAAATATATATTACAGCTATTCTATTAAAAAGTCAATAACCTTTTAGTAATCTTTTTCGTTTTCGTTAAAAAACGATTTCACCATCCCAATCCAACATCCCGCCTGCAAGATTAGCAACCTTATAGCCATGTTCTTCAAGATAAGTTGCAGCTCGCATACTTCTAGCACCAGAGCGGCAAACAAGAACATAGTGTTTGTCTTTGCTTAAATTCTCCATACTATTAGGAATTTCCTGTAATGGAATATGCTTAGCATCTTCAATCATGCCTTGTGCTACCTCTTCGTCCTCCCTAACATCAATAATTTCAATGCTATTTTCTTTCCCTAATAAACTTTGTAATTCTTCAGAAGTAAACTCTTGAATATGTTCCACTTTTTATCAGCCTCTCTTAAAACATTTGTATAACTTTATCATACTAATTTAGTGTATACGTTGCAAACATGTGGCACATTATATACCTATATTTACTCAAAATTAAACCCTAGACAGGAGAATGAAAAATGAAGTATACCACTATTTCTATCGCTTTTTTACTATTTCTCACTTTATTATTCCCAATTTCCCTTCAAGCAACTGTAAATTCGAAAATCCCAAACTCCATAACGATCCATACGTATAAAGAAGATGTTACTGGTGATGGTCAAACAGACACCATCCTTTTAAAAGCAATTCCGTTTAGTAATGATTCCGCCTATTACCAGAAAATATGGGCAGTCATTAAGGATTCACACTCGAAAGAATGGAAAATACAGTACGAGGGAGGTTATGAGCCAACCCTTCAGTTCTATGATTTAAACCACGACAAAATAACGGATATATATTATCAAAGTCCAACTGGTGGTAGCGGTGGTCTATATAATTACCAACTCAACACATTAAAAAATGGAAAGCTTAAAGAAATCCCACTACCAACACAGCGGTATGTTAAGGGAAAGTTTATGGATAACTTTAAGGCAGTTTTATCCCTTACACCTAGAAGCAAGGAAATATCTATCAATGTGAAAGATCGCTCAGAAGATTATATACGTCTTGGTCTATACAGTGAAAATGGTGATTTACTAAAACCTACTACCTTGATGATTGATCCAATTGCATTTTATGAACCAGTATTAATCAGTAAAAGTAAAGGTTATGGCTTAAAAAGCTATCAGCAAATAAGTGGTGCCTATCATGCCGATCAATTAGGTACAATAGAGACACTTTGGTATTACGAAAAAGGAAAATGGATTATTCTAACTACAGAATGGGTGCCTTCAGACCAATAAATCACATAGTCCCTCATACTTAACGTATGAGGGGACTTCTTTTGACTTAGACTCTACCGAAAGTATTGATTTAAATTCAATAAGAAGGGACCTCTATGTTAGAGATCCCATCCATTTTAATTTGCTACAACATTAACCAGTTTTCCCGGAACAACAATTACTTTTCGTATCGTTTTCCCTTCTAACCATTCCTGCATTTTATCATCGTCAAGTGCTACTTTTTCGAGGTCATCTTTAGAAATGTCTCGTGCCACATTTATCTTAGATCTAACCTTGCCCATTACTTGTAGCGCAATTTCGACTTCATCCTCTATTAGCTTAGACTCATCGTAGCTAGGCCATGGCTGATAACTAATGGTTTCCTGATGTCCTAGTCTACTCCACAATTCTTCTGCAATATGTGGAGCTACTGGTGAAAGCAATTTAACAAACCCTTCTATATAATCCTTTGGAAGCTGGTCTGCTTTATATCCCTCATTAATAAATACCATCATTTGCGAAATACCTGTATTAAAATGCAGGTTTTCAAAGTCTTCCGTTACCTTTTTTACGGTTTGATGATATACCTTGGTTAAGGGTGAATCTTGTACACCCTCTGTGATTTTATCAGAAAGAGAACCATCCTCATTAATCGCCATTCGCCATACACGGTCAAGAAATCTTCTCGCTCCGTCTAAACCATTTGTTGACCAAGCAATTGCAGCATCTAGAGGTCCCATAAACATTTCATATAAACGCAATGTATCAGCACCATGCGAAGCAACAATATCATCCGGATTAACGACATTTCCTTTTGATTTACTCATTTTTTCATTACCCGCGCCAAGGATCATCCCTTGATTAAACAGTCTCATGAACGGTTCTTTTGTTGGAACTACATTGATATCATATAAAAATTTGTGCCAAAAACGTGCATATAATAGATGAAGTACAGCATGTTCAGCCCCACCAATATACGTATCCACTGGCAACCACTTTTTTAATGCTTCTGGATCCGCAAGTTGTTCAGAGTTATCTGGATCAATGAAGCGTAGGAAATACCAACAGCTGCCAGCCCATTGTGGCATCGTATTCGTTTCGCGGCGTCCTTTCATTCCTGTTTTAGGGTCGATAACATTTACCCAATCAGTATTGGCGAGTGGCGATTCGCCTGTTCCAGATGGTTTTATTTCGGTTAGCTTAGGAAGCTCTAATGGTAGGTCTTCTTCAGGTACAGCTGTCATCGTACCATCTTCCCAGTGGATAATTGGAATTGGTTCACCCCAATAACGCTGTCTAGCAAACAACCAGTCACGCAAGCGATACGTAATTTCCTTTTGGCCTTTTCCTTTTGCTACAAGCCATTCAATCATTTTCGATATAGCTTCATCCTTACCCAAACCATTCAAAAAACCAGAATTAACATGTTCACCTTCTCCAGTAAAAGCTTCCTTGGTAACATTTCCACCTGAAACTACCTCAACTATTGGCAATTCAAATTTACTGGCAAATTCAAAATCTCGTTCATCGTGCGCTGGGACCGCCATAATTGCACCTGTTCCATAACTCATGAGAACATAATCCGCTACCCAAATTGGCATTTTTTCATTATTTACTGGATTAATTGCATAGGCACCTGTGAATACACCAGTTTTTTCTTTTGCAAGATCTGTCCGGTCCAAATCAGATTTTGTTTGTACCTTATTCAAATATGCTTCCACTGCTTCTTTTTGTGAAATTGTTGTAATTTTGTTGACTAAAGGATGTTCGGGTGCTAGTACTGCATAGGTCGCACCGAATAGTGTATCAGGTCTCGTAGTAAATACAGTAAATTCCGCATCATGTCCATCAATAGAAAACTGTACTTGTGCACCTTCAGACCGGCCAATCCAGTTACGTTGCATTTCCTTTAGACTTTCTGGCCATTCCAATCCTTCTAGATCTTCTAGTAGACGATCAGCGTAAGCCGTAATCTTCAACATCCATTGTTTCATTGGTTTGCGTACAACAGGATGCCCACCGCGTTCACTTTTACCATCAATAACTTCCTCGTTCGCAAGTACAGTACCAAGGGCCGGACACCAATTAACTGCTACTTCATCAACATAGGCAAGTCCCTTTTCGTATAGCTTGGTAAAAATCCATTGTGTCCATTTATAATAGTTCGGATCTGTTGTCTTAATTTCGCGATCCCAATCATAGGAAAAGCCAAGTTCTTGAATCTGACGTTTAAACGTTTCGATATTTTTCAATGTAAACTCAGCAGGACTATTCCCTGTATCAAGTGCATATTGTTCTGCAGGTAAACCAAAGGCATCCCAGCCCATTGGGTGCAATACCTCATACCCTTGCATGCGCTTCATTCGAGAAAATATATCTGTCGCGGTATAGCCTTCTGGATGTCCAACATGTAATCCCGCACCTGACGGATATGGAAACATATCTAATACATAAGCCTTATCTTTTTCGGAATAGGTATTGGTTTTAAACGTTTTATTTTCTAACCAATACGATTGCCACCTTTTTTCAATTTCCTGATGATCAAAACTCATTTTTCTTCCTCCTTCTTTTAAAAGATCTCTTTTACAATTAAAAAAAGCCACTCATCCCAATAAAGGGACGAGAAGCTGTTATCTCCCGCGGTACCACCCAAATTAACGTAAATCGCACGTTCTCTTTGTATCCCTAACGTGGATTCACGGCAAAAATTACTTCACTTCATTCCTGCAACATTAAAGGTGAGTTCATAAATATCCAGGAACAGTTTTCACCAACCACTGTCTCGCTACACCTGAAGAATTTATTACTATTCCTTCGCATCGTTATTATGATATGTATATTGAATTCTAATGAATTGGTGTGTCATTGTCAAGCCTATAACCTGTTTCTTTCTATTATAATTCCATTCATGCTAAAATTATATACACTAAAGGTGGTTAGGGTGTATGCATATAATGAAAGGAATTCTTCAATTTTCTCATCATTTAATAGAAGAAGCAGTAAATAAAGGTGAAACCGTAATCGATGCTACATGCGGAAATGGTCATGATACCGTTTTTTTGAGTAAAGTAGTTGGTGAAGGGGGTCATGTATACGGTTTTGACATTCAAGAACAGGCAATCCTTAACACACGGGAATTGCTTGCTTCACAAAAGATTAAGAACGCAACCATTATTAAAGATAGTCACAGCAATGCAATCCATCATTTGTCCGTTGACCAATTAACATCACTTGGCGGGGCTATCTTCAATCTTGGTTACCTTCCTGGAAGCGATAAAGGCATCGTCACAAAAAGTGAAACGACTATTCTTGCGATTGAAGGAATTTTAACGCATTTAAAAGAAAATGGGGTAGTTGTTTTGGTCGTTTATCATGGACATGAGGGCGGGGAATTAGAGAAGCGGAATATCATGGAATACGTCCATCAATTGGATCAAAAGCTACATAGTGTCCTCTATTATGGATTTATCAACCAAAAAAATACCCCACCATTTATTATTGCGATTGAAAAGAGAACTAACTAATAGTTAATCTGTCCTACTGGTAAAGAAATCAGTAGGACTTTTTGTTTGTCGAATTTTGCTGTAATAACCTGCAACACGAACTACTTTTAAAAGTCTGAAACTCGTTTTAATATTTTGATTTTTCTTGACATGCACGATGCCCTTTTATAGAATACACATAGGATCGGGTTTCTAAATCAATCAAGGGGGCAGTTCAATGAAGAAGATTTGTTTATTTAGTTTTTTATTCGCGTTAATGGTTTTATTAGCAGCATGTGGGTCTAGTGGCTCAGATGAAGGCAATGCATCCGGCGAAGAAGGGGATGGAAAAGTATATAAAGTAGGTATCGATACGACTTATCCACCATTTGAATTTCAAGAAGGTGACGAATACAAAGGAATTGACGTTGATTTAATCAGAGCAATTGCAGAAGATCAAGGCTTCGAAATCCAATTAGAGGCAATGGACTTTAGTGGTATTATTCCAGCAATGCAAGCAGGGGAACTAGATATTGCGATTGCTGGTATGAGTATTACAGACGAACGTAAAGAAAAAGTTGATTTCTCTGATCCATACTTTGAAGCAGGATTATCATTAGTTGTTGCAGACGGTAATTCTGAGATTACTAGCCTTGAAGATTTAAAAGGCAAAACTGTAGCGGTTAAAAAAGGAACAACTGGTGCCACCTTTGCACAAGAAAACAAAGATAAATATGGATATGAAATTGTTCAGGTAAACGATAGTACATCTATGTTCCAAGAAGTTGGAAATGGAACTGCTGACGCACTTATTGAAGATTATCCCGTAATCTCTTATGCGATAGCTGAAAGTGATCTTAAATTACAGGTTGTTGGAGACCGCTTGAATGGAGACAATTATGGTATTGCTGTTCTTAAAGGGGAAAACGATGAACTTCTCAAAAAAATAAATGATGGATTAGCTTCATTAAAGGAAAGCGGCAAGTATGATGAAATCTTAAATACGTATCTTGGAGAACAATAAAAATCTTATCGCAGTTTGACGGGCAGTAAAAATTAAGTAAGGCTCGTGAGTTATAGTCGGGTAACTGCCCGTACAAGTCCGATTGGTTCTACTAATATTCAGTGGAGGAAGCTCACTGAATAAAGTTTCACTTTATCAGGGCGTGCTTTTAAAGCGCGTCCATTTTAATGAAAGGGGCTGAATAAATGGATGTTATCATTGAGTCTTTTCCATATTTATTGGAAGGATTAAAAGTAACTATCTACATATTTTTAGTAGCAATTATCCTAGGGTTTATAATTGGTCTAATCATGGCATTAATGCGCTTATCTCCTTGGAAAGTTCTTAACTGGATTGCTAAGATATTTATCGACGCAATTCGTGGAACACCTATATTAGTACAATTATTCTTTTTCTATTATGGTCTAAACTCGCTTGAATTCATATCAATGGATCGTACAACTGCAGGTATTATTACAGTCGCAATCAATGCAGGTGCATACTTTGCGGAAATCATCCGTGCTGGTATTCAGTCTATGGACAAAGGACAGACAGAAGCCGCTCGTTCACTTGGTTTAACAAGTTCACAGAACATGCGCCATATCATATTACCTCAAGCATTTAGACGCATGCTTCCAACTTTTACAAACCAGGCAATTATAAGCTTTAAAGATACCTCTCTTCTTTCCGTTATTGGGATTGCCGATTTAACTCAAAAAGGGCAGGTTGAAATCGCTCGAACATTTGAAGCCTTCAATATATGGCTAGCGGTTGGAGTCATGTATTTCATTATTATATATTTATTATCCTTACTCTCTAGTTTTCTTGAAAGGAGATATAAACTACGATGACAATGATTGATGTAAAAAACTTAAAAAAGTCCTTTGGCAAACTTGAAGTGTTGAAAGATATTAGTGTTTCCATTGAAGAAAAAGAAGTTATTTGCGTTATCGGGGCGTCTGGATCTGGGAAAAGCACCTTTCTTCGTTGTTTAAATCGACTCGAGAAAATTACAGGTGGACAGGTAATAGTTGATGGTCAGGATATCACGGACAAAAGTGTTAATATCAATACGGTTCGTCAAGAAGTTGGAATGGTGTTTCAACAGTTTAATCTATTCCCACATAAAACGGTGATGGAAAATATTATTCTTGCGCCAATGAAAACACGCGGGACTTCAAAAGAAGAAGCAACTAAAAAAGCTGAAGAATTATTGACCAAAGTTGGTTTAAATGACAAGGCTGGCAGCTACCCTGGTTCTTTATCAGGTGGACAAAAGCAACGTGTCGCAATTGCACGTGCCCTAGCGATGGATCCCAAGATCATGTTGTTTGATGAACCAACATCAGCTCTTGATCCTGAGATGGTTGGAGACGTGCTAGCGGTTATGAAACAGCTAGCCAATGAAGGAATGACAATGGTCGTCGTGACACATGAAATGGGATTTGCTCGCGAGGTTTGTGACCGTGTTTTGTACATTGATGAAGGATTTATTGTTGAGCAAAACGTTCCAGAAGAACTGTTTAGTAACCCACAACATGAACGTACACAAGCATTTTTGAGTAAAGTTTTATAGTTTGGTCAACAACCTGAACAGTTTTGTTCAGGTTGTTCATTTTCCAGTAAGTTTGTAATAAAGCCTTGTATTCCAGTAGAAAAACCTTGCTTGTCCGCCACTAGCATCAAGTAACAGTTTCCTCATATTAGTTCCACCGTTCAAATCACTTACTTTTTTATCACCTAAATATAACCCTACTAACCCCTGCTGAACCATTTCATGAAAATGTCGATCTGGTAAATGTTGGACATGGCTATGCGTCTTTTCAATAAACGATTGCAATCGTTTTTCTAGATCTGTTCGACTTTCATAATAAGCGCAAAAGTTTAAATCTGCTTCCATTTTATCTTCTTTTTGATCAATATAATAATCCAACAAAATATGTAGACCTTGCATATATGGAAAATAGCCATGATAAATAACTGACGCTAGTTCAGGTGATATTTTTTCACCAAGTGTATAGGAAACTAAACAAAAAACACCCAAAGTTGAGCCAGCTGCCGCTGAAAATTCGTACCACCTTAATTGTGGCAAGTCTCCTTTATTTTCATCAAACCATGAAGTAAGTCGCGGTATTCTTTCATCATGGTTAACATGTTTGTGAACTTGCAAGTCCCCGTATAGACTACAAAATTTCAGTAACAAGTCCTGAATAGTTTCATACCCTTCCCTATTAGCTAGTGTCTTTTGACATGTTTTAACTAAATCGTTTAAATAACCACCATCATGCTGATCTTTACGTAATTCATAATAATTTTTAACCGAAACCTGTGGCGTTAACGCATCGAGCATCGATTGATGTAACAACCGAAAATCAGCTGGATCAAGAGATGTACTTCGATCACAAAGGTTATCTAAATAATCACTAATTGTTTGGTAAGCTACAATAAATTGTATAGCCTCTTTCCAATTCTCTTTTGCGAGAATGGCATATACTCCCCCGCCCTGACAATGAAACCGTTTGGAAGAAATGCTTGCAAGTGCTTGATTACGTAGTTCTTTGTTCGGAATTTTCCCTGCACGGCCTTTCCAATATTCCAATTCTGTACGAACCTGCGGGAAAATTTTCATATATACCTTTCTCATTAATGATAGTGACGATTTCGGCACACGATACGACAAGACACTTCCTCCTTTTTCTTTTAAATTTTTTGTTATACTACTTATACACCAAACTTTTAGGAGGATACAAATGATACACCACTATAAAAATATAGCACCTATTATTCATGATACTGCTTTTATAGCAAAAGATGCGGTAATTACTGGTGATGTTACGATTGGCGAAGAATCAAGCATTTGGTTTAAAACGGTAATTCGGGGCGATGTCGCGCCAACGAAAATTGGAAACAGAGTAAGTATACAGGATTTATCAATGGTTCATCAAAGCCCAAACAATCCTGTTATTGTGGAGGACGACGTGACAATCGGGCATCAAGTTACACTCCATTCCGGAATCATTCGCAACCATGCACTAATCGGAATGGGGTCACTTATATTAGATGGAGCTGAAATTGGTGAGCATGCATTCTTAGGAGCAGGTAGTCTTGTACCACCAGGTAAAAAAATCCCGCCACACACACTAGCATTAGGAAGACCTGCAAAGGTTGTACGAGAGCTTACAGATGAAGACTATCAAGAAATGGAACGTGTTAGAAAAACATATGTTGAAAAAGGACAGTACTATAAACATAATACATCTTTGTAAGAATAATAAGCACAAATAACTCAGAGGTGAGATTTGAATGAATAAAATTGTATTATTTGATGGAGTGTGTAACTTCTGTGACTGGAGCGTTCAATTCATTATCAAAAGAGATCCAAAAGGCCATTATAAATTTGCCTCGTTACAAAGTAATATTGGTAAAATGATTGCAAGAGAACATCACATCCCAAGTGATATTGATAGTTTCATACTAGTAGATAATCGTAAATGTTATTATAAGTCAACAGCTGCTCTTCGTGTCTGCAAGAAGTTAAAAGGGACTTGGAAAATGGTTTACTTCTTTATTATTATTCCAAAACCCATAAGAGATTTTTTTTATGAAGTGCTTGCTAAGAATAGATATAAATGGTTTGGAAAAAAAGATAGTTGTATGATCCCTTCTCCTGAAATGCGAAATAGATTTATACAAGAGGAATCTGATTTGTAGAGGTCGAAAAAACGTCACGAAACCAATATTGGAAAGTCGTGACGTTTATGTTTATTAACTATTTTGTAAGAGCTTTTAATTCCTCTACTTTATCTGTTTTTTCCCAAGGGAATAAGATATCTGTTCGACCAAAGTGCCCATATGCTGATGTATTTCTAAAGATAGGCTTTTGTAAATCAAGCATCCGAATTATACCTGCTGGTCTTAGATCAAATAACTTTCTTACTGCTTGAACCAAGTCATCTTCACTTACTTTTCCAGTTCCAAATGTATTGATAGCAATAGAAACTGGTTCCGCTACCCCAATTGCATACGCTAATTGTACTTCACACGTTTTAGCTAGGTCAGCAGCTACAATGTTTTTTGCTACATATCTTGCAGCATATGCCGCAGAACGATCCACTTTCGTAGAATCTTTCCCACTAAACGCTCCTCCACCATGGCGAGCATATCCACCATATGTGTCAACGATAATTTTACGTCCAGTAAGTCCCGCATCACCCTGTGGTCCACCAATTACGAATCGACCTGTAGGATTAATAAAATACTTCGTTGTTTCATCTAATAATTGATCAGGTACAACAGGACGAATCACATGTTCAATTAAATCTTTTTCAATTTGTTCAGTAGTAATATCTTGGTGATGTTGTGTTGATATAACAATAGTGTCCACTTTTACAGGATTATCATTTTCATCATACTCCACAGTTACCTGTGTTTTACCATCTGGACGTAAATAATCTAGTGTTTTATCCTTACGTACATCTGCCAATTTTTTCGCGAGTTTATGTGCTAACGAGATGGCAAGTGGCATCAATTCCTTCGTCTCATCACAAGCAAAGCCAAACATTAATCCTTGATCCCCTGCACCGATTGCAGCGATTTCATCATCTGTCATTTTACCTTGGCGTGCTTCAAGTGCGGTGTCTACCCCTCCCGCAATATCAGCAGACTGCTCATCAATTGCAGTTAGAACAGCACAAGTATCAGCATCAAAACCATATTTTGCACGGGTATAACCAATATCCTTAATCGTTTGTCTTACGATTGCGGGAATATCTACATACGTGTTGGTAGATATTTCACCAGAAACTAATACTAATCCAGTTGTTACCGTTGTTTCACACGCAACACGTGCAAGTGGATCTTTCTTTAAAATTTCATCTAAAATGGAATCTGATATCTGATCACATATTTTATCAGGGTGACCTTCAGTAACAGATTCAGATGTGAATAAACGACGATTTGTAGCCATATGGCTAAATCCTCCCTTTATAATGTGTTACGGATCTCTATTCTACTAGTCTTTAACTTATGCACTCGGTTACCTTTAAAACAAAAAAAGCCCTTCCTGTATTCACGAGGAAAGGTGTTGTGGCCATTTCCTCTTATTGTTCAAGGAGTGATCCTTGCACCAGGTTAGCACCTTTTCACAAATGTGATGGTTGCTGGGTTTCATAGGGGCTGTCCCTCCACCAACTCGGAATAAGAGAGTATCCGTTCGAGGTTAATCGTACCGAAATCAGTTACTGATGTCAACTTTTTTTGCATGTAAGGGGACGCCTTAATAGCAAATAGCAAGTTTTTCTAAACTTTATACGAAATGTTTCTTATGTGTTTGCATATAAAAATAATAGATTAGTATGGATTAATTTTATAAATGTGTTATACTAATAAACAGATTAGAAACACACACACATTTAAACAAAAAAATCCATCCAAAAAGGTAGGTATGATATATGAAATCGGTGGAACAAACATCATTATTACAAGAATTAATTTCCCATAAAAAGGTACAAAAAAACTTATCCGTTTCTCAGTTAGTCGAAAAAATACTTGATCGTGATGAAGGTACATTAATGTCAACAGGTGCAATTCAAGCGACTACTGGTAAATATACTGGCCGCTCTCCTGACGATAAATTTATTGTTCGTGATGAAACATGTGAAAACTTTATTGATTGGGGATCAGTTAACCAAGCAATTGATGAAAAGTCATTTGATAATCTTTATAAAAAGGTAATTAATTATTTAAAAGAAAAAGATGAACTGTTTGAATTCAGAGGTTTTGCAGGTGCTGATAAAAAATACCGTTTACCAATCCAAGTCATCAATGAATATGCATGGCATAACCTGTTCGCTAAACAATTGTTCATTTCTGCAGATGACGAGGAATTACAATCACATGATCCTGGATTCACCGTTGTTTCTGCACCTACGTACAAGGCCGATCCTGCGGTTGACGGAACGAATTCAGAAACATTTATTCTTGTTTCGTTTAAAAAACGTATTATTTTAATTGGTGGAACAGAGTATGCTGGAGAAATTAAGAAATCCATTTTCTCTGTAATGAACTATCTTTTACCACAACGTGAAGTGTTATCTATGCATTGTTCTGCAAATGTAGGGCAAGAAGGAGACGTTGCTTTATTCTTTGGCCTATCTGGAACAGGTAAAACAACACTTTCTGCTGATCCATATCGCCGTTTAATTGGTGATGATGAGCATGGCTGGAGTCCAAACGGTGTGTTCAACGTTGAAGGCGGTTGTTATGCGAAGTGTATTAACCTATCGCAAGAAAAGGAACCGCAGATCTTTGATGCTATTAGATTTGGTTCAGTGCTAGAAAACGTTATTTTCGATAAAAATTCTCGTATTCCAGATTATGATGATACATCATTAACTGAAAATACACGTGCAGCATATCCATTAGAAAATGTCGATAATATTGTAACACCTAGTGTTGCTGGTCATCCAAATACCATCATCTTTTTAACAGCTGATGCTTCAGGAACGTTACCACCAATCAGTAAGTTAACAAAAGAGCAAGCAATGTATCACTTTCTAAGTGGTTATACAAGCAAATTAGCAGGAACAGAGCGTGGAGTTACAGAACCACAAGCAACATTCTCGGCTTGCTTTGGTTCGCCATTCTTACCACTTGCTCCATCAACCTATGCAAAAATGTTAGGTGAAAAAATAGATCAATTTAACTCCAATGTTTTCTTGGTTAACACAGGTTGGACTGGTGGTTCTTATGGAGTCGGAAATCGCATGAAGCTTTCTTATACTCGAGCAATGGTTCATGCAGCACTTGAAGGTGAACTTAACACTGTAGAAACCACGAAGGATGATATCTTTGGATTTGAAACTCCTATGCATGTTCCAGGAGTTCCTGATGAAGTATTAGTTCCAAAGAATACATGGGAAGATAAAGAAGCATATGATACTGAAGCGAAGAAGCTAGCAATGAAATTCCATAATAACTTTAAGAAATTCACTCAAGCTAGTGATGAAATTAATCAAGCAGGTCCATTATACAGAGGTTAATACGCATAATCAATCACAAAACCAGTCTCTACATAGAGGCTGGTTTTTTTGCGTTTGTGGCTAGCTCTAGGACAGTATTTTCTTTTCTCGGAAAGTATTTCGGCTGTTTCCTCTCAACAAATCCCTAGTATAGGCAATCACACATTTACGTGGATTTCATAGACTATTTAGACATATGAAAGAGGCTGGCGAGTTGCCTGCAGATATGTGCCATATGAAGAGTTGGTAAACACAGAATATGCAGACTAAGGAGGGGAATAAATGTCTTTTCTAACCTTAGAAGAATTGTCACATCATTATTTTTCAGAAAAATGCTATACACAGGTATTAGACAATATCTCTTTTTCCATGAACGAAGGAGAATTTATTTCCCTGCTCGGTCCACGTGGTTGCGGGAAATCAACTATTCTTTCCATTATAGCTGGGATTGTAGATCAAACTGCCGGTGAAGTTATTTTAGAGAAAAAGCCATTGAAAAAGACAAATTTAGCTATTGGATATATGCTACAGCAGGATTACTTGTTCCCTTGGAAATCCGTCATGCAAAATATATTAATCGGCCCGAAATTAGATGGATCTATCACAAGTGAAACAAAGGCAAGAGCGCAAAAGTTATTAGAAAAAGTCGGTATACCAAATGTGGCTGATGCTTATCCTCGTTCATTGTCAGGTGGGACGCGACAGCGCGCTGCATTAGTAAGAACATTTATTACCGACCCAAAAATACTATTGCTAGATGAACCGTTTTCCGCACTAGATTACCAATCAAAACTAAAGCTTGAGGATCTCGTTTTTCAATTATTGCAGGCATACAAAAAGACTTCACTATTAGTTACACACGATATTGGGGAAGCAATTGCAATGAGTGATCGAATTATAGTGATGTCTGCAAACCCTGGTAGTATCGCCAAAACCTTTGATGTACCAATTGAAATACGAACAATCACACCTTTTGAAGCGCGCAAACATCCGAAGTATCAAATTTTATTTGATCGAATTTGGAAGGAATTAGATAAGTATGAAAAAGTCGATGCATAATTTCCGTATTTATCTAACCTCCCATCTTATTACCAGCTATAAAGGCGTGAATTCCCATGGACAATAAATCAAGTGAACAACTTCATGAACAATACAAGAAAAAGTTTAAACATGATAAACGAATTATTTTTGCATGGCAACTTGTTATACTAGCACTTTTTTTTGGATTATGGGAGTTAGCGAGTTCTCTTTTATGGATCGATCCGTTACTGTTTAGTTCTCCTTCTAAAGTTGTTACACAAATTATTGACAAATTTGCAGATGGAAATTTTCTTGTACATTTACAAGTAACTGTGGTTGAAACGATTATCGGGTTTTTAATCGGAACAGTTTTAGGCGTAATACTTGCAACTATTCTCTGGACATCATCTAAAGTTGCACAGGTTACAAACCCCTATCTTTTTACCGCAAATGTAATGCCAAAAGTTGCCCTAGGACCAATCATTATTGTAGCTTTAGGCCCTGGCTATTTAGCAATTACCGCCATGGGAGCACTTATTTCTGCGGTAATAACGACCCTTGTTGTCTATTCGGCATTCAAAGAAGTAGATCCAAACTATGTCAATTTATTAAAAAGCTTTGGTGCTTCGCGTGCGCAATGCTTTCGTGAAGCAGTTTTCCCAGCAACACTTCCAACCATTATCTCTACTTTAAAAGTAAACGTAGGACTTTCCTGGGTGGGTATAATTGTAGGTGAATTCTTAGTATCCAAAGAAGGCCTAGGTTATTTAATTATCCATGGATTTCAAGTATTTGATTTCACCCTAGTCATGTCTGCTTTACTCCTCATTGCAGTCTGTGCTGCAATTATGTATAAAGTCGTTGAGAAAATGGAACATGTGCTTATGAAACATACGTTAATAAACCAGAAAAAATAACATCTTCACCTAATGGAGACGTTATTTTTCTGTTGAATAGATTTTTTTAATTTTTTTCATACAATGTGTTAGAACATCATCTTTCATAATAAAACTAAACTTGGCATTATGTCTTACATTATCAGGAACTTTTTCTAATAGAACTGGTCCATGTGTTTCAAAGTAAGTAGGTTGGTCAACCAATTCATTAACGATCGCATAATAAACATTTTTTATCACCGTTCCACCCTTACCGGCAACATAATACTGACCAACATAGACTATCCAGTTTATTACTCCACCAGTTTCTTCTTTCACCTCACGTACTGCAGCTTGTTGAG
The DNA here is from genome assembly GCF_002224365.1 of Virgibacillus necropolis. Lineage (GTDB taxonomy): Bacteria > Bacillota > Bacilli > Bacillales > Amphibacillaceae > Virgibacillus_F > Virgibacillus_F necropolis. Next base: position 1,675,365 of record NZ_CP022437.1, on the reverse strand, counting down.
CTGTCTCGCCTTCCTCTACTTTTCCACCAGGGAATTCCATACCCCTATCCTTATGTCTGGTTAACAACCATTTATTGTTGTACCTACAAATTACCCATACATGCTTTGGCTCTTTTGAAAAATAGTGATCTTCGAATGTTAGCTTTACCTCATTGTTATAAAAATCCCTAAACGTATTCATTATTTCAGCTGCCTTTATCCCCTAATATTAATTACTATCTACTAGTATATTCCTTTTAAGCAGCTGATATAAACTACTTTGTTAGAAAAACTTTATATTCGTACGTTTTACAAATGCTTGTCAGATAAGATTCCCATTGATTTAATATGTTCTTTTGCTTGTTCATCACCTAAATCATACAGCATTTGATATGCACCAGTCATCCCTATATCATAGTCATCATTCGATTTATCATTGTGATAAGACATGATTGGTACATGTGCACGGAAAAATGCGCGGGTGTTCGCTTGATCCATGTTATTTAGTTTTTCCCGCAGTAATAGCACCTCTTCATCCGTTGCTTGAATGATGAAATCTACATTATTACCGTATTTTATTTGTGATACCTCTTGAGTTCCCATATTAACATAAAAATTTTTCTTTTCCATTTCTGCACCTCCTACCTTTAATTTGGCTTAAAATGAAGGAAGCATGTATGGAAAGTACAAAAAAACTGGCATAAAAGCATCCACGATGTCTTTTTATGCCAGCCTGATATTTATTATACAGATTGTTTTGTTAGTTCCTGTCCGCGATTTGCGAAGATGCAGCGGCCTTTTCCATGAGGAATGCACATCGGAGTACCAAACATTGGGTCAAATGTGACATCACATTTCATTTCGAAAACGTCATGAACTAAATTACAATTAACAATTTCCTCTGGTTTACCTTGTGCATAAACCTTTTTATCCTTAATTGCTACCACATGATGTGCATAGCGACAAGCTAAATTTAAATCATGTAATACCATAACAACCGTACGGCCATCTTTTTCATTTAATTCGAACAACAGATCTAATACATCAATTTGATGTGTCATATCTAGATAGGTTGTAGGCTCATCTAATAAAATGGTATCTGTTTCTTGAGCTAATGTCATCGCTACCCATGCCCGTTGTCGCTGCCCACCGGATAAAGAGTCAACAGCACGATCTTTTAATTCAACCATATTAGTTGATTCAAGCGCTTTGTTTACTGCATTTTCATCATCCTTTGACCATTGCTTTAAAAAACCGCGATATGGATGACGACCTTGCTTAACGAGTTCCGTTACTGTTAATCCTTCTGGTGTCACAGGGCTTTGTGGCAAGATGGAGAGTTTTTTAGCTACCTCTTTCGTTCCGAGTTTAGCAATATCTTCCCCATCTAAAACAACATCGCCACCTTTTGGCTTAAGTAACCGTGCTAATGAACGAAGTAATGTTGATTTCCCACAACCATTTCCACCAATTAACACTGTGATTTCACCTTTTGGTATTGCTATATTTAAATCGTCTATGATTATATCTTCACCGTAACCAAGAGTTAAGTCTTTCGCTGTTAACGTTTGCATTGGAATCACTCCCCTACATCCTACATGATTAACTTGCATGTATGTACGTGTTTCTCATAATAATTAATGTATCTTTAGTTTATTTGTTTTTCATCAATTAGTCAACGACTTTGATAATCTTTATCAATTAGTTTTTTACAGTTGTGTGAAAAACTTACGTAACGTTAGAAAAGTTGTATACTATTAGGTAATGAGGTGAATCAAATGGAAATATATACAATTGGCCATTCCAGCCACTCTAAAGAAACATTCCTGAAAATGCTCACAAATGCATCAATCGAAGCACTAGTAGATGTACGTGCGTTTCCTGGTAGCCGAAAGTTCCCACAGTTTTCAAAGGATCAGATGATGAAGTGGTTAAAAGACGCTAACATTGCGTATCATCACCTATCGAAACTTGGCGGCCGACGGAAAAAATCTAGTTCTGTAGGTTTAAAGTTAAATGATGGTTGGAATAATCAATCCTTTCACAATTATGCTGATTATACGTTATCAGACACTTTCCAGGGAGGCATTGATGAACTAAGCAAAATAGCCTCGAAGCAGCGTACAGCATATTTTTGTTCAGAAAGTCATCCAGCACGTTGCCATCGTTTGATTATTAGCAACTGGCTTTCTGCAAATGACTGGAAAGTGAAACATATTATTGAACAAAACAATAATACATTCGAAGTAATTGACCATGAACTCGGAAAGTGGGGTGCAATGCCGATTATTGAAAAAAATGGCATCGTTGTATATCCAGAAACGTGAACTACCCACCACTTATAGACCTTACGGCACCATTGAAGTGGGGGCTTCTCGACTTATCGTCACTTTTACTAGCCAACGAAGAGAGACCGAGCTAACCCTCTTGTTCCAAGAGTTTTTTGATGGTGGTTAGGATAATGCTAATAAACGTATCCCTTCTTTTTTGATGTTGATTGCTGCATTGTCGTCACGATCTGCTATGTATCCGCAAGAACATTGATACATGCGTTCTGAAAAGGGCATTTCTTTTACCTTTCCACAACAGGAACACTTTTCTGTAGAAGGAAACCACCTATCAATTTTCACCAGTTGTTTTCCCTGTTCTTTGAGCTTATAGGTCAGAAATAAGATGAACATGCCCCAACCATTGTCATGAACCGATTTTCCAAAATGGAATGCCTGCGCCATTCCTTTCATATTCAAATCTTCTATCACGACTGCATCAAAGGTGTCTGCTAAATCTTTTGACTGATAATGAAGAAAATTCCTTCTTTGGTTAGCCGTTTTCTCTTGTAATTTCGCAAGTTTCAACCGTTGCTTTTCAAAGCGAGTGGAACCTCTCTGCTTACGAGCCAACACACGTTGTTCTTTCGCTAATTTGTCCAACTTTTGGCGATAGAAACGAGGGTAATTGGCTTTCTCACCCTGTTCACTCTCCACATACAAGCCATTCATAGCAAAATCTAACCCGACAACGTTTGTTATCATCACTAGCGGAATCTCTTTTCGATATTCTGTCAAAATGGAAATATAATATTTTCCTGTCTTTGTCATCGAAAGGGTACATGATTTAATGATATGTTCAGCAGGGATGACCCGATGCAGGTTTAGCTTTACTCGTTTCAGCTTGGGTAATTTGATATGGCCGTCTAGAATGGCAATATTTCCATTCACCACATTGGTTGTATAGGACTGTTTCGATTTCCCACTCTTGAATGTTGGAAAACCAGCACGACCAGCAAAAAAGTTTTTGTAGGCTTTTTTAAGATTTAGTTGCGCATTTGCAAGGGCTAAAGAATCTACTTCTTTCAGGAAAGGAAATTCCTGCTTATATTTAGCAGGGGTCGGAAACTTTTCCTTTTGAAGTTTCGCTTTATTTTCCTTGTACGTTTCATAGAATTCTTTTCGCTCAGTTAGCATTTTATTATAAGTGAATCGGACACAACCAAATGTTTGACGAATCAAAAGAGCCTGTTTTTCTGTTGGTAATAATCGAAACTTATAGGCTTTGTTTTGCTTTGTCATATCCAACCTCTCACTTTCTATATGGATTTTCGATAAATAAACCAATCATCAATCGAACACAAGTTCTTCTTTCATTTTAGCAAATTGGAAATAATAATGCAACCTTTTTTGCTTGCGCCAACCGGAATTCATCTCCCCCTTACCCTTGGGCCAAGCCCTTCACACGCTTGAAGAGGGAGATTTCTTTTCGGAATGCTGTTAAAATCCTTATTTCTTCTGCACTATAACCTCTAATGATTTTTGGGGAGATGAAATCGATCATTTTATTCAATAAAAATCCGCGTGCCTTCAACTAAATGCCTCCCATTCAATATTATAGTGCTCAACTTAATACATTCTAGATAAACAAAAAAAGAGAGGGTAGGTGATTAAACCCTTTGCCACTATCTTTTCTTATGTTCCACTTTAGAAATCTCGTCCTTTTCTCTATTAGTATTATTAGTTCTATTATTTTTGGTTAACTCTTCTAGTTTTCGTACAGCAGTTTCAAACTCTTGATTTGAAAGTTGTTTCGTAGCTAATAGTGAACATAGCATTGCATAGGCCATAGGTGTTGTATCAACTAGAACGCTAACATCAACATCAGAATTTCCACTGTATTTAATAGAAGATTCATTTGACTTTATATTATTTGGTAATGATTTCCCCTTATTTTCAAACGAATATAGATTGTTATTTAATCTCTCCATAAATATAACCTCGCTTTACGCCTAAGATATTATTAGAGTGGGGTAGAATTACCCCACTCTCACTATTAAAATTCATCTACTTCGGAATCGCAGTTAGCATCTGCATCAACATCAATATCTACATAAAAATTTCCAATGTTAGATACTCTTGCAACATTGACATTACGATTTCTGTTTCTGGAGTCATTTTCATTGTCATTATCTACATCGATATCACTATCGAAATCAACTTTTGATTATCCACATAAAAAATACCTAAATTCCATTGAATTCAGGTATCCTATGATACAAAATCTATAAAGTTGTTTAATTAATAATTAACCTAGTAGTAATATGGGTAGCGGAATAATCTTCTAAAAAAATAATATGGGAAACGTCGTCGATGATAGCGACGATACCTTCTTCTATAGCCACCATACCCATTGTAATCATCATAATCGTCATAGTCGTCATAGCCATAGCCAAACTGCCTGTTTTCTTGTTCTCCATATTCTTCAGGAACTAGCATTTCTACATAATCCTCGTTAACATCTGTAATAATACCTTCAACCTGAGACCCGTCTCCCATTTGCCCTATAATATGGTGTTGCATATACTTTTTACATAGGTCTTTGATAGAGCCGTCATGGTAAGCATTATTCGACTGGTTTTCATATTGCATTCCATGTACATTATTCTTATTCACGGAAAACCCCTCCTTTACCTGGTTAGGATATTCACCTAGCCTGGGTAATGTTCCTGACTTTCAATATTTGAAATATATTTCTTCATTAGAATATTAACTTGATGATATGACATTGCTTTCTTATGAATATCCTAAACAACAGTCCAAACACGCTTATCAATTTTACATATTATATTGTGTAAGAAATAATTATACGAGGGGGAATAGACATGGGCTATGGTTATGATGATTATAATGGCGGTAAAGGCTTTGCATTAATCGTTGTATTGTTTATCTTGCTTATCATTGTTGGCGCGGGAATGTTCGATAACAAATTCGATAACAAATTTGATGACAAAAAGCATTATTAATTTTTTAAAAGAAGTTAATGTATAGACACTCAGCTTTCGGATATCCATTTTAATCCACTTTTAATGTATACTTTTTTACAAATTACAGTTAGTAAAAAGCAGCAAAGAAGCTGATCTAACAAGGGTTTCAAATAATTTCAATTTCACCTCATAAAGTAAAAATCAGAAAGCCGTATCACTTTGTTAAGTGTTACGGCTTTGTTATCCACTTTTAGCAGTAACATTTATTTAATTTTACTAGTTGAGTTGATTCGACCTTAAAACCAGTAAGATACAACAAATAAATACCGACTACCGATACCTTTATACTTGAATAAGTTTCAGATGTACGTATAATTTAAAGTAATTGAATAAGTTAAAAGTTTTCTAGGGTTCCGCAACAAGTTTGTTGGTCTGGTCCGAGAGAAAACTCACAGCTTGCTGTGTCACGGAAGGATAAAAGCCTGGGAGAAACTGTTAATCAGTTATCTTGCAGGCTTTTTTTGTTTTTTTGGTAAGAATAAAATTGGAGGTGTTAGTAAATGAATACAACCTGGATTAAAGTGTTTGTAGCTGCTTTTTTTGAAGTATTTTGGGTTATTGGCTTAAAACACGCAGATGACTTTTGGGCCTGGACTGGAACTGTTATTTCTATCATTATCAGTTTCTATTTAATGATAGTGGCTGGACGAAAAATCCCCGTGGGAACTGTTTATGCAGTTTTTGTAGGAATGGGTACAGCAGGAACCGTCTTTTCCGAAATTATCTTCTTTGGAGAACCATTTAAAATAGGCAAAATAATTTTGATCTCACTTTTATTAGTGGGTGTAATTGGTTTGAAATTAGTTACAAAAGACAAAGTTGAGGAAGGGGCTGATTCATAATGGCATGGGTTTCTTTAATTTTGGCAGGGTTATTTGAGATGTTTGGTGTTGCAATGATAAATAAATTGCATAAGGATCATAATTGGCAATCCTTAGTTCTGTTATTCTCTGGATTTGGAGCAAGTTTTCTATTTCTTGCTTTTGCGATGAAAACACTACCTATGGGAACTGCCTATGCAATATGGACTGGAATTGGTGCGTCAGGAGGAGCAGTATTAGGAATGCTTTTATACGGGGAATCAAAAGACTGGAAAAGAGTTGTTTTTATTGCAATGGTTCTAGGTTCAGCAATTGGATTGAAGCTCGTATCCTAGGTGAGGTTAAGGAATAGAGATTGCAGAATTGTTCCTTGCTCTATTCTTACTAATGAAATTGTAGATAGTTATTAATAATTGGAGGTTTGAGAAAATGAGTAAAAATCCTAGGTTGCGTCCATTAGAACGGGAAGATTTGGAGTTTGTTCATGAACTTAACAATGATGCGGACATCATGTCTTATTGGTTTGAAGAACCTTATGAAGCTTATATGGAGTTACAAGACTTATATGATAAGCATATACATGATCAAGGTGAGCGCCGTTTTATACTGGAAAAGGACACTCAGAAACTTGGAGTGGTTGAGCTGGTGGAGATTGACCATATTCATCGTAGAGCAGAATTTCAAATTATCGTTGACCCAAAATTTCAGGGCAATGGTTATGCTGTAGTTGCAACTTATTTAGCAATGGACTACGCTTTTGCTGTATTAAATTTGCATAAACTTTATTTAGTAGTTGATAAGAAAAACGAAAAAGCGATTCATGTTTATGAAAAAGTTGGTTTTTCATTCGAAGGTGAACTGAAGGACGAATTTTTTGTTAACGGTAGCTATCATAACGCTATAAGAATGTGTATTTTCCAACAAAATTATCTAGAAAATCGGTCTAAGTAAGAGTAATCCGTTTGACTATCAGAACCCATTGAACCCTTAGTCCATAAGGGTCCTTTTTACTTGTCCATACCTTTAAAAATTTTTTCATCAATTAATTTTACATCTCAAAGAGAACTCCCATCCAAGGGGTATTTATTAACTGCCATTTACCATTATATGTAATAAATTACTGCATTAACTCACGTAATTTATTTCTTAACAGCTTATTTGATGCATTTCTTGGTAATTCAGCTTCAAAATTAATCTTTTTCGGCACTTTATATTTCGCTAAATTTTTGGATGCATACTGCAGAACCTCTACCTCAGTTACGGATGCGTCATCTAAAACGATAAACGCGATTGGTACTTCTCCCCATTTCAAATCTTCTAATCCAGTAACGCCGACTTCTTTCACTCCAACCATACTTGAAAGGACACTTTCAATTTCTGAAGGATAAATATTTTCACCACCAGATATTATTAAATCTTTACGCCTGTCAACAACGTAAAGAAATCCCTCTTCATCTAATTTTCCTAAATCACCAGTCGATAACCATCCTTCTTGGATAGACTTTGCAGTAGCTTGCTTATTTTTATAATAACCTTTTGTAACCATTGGTCCCTTTACAACAATTTCTCCTATCCCCTCGTCGTTTGCATCAATTATTTTTAACTGTGCCGGAAAAAGTGATTTTCCAGCTGAACCAAGTTTGCGAAGCGCATCCTTTGGACTAAGCGTGACAATTTGAGACGATGTTTCTGTCATTCCATATGATTGAAAGACAGGAACTCTTTTATCTTTTGATTTTTCTAGTAATCCTTTCGGAGCAGGCCCACCACCTAAAAGCATACAACGAAATGATTTAGGATAATCCTCTTCACCTAGTAAATCAATAAGACGATGTAGCATTACGGTTACTACAGAGGCAATAGTAACTTGACAATTCATAATGGCATGGTGAACTTTTTGCTCATCAAATTTTTCCAATAAGTAAATGGGCATACCATAAATTACACTTTTTAATAGGAGTGAAAGTCCTCCAATATGAAATAACGGTAACACTGCTAACCATTTGTCATTCGAATGAATGCCAATATTAAGCGCTGATCCTGTTGCACTCCACCAATGGTTTCCGTATGTATGAACTACGCCCTTTGGGTTTCCTGTAGTACCAGAAGTATACATGATGGTAAAGGCATCGTCTAAAGCTATTTCTGTTGCCAGTGGAACGTTCACTTCTTTGAGTTTACAGACGTCTGCAAAAGAAAGAATTTGCAAACTAAAATTCATATTATTTATCTGATTTGCCAAGCCATCTGCCGCTAAAATAGATGAGACATCAGCGTCTTTTATTTGAAAGCTGAGCTCTTTTTCTGTTAAACGGATATTAAAGAAGACTCCTACCGCTCCAAGGTAGCTTAATGCGTGGATGGCAATTACCATTTCAGTACAATTGTTTGAAAATAAACCTACCTTCGTGCCTTTATCTACACCTTGACTTGCCAATTTTTTTGCAAAAGATTGGCTTTTTTGCATTAAGTCATTAAATGTAAGACAGGATCCATCTTCTAATTCCAGGGCGGTATCATTTGGGGAAAGACTTGCCTGTTTAGTTAACCAATGTGGAATAATTTCACTCATGATGATGTTCCTCCATTTATAACTTTAGTGAAAAACCTTTGCTTCTGTGAAGCAAAGGTTAAATTTAACTTTAAACATGATATTGAACCATGTTTGGATCAACTTTTTGATGCTGACGATCCACTTTAACGTGTTTTCGATTTACTTTATTATACTATCGATCAACTTTGGCCAACGTCACTGAACAGCCGTCTTCGCTTCTCTAATTGATCACGGGAAACGTGGAAATTGTTTAAAATCTGGTTTTCTTTTTTCCTTAAATGCATCGCGACCTTCTTTTGCCTCATCTGTCGTGTAATAAAGAAGTGTTGCGTCGCCACCCATTTGCTGCAAACCTGCTAATCCATCAGTATCTGCAGTAAATGATGCTTTTAGGAAACGTAATGCTGTAGGTGATTTTTCTAGAATTTCTGTGCACCACTGCATTGTTTCTGTCTCTAGTTCTTCTAAAGGAACGACTGTATTGATCAGTCCCATATCCAATGCTTCGTCTGCACTGTATTGACGACATAAGTACCAAATTTCTTTTGCTTTCTTTTGACCAACTGTACGCGCTAAAAGTCCTGCTCCATACCCTGCATCAAAGCTTCCAACTTTAGGCCCAGTTTGTCCAAAGACAGCGTTATCGGCAGCGATTGTTAAGTCACAAACTAGGTGTAGGACATGTCCTCCTCCAATTGCATAGCCAGAAACCATCGCAATGACTGGCTTTGGAATAACACGAATTAAACGCTGTAAATCCAATACATTTAAACGAGGTACTTGGTCTTCCCCAACATATCCACCATGTCCTCGTACAGATTGATCTCCACCAGAACAAAATGCCTTGTCGCCAGCACCCGCTAAAATAATTACACCAATTGATGAATCATCTCGCGCATCTGCAAAAGCATCATACATTTCGTTTACTGTAAGTGGCGTAAAAGCATTATGCTTTTCAGGACGATTCATTGTTACTTTGGCCACACCGTCATATTTTTCATAAATAATTTCTTTATAGTTTTTTACTTCTTCCCATTGAACACTCATGGTTTTTCCTCCTTCTATGTACTTTGTTAGTTTTTGTCTAAAATAAACTCACTTACTATCTTACCAAAAAAATCGGATTGTTCCACATGAATTGCATGGCCTGCTTTTTCTACAATCACTAAATTACTGATTGGAAGTCGATTCTGCATGGCTTCGTTCAAATTAATAAATTTCAAATCCCATTCCCCAACTAGTAGTAAAACAGGTATAGTTAAGGAATTAAGATTATCCCACCAAGATGGCTGCACTCCGTTTCCCATATACGTTAAAGACATGACCAAACCTTCTTCATGCTGGGATAACCGTTCTTCACGAATAGATTGTTGTATCAAATCTGGTAGCTTCTTTTGCGATTCAAAAAGTGGAAGACTTCCCCAAAAGTCAACAAAGGACTCAAGGCCCCCTGTCCTAATTCGTTCCGCCAGTTTTTGATCGTTTTTTATTCTAGCTATCCGATCCTCCTCCTGCTCAAGTCCCGGTGAAGCACTTTCTAATACAAGAGATCGGACGAGTTCAGGATACGTGACCGCAAATGACAATGCGGTTCTCCCGCCCATGGAATAGCCAAGTAGATTAACCTTTTCGTAACCAAGCTGCTCGATAATTAACTTTATATCCTGACAACAATCCATCATCGTTTTTGGTGAATCAACTCTCGTTTTCCCATGTCCGGGTAAATCGATGGTAATAACTTGATGGTTTCTTTCTAACAATGAAACAAGCTTAGACCAGGTGGCAGTATTTCCGGTAAATCCATGTAGTAGCAGTATTGGATCGCCTTGACCGCTTACTTCACACCAATAATCAGATGAATCAGTGTTTATAAACCTTTTACCTTCACTCGCCATTTGAAAGCTCCGTTTCAATTTGTTTCCATTGCACCCGGTGCCATTCCATATTACTTGTTCGATCTGTTTTCACTTCTACGACAGATAAGCCCTCATGCTTGTAACTCGCAAACAATACGTCTTCTAAATCCTTTTCACTCGTTACAATTTGATGTTTCCCTCCGTACATTTCAATTGCATGTGAAAAGTCAATGCCGTGTGCAGTTCCAAATAATAACTCAAACTGATCTTTTTGCTGTTGTTGGGGTAGGAATGAAAAAATCCCGCCACCATCATTATTAATTAATACAATCGTTAAATTAATCTTGTAATGCTTAGCAGCAAGTAAACCGTTCATATCATGGAAAAAGGATAGGTCACCTAAAAGTAATGTCGTTGGCTGACCATTAGCTGCGGCACCAAGACCACTCGAAACCATTCCATCAATTCCGTTCGCGCCACGATTTGCTAGTACATCTAATTGTTTTGGTGTTGTCATAAAAAATGTATCTAGATCGCGAACTGCCATACTATTTCCAACGTATAAAAAACTTTCATCTGGAATAACTTCCATTAAGCATTTTACCGCTTCTCCCTCTGTAACTGTCTCCGTATGCGTAGGATTAATTAAATATTTCTTCGCTGTCTGATTCATTCGTTGCCAGTCTTCAAGCCATTCCTTATCAAACAGCATTTCCTTGTCCATCGCCAAAAGATCCTCACATAGACCCTGTGAATCAGAAAAAATAAATTCGGTCCGGTTACCTGCTGGCTCACGATATCCACTATGTTCTTCCACAATATATTGCTCAACGTCCTTGTGATCTTTTACGTAAAAAAGATACGGTTTTGAAACTGGCATGGCCCCAAAGCGAATAATGAAATCTGGTTTCATTTTTTTGCGGACAGTTTCATTTCGTAAAAAAGCATCATACCCTTCGATAACCAAATCCTTATGATGTTGTCCTGCTCTTACTTGTGATAAAGGATCGGCTAATACTGGTATTTGCCATTTAGAAGCTAGTTCTGAAACAGATTCCGCAAAATCTCTATTCGTTTGCGGCCCACAAACGATAAGTCCGCGCTTTTTATTAGCAAATTTTTCAAGCAAATAAGATAACTGTGTATGATCTACACGCTTTTTTCCATCAATTGTTGGAAAATGCATGGAGCTATCTTTATTCCCCCACACATTTTCTAACGTGAAATCAGGAATTAACGGCTCTCTGAACGGTATATTTACATGTACGGGGCCTGCATTTCCTTCGTTTGCAACATGAATTGCTCGGGATGCCTTACTCCTTGCGTAATTTAACATCTTAGGATCAGCATCAGGCAATCCCATCTCGTGAAACCATTTTACATAATCTCCATACATCTTTAGCTGATCAATCGACTGTGGCGCTCCAACATCTCGCAATTCATGTGGGCGATCAGCTGTTAATACAACTAATGGCACTCGGCTATAATAAGCCTCTACTATTGCTGGAAAATAATTTGCGGCGGCTGTCCCAGATGTGCAAACAATTGCTACTGGTCGGTTTAGTTGTTTGGCCATTCCCAATGCAAAAAATGCGGCTGAACGCTCATCAATGATGACCCATTGTTTCATACCAGGATGCTCTACAATGGTCATAGCCAGCGGGGTTGACCTTGATCCCGGTGAAATGACTACTTCAGTAAGACCGCTTCTTACCAATTCATCTACAAAGTTTGCAGTATAACGTGTTAAATCTTCCGTATGACTCATGATTAACCCCCTAAAACAGTTAGCATCGGTAGAAATTTGATATTCGTTTCTTCGTATTCTGCCTCAGGGTCAGAATCTTTTACCACACCACACCCAGCAAACAAAGATGCCGCGTCACCTTGTATTAAACCAGAACGAATTGCTACAGCGAATTCACCATTATTATTATGGTCAACCCAGCCAATAGGTGCTCCATACCATCCTCTATCCATTAGTTCATATTCACGAATAAACTGTAATGATTCCTGCCTAGGTACACCACCTAGTGCAGGTGTTGGGTGCAACTGTTTAATAATATCAAATAAACTTACATCAGGCTTTACCTTTGCTGTCACCGGCGTAAATAAATGTTGCAAATTTTTTAATGGATAGATTGTTGGTTCATTTGGTACTTCTATCGTTGTACAATACGGGCTAATAGACTTCCTAATCATTTTTACAACGAAGTCATGCTCACTGCGATTTTTTTTATCATTAAACAATTGATTAGCTAGTGCATTGTCTTCTTCCACTGTCTTTCCTCTTGGAGCTGTTCCAGCAAGACAGGTAGAGAGTAAATGTTCATTTTCTATTCTGATAAGCCTTTCAGGAGTAGCACCGACAAAACAATCTTCACCATGTTCAAAGGCAAACACATAGCTGTTAGTCTGTGTTGCTAATAAGTCATGTAAAACGGTTGCTATTTCTGCTTTCTGATTTAGCTTTACCCGCACCTCTCTTGAAAGTACAATCTTTTCGACGTTACTCGTTTTAATTTTATCAGTCGCATCATCAACTGTTTGTTTCCACTTCTCGGGTTCAATTTCATTTTTGTCAATGATAACTGTATTTACAGGCATAGTTACAGATTGCTTCAATAACGTAGTGAAATTTTCGTCGATAGTATTTGCCAGATCTTCTACTTGATCATTTTTTGATACGTGAACATTTGTTGTAAAATAATGGTTGTTCCCATGTTTTGTTAACATATAGGATGGAATAGTGAACTCGCTATCAGAAAAGTTTTCCCATAGTTCTGTTCTGTCTTTACCAGGGTCAAATGCCATTCCACCCATTGCTACTAATCCTGTCCCTGGCTGTTGATAAGGATCATAAACAATAGCTTGTTGTTTCACTCTTCGCCATTGTTCATCTGTTTCGCCAAAACGATTATCTGTAGCTTCTATTTTATAGGAAGTTCCTACACCTATCATGAAGAAATCCTCAGCTGTGCTTGACCAAAAAGTGCGATCCTCTTTCAATTGCTTTGCAGCTTCAAAAAAATGAAGGGGATCAATCGCATCTATTTTTTTTGTAATACTAACCAACTGTATATGATTTGTTCTTGTTGTTTTTTGTATACCTTTGTTAAGTATTGATTCGATTAATTTTTCCTTAGTTTCAATCATCTATATAAACCTCCGTCAAACGATACACTTGTCCATACATTTCTATTTTATTCTCTTTTTCCCTGTTTCTCAAGAAAAGTGTAGTGGGCTCGCTCAGCGGTGAGTAGCGTAGTTAAGAAAACCGTAGAGCACACGGGCTTTTGTGCTCGGAGTGTTTTTTGACTACGACTCGAACCGCTAGCCCACGCAACTAGACAAGAAAAGTGTAGTGGGCTCGCTCAGCGGTGAAAAGCGTAGTCAAGAAAACCGTAGAGCACACGGGCTTTTGTGCTCGGAGTGTTTTTGACTACGACTCGAACCGCTAGCCCACGCAACTAGACAAGAAAAGTGTAGTGGGCTCGCTCAGCGGTGAAAAGCGTAGTCAAGAAAACCGTAAAGCACACGGGCTTTCGTGCTTGGAGTGTTTTTTGACTACGACTCGAACCGCTAGCCCACGCAACTAGACAAGAGAAGGAACTATTTTTCATCAATTATATAAATATTGTCGATTGACACCCTATGGCGAATTGCCTAAACTTAAGTGGATATCGTACCATAATTAGAGGAGAGAACAACAATGGATTCAACGAAACAAGCCTTAAAAGAAAAGCCCGGATTTCAAATATGGTGGCGACTGCTACGTCCTCATACACTTACTGCTTCTTTTGTTCCTGTTTTTGTAGGAACGATGCTTGCACTAAATGAAGATTCCTTTCATGTAGTACTATTTTTAGCCATGATGATCGCATCCATTCTCATTCAGTCAGCAACAAATATGTTTAATGAATACTTTGATTTCAAACGGGGCCTAGACAATGCGGAATCTGTAGGTATTGGTGGAACAATCGTCCGAGACGGTATCGCACCAAAAACTGTGCTACGTCTTGCTCTCATTTTCTTTGGTATAGCCGCTTTGTTAGGATTTTTTATTTGCATGGAATCTAGCTGGTGGATTGCTGTAATTGGTTTAGTATGTATGCTTTTCGGATATTTATATACTGGTGGACCATTTCCAATAGCGTATACACCATTCGGAGAACTGTTTGCAGGTTTTTTTATGGGTACTGTGATTATTGGGATAAGCTATTACATTCAAACGTTACGGATTACATCAGAAGTTATTTGGATCTCAATTCCAGTTGCCATCTTCATCGGGTGTATTATGTTGTCAAACAATATTCGTGATCTAGATGGTGATAAGATAAATGGTCGTAAAACAATCGCTATCCTCCTGGGTAGAAAAAAGGCAATTAACTTTTTAGGTATTTTATTTATTATTGCTTATAGCTTAACACTTTATTACATCGTTGTAGATATGCTACCGGTATGGTCAATTCTTATTTTCATCAGTGTAAAAATGGCGATTACTGTGATCCAGAAATTTAAAGGAAAAACAAAGCCGATCGAAATGATGCCCGCTATGGTATTAACTGGCAAAACGAATAGTATTTATGGTTTATTATTGGGGATTTCCCTATTATTAAGTAAACTATTTTAAGTTCGTGTTCAAGTAACGAAGAGATTCGCCATTTATCATTTGGTGACTTTTGAACATCCTCTTTAAGGAGTGACCACAGGTGGAATATACAAATACGTTAATTGGAAACTTAGGAATTGAAGTAAAAGCATTAGATAAAAACCTAGTTATCATGACAATGCCAGTAGATCATCGCACAAAACAACCAGCGGGTTTTTTACATGGTGGTGCAAGTGTCGCGCTTGCTGAGACTGCCGCTAGTGTTGGAGCCTCTTTGAACGTAGATCTTGAATCGTTCAATGTTTTTGGTATTGAGATAAACGCCAATCACATTAAAAGTAAGCGAAGCGGTATCGTTACAGCAAAAGGAACACCTGTACACCTTGGCAAGACAACCATGGTTTGGGAAATTAAAATTGAAGATGAAAATGAAAAACTCATTTGTTTATCAAGGTGCACCATAGGAGTAGTACCTAAATAAATAAGGCTTTTGGAAGGGGAGTTAACATGCTAGGTGACAAGAAGCTAGAACATTTCAAGAAAAAATTACTCGAAATGAAAAATGATGTTGAAAAACAATTGGACAAAGATAAGCAAGAAGGTCCAAATGAATCAGCAAGGGAACTTGCTGATTATGATAACCATCCAGCAGATATGGGTACAGAGCAATTTGAGCAGGAACGTGACGCTGGATTAAAACAAGTTAAGGAAGATCGCCTACAAGACATAAACGATGCATTAGAGCGAATAGAAAAAGGTACGTATGGTAAAAGTGTCGTGTCTGGGAAGCCAATTCCAGAAGAACGGTTAGAAGTAGAGCCGACAGCGAAAATATTAGTAGAAGAAGCTTAACAAAGTGAAAAACCGCTTCCCATTAATAATGGGAAGCGGTTTTTTTAGTGTACTTTGGAGTAATATAAAAAGCTACCCCCATCATCTATTTTCATGCCAAATTCGCTCTTTTTTGTTCAATCCATCTACGCATTTTTATAAATAACGGAACAAATAACATTCCTACAACAATTCCTTTAATTATATTAAATGGTAATATGCCTCCAATTACGGCAATCCATTTCGCACTTTCCGTCATATCTCCCCATCCCATAAACAAAGCATACAAAGGTAAAATGACCAAATAATTTAATACACTCATACCAATCGCCATAATGATGGTTCCTGTTACTAATCCTGATACAATACTTTTCATACCTTTATACTTATGGTAAAGCATAGAAACTGGTACGATAAACATAACACCCGCAAGGAAATTTGACGTTACGCCAATAGGATCACCTGCTCCAGATACAATTAGGTAAAGCATATTTTTTATTGCTTCTACCAATACTCCAGCAAGTGGTGAAAAAATTAAAGCGGCGATAAGTGCTGGTACCTCACTAAAATCAATTTTTAAGTACGGTGGTAAAAATGGTAACGGGAAGTTCAAGAAAAATAATAACAATGAAATAGTTCCGAACAGTGCTAAAATAATTAACTTTAATAAACGTGATGATTTTTGCATCATCTATCCTCCTCCATCTGTTTATCGATTCACATCTCGTGATGAAGGATAAGCTTATTTCCTGTTTGGTTCATATAAAAAACCCTAAAACCTAATCAAGGCTTCAGGGATTATATTCACAGGAAAATACAGGCGCACGTGGCACCTAAATTCAGCTCTATAATCTTCTCCCATCCAGACTTTAACTGTCGGCTCTGGAATTTCACCAGATCCACCGCTCTGCTTAATGCATTGCGGGTCACGGACTTAGAACAACATACGTTCATCACCGCCGGTCGGGAATTGCACCCTGCCCCGAAGATAGAATCGATATTTTATTGTCATTTACTATTATACATACTATTCGATTTTTTGAAAAGTGTTTTGTTTCTTCCAAATACAAAAGACGTAGAGGCAAATCTCTACGTCTTTTCGATTGGCTGTTTTTGTAAAGAATGTTGATTTTGGATATAGAATGCGACGTAACTAAAATTCATATTCGTTGCACTGTAACCGTTCAGGAAATCCACTACGCTTTCCGCGGGCTCGCGATGAGCCTCCTCGATCGCAAAGAACGCTCTCTGCGGCGTCTCATCGTCTTCGCTTTCCCGCAGGAGTCTACGTGGATTTCCTTCACTGGGTTTGTGCTTAAAATTTCAATTTATTTGCACTACTTGCTTTTATTATAAAAACAGCCTTCAATTTATGGCAGTTGATTGGAGCGGAGGGCGGTCGACTCCTGCGGGAGGATAGGCATAGGTGAGACCCCGCAGTGCAAAGCACGAGGAGGCTCACCAGCCGCCCTAAGGTGCGCGACTGCCCGCAGCGGAAATCAACCAGCACTTACGTCGCATTTTATATCAACTGTGAAAATGAAAAAGCAACAATACGTACGAAATCAGCCTTTCGATTTAACATTGTTACTCTAGTTAGTCTTCGTCAAGATTTATAAATAGTTTCCCTTCAGCTGTTTTTCGTGTTTCGTTTTCAAAATTATCAACAACTTTTACTTCAATAACAGCTCCATCTGCTTTGACATTGCTAGTAGCTGTCCAATACCCTACATAATGTCCGTCAGATGTTTCCATCATCGGTAATTCTGTAGCATTAGCAACTTTAGCGCTAGCATTTGTCAGTGGCATATGGATAAAAAAGGTTGCCTCTAATCCTGGCTCACTATCAAACTCGATTCTCACACTTTCTCCAGCCTGAAGACTTTTATCTTCGGTAGGTGTTAGATTCTCGATTTCTGGTGCGTTGTATTTTACCTCAATCGTTACACTTTGGGTCTCTGAATTTCCTGCTAGATCCTGAGCAACAACTTGGATTTCATTTTCCCCATTTTCAAGCAGGATTCGTTTGGAATAACTTCCATCCGTAACACTTGCCTGCTGACCATTTACTTCTACAAAATCAAGATTAGCATCTGAAACTGCACCTTCAACAGTCACTGTTTCACGATTTGTTTTATCCCCATCTTGAGGACTATCAATCGTAAGTTCAGGTGCTTGTGTGTCTAATGTTACTGTTACTGGTGCAGATTCACCAGTTTGCGCTCCATTAAGCAATGATACTGCTTTAAATTCATTTTCACCTTCAGTTAACTCAGTTGGAATAGCAAAGTTGCCATCATCACCAACATCAGCAGTTCCAACTTCTTCACCATTATTTACTAATTGAACAGTAGTTGTAGGTGAAGCAGTACCTTCAACTGTAATATTTGGTTCATTTGTTATTTTATCCTCAGCTGGTGAAGTGATGACAGGTGCATCTACTTCATAACTAACACGAGCACGAATCATATAGTTGCCTTCAGCAGTGGGTGATTGTGACCATGCCCCGCCAACATATTGATAACTACGTTCAGCATTTGGACTACTCTCATCCGTTGCTAAAGCAGGAGTAACAGGATTCGGATCTGTTTGGATATACACCATATAGAAGTCTCCTTCAACCATGATGTTGTGCTCTGCCAAATCAATAACTGTCCACTCCGTTTCATCACGGATAGCTTCGCCGTCTATTGGACCAGCTATTTTCTTACCAGGTTGTCCATCTGGGCCTGAAGCATCCCATACTTCCACTGCAAATGCTGTTCCACCTGGATCTGGAAAATCCTCATTCCAAAATTTAAATACGCCATCTGTGACGAGTGCCGATTCTTTGCCTTCTGGTAAGGACATTTTTACAGCCCAGCCGTTACCTGCATCATAAAATGCCCGAGCATTTTCGGCTGTTCCATCGTCATATCCTATTTCACCGCCAGGATAGGTGTACAATGGTTCAAGCGCGATATTAACTTCTTGATCTTCTTCAATCGTTACTTCAACTTCTTTGCTCTTATAATCTCGTGCAAGTACTTTAAGTGTGTAGGTACCTTCGTATGCGATGATGGAATAGTTTCCATCCTCATCTGTTTCAACAGGTGCAATATTAGCGTCTTCGACAAGTAATAGTGTTGCTCCTACAATTGGTGTTCCTGTTGCTTCGTCAGTAATTGTTCCACTAACGGTTGCTTGTGGAATTTCGTCCAATGTGAAGTTGGCTTGAGCAACTCCATCTCTTTCGACTGTTACAGATTGTTGTTCTGATTCAAATCCATATGATGATGCTTGTACGGTAAACTCGCCCGCAGCATGGGTTAATGAATAGGTCCCATCTTCTGGATTTGTGTTTACGGATCGTCCACTTTCCAATACACTTACTTGCGCACCAATTGGTAAAAGTGTAGGATTAATGGTGTCCTCTTCGACGGGAGGATTTTCTTTTACAGGTAGGTTCGGTTGAATTTTATCCGGATCTACCTTTTCTTTTAATCCAGCTTTTTCATTGCTTTTGATTATTCCAAGATCATTGTTTCTCTTACTCTGACCTTTCTTTTTACCGTTATTGCCTTTCTTTTTCTTGATTGCTGTCTTGCTGTTTATTGACGTATCAGATAACGCTACATCATCAATGTAAAGCCCTTCCCTCGTAACACTTCCATCAGTTGTTACATTGAAACCAACATAAATTCGCTGGCCACTGTACTCTGAAAGATCAACTTCAGCAAGTTCCCAATCACTCGTTGTACCATTCATTTCCATGACCTGGGTCCATTCCTCTTGATCTGTAGAAACAAAAACATGACCGTAATCATAATTGTTTTCTAACTCATACCATTGATTGAATTGTAGATAAGCATTTCCTTCTGGCAGATCAATTGGTGGCATTACAAGTGTAGCATTTGTATCACTTTCATAATCGCTATCAAGCCCAGTTGCATAAACTTTCTCGCCTGATGACGCATTTCCTGGTCCTGACGTTGGCGCTCCCCACTCCCAACTATTATTCTCTCCGAATGAAGTCCAGCCAACAGGGGTAGTTTCAAAGTCTGCTGAATAACCTGGTGCAATACCTTGTAAAACGGATACAATATACGCTTCACTATTCACTTCATTATTTCCGAAATCATTGATTGTCCACTTATAAGTGAGGGAATCACCATCAATTTGATTTCCAGGAATAGTTGCTAGATATTCACCAGCTTTAAAGTCACCCGATGTACGAGCAGCTTCAACTACTTGCCACTCTCCACTCGCATCTTGATACTTTAATTCAACCGATGAAACACTAATATCATCATTAACTTGTATAGTTAAATCTAAATCCATTCCAGCATACGTTTCAGTTGGTGCAGTATGTTCAAATGTCGGAGCTTCAGTATCTTCTCCTTGTTTAGTCACTTGCCCTTCTATAGTTCCAAGGCCACTTATAATTGAAGAAACAGCCGCATATCCATTAACTAATCCATAACCGTACCCATTATTAGGAGACTCTGGATACTCTTCATCTGTCAATGGTGTTGCAGAATTTAGTAATATTTCTTCCATTTCATCAACTGTTAAACTAGCATCCACTTGACGCAACAGTGCCGCCACTCCTGCTACGGCTGGTCCTGCCATCGACGTTCCATTCCAGCCACCTTCATATCCGCTTCCTGGTACAGATGAACGAATATTCACCCCAGGTGCAGATATATCAGGTTTAACCTCATCATATGGCGAAGGTCCACGTAGTGAAAAACCTGCAACTACGTCATTTATATCTGTGGCTCCAGTTGCAAAAGACTCTGGATAGTTTGCTGGTGTAGCAACTGATCCCGGTCCACCCGGATTAAACAATGTTGTATTTCCAGCTGAGAACTCAGGGAAAATGTCAGCAGCTCTCCAGTTTATTACAACATCTCGGTACCACTCATCAAGCCCTGGACCACCACCCCATGAGTTATTAACAACATCAGGCGCCAAGTCTACCCGAGCATTACCTTCTGCATCTGTTGGTGCTAAAATCCATTCAGCAGCAGCCAATAGATCAACATCTGTTCCACCATCCGCTGTAAATGCTTTTACAGCTATAAATTTAGCTCCCGGCGCTACTCCAATTTGATTAGATCCATCTGGCTCTGAACCAACCATTGTTCCAATTGTGTGTGTTCCATGTCCTTGATCGTCATATGGTTCTGATTCACCTGCAGTAGCATCAAACCAGTTGAAATCATGATTAACCTCACCAGTTGCTGCATCATATCCACGGTATTTTTCTTTTAAAGCAGGATGATCCCACTGAACACCTGTGTCAATACTAGCTACAACTGTGCCTGTACCATCAAACCCCATTTCCCATACTTGGGGTGCTCCTACACGGTTAACGTTCCACTCAACGTTAGCCACTTCCGACTTAGGTGTTTTTGCGTCTTTTGTTTTTGTTGTAAATAATTGACGTGTTTCGTTTGGCAAAATCTTTTCCACTTCAGCAAATGATGCGACTTTTTGAGCGATCTCTTTCGTCGCTGTAACAGCCATCCCATTCACAATATAATACGACCTTATATCTTTTACATTACCTTTTTTAGCCTCTTGCTCAAGATATTGTTTTACACCTTGTTGTGAAACAAGAGATGTCGCCTTTAATTCAGAGACAACAGCTGAACGTTGGATGAGCTCAAGCTTTTGTGCAGTTAGATTAGCTGACTTAGCACTTGCTTTTGCTTCTTTCGCAATTTTTTTGGTGTCTGCTTTTTCTTTAAATTTGATTAGGAATGTTACTTTATCATCCTTTTCAAACTTTTCTAACAAACGATCGCTCACCTTAACTTTTGTGACAGCCTGGGTATCATTTACTGATCGGTGCAATTTATCATTTGTTTCAGCACTTGCAATTCCTGGTGCTATTAACGAAAATGACATCAGTAATGATGCTGCAATACTAAAGGCTCTAACCTGACGTTGTTTCTTTTTTCTCAATTTCCTTCCTCCTCTCGAATTTTGAAACTAAGCATTACATACCGTCAAGATAATTGTCTTTACACATAATGTATAAAAGACAATATAAAAAACACCCCTTTGCCTCCTTTACTAAGAAATAGTGTGTAGGATCTAAAGCTGCAGCGGTGCCGTTTGTACTATTCTGGTTGTTGCTGTAACTATACTGTAATAGAAACGAAAAAGGTGTCGTAAATTGTCGGATTTGATTAGAATTTTTAGAAAATAGTAGATAAGCACTGTTTCTTGTATTTTGTTGTACAGGCAAAAGTCCTACCAGCCAATTTCATCGAGAAATAAAAATAACGACAAGTGTTGTTATATAAGCTTTTATTAGTTAATAGACTCGCTGTTTATGTATAGGCATTTTTCAACAAAATAAAAAAATGAATCGTTGTTCCTATGTTAAACTACCCTAAAAGTTTTAGTTGGCTAAATCTTTTGAAAAATATAGTTCCATTCACCCTTAGATCTCGTTTAATTTACTTTTTTCACCATCACTAAGACCTATAATGAATTTATTTTCCTACTACCTTATGGCCCATAAGACTGAAAAACACCCTTTTTTGATTGAGATAAATCAAAAAAGGGTGTTTACATTTGACCAATTATTACGGGAAACTCAAATGAAATGGTACAGCTGTTTGTACATTAGTTGGGAGGTTGTGTTTGTTCTTTAAATTCTTGATAAATTTCATCGTATGTTAATCGATTTGTTAAAAGTTCCAGTACGGTTAAAGCTATTGCTTCCGCTCCTACAATTAGTGCTTGATCTCCCTTTTCAGATCTAGCCGCTTCTCTGAATTCAACGGTATGTCCAACTAAGTCGCTTGAACCTATTTTAATATGTGGATGAATAGTAGGAACAACTTGACTAACATTTCCTGCATCGGTGGATCCTAATCCTTCTCGTTCCTCTGTGTTAACTATTTCTCCAAGGCTTTCTGCTACATCTTTAAACACGTTATCGAAGTTTCGGTTAATAACAAAATTATCTACTTCATTTTGGAATGAGTTAATTTTTACAGTTGCCCCTGTAGCAAGAGCTGCCCCATTTGCAATAGCGCTAACCTTTTCTGTAACTTCATTTAATACTGACCTTGTTGCTGCCCGGATAAAAAACCGTGCCTTAGCATATTCTGGAACGATATTTGGCGCATCGCCGCCGTTTGGGATAATACCATGAATCCTTACATCAGATGGCAGGTGTTGTCGTAATGCGTTAATTCCATTAAACAATTGAATTACTCCATCTAAAGCATTGATTCCTTTATCTGGTTGTACGGAAGCATGTGCTGGTTTACCAAAAAATTCAAAATCCAGTGGATCAACTGCCAAACTAGGCCCCGTTAAATTCGTCTCATTTCCAGGATGAAGCATGATTGCTGCGTCAATGTCATCTAGTAACCCAGCTTTCACAAAGCTTCCTTTTGCGCTACCATTTGGCCCACCTTCTTCAGCAGGAGTCCCGAGTACAACCAGTTCCCCGCCGACTTCATCAATCACTTTACTTAATGCGATGGCTGCTGCAACACTTGTCGTTCCAATGATATTATGGCCACATGCATGACCTATTCCCGGCAAGGCATCATACTCAGCTAAAAATCCAATTCGAAGCCCTTCTTTTTCGCCTTTTCTTTTAGCCAGAAATGCTGTTTCATGTCCAGCAACCCCTTTTTCAACAGTGAAGCCTTCCTTACCTAGAGTGTCTGTTAACAATTCAGAAGCAAAAAATTCCTCATTTCCAATCTCGGGCCTATCGTGGATCGCATGACTTGTTTTAATATATTGATCCCTGTTTTCTTCTACATTTTCAATAATACGTTGTTTTATTTTTTCCAAGCTTTGTGTAACTACAGTCATCCTATTCACCCCATCTATTTTTTACCAGCCAATATTACTTAACGGTACAAATGTTGGTATCTGATTTCCATCATACTCTTTTTGGATTAACTCCTTTACTTCTTCTGATTGATAAATATCTGCTAGCTTCTGCAGTGTTTTGTCATCTTTGTTTTTTTCTTGAACAGCAATAATATTTATATATGGTGTAGCTGTTTCATTTTCATGAAAAATAGAATCGCCTAATGGACTAAATCCAGCATCAACTGCAATACCATTATTAATAATAGATGCAGCTACATCTGGTAAGACCCTTGGAGTTTGAGCAGCCACAAGTGTTTCAAACTTTAAATTTTTTGGGTTTTCTACAATCTTATCTACTGAACCATTACCATCAAAATTTTCTTCTAATTTAATTAAACCAGCTGACTGAAGGAGTAATAATGCACGTCCCATATTTGTTGCTTCCTTTGGTAAGGCAATTGACGAACCTTCTGGAATTTCTTCAGGTGAATCATATTTATCGGAATAAAGACCCATTGGCGCTATAACTGTAGTTGCAATTGGTACTAAATCCAAATCATGTTCTTTTATAAATGAATCGAAATAAGAAACTGTTTGAAAGGCATTCGCATCGATTTCCCCTTCAGCAAGTGCCAAGTTTGGTTGTACATAGTCGGAAAATTTAACGATTTCAACGTTAATTCCCTCTTCTTTCGCCTTTTCTGCAATAAAATCCCAAATCGTTGTGTCAGAGCCGCTAATTCCTACTGAAACAGTTGATTCGTCATTTGAGCAGGCACTAGTTATCACCGCTAAACTTATAAATAATAAAAGTCCAATTCTTTTCATGTTGTTTTATCCCCTTTTTGTCTAGTTCATTTTTTTGTGTTTTTTTATCTTCGCCTGATTTTTCTAGATAAAATATTTCCTGTCGTTTGTAATGCTTGCACCATTACAACAAGAATGGCTACTGTAATAATCATCACTACCGTATCGAATCGTTGGTATCCATATGTAATGGCTAAATCACCAAGTCCTCCTCCACCAATCGCACCAGCCATAGCGGAAGCGCCAACAAGTCCTATTGTTGCAATTGTTAATCCCAATAGTAGTGAGCTTAATGCTTCTGGTATTAAAAAACGGGTAATGATTTGTCTCGGTGTCGCTCCCATCGATTGCGCCGCTTCCATTACACCAGGATCAACTTCTAACAGTGAGTTTTCTATCAACCTGGCAATATAAGGACCAGAAAATAAAACCATTGGGACGATTGCCGCAGCAGTTCCTATCGAGGTTCCAACGATCAACCTGGTAAATGGTATAACTACCACCAAAAGAATAATAAATGGTATGGAACGGAATAAGTTCACAATTGAATTTAGTACACTAAAAATAGCAGCGTTCTCCCATAAATGTCCTTTTCGTGTTACAACTAATAAAATTCCGAGCGGCAAACCGATTACCGTAGCAAAAATTAACGAAAATGCGACCATTGTAATGGTTTCTCCTGTTGCCACCATAATTTGATCAAAGTCAACTAACATCTTCTAACACCTCCTTGATTGTTACCTTTTGTTGGTTAATATGCATAATAACCCTACTAATCTCTTTCGCGGCACCTTCAAACTTTACAATCAAATTACCGAGTGATGTTCCTTGTAATTCTGTGATACTACCAAACAACACGTTTACTTCCACATCGAATTTTTTAGCTATTTGCGATAGAAGTGGATATCCAGCAGTTTCACCGACAAACACAATCCGATAAATTTGATTGGTTGCTTCTTGCGAGCGAATTAACCGGTAAACAGATTCTGGTATTTCATCATGCATGACCGTGCTAACGAAATTATGAGCAGTTTTTGTTTTTGGTTGAGCAAACACATCGAAAGTAGATCCTGATTCAATCACCTTTCCATTCTCAAGCACTGCGACCTTATCACATATTTCACGGATAACTCCCATCTCATGTGTAATGATTAAAATCGTGATCTTATACTCTTGATTAATTTTTTTCAAAAGCTTTAAAATGTCATCCGTCGTCTGTGGATCAAGCGCTGATGTTGCTTCATCGCACAATAATACAGATGGCTGAGTTGCTAATGCTCGTGCAATTCCTACTCGTTGTTTTTGCCCACCTGAAAGTTGGTCTGGATAATTATCTGCCTTATCACGTAACCCAACAAAATCTAACATCTCATAAACTCGTTGTTTCACTTCTTCCTTTGGAGTGTTCATTAGCAGTAATGGCATTGCCACATTGGTAAAAACTGTTTTTGAATTTAGCAGGTTGAAGTGTTGAAAAATCATTCCAATATTTCGCTTTGCTTCCCGTAGTTCTTTTGGCGTAAGACTGAGCAGATCCTGTTCGTTTACAATAACTTTTCCTGATGTAGGACGTTCAAGCAGATTCACACAACGCACGAGTGAGCTTTTCCCAGCACCACTAAAACCGATAACCCCATATATTTCTCCTTTTTCAATATGTAAATCAACATTGTCTAATGCTTTTACTTGTGTACCGTTTCCTTGATAAACCTTTGTTACGTTCTCAAAAGTAATCATATTTTCCCTCCTAAAATGTGTGTTCAAAAAGGTGCCAAATTAGAAACAAGAAGTTCGAGGCGGCGAAGTATTGAGGACCAGAATGTAGGATATTTCTACATGAGGACCGGAAAGACGAGCCAACGAAGAAATTCGTAGTTTATCATTTGGTGACTTTTTGAACATCCTCTCAAAATGCAAAGATGCCTCTCCTTAATAAATAAGAAGAGGCATCATAAAACTTCCCTCTTCTCATCTATCAAGCTTGTTGCTTGCTGGAATTAGCACGTCACTTTTGAAAAAAGTACGCTGCCGAGGTATCGTAGGGCCAGTCCCTCCACCTCTCTAGATAAGAAGTTTCTATTAAATTTTACTTTACCTTCCATTCACAGGACCAACTAGTCGCTAGTGCGGCGGTTAGACAATTCATTAGTAAATTAAAAAAATCCCTTCTTATTGATAATAAGAAGAGATTTGCATATACGTCCGCACTCTCTTCTTATTTTTCAAGCTGACGCTTGTTGGATTTAGCACAGCACTTAAAAAGTCCGTTGCCGAGGTATCGCAGGGCCAAGTCCCTCCACCTCTCTGAATAAGAAGTTCATTATTTAATTACTATATACATTACTATCGTCTCGAAATTTTGTCAAATTATTTTTTGATATTTTATAATTCTTCTCAATCTTCTAATGGATTTAAACTTTCCTCGCCAGTTAAATTCGCGATCATTGCTACAAGTAACTCAATTTCTTCATCAATATCCTTTAAGCTAGCTGTTTCCACTGGTGAATGCATGTATCGTAATGGTAATGAAACAAGTGATACTGGTACACCGCGTCCCGTTAAACGCATCTTGTCAGCATCTGTACCTGTCATTCTTGGTGTTAATTCATATTGTACATCCATATCTAAGCTTTTAGCCGTTTTTTCAAGCAGTTTGTTGATTTTGATGTTTATCGGTGCACCTTTTGCAAGCACTGGACCACCATCTAAACGAACATCACCATGTTTATTTTTATCAACGGTTGGATAATCGGTTGCAAACGTAACGTCGCAAGCAATTGCCATCGTTGGTTCAATACCTGCAGCAGCAAAATAAGCCCCACCCATATTCGTTTCTTCGTTTACCGTACTTGCAGCATAAACTCCTACATTACAGCCTTGATCAGCCAATCTCTTTAGGACCTCTGCAACGATAAATGAACCTGTGCGGTTATCCAAACCACGGCCTGCTACATAACGATCCATTAATAGTTCTGGATCTGTTTTATATACAGCGAGATCCCCTATTTGCACGTATTTTTCCATTTCTTCTTTGGATGTACATCCACAATCAATAAATAAATCCTCAAGTCCGAATTCATTTTTAAGACCGCCGTGGTGCTGTGCATTCACACCGATAACACCAGTCACTGTTTTTTCATAGCCGAGGACTGTAACTTTCATTCCTACAGCTGCTTTTGGGTTAATCCCACCCATCTTATCAAAATGCAAGAATCCTTTTTCATCGACACGGTTAATGACTAACGCAATTTCATCACAATGCCCTGCAAGTAATACTTTAAAAGGTGCATCTGGGTTTAACACACCGATTGCGTTACCAGCATTATCCGTACGAATTTCGTCGGCAAAATCTTGAACATAGTTTATCCACTTTTTCTGAATTTGCATTTCATTACTTGATGGTGACGGAGTTTTTAATAATTCTAATAAAAAACCTCTGTTTGTCTGACCCATTAAAAATTCCTCCTACTAAATTCATTCTCCTATAAGTGCCTTTTTGAACTTCTCCTACAATCATAGCAAATTTCTTAGCAGGAAGCACTTTTGTTTACGAAACATATCAAATTGGGTAAACTTTGACAAAGACACGTATACAAAGGAGAGATAGATGATGACGTTAAACGAGTGGTATGAAAAAGGGATGTCACCTGATACATATATAGAATCAATGGAAAAACATAAAGAAAACCTATTACATATTTATGATCACTTCACAATTCCGAGTGACGAGGAGTTTTTCCAACATATAAGTAGTAAGCAACTTCGTGTATTGGTTTTGACAGAAGATTGGTGTGGAGATGCCATGTTAAATGTACCAATTTTACTTCGTATTGCTGAGCATACCAATATGGACGTGGCTTTATTTCCAAGAGACGCAAATCTGGAACTTATGGATCAATATCTTACGAATGGAAAATCAAGATCCATACCGATATTTGTTTTTATCGATGAAGCAGGTAATGAAGTTGCAAAATGGGGACCACGGGCAGATAAGATCCAGCAATTTCTTGACGACTCTCGTACAAATTTACCTGATAAGGATGCTGGTGACTACAAAGAAAAACTAAATGAAATGCTACTTTTCATGACCAAATCATTTCGTGATAATACCGATTTCTGGGATGAAGTGTATCAAAGCATTAAAAAAACAATACAATAACTTTGAACTTTAAGAAAAGCGCAAGCGCCTTGAAAGACACGACAAGCATAAGCAGAGCGGTGCAGTGTGGGTGCTTTGCTCGCACGGAAGCGAACTGCTTATGTCTCGAGTGTCTAGGCGCTGAAGCTAGACAGATAATCGCTAAAATTTTATACTTTCTTTGCTCTTAAAAAAGGCATCCAACTGGATGTCTTTTTTTATGTCTATTCGTCCATACTGTATGAAAGCATGAACACGTTAAAAAATAACTACTAATAAAGGTGAAATTATGCGTATTGAACTATTTAAACATATTTATTTTCGGTTACCAATTGTTTTACGACTATTAATTTCTGTATTTCTCCTTATGCTCTCGTTTGGTACTGTAATTCATTTTGTTGAGCCAAATGAGTTTCCAACTATTTTTGATGGTGTTTGGTGGGCGTTTGTAACCGGAGCAACAGTTGGCTATGGTGATTATGTACCGTTAACAGTTCCTGGAAAGGTTATAGGTATTCTGTTAATTTTATCTGGTGGAGGGCTAATCACTTTTTATATTACGACTGTATCAGCGGAAACCATTAAACACGAAAACAGTTTATCTAAAGGAAAAGTTGCATACAAAGGAAGCGATCACATTATTATAGTTGGCTGGAATGAGCGCACCAGACAACTAGTTGATATCATCATGTCTAAAGATAAACTTACTGAAATTGTGCTCATTGATTACAGCTTACAGCAGCTACCTTATCAACAAATACCTGTACACTTTATACATGGTGATGCTAGTGAAGATGAGACACTTTTAAAGGCAAACATAGACAAAGCCAAATCTGTTTTAATTACGGCAGATTCAACTAAAAAGGAAAAACTAGCTGATCATCACACTATTTTAACAACAGTAGCCATAAGAGGAAATAACAAATCGGTACCTTTAGTAACAGAAATCTTGTCGGATAAACAAATGGATAATGCATTACGAGCAGGTGCTACCTCTGTCGTTCAGCCAAATAACTTTTTAAGTAGTATGCTCTATCACGAGCTATTTTTTCCGAAAACGAATAACCCCGTTGAATTAGTAATAAATCTTTTGGAAAACCAACAGTTTATAAAACGTACACTTCCCGCAGATTTAGCGAATAAGAGTTACATGAGTGGAGTAATTCATTTCCTTGAAGGGCACCAGCTTTTACTTGTCGTAATTCGTAATGATAAATGGCGTATAAATCCATCACCAGACTTTTTATTAAAGTCAGGTGATGCTGTAATCACTTTATCTGCTTGGAATGAGTAACCCTTCCATCTTTTTCACCATGTCTTTTCCCATATTAATATATTCAGGTGGTAAATCAGCATCAGGGTTGGAAGGGGATTGGAATTGATTCACTGCACCGCTTAACGCACCACTTTCTGCTGTTTCATCATTTCCTTTTTGATATTGATGGGCTAGCAAAAATGGCTTGTCAACACGAACCGTAACTCCTGGGTAATCAAGTGAACCAGCTACAGCGTAAAATGGAATTCGTAAAAAATAATAAGTATCTTTATTATCAATTAAATAGTCAAAGTACCCACTATCGTAATCCCAACTAGAACCGATGACAAATCCTTCTGGTTTTAATAATTCTTCCAAGACGTATAAGGAGAAAATTGTATTTTCAATAGTAGACTCTATAGGAACCATTTCAATCTTCCTTCCAATTTTTTTTGCTTGAATCCGCAATTTGTGTTAAAATATTATATTGTGTGAAAAGAATCGAATTAAAGGCATAGGAGTTGTTCAGCATGACAGACAAGTTTGAAACTGGTCAAGTTATAGAAGGAAAAGTTACAGGAATTCAACCATACGGCGCATTTGTCGCTTTAGATGATGAAACACAAGGATTGGTTCATATCTCTGAGGTAACGCACGGTTATGTGAAAGATATTAATGATCACTTAACAGTCGGTGATGAAGTAAATGTTAAAGTATTAAACGTTGATTCTGAAAAAAATAAAGTGTCATTATCTATCCGCGCTACAGAAGAAGCACCAAAGAAACAAACAAAAGCACCTAGAAAACAACCTGTTCAACAACAGCAACAGGATAGTTCAGCTGGTTTTAACACGTTAAAAGATAAGCTGGAAGAATGGATTGAACAATCCGAAGAACGAGAAGAAACATACAAAAGTTAATTTAAATAAGAGGTCTCTTCACCAATTTACTCATTATGCAACTAGAATAATTTGGTAGAGTAAGCCTCTTTTTTTTGTCTACCTCTAGCGGTCTTCCAGCCATCATTTATCATTTCCTTGCTATTTTTTCCGCTTAATCAAAATATATGCATGCTCATTCTTGATTTCCTTTCGTTAGTTCGGGTAAAGTAAATGGAGTATTTAATTAGGAGGCACAGTATGACACACATTAATTTTTCTTATAAAAAAGCAATTCCTTTTCTAAATGAAAATGAACTAAACCAAATGAATGAATATGTATCTGTAGCCCATCATACATTACATAATAAATCTGGTGCAGGTAATGATTTTCTAGGTTGGTTAGACTTACCTAATACGTTTGATCAAGAAGAATTCAACCGAATAAAAGCAAGCGCTGAAAAAATTAAAAATGATTCAGATGTTTTGCTTGTAATTGGTATTGGCGGTTCCTACTTGGGATCTCGTGCAGCAATTGAAATGTTAAACCATTCTTTTTCCCATTTATTGAGCAAAAAAGAACGGAAGGCTCCTCAGATTATTTTTGTTGGCCATCATATTAGTTCAACGTACATGCAAGAGTTACTTGATGTTTTAGCGGATAAAGAAGTTTCTATAAATATTATTTCTAAAAGTGGAACAACAACAGAACCAGCGATTGCCTTCCGCATTTTCCGCGATTTTCTTGAGAAGAAATACGGAGAAAATGAAGCAAAAAAACGAATTTATGCAACTACCGATAAAGAAAAAGGCGCACTAAAAAAACTTGCATCTGAGGAAGGCTATGAAAGCTTTATTATTCCAGATGATGTCGGGGGGCGTTACTCGGTTTTAACAGCCGTCGGATTATTACCAATTGCTGCAAGTGGAATTTCCATTGATGACATGATGGAAGGTGCTAGACAGGCTACAGCGGATTTGGCCGAAGAAACCCTTGAAAAGAATCCTGCATATCAATATGCCGCTATACGTAACGTTCTGTATAACAAAGGAAAGACCATTGAAATGTTGGTCAATTATGAACCACAGCTTCAATATGTTGCTGAGTGGTGGAAGCAATTATTTGGCGAAAGTGAAGGAAAAGATCAAAAAGGAATTTTCCCTGCTTCAGCTAATTTCACGACCGATTTGCACTCATTAGGTCAATATATTCAAGATGGCAGACGCGATTTGTTTGAAACGGTTTTACATGTCAATTCATCTAAAAAAGAACTAACCGTAAAAGAAGACAAACAAAATTTAGATGGCTTAAATTATTTAACAGGGAAAACACTTCATGAAATAAATGATAAAGCATACCAGGGAACGATGATTGCGCACAATGACGGGAATGTTCCAAACTTAGTGATTGAATTACCAGCACTTGACGCGTACACATTTGGGTACATGGTTTACTTTTTTGAAAAAGCTTGTGCCATTAGTGGTTACTTATTAGGTGTTAATCCATTTGATCAACCAGGCGTTGAGGCTTACAAGAAAAATATGTTCGCTCTTTTAGGAAAACCTGGATTTGAGGATGCGAAAAAAGAATTAGAAAAACGAATCTAAAATTGTCAAAATGTGTTTAATTTTTTTCCCACAGGGTAATACTTATAATGTAAGACTTTCTCGTATTCCCCCTGTGAGCAAGGCGTATACCGCTTTGCTTTTTTTTACGTAAGTTTAAAAGAAAAAGAAAACGTCGTTATAAGAAAAAATTTGCCATTCACAAGTAAGTACAAGGCGAATGGTGAGTTTTTCTAATGTTCTTCTTCCAATAATTCGATATACTAAGTAAAGGGAGGTTTTCGTATGATAAATTTTACTGATGTGCACAATCGGAAGCAAACAAGATCCGTTAAATGGGACATTCTTCAAACCGTTTTTCAATCGGAAGAGGTACTGCCAATGTGGGTTGCAGATATGGATTTTCAAATACCAAGGCCTGTCATTGATGCATTAGTGGAACGTTCTAAGCACGGGATTTTCGGTTATACTATTCTTGATAACCATGTAAAGGATGCAATTGCTAATTGGCTAGAAAGACGCCATGACTGGTCAATAGACACGGATTGGCTCACGTTCAGCCCTGGTGTTGTCACAAGTATACATATGGCTGTTCAGGCCTTTACTGAACCGAAAGATAAAGTGCTAATTCAGACCCCAGTATATACACCCTTTTACAATGTAATTAAAAAGCATGACCGTGAAGTTGTGAAAAATCCGTTAATCTATAATGATAACTCGTATCAGATCGACTTCGAAGACTTTGAGGAAAAACTTAAAAGTGGTGTAAAAGCATTTATTTTATGTTCTCCACATAATCCAGTGGGAAGAGTTTGGCAACAGGAAGAATTAAGAAGAATGGCTGATCTTTGTTTAACCTATGATGTATTAATGATAAGCGATGAGATACACAGTGATTTAACTTTTCCTGGCAATAAGCATACGCCACTCGCATCTTTATCAGATGATATTAGTCAACAAACCATAACATTTATGTCACCATCAAAAACATTTAATTTAGCTGGTTTGCAGGCATCCTATATTATCACTACTGATGAGGAAAAACGGACAATCCTTACCGACCAGTTAGAAAGCCAAGGTCATCATATGCTTAACACCATGGGTAACGTTGCTTTAGAATCCGCATATTTACACGGAGACGAGTGGCTCGATGAATTACGAAATGTTCTACAAGACCATAAGAATTATGTTGCAGACATGTTTCATCAACATACCAATGAATTAAAAGTTATTGACTCAGAAGGAACCTATTTATTATGGATAGATTGTAGTGGACTTGATTTAGATGATAAATCCTTAAATAGCTTTATGATTGAAAAAGCAAAAGTAGGACTTAATACAGGGATTGAATACGGTGAGGAAGGTAAACAGTTTATGCGTATGAATATTGCCTGTCCTAGAGATACACTTGAAGATGGAGTTAAACGGATTATCGAAGCTGTCCATAGTAGATAAGAAAGTTGCTTATACTACAAATTGTAGTATAAGCAACTTTTCTATTTTTTCTTTTCTTCATTATTTTCAGTTGGATCTGGTGGAGATTCCTTGGAACCTTCTGCTTTCAGCTTAATTTCGCCACAAATTAATCGCTCTCCTGAATCGCCACTAGGTTGGCTAACTCCATCGTCCATATCACTATGAATGATGAGTGACTTACCTTGATCTTTAAATAGTGACTTCTTTCCTTCTAACATCGTTGCACCAGCTAGCATTAATTCAACATCTACTACCCCGCTCGAATCCGCTTCTACGTTTGGCAAATCCCCTAAGTGTGGCCCCTTAGGATGCATCGCACCATGGTCCTTGCCTTCAGGATTAAAGTGATTTCCTGCACTCTTAAAATCTGGCCCCTCACATTTTGGAAATTCATGAACATGAATCCCGTGTAATCCAGGTTTCAATCCTTCCACTTTCACCTTTACGGATACGCCTTCAGGTTGTTCTTTAAGCGTAGCAGTTCCAACCATATCACCAGATGGGTTATACATATCAACTTTTAATGAGGTTCGGCCATCATTCTGACATCCTACAAGAAAAATTAACACTACTACAATCATTACATTACGTAACATTCTTAGGTCCTCCAGTGATGTTTTTTTGAGGGCACTGAAAAAGTGGTGGATTTTAAAAATTTAACTTTTCACCTTAAATTAGCATCCTCGAATATACGGAGACTCCTGCGGGAAGTAAGAGATCGGCGAGACCCCGCAGGACGGCAGTCCGAGGAGGCTCGACACTCGCCCGCGGAAAGCGAAGTATATTCGAGGATGCGACGGTAGATCCACATATTTTGTACTATACTTAACTTTTTCAGTGGCCCCTGTTTTTTTACTAGTATCAACCAAAAAGAATCAAACTAAACTACAAAAAAACTACTATTCCTTATCAGGATGTAGTAGTTTTCCAACGTTCATTCACTTTTATTATTATCATTTTTGTTCGTAGTATCATTCGTTTGCTTGTTGCCATTGAGATTAAACTTTTCATTAATTCGCTTTTCTTCTCTCTTAGATTGTTTATTAAAAAAATATACCGTAATAGCTGCACCAATCATAAAAATGAGTAATGTTATCACTGCAGGAATATACTCCGACTTATCCTCTGGAAAATAAAGAAATTCCATCATAGGTACTCACGCCTTTCGACATAATTATATCAAATACACGGTTTCCCTTAAACCTAAAAGCTTTTTGTTCATAAAGGTGACATATTAGATACCATGTCTATTGAAGTTTGCCAAAATTAACGTAAAATAGGAAATGTACTCATTTTACTTGGAGGTTATATCAATGACTGACACACAAATTGGAAAAATCGTGCGGGCGCATTATAACTCGGGAATATATATTGGGGAAGTAATAGAGGATCGCGGCGACCGCTTTCTTATCAAAGTATTGGCTGTTCATAAACACCCAATGCAAGGTGATTTACATAACCCAGGCAAAGTGGAAGATGTATTTTTCCATGAACGAAAAGCGCTGGCCTATAATGAGAAAATGAATGTTGCCAAACCAGCAGTCCACCCCTTTGAAGGAGAACTCCCTTCCTATAAAACGTCACTAGAAAAATCAGTTAATAAACTGAAAGACAAGCTTGCCTACAAAGATACACCCTTTAATAAAAAGGCTCTAAAAACATTAGAAGAATTGGAGGAAAAGCATTATTAAGTGAAAGCAGCCAAATGTGGCTGCTTTTTTCGTATGATTAGACAGTTGGCACCTTTAAGTTTTTCTTTTTCTTAACAGGTTTACCATAAATTTTTATTGTAATTTTGTTAGCATAGCTGAACAGAAGCATACCAATAAACGCTGACAAGATAATGTAGATCCCACCAAATACTTTTATAGTACCTAACGCAACACTAGCCATAACCACTGAGAATTCTCCCCTTGCACAGAGCGATAGACCTGCACGTAGTGATACCCGTTTAGATAGTCCATATAGTTTTCCACCGATAATTCCAACGAGTACTTTGGCAATCACTGACCAAATAAGAAGTGTTACCAGTAGTAGTGGCATTGGTATACCGGAACCTATGTCAATTGTTGTTCCAAAATAAATAAAAAATGTAGGTAACAACAAGTCTTTAACTGGGGTTACGGTACTTTCAACACGCTCAATCTTACCAATTTCCGCAAGCATAACACCTGCAAGAAATGCACCTAGGACCTCTGAAAGTCCTAATAATAACGCTAAGCCACCAAACGAAACAGCTATGCCTACTAATAACGCAATTTTAAAGTCTTCATCATCAATTCGTAGTAAAAACTTTTCAAAGTGCTTAAACACTGTCTTACCGAGGATAATCGCAATAAGTCCAAGGCCTATGATTTTTCCTATCAATAGTAATAGATCACCGCTTGTAAACGCATCACCCGCACTAAGCGCTATTAAAACCGCAACAACAATTGGAGCGATTAAATCCTCAAATATAAGGATTGCCAAGACAAATTCGGTCTCAGCATTCGCCATCCTTCCCTTGTCATCCAGTAGTTTTGCTGTAATTGACGAACTCGTTGCATATGTAATTCCACCAATAAGAAACGCACTAAACCAATCTAATCCAAATCCGAAAGCAATGATCATCGAAACACCTAAGCTAAGTACCACATCAAGTATCCCTGAACTCCAAATCTTTTTTGCAATCGATCCTAAACGCTTTGTACTAAATTCTAATCCAAGTAAAAAGAATAACAATACAATCGCTACTTCACCTGAAAAATGTAATATTTCATTATGTGTTAATAATCCTGCTAAAACAACACCAAGTAGAATATATAAAATAACACTAGGAAATTTTGTTTTAAATCCGATAAAACCTAAAACGAAAATTCCGAGTAAAACAAGACCAGCACCTAACAGTATGGGAAATTCACTTAACAAGCCAACTTATTCCTCTCCCTGACATAGCTTTGATAGAGAAGATATCTGTTCCTCTTTACCAATAGACATCAGTACATCCCCAGGTTTTATTGTCGTATCAGATTCAGGGATAGCAACCATGTCTTCTCCATGAACAATTCCAATAATCGTTGCACCGGTTTTATTTCTAACATCAGATTCTTCAATCGTTTTATCAACAAGTGATGATTTTGCTTTCACCTTTATATAGTCCACAATGATTTGTCGCTTAAACATACGAATTTTTTCAATATCCACAGGTTGATAAGTAGCTCCAAGTAATTGAGCAGCTAATTCTCGGGTCTCCTCAGGAGTTAAGTCCATTGCAAAGTCTGCTTCTTCACTGTCACCATCATCAAAAAAATAAAGTTCTCTTTTACCAGTATGATGAACAATAATAACAAGCATATCATCCTCTGAAGTTTTCATTGTAATTTTCTGTCCAATCCCTGGTAACTGTGATACGGAAATATTCAAATCTTTCACCTCTACTTATGCGTATTTTTTAAGAACAAAAGCGCAAGCGCCCGGTTATTGCCATATGACCTGGACGGAACCGTATGAGATAAAAGGAACATGCCCCTGCAACAGGGGTATGCCGACGTTGGGCGGCAAGCCCGCAGTTAGTCGGCCTTCCTTTTGTAGGAATCGATGTTGACTTATCGTAAGGAGGAGCCGGAAGGGCACTAGGCAATGGGCGCTGGCCGATAAAAACGCCACGTCCTGTGGCTTTATCGGCACTAGTACGTCCTGTACGTCGGAGCTGGACGTGGCTAATAATAAACCTAGCTTATCCACAGTGTTCCAAATTATTATTCCTAAGCAACAAACAAAAAGCTAGAGTTAATTAGCTCTAGCTTTTTCGTTTATTCGCCTAAATGTTCTTTAATAACTTCAGCGACACCAGCTAATGCTTCTTCTTCGTCGCCGCCAGTAGCCGTAACTTTGACCTCTGCACCCTTAGGTACACCTAAAGACATAACACCCATGATTGATTTCAGATTAACTGTTTTACCATTATAAGTAACCTCAACCTCTGATTCAAATTGTCCTGCTTTATTAACCAACAACGTTGCAGGACGTGCATGTACACCAGTATCCGCAGTAATTGTAAATGTTTGTTCTTTCATTTCATCTCATCCTTTCCCTAATAACATGGTGATTATTTAAATTTACATTCTATATGTAAAAAGTAAACTACGTATATTATATACAACTTTAGAGTCGATTGAAAACAAAAACAGTAAAGATGGCGTATTTAAGGTAAATTTGTTTTTTACAAACCGTTATGATAACGTTATTTTGTAAATTATAAAAGTTTTATATAGGAGGAACACAAATGAGTGTACATATAGGTGCTAATAAAAATGATGTAGCGGACAAAATATTATTACCGGGAGACCCTTTACGAGCAAAATATATTGCAGAAACATTCTTGGAGGATGTAACACAGTATAATGAGGTTCGCGGTATGTATGGTTTTACTGGAACATATAAAGGTGAACGTATATCCGTTCAGGGGACAGGAATGGGCGTTCCATCCATTTCTATCTACGTGAATGAATTAATTCAAAGCTATGATGTTCAAAAGCTAATTCGTGT
The DNA here is from genome assembly GCF_002224365.1 of Virgibacillus necropolis. Taxonomy (GTDB): domain Bacteria; phylum Bacillota; class Bacilli; order Bacillales; family Amphibacillaceae; genus Virgibacillus_F; species Virgibacillus_F necropolis. Next base: position 1,636,915 of record NZ_CP022437.1, on the reverse strand, counting down.
CGGTACATGTGGTGCGATTCAAAAGGATGTAAAGGTACGGGATGTGATTCTAGCACAAGGTGCAACAACAGACTCTCAAATCAATCGTATGGTATTTGATGGTATCGATTATGCGCCACTTGCTGACTTTGATTTATTGAAAAAAGCCTACGATGTTGGAACAGAAAAAGGAATGAATCTACGAGTAGGAAACGTATTCACAAGTGATACATTCTATCGTGATAATGCAAAGAAATTAAACGAATTACTAGCAAACTATAAAGTGTTAGCAATCGAAATGGAATCATCTGCATTATACACACTTGCTGCGAAATATGGTCGTCAAGCTTTGTCTGTTCTGACGGTTTCTGATCATATTTTAACAGGTGAAGAAACCTCCTCAGAAGAACGTCAAACTACATTTAATGAAATGATGATTGTTGCATTGGAAGCCGCCATTAAATAAATACTGAACTGGCCGGTGGATTTTATAATCTACCGGATTTTTATTGTAAACTAAATAAAAATATAGTTGACAATCTTCCCTTCCCTGGTTACTATAATGAGGAGAGGTGGAAAAATCGATGAAACAATTACGTACAATAGATTTAACATTTGGTGCAGTATTTGTGTGTTTGATGGCTATTGGTGCCAATATCGCAGTTTGGTTCCCAATGCTGGCAGTTCCTATTGGTGGGGCATCAGTACCATTATCTTTACAAACATTTTTTGCTATTCTGGCAGGATTAATGCTCGGCAAAAAACTTGGGTCTATTTCAATGATTACATATATTCTCGTCGGCGTGGCCGGTGTACCTGTATTTGCAAATATGAGTGCAGGACCAATGGCTATTGTTAGTCCTACAGGTGGCTTTATTATTTCGTTTGTTTTCATAGCGTTTTTCGTTGGCTGGATTTCAGAGATTACTAAAAAACCTTCTGTTCCTATATACACAATCGCCTCAATTGTTGGTCTGGTATTAAATTATACAATTGGTGTATCGTACATGTATCTTGCAATGAATACATGGTTAGCACTAGATATCTCTTATACAATTGCCTGGGTTAGTATGATTCCTTTTATTGTAAAAGATACGGCACTTGCATGTTTAGCATCAGTTTTCATGGTAACATTAGCAAAACGTGTCCCAATGAGATGGACATCTGTAAGAACATAAGTTAACCTTCTTTGGATCATTCCACATCTGTGGGTGATCCTTTTTTTAATTATAGTGCGTGTTCAAAAAATCGGCAAATTAGAAACAAGAAGTTCAAGGCGCGAAGAATTTGAGGACCGGAACGTATGCTTTTAATACGTGAAGACCGGAAAAACTTCGCAACGAAGAAATTCGCCGTTTATCATTTGGTGATTTTTTGAACATCCTCTTATATTAGTTGCTAGTTAATCCATGAATTTTATCATTTCCTATGATAAAATAAAACTTATATAAACATGGAGTACATATGCTTCTCAATAAATAATATTCACTATTGCATCATGTAAAAGTACAGAAAGGATGGCCATCCATTCATGGACTTGTTTTTAAATTTTCCTTTATGGGCTGCATTAACAGCGATAGTTTTTGCCCAAGTTATTAAAATTCCAATACGATTTATTATTACGAGAGAATTTAAGCCAGGTCTTGCTTTTAGTACTGGTGGAATGCCGAGCAGTCATTCTGCCGCTGTGACTGCACTTTCAACTGGAGTAGGTATTGTTGATGGTGTCTCATCAACAACTTTTGCTGTAGCATGCGTCTTTAGCATCATCATTATGTTTGATGCATCAGGGGTACGGAGACAAGCTGGCGAACAAGCGGTGCTTTTAAATCAATTAATGAAAGATTTCAATCATTTTGTTGAAGGCGCAAAGGACTGGAACAAAAAAGAAGAATTTGAAAAGCGAAAAGAATTAAAAGAATTACTTGGCCATCAGCCGATCGAAGTGTTTTTTGGTGGCGCTTCAGGAATTGGCATCGCATTTTTATTACATCTCTTATACTAAGAAAAAGCGGAAGCGCCTTTATATTGGCGCCTCCGCTTTTCTATTGTCTAGTTCTGCGTCTGCTTCTGACTAGTCGCCTTCGCTTTTCTTTTAACTCTTGATAATTTGATCTCGGAAAACTTGCAGTGCTTCGTTATTATTTAGTTCTTTTAATTCTTCCTCGGTTAAAGATCCGTCACCCATTTCAACAATATAAACCTCTACTTCTTTTTTACCCCAATGCTCGTATACATCCGCAACAGTGTGATAATAAAGATCAATTTTATGGCCATTGATGGCACTACCTTTATCCGCGACTACCCCAAAACCATAATCAGGGATCCACATTATAGTTCCAATCGGATACACATCTAAATCTGCTGCAATAGTAGAATATAAATCTCTTTTAACCTGCACACCAGAAAAAGTAATACCGTACCTTGGATGATCAGGTGTTTTCCCTGTTGATTCGATACCCGCAGTATATCCAGTTGCAAGTAACGTTGTACTAGGATATTGTTCAAAATTCATTGTTTCTTCAATTGTTTCTGGTCCGTCAATTTCTTCACTGGAAATATAACTTTGTTTTTCCTTCTCAAGATTCAACGTTTTCTTTTCTAAAGCTATGTCTCTCTGTTTAAAAGAATTGCTATCAACAGAAGCGACTTCCTGAGACTTTTGTTTTGCCCATACCTGGACGTCCTCTAAATTAACATTTGAAATGGATGAAAATGTAGCATAAATTGCGCCAAAGAATAATAGAACCATTGCACTTTTCCGTAAAAATTTTCTTGTTTTCATTGATAACACCTCACTGGATGTCATCATTTCCAATCTATTTGAATTTTATTCACTTTTCTATTAAAAGTGCGTGTTCAAAAAGTCGGCAAATTAGAAACGAGAAGTTCAAGGTGCGAAGATTTTGAGGACCAGAACGTATGCTTTTAATACGTAAGGACCGGAAAAAATTCGCAACGAAGAAATTCGCCGTTTATCATTTGATGACTTTTTGAACATCCTCTAAAACATTTGATACCCGCTTTTCCTTAAAAGCTTAATAACAATTCCTGAAACGATTGTGCCAATAAATCCAGAACTTAAAATAATTATATCAACTGGAGTAATTTCCATAAGTTTAGTAAATGCTATAGAAAACGAGCCAGTCAAATCTGTAAAATAGGCCACTGTTGATAAATCATCGACTATTATTAATACGATAAATGGGTATAAACATGCCATTAACCAAGTTCGACGCAGTAGCATATTTAGTATAAATGCTAGTCCAAAAAATATTACTAAAAATAATAAGATAGACATAATAAGTTGAACCACTGATGTATCCTCCCCTGCACAATCTTTATCTATTTAACATTTTATAGTAAAACGTTAAAAAAGCAAAGGCAGCAACTTTGCCTTTGCTCAGTATTATTTTAATAAAAAATATTGAATTTTCCTTTTTTAAATAATAGTCCAGGTCCGCCTAACTTAAGTAAATAACGATTATCAATAACCTTTTTCATTACAGTAGCTTTAAAACCGAATAATTTACGATCATTCAAGACTACACCAATTGCATCATCATGACCAAGCGAAGCTACTGTACCCAATATTTTTGGTTCAAAGCTCTCTACTTCTCCGCTTCCAGTGGCCATTGCCTTCACATTATGCGAAACAGCTTCTGCCATTTGAATGGCAATTTGTGCGGTTGGTGGGAATGGGCGCCCACTTTCTTCGTTCATGATAAGTGCGCAATCACCTACTACGAAGACATCATCGTAATCTGGGGCACGCATATCGTTACGTACTTCAATTTTTCCACGATTGGTTTCAAAACCTGATGCCTCAATGATAGAGTTAGCACGAACTCCAGCTGCCCAAACAGTCGTCTTTGTTGGAATTTCTTCAAGCTTGCCATCTTTTTCAATGACAATACCATCTGGCTTGCATTCTTTTAGTAATGCACCAGTCTTAAATTCAATTCCCCTTGCCTCAAGCGAATTCATCGCATATTCCACAAGATCGGGATCAAACCCTGGCAAAACAGTATGTGCGCCTTCCACATTAATGATGCGAACTTTATTTTTATCAATATCAAACTCTTTACATAACTCAGGAATACGATTGGCAAGCTCTCCCAGAAACTCAATTCCTGTAAAACCTCCACCTCCAACGACGATAGTTAAACGAGCGTCGTTTGGATCCTTTTCATTATTATACATCGCAAAGTTGTATTCAATATGTTCTCTTATTAGCCGTGCACTATTTATACTACCTATCGTGAAAGCATGTTCATCAAGCCCTGGAATTCCAAATGTTGCAGCTTCAAAACCTAAAGCAATTACTAAATAATCATAGTAAATTTCACCATTCTTCAGCTTAACTTTTTTCTCATCTGGTTTAATAGAAACTACTGTATCTTTGACAAAGTTAACCTTATTCATGTTAATTACTTCTTTTATCTCAATACGGGTACGATCATGGTGCAATGTTCCCGCAGCATTTTCATGTAACCATGTAGCTTGGTAATGGTAGTCATGCTTGTTTACCAGTGTAATATTTGCTTCATTTATCCCTAGAGATTTCTGTAAGTTTACAGTCGCAATCATTCCACCATATCCTGCACCTAAAACAACAATACTTGGCTTCTTCATTTCTCTAATCACTTCCATCTATATAGTTTCTTCCATTTTTGTAACTTACGTATGTGACATATTTCACGTATTAGTGCATAAAAAAAGACCCGAATGATTTATGTATTTGTAACACAACCGTAATATAATATCTAAAAACAATCTTAGCTGTTTTAATCCTTACTTTCAACCCTTATTTTTATGTTATAAAATTTAATCTTTTCGTATTTTTATCGTTTATATTTTTGCTTGCATCGTAAATACACAATCTGTACCTGTTTGTGATATTATAGGCATAATGAAAAAAATGATTTAGTTAAAAATGGGGGAATTTACCATGACAGATAAACTTTACGATGTAACAATAATTGGAGCAGGACCAGTTGGATTATTCACCGCATTTTATGGTGGTATGAGACAAGCAAGTGTCAAAATAATAGAAAGTTTACCACATACTGGTGGACAACTAACTGCCCTCTATCCAGAAAAATATATATATGATATTGCTGGCTTTCCGAAAGTACGTGCTCAAGAGCTCGTTGATAATCTCGAGGAACAAGCAAACATGTTTGATCCTACTATTGTATTAGAACAAGCAATTGAAAAAGTTGAACGGATGGAAGATAACACATTTAAGTTAACTTCAGATAAAGAGGTTCATTACTCAAAGACCATTATTATTACAGCTGGGAATGGCGCATTTCAGCCTCGTCGTCTCAATGTTGGTGAATGCGATCAATTTGAAGGAATAAACCTTCATTATCATGTTAAGGAAATGAACCATTATAAGGATCAAAATGTTGTCCTATTAGGTGGAGGAGATTCTGCAGTGGACTGGGCGCTTATGCTAGAACCAATTGCCAAAAGCGTAACACTCGTTCACCGGCGGGACAAGTTCAGAGCACACGAACATAGTGTAGAAAAGTTAATGTCTTCAAATGTTAATGTAATTACACCATTTTCTCCAACTGATATCGTTGGAAAAGATCGGATTGAACAACTGATTCTACAGGAAGTTAAGGGTGATAAAGAAATTGTCTTAGATGTCGATTCCTTATTATGTAACTATGGCTTTGTTTCATCGCTAGGTCCAATTAAAGAATGGGACTTAGAAATTGATAAGAACAGCATAGTAGTTAATTCTAAAATGGAAACAAACATCCCAGGCATTTATGCCGCTGGTGACATTTGTACGTACCCTGGAAAAGTTAACTTAATTGCCACTGGATTCGGCGAAGGCCCAACCGCCATTAACAATGCCAAATCCTACATCGATCCAAAAGCACGATTGCAACCAAAACATTCAACTAGTATGTTTTAATAATAAAGATTAAGCCCGTGCAATTTTTTGTTGCACGGGCTTTTTTAGCGGTCTTGAGGGCTGCTCTGGATTGGGATCGTATTTCTATGCTCACAGACTGTATTTTGACGGATGGACCGTATTTTGTGTGTGACGGACTGTATTTCACCTTTGACGGATCGTATTTCTACGCTCACGGACTATATTTTGCCGGATGGATCGTATTTTGTGTGTGATGGACTGTATTTCACTTATGACGGATCGTATTTCTATGCTCACGGACTATATTTTGCCGGATGGATCGTATTTTGTGTGTGATGGACTGTATTTCACTTATGACGGATCGTATTTCTATGCTCACGGACTGTATTCTGCGGGTTGGACCGTATTTTGTGTGCGACGGACTGTATTTTACCTTTGACGGATCGTATTTCTCTACTCACGGACTGTATTCTGTGGGTTGGACCGTATTTTGTGTGCGACGGACTGTATTTTACCTCTGACGGATCGTATTTCTTTGCTCACGGACTATATTTTGCCGTATGGACCGTATTTTGTGTGTGACGGACTGTATTTCACATCTGACGGACGTATTTCTATGCTCACGGATTGTATTTCATCTAATTCAGTAAAAGTTTCCCGTATATCTGACAATTTATTTAAAAAAAGCAGGGTTTCTTGTTAATTTGTTGAATTATATATAGTAACAAACGAATGAGGTGACTATATTGATAGGAAAAGAACGAGAAACTCCATTAATTGTTTTAAAACTGGAAGCATTGTTGCGACGCATTCCGACAAACCATCCGCAAAGATTAAAAATAGAAGAGAGTCTTCGCAGATATCAGGCTGGTTACTGGGGCGAACAATCTCTAGATTACCACTTTAATTTTTTAAAAGATGATGATTATATTTTCTTTCATGGATTGCGGTTACCGTGGATAAATAAACTATTTTTTCAAATTGACTCCCTTTTGTTAACTTCTACCTGTATTATTCTTCTTGAGATTAAAAATATGGTAGGCACAATATACTTTGATATTCCATTCCAGCAAATGATTCGAACCTTGGATGGGAAAGAAACGTCCTTCCCTTGCCCAATCGTACAAAGTAATCGACATGTTGTTCAGCTAACTGAATGGCTTAGAAAAAACCGCTTCCCAAACATTCCAATTCTTAATTACGTCGTGTTTAGTAATTCTTCCGTGATTTTGAAAACTGATCCAATCCACAAGCATGTTTTTGAAAAGGTATTAACTGCTGCAAACCTCCCGAATAAATTAAACGCCGTCCGCCCTAGTTATCCCAACATAATTTTAAATAAACATAAAATTGATCAACTAAATAACCAATTCATACAACAGCATGTTTCACAAGACCCCGATGTTATAGAAAAGTATGGGCTGGAAAAATCTGAATTACTAACTGGAATAACGTGTAGCAAGTGTAACAAGTTAACCATAATTCGTAAAAACCGAAACTGGTTATGCCCGATATGTAAGTCTACATTTACTGATAGCCACATTCAGCTACTCATCGATTATCTGCTACTAATTTCACCAACCATAACGAATAAGCAATTTAGATATTTCTCCAACCTTGAATCTCCGTCGATTACAACAAAATTATTTCAAGGCATGAATTTCCAATCAACAGGTACGTATAAAAATCGACAATACCAGTTATCACTTGATCAAATCCAGCACCATTTATAGGCTAGGACAGTATATATTTATCTTGGATCGTATTTCTTTGTTTACGGACTGTATTTTGTTTGTGACTGACTGTATTTTACCTCTGGCGGATTGTATTTCGTTGCTCACAGACTGTATTTACCATAGGTCAGACAGTAAACCACGCTTGTTAGACAGTGAGCAACCTTTTCCGAGGATCCAGGGCGACATCGCCTCTGGACCCTCAACAAAAAAAGCCAGAACGCCATTAATGGCATTCTAGCTTTCTTCTCTACTAAATTAACATTTTTCCGGTGCGCCTTCGCGATCTTTTGCCTTAAAGGATGATCCACAGCCACACGAAACAATTGCGTTCGGATTATCGATTGAGAATCCTCCGCCCATCATGTTTTGTTTAAAATCAATTTTTGTTCCTTCTATAATCGGGATATCCTGCTTGAAAATAACTACAGGAACTCCATTTATCTCATCTATCATATCTAATTCTTCATTAATCTCATAATCAAAGCCTAAAGAATAGGATAAGCCGCTACAGCCGCCACCTTTTATACCAAAGCGTAAACGGACATCTTCTGATTCTTCTTGCATCATTTCCCTAATTTGATCCACCGCAGTTTCTGTAAGTGTAACAACCATTTTATGCCCCTCCTTTTATCATAAGTATACAAACTGTGTCATCACTATTCAACTAATTGCTATATGGGGATATTCAAAAGGTCACCAAATATAAATGGCGAATCTCCTCGTTACTCGGTTTTTCCGGTCCTCAAAACTCTCGTGCCTCGACCTTTACGTACGGGACGTGCTAATGTCGACATTGCAACAGGATAAGGAAAGCTCCCCTGAAAAAACATCGCACGAAGAAAATTGTTTTTTATTTTCGAGGACGTTGCGCTCTTTGTCGACCTTATTTCTGATTCGGCGACTTTTGAACGTACACTATATATAGAGTATTCCATCAGCGATAATTTCCGCTTCGCCTGTCATCCAAACGTTTCCCTGACCATCCCATTTTATTAGAAGATCTCCACCACTAAGGTGAACATGAATATCTGTTTCCTTTTGCATATGTCCATTTAATATAGCTGCAACAACTGCGGCACAGGCACCTGTTCCGCAGGCCTCCGTAATACCAGAACCACGCTCCCACACACGATAATTCATTTCAGTAGGAGAGAGCACTTCTACAAATCCAGCATTTACCCGGTCTGGAAAACGCGTATCATTTTCAATAGATGGCCCTAGCTCAGTGATTAATGCCTCTTTTATGTTATCGACAAAAAATAAGGCGTGCGGGTTTCCCATTGACACAGCAGTTAACTCCAATTCAACGTCTGCAACTGAAAACGGTTCAGCAATCACATGATCTTTTGCCGGACCAATCATAGGGATCAGTGCCCGCTCAAGTCTTGGCTCTCCCATATTAATTGACACAACACCATCATCAATCAAAACTTCTGCATGAACTAACCCTGATTTTGCTTCAATTTGAAACTTCACGTTATCGACCAATCCTCGTTCGTACGCATACCTTGCCACACAACGAAGACCGTTTCCACAGTTCCATCCTTCAGAACCATCTTTATTAAAGATACGCATTCCTACCGCGCCCGTTTCACTTGGGTGAATTAAAATCAGCCCATCTGATCCGATACCAGTATAAACATCAGATGCTTTCCTCGCAATAACTGGAAACATATCTTCTTCATATTCCGTCTTAAAAAGATCCAGATAAATATAATTATTTCCAAGTCCATGCATTTTTGTGAATGGAATTTTCATGATATAGCCCCATTTCGTTAGGATTGCAAAGGAACCTCATGTTTATCCAATGCTTGGTAGATAGTTTTTAAGCGGGGAATCCCCTCTGCGACCATTTCTTCATTTACAAATATAATTGGGTAAAATAAATCCTCAGCAAAAATTCGTTCAACAAATTCAGCATGTTTTTCTTTCGTTTGCGATTCATTGATATTGATATAGGTGTAGTCAACATCGCCATCTATATACTTTCTTCCTACCGCCGCTTGAAGCCACTCATACGTATCTTTTGAACCTGGTGCACCTACACAACTTGCACATATTTGTTCCGCGCCATAGACGGTTATTACCACTTTTTCATTCCCCATGACAAAGCCCTCCATAATTATAGTTACTTTTATTTTACAAAATCTTTCATTAAAGATAAAATAAAAGCATCTACAAATGAAGAAATGTTTTTTAACAATAGATTTTTTTCGCCATTCATCTTATAATGGTACATAGAAAGGGGTAGATGGATAATGCAAGAACAAGTGCAAGAAGTCTTAAATAAATTACGCCCATTTTTACTACGTGACGGTGGAGATGTGGAGTTAATAGATGTTGATGAGAATGGCATTGTGCTTCTCCGTCTCATGGGTGCATGTGGGAACTGTCCTAGTTCTACCATCACGTTAAAAGCTGGAATCGAACGTGCGTTAATCGCTGAAGTTCCTGGAGTTAGAGAAATCGAACAAGTATTTTAATATCACATAGATTAAAGGCAAACAATGTAGTTTGCCTTTTTATTTTAGTCTGTTTTCTAAAAGATTGTTGTTATTAATTAAAAAAGTATTGCTGTATAGGAACTAAATGCACATCAGCAGTGGAAATATGCGAGACTCGCGGGAAGAGAAAGCTACGCAAGACCCCGGAAGCGAGGAACGAGCTGAGGAGGCTTGCGGCTTCCCCGCGGAAAGCGAGTATATTTCCACTGCGGCATTATATAACCTAAAACAACAATCTTTACTAAAAGAACCTTATTTTATAACCAATCAACGACAGGTATTTTCCATTCATCATGCTCTATCCCAACTGTTTGAAAAAAATCTCCCATGAATTTTTCATACCGAATTTGTTTAAGTTGCAAATCGGTCAAACTTGATAATAAAGAATCATAAGAGGTTGAAGTGAAACCTTTTTCCATTAGATCGAAAAAATGAACAGGATAAAGGAGACGCGCATACAATAACCGCCAACTAAAAATCGAAAGTGATCGTTCCTTTTGGTAATCTTGCAAAAATTCAATTACATTTTCTACACCTTTTTCATTTTGATACAAAATACAATATCTAATGTGTTCGGCTAAATCGCGTACTGGATGATCGTATATAAAATCCCCATGCCAGATCACATCTCGATTACATTGATTCGTGTATCGTTTATATGCAATTGTCCCTTTATCACTTTCATGGAAGCGATTATCAAATTCAGTCTCCTGCAAATATTGAATTGCATTTTCACTTATGCCAATGATATATGGGAATAAATCTGAAAGTTTACGGTGATAGGGTGATTTATATAACGTATCATCCTGCTCCATTTTTTGTTCAAATGCTGTCAACTTGTTAATCCATAATTGTTTCCATTGACCGTAGCTTGAGAAGTCTTGTGGTTCAAATGGATAACCTGCCCCCACACGATGTAAATGAGCCAATAATTTTCCGTGTGACAGCTTCAGATTCCTGTCTAAAGGACGCATTTTCACTACTGTATATTCATCTCCCATAAACAATGTAGTCCATTCTCCGTTTACATTTTCAACTGGCACAGCTACATTGTTCACACCATTCTCAAAAAGGTAATAGGCTAAAGCTAGCTGCTCTATATGAATAGCTTCCTTGTTTTCAGCAGGAATGATAAAATAAATATATTCGTTTCCTATAAATCCTTCCGCCCCATCTAGGAAACAGGTTCCTTCTGTTTGGATACCATAATAGGTAGCAAGTAAATTTTTCACATATTTCCCCCCTTACACATCTACAATAAGTGTATGTATAACAAATGGATAAAAATACGTAAGAATAGGTGATTTTAATGGATAAAAATATGAAACAAAGTCAATTAGAGTTAAAAGCACGTGAATGGTTAACAGAGCGCGGCGTTACGTTAGATGATATCGCGGAGTTAGTTTATTATTTACAAGCAAAATATCATGACGATCTTAGTATGGAAGATTGTCGTCACAACGTGGATCGCGTTTTAACAAAACGTGAAGTTCAGAATGCAATTTTAACTGGTATTCAGCTAGATAAGCTTGCTGAACAAAAGCAATTGGAATTCCCGCTTCAACAGACGATTGAAACAGATGAAAGTTTATATGGTGTGGATGAAATAATTGCCCTTTCCATTGTAAACGTTTATGGGTCAATTGGATTTACCAATTATGGCTATATTGATAAACAAAAGCCAGGAATCCTTGAACGGTTAAACGATAAATCAACTGGCGAATGTCACACGTTCTTAGATGACATTGTCGGAGCAATCGCAGCAGCTGCCTCAAGCAGACTTGCACATGGAGGACGTGACGAAGTAAAATTGGATGACTAATACAGGAAAGCTGTCTAATACGAGTTTTGCCTCGATTAGACAGCTTTTTTCATTCAATCCATTCACTTAAACTTTGTATATGATAAGTTGGCTTTTTTGGTAATGTAAGAAAATCTTCAAATGGGGTTACACCTGTAAAAACCATAAGTGTGTCTATCCCTGCCCGAATTCCTGCTGTAATATCGGTATAATAATTGTCACCAACCATTAGCGTTGCATCATGCGATAACCCAAGTTTCTTTAGTGCTTGCTCCATGATAATAGACTCTGGCTTTCCAATGAATACTGGATCTACGCCCGTACTAACAGTGATTACAGAGGTAAGTGCACCATTCCCAGGAACCAACCCCCGCTCCGTTGGAATAGCTTTATCACTATTCGTTGAAACAAACACAGCACCATTTCGTACAAATAAACATGCCTTGGCTAATTTTTCGTATGTAATTTCACGGTCAATTCCAACTACCACAAAATCTGGATTCTCATCTGTTATAACTAACCCTTTATCTCGAAGTGCTTCATGCAGCCCTCTTTCGCCAATCACATAAACACGGCCATCCTTATTCAGATTCGCAATATAACTAGCCGTAGCCATACTAGATGTAAACACATGATTTTCTGTTGCGGGAATATCCATATCATTTAGCTTTTTCGCAATTTCTAACTGTGTTCTTGATGAATTGTTGGTAAGGAATAAATGCGGAAGACCTTTTCCTTTTAAAAATTCCACAAATTCCTTAGCAGCGTAAATCCGTTCATTACCTTTATACATCGTTCCATCTAAATCAACTAGATAGCCTTGATATTCCTTCATGTTCAAAAACCCTCATTTCATTCATTCGAAAATGCATTGGCAACACCAAGCTCATTTTCCAAATAGGTGTGAATCCTTTTGCTAAATGATCCTAGTGCTTGTTTATTCTCATTTAAAGTAGTCAAGACTTTTCGATGGTCAATGTCTAAATATTCTTTAACAATCATCGTGCGCAGCTTTACGACTGCCTTATACCCTTCCTGTTGTTCTGACGGAAGGACTTTTTCATCCACTAAGATATCAATAATATCCTCATAACTTCCAGGATCACGCATGATAAACCCATCAATCATCATATTCCCTACATCTAAAATAGATTCAATGACCATTTGTGTAACTCTCTCAAGCAATAATTTATCTCTAAACGATTCAAACGACTGTTTCCCAAGTTCCTGTAGCAGGCCATCCATATATTTAAGTGTTTCTTCTATTTTTTTTCGATCAACAAAATACATTCAAATACCTCCATCTTCTGGTTACTTCAAATATACCACATAATCAATGAAGGCTTAAACAAAACGTGGTATAGTAGGGTAAATCATAAGTGTCAAGGAGGAATATTATGACAAATAAATTTAAAGTTTTATTAGATGAAACAGTTGAAAAAGAGGTTCGGTATATTAGTTTCATGGGGAACTTCCATCGATATGATTTTGCCATAATGGATGGCCAGGAACCTAACAAAAAAATAATAATAGACCTACGAAATAATCGCTTTGCAGCTATAAGTAAGGAAGATTTCTCAAAGGAAGGCGAAATTGAACATTCTTTCCATGTTACTGAAATGGAAGGGGATGAATTGAGAGAATTTCTTGGAGAGATTTTGTAGCTCACTATTCGGCAGCTAACCATCATGAAAGAAATCTATAAGAGGTTGTTCAAAAAGTCATCAAATGATAAACGGCGAATTTCTTCGTTGCGTAGTTTTTCTGGTCCTCACGTATTTGGGGGGAAGGAACTTCTACTAAGACCGCCCACGTCCTGTGGGCAACATAGAAGTCAGTACATCCTGTACAAGTCCGGTCCTCAAAATCTTCGCGCCTTGAACTTCTTGTTTCTATTTTGCCGACTTTTTGAACACATATTATAAGTTTTAAACAAAAGAATAAATAAACCCTTTCTAACAAAACCTAAAGATTGAAAGGGTGTTTTGTATGCCAAAAAAGAAGAAAAGAAACTACTCCGATGTCGATAATGCCAAGAAGCAACAAAATGAATTAATACCTGAAGAATTTCCAGAAGGTCCGTTTGGTTCATCTATTAATGATGATGAGCCTGTTGAAAGTAAATCAACACCTTGGGAAGAAGGTCAACGACGCCAAAGTGCATTCGTTTTTCCAGATAAGGAGCAACATGAAGATTTACCAAGACAAGCCGCGGGGTCACATCCGATTCATGATGAAGAGGGAGAGGTTCTTCCAGAAGAAGAGCAGTAGTTCCTAATAAGGGACTACTGCTCTTACTTGTCTATTTTTTTCAGTACGAAATAAGCGCATCCAAAATTACAATACTCATACAGGTAATCCTCTAATGTGCTTATTTTTGAATCAAATGCAGCTTTTGTATTTTGGTCATCATAGAACCCACGTAATCGTAGCTGATCATATCCCCAGTCACCAACAATAAAATCGTATTTCGTTAATATATCTGAAAACCTTTCAGTTAATCGTTCTGCGTCATAGCCATCCTTTATATTTTCCATAATTTCATACGTTTTTCCATGTAATTCGATCACCGAGCTTCACCCCTTTTAAACTGACTATAGTTTACCATAAAGTTCTCCCGTTCAACCAGATATTATCCTTAATTTACATGTGGTTATTCTCAATTTATGCGAATGAAATTTGGTTCATGTAGCAAAATAACTCCATAAATACCAAAGAAAGCAGAAGTGCCATTTTAAACAGAATGACACTAGAGCTAGACAAAAGGCGGGAAAATTTATGTATAAAAAATTTGCATTCGTTCTTTTATTATGTACATTGTTCATTTCAGCGTGTGGTACTGCCAATCAGGAAGCTGACGAGCAGGAACAAATTAGAAATGAATTAGACCCAGCAAGAAATGACGAAACTCCTGCTTCTCAAGAAGAGGAAAACCGACTTGGCTATGTACATTACACAAGAGATCAACTAAATTTAAACAACAATAACGAAAACAATCATGGAGTTACAATGGATCGGCACAGGGTAGCAGATATGATTTCACGTATTATTTTACGTAATGAGGGGTTTGATGAAGTAGCTACATTAGTTACAGATAAAGAGGTATTAATTGCCTATGGTAAGAACGATGGGCTTGATGACGATACAGCTGCAGATATTGCTAAGAAATCGGCACTTTCTGTTATGCCTCGCTACTTTCAAGTATTTGTTTCGGATGATAGAAGTTTAATTCCTGATATTCAAAGTCTACACAATAGTAATACACAGCAGGGAAATTACAGGAATACTATTACATCCATTATTAAAGAAATGAAGAAATCACCTCAAGGAATCGAGAATGAAAATAACTAACAAGGTGATGAAGCTATGAAAATTTATCGTTTAATCTGTGCTTTACTCATTTTTCTCTTTATTCAAGTAAGCACGGATGCCATCCATGCAAAAGAAGAAGAAGATATTTATGAACAACGTATGGAACTATATAAGAAAACGGAAGCCTTAACCTTAATCCCGTGGTATTATTTTGCAGCAATTGATCAATACGAACGAAATATTCAAAAGGATGTACCATCTGACCAAGTTATATCCATTTCTTTTGAACCTATTGAGTGGTTCGGTATGGGTAATGCAAAAAACAAAAATGAAATGGTGATCACACTTTTTCATGGTATTGGTAAAGATGGTGATGGTGATAATAAAGCAGATCCCAATAATCCAGAAGATGTTTTATATACAATGGGAAGATATTTGCAGCAATACGGCTATTCTAAAGAGGATATTAAAATCGCTCTATGGAACCACTACCAGCGCGATTTGAATGTACAATCAATTATGAATACAGCCCGTGTTTTTAAAAAATTTAATGGAATTGAACTAACCGATCGCGTCTTTCCTTTGCCCTCGAACTACAATTATAGCTACAACAATACTTGGGGAAACAGACGAGGATTCGGTGGTCTTCGAATTCATGAAGGAACAGATATTTTTGCAGACTATGGTACACCAGTCAGATCAACAACTTATGGTGTAGTTGAACTGATTGGATGGAATTTGTTTGGTGGATGGCGAATTGGACTGAGAGATGTTCACAACATTTATCATTATTATGCTCATTTAAGTAAATATAAGGATGATATAAAAGTTGGACAAATTGTTAAGCCGGGTGATGTGATAGGTTATGTCGGCTCAACCGGCTATGGACCTCCTGGAACATCAGGAAAGTTCCCGCCACATTTACATTATGGAATGTACAAAGATAACGGATATAGTGAATGGTCGTTTGACCCATATCCTTATTTAAAAAAGTGGGAACGAATGGGGAAAGAATAGGAAAAGCCATTGTGACGTTTAAAATCACAATGGCTTTTTATTAATTATTTGATTTAGCTTTTCTAGACTTTTTAACGGCATTCGTAATACTCGCCGCAAGTCCTCCCCAGATAATAACCATACCTAAGATCATAATAAAAATTGCACTGCCACTCATATTATTGGCCTCCTTTATCTACTGTGTTCTTTGTTCTCCATTTGCTAAATGATAACAGAATACCTACAACAATTGCTGTGATAGCAACTGCCCATCCACCAAAGAAGATAAATGAATCAGTATAGCCACCATAGTTACCGGTACCGGTTTCTGTATCAAATTCTTTTAATAGGTTTTGTTTAAACAAACCAAACATTTGATATCCAAGTACAATCGGTGTGATGACGCTTAGGCTGACTGTCCACCATGCTCCTAATTGAATATCAGATATTTCATTTGCATGTGATTTAAATTCATTTAGCTTACGGAATACCCAAGCCATTAAGACTACCTCAACTAATCCTAAGAATGCAACACCGAACTGATTGATGAAATAATCGGCTACATCAAGGAAGTTCAATCCGCCTTGCGTAGCAAACAATAGTGAAATTAGTGCTGCGAATCCGCCGCCAAACAATACCGCTTTATTTCTTGAAATTTTAAATTTATCCACTAATCCAGCTACATAGGTTTCTGTAATAGACATAAGTGAAGTTAATCCAGCTAGAACGAGTGAGGCAAAGAATAAGAATCCAAAGAGTGCATTAAATGCTGGGAATTGATTAATAATTTCTGGGAATACCACAAATGCTAATCCAACTCCACCAGTCACTACTTCATCTACCGCTACACCCTGTTGAGCTGCCATAAATCCAAGTACGGAGAATACCCCGATACCACAAAGCAATTCAAAACTTGAGTTACCAAAACCAGTGATAAAAGCGTTATTCGTAATATCCGACTTTTTCGGTAAATAACTAGAATACGTAATCATGATTGCAAATGCGATCGACATACTAAAGAAAATTTGCCCGTATGCTGCTACCCATACACCAGGATCAAGAATTTTATCGAAATTAGGTTCAAAGAATGCCTCAAGCCCTGTCAATGCTCCAGGTAATGTGACTGCACGGATACAAATAATAATAAAAATGATTACTAATGCTGGTATAAATATTCGGTTTGCAACTTCAATCCCTTTTTTAACACCTTTGAATAAAATACCTAGTACAACAATCCATACAATAATTAATGGAATAAGTACCCCAGGAACAAAACCACCGATTTGACCAGGAGCTGCTAAATGTAAGTATTCCTCAAACAAGAATGTTCCTGTATCGTCCCCCCAACTTAGATTAAATGAGAAAACAGAATAGGATATTGCCCAGGCAATAATAACCGAGTAATATGTAGAAATAACAAAGGCTACTATTACTGCCCACCAGCCAACCCATTCTGCTTTTTTGTTAATTTTTTTATACGTCAATGGTGCCGATCCTTTGTATTTATGGCCCATTGTGAATTCCATAATTAGAATTGGAATCCCGGCAGTAAGAAGTGCAAATAAATATGGAATAAAGAACGCTCCACCACCATTTTCATATGCTACCGTTGGAAACCGCCAAATATTTCCTAAACCAATTGCCGAACCAACAGCAGCCATAATAAACCCTGCTCGTGTTCCCCATTGAGATCTTGTTTCCATTTTTTCTACCTCCCTAGTTAACTTTTCTATTTTATATCTATGAAAAAAAGTAAGAAGGAATGTTATAAATGTTTACTTTTTTCAGATATTTATGTTTGTATTATACCGATACTTTAGAACTATGTCAAAACAAAGTCTTGATGAAGCACCTTTCCCGTTCTTTTCAATCTCATTTGGACCTTCATTACCTTGAAGAAGTACTTTCCCCTTGCTCCTCAGTCTTATTTCGATCTTCATTGCCTTGATGAAGCGCTTTTCCCTTTCTTCTCAACCTTATTTCGATCTTCATTACAATTAGATGTTTTAAGCGCCACAAAGTCGCTTGATCTGCTAATTTAACCCAAAAAGTCAGGCAACCGAAAGATTCCCCGGTTACCTGATTTCATAATTATATAGTAGAAGATTTTGTTTTGTTAATAAAGTGAATAAAGAAACTTACCGCTATTAGTAATACTAGAGCCAACAGCAGAGCTAAAATTATGTTTCCAGTGAATCCTATCACCAGGTAACTAATCCCTCCAATTGTCGCAGCGATAAAAGCATATGGCAACTGCGTTATGACGTGAACAATATGGTTTGACCCAGCACCTGTTGAGGACAGAATAGTCGTATCGGAAATAGGTGAACAATGATCACCAAATACTGAACCTGCTAAAACTGCTGCAAGGGCCGGTAATAGTAAGGATACATCTGTAATGACTGTAATTTCTGCTGCGA
The DNA here is from genome assembly GCF_002224365.1 of Virgibacillus necropolis. Lineage (GTDB taxonomy): Bacteria > Bacillota > Bacilli > Bacillales > Amphibacillaceae > Virgibacillus_F > Virgibacillus_F necropolis. The sequence goes on along the minus strand of NZ_CP022437.1, from coordinate 1,618,271 downwards.
TAGGTAACATGATACCAAATGTGCCCCATGATGTACCTGTTGCTAATGCCATTAAACCAGCTATAATGAAAAATAAGAATGGTAATAAGGCAGAATCGATTGATGCTCTTTCCACCAACTGTGCCAGGTAATCTCCAGTTCCTAGTGTATCAATTATGGATCCAATCATCCAAGCTAAGAGTAAAATATAAATGGCTGGAAGCATTGTCTTTGCACCTTCTGCAACTATTTTAAAGCCATTTGCCTTTGGTTTATCTTGTAAAAGATGGAAAGCTAATGCTAGCACTACTGCGAGCACACCACCAATAAATAAGGAAAGATTCACATTGGTATTAGCAAAAATCGCCAACAATGTCGCATCTGTACTGGCTTGAATCCCAGTAATAATCATGGCACCAACTGTACCTACTACCAATACGATTATCGGAACAAGCAGATGATATAATTTACCATTCTTATGTGGTTCAAAAACTTCTCCTAAATCACCTGGAACATTTTTTTCATCAGGGTCCATTAATTCACCTTTTTCAATCGCTCGGTTTTCGTGCTTACGCATAGGCCCAATATCCATTTTTAAATATGCTGTAAAGAATACTAGTATTAGTGCACCAATAGCATAAAAATTAAGTGGAATCATTTTCACAAAGGCCTCTAGTGGTTGAAGATCCGTAATTCCATTTGCTACAAATAGACTACCAAGAACACCAATTATATACGCTCCCCAGCTTGAAATCGGCGAAAGAACTGTTACAGGAGCAGACGTAGAATCAATGAAGTAAGCAAGCTTAGCACGTGAAATTTTATGTCGGTCAGTAAGCGGACGCGCAATTTGTCCAACAGCCAAAGCATTAAAATAATCATCAATAAAAATAATGATTCCTAAAAATGCTGTCATGACCTGAGCGCCTGTACGAGTTTTTACCCGTCTGATCATATATTCTCCAAATGCCCGGCTTCCTCCTGACGCACTTAAGAATGCCGTCATTATTCCTAGAAGTAACAAAAAGCCTAATAACAATAAATTACCAACGTTAAGTCCATCAGTAGTATAAAAAATTTGATAAAAAACTACCCATATCTCATTAATCGTCCCTAATAAGTTAAAATCATGAATAAATAAGGCACCAAGAATAATCCCTATTCCAAGTGATAATAAAACCCTTTTTGTAAGTAACACCAGAACAAGCATAAGTAGTGCTGGTATTAATGAATAAATCGTTCCTTCCATCCTTCTTACCTCCAAATTATCTACTATGAAAGTGCACGGAGATGTTACGTTAAAAAAACACGCAAAAAAACAATGATAGAAAATAACTTATCATTGTTTGGGCAATATACGTTATCCTCCATCACGATCAGTAGTCCTCCATGCACAATCATGAACATGACAGTATAGCCTTTCTTCAAAACTATACCAGCAATAAGAAGCTTGACTCTTCTTACACTTCGGCAAACAGTCCTTTCGTCAATAATCACAGGTGTCATTCTCCTATTGACTACTAATCCTATTTGCGCCTCTACCTCACCGATCTGATAAGGTTTAGTCTATGAAATTATTGTCTTTATTATACTAAGTTATTCCTCTTTTTGCAAGTCGTCTTTAGGAATAGCAATAGGAGGGGTACCATTTCCATCGCTACCATAGTACAGTGGAACCTCTGAATTTATCGTTCTTGCATCAATATATATCTTTGTGCTTACTGTATCAGTTTTTGTTGTAAAAGGGACAACAATTTGAACATCAACCGTTACTTGAACATATAAATTATAAACAACACTATTTATACCAACTGCTTTCTCATCCACTACTATGTCAGACTGGATCGCACCAACAATTTCAAAATTCACTGGTATTCTTGGCCCCAAGTTAGCAAGTATTGTATTATCAAATGCTTGCCCAATAGGTATTTCTACAACAGTTGGATCTTTCTCTGCTAGATCTCCTGCCGAATCATCATAATCTAGGGGTGGTAAGTCTGGATCATCTGTATCAACAGTTTCTCCTTTGTTCATATTATATAAAAAATATTCGGCACGTTCTGTAGTTTTTCTTAATAATTTATTTTGCGCTTCCCCACTCCAACTAACCATTGAAATATTTCCTTCGTCATCTTTAGAAATATCCACAAGGTTATCAAACGTTATACCTTCACTTGACTTAACCGCGGCGTTGATGGCTCTGGTTGCAAATTCAGTCGTCTTTATTTCTGCAATTTCCATTAATGGCGGTTGTATTTTTTTCCCTATAAACCAGATACTAAACGAAACCATTGCAACAAATAAAATGCACGTAATTACAAATATGTATTTAACTGGAGGCGGTGTTCGTGGTTTTTTTCTAAAAACACTTTTCTTTGGTTGCATCAAGATTAAAACCCCCTTAACACAAGTTATGCTTGTTTTAAGAAGGTTAGAATTTAATATTTATAATGCGTGTTCAAAAAGTCGGCAAATTAGAAACAAGAAGTTCAAGGCGCGAAGATTTTGAGGACCGGAACGTATGCTTTTAATACGTGAGGACCGGAAAAATTTTGCAACGAAGAAATTCGCCGTTTATCATTTGGTGATTTTTTGAACAACCTCTTATACTTATTCATGGAAGCATGCTTTAATCGTAATGGAGAGACATCTAGATAAATCAATTTCATAAGGGGAATTATCTTGCTTGCTTTCATCCGTTATAATACGAACAATCGGACGATCACATAAATGTTTATGCTGCCTGACAACAACACCTAATCTATTATCACTTAATTCAACAGCTAATCCATTTGGATATACCGCAACACTCCGTTTAAAGGCCTCAACTATTTCCTTGTCAAATAGGTTTACTGCACCTGCGTACAATATTTCTAAGCCGTCGCGCGGAAGCATGGCATCACGGTAAGACCTGTTACTTGTTACAGCATCAAATACGTCAGCAACTGCTATTATTTTTGCATATGGATGAATATCATTACCTGCTATCCCTCTTGGATATCCTGATCCATCCAAACGTTCGTGATGCTGAAATGCACAGTGTGCCACAACTAAAGGAATATTTTCTTGTTTTCGTAAAAAATCATACCCATATTATGGATGGCATTTTATCATTTCAAATTCCGATGACGTTAATTTAGAAGGTTTCTTTAGTATATCAGGTTCTATGAAAATCTTTCCCATATCATGCAGCATCGAACCGACACCAATTTCAACAAGCTTACTTTTTGGTAGTTTTAGTTCTGTTTCAATCGCAAGCGAATAGATCGTTACATTTAAAGAGTGTTGAAAGATATAATCATCTATCCGCAAGTAATGACAGGGCATCCTTCCGCTTCATAATATCATCAAGTAATCGTTCAACAATACAAGTCATCTGACTACCTTTTTTCTCTAATATATAAGAACGATTACCGAAGCCTTTTTGTTTTATATCATGAAACGTATCCTTTATTGTATTAGTAGCGTCAATTCTCGCCTTTTCTGATAGTACAGAGTGAACCTCTCCACCTAAATTGAGATTTTGATGGAGCTTCGATTGACTTAAATACAGCAAACGTCACGCTGGTTTCGCACCGTTGGTGCGTAGAGCCTGATGTAAGCTAATTAATGAAGCCAATGTCAGCCGAGTTCTAGCTAGTAATTCGGGGACTTTTGCCTGAATTGCTAACCTCTTCTTTTCAGAAAAGGGTTTAAGAATTTCTTTTATAAAATACCGAGCTCCTATATTATAGGAGGCACTTAAATCTGCGTGATAGACTTTGCCATTTTGAAAGGTGGCAAGGTCTTTTTTAGTATTACGCTTCACTTTTCCAGATCCATCAAAAGCAAGAGCGGACGTGTATTTAGGATTAACTCGACGAATGCGCATACCACGATAATGAGCCATTTCCTCTACTTTTGATTGAATCCCGAGTTTGCACCAATGGTGCAATTTGTGACGTATTCTCTTTGCACCAAATATGTCCTTCGGGACACGCATTTTCCCTAGGTATTCGAATACAACCACAGATGCATTATATTCCTCAGCGAATTTGATAATTTCAGATGCGGTATTTACTTTAATGTAATTTTGTAGACCATTGATTCTTCTCCAAAAATTCGGTGCTTCGATTTTCCCTGAACTTCGCTGCGCTTTCTTGAGTTTGCCTATAATCGTGTTCATCCGGTCTTTTTCAATTGGTTGGTTGATGAATTTCCTACCAATGACAGTTCCATTTGAACGCATAGCGGAACAAACTGCAGAGTTGGTTAATCCAAGGTCAACAGCTATAATCGTTTGTTCATTTATCTTTGTTTTGTTTACCTTTACTTTTTTGGTACAGGAAAAGTTGATAAAATATTTTTTGCCAACTTTAATAAGCGTAGGATTGTTTTCTTTCCAATCGAGTATCCCTCTGTTTTTGAGGTTTTTGTCATTAAACGTGATTGTATGCCAAACCCAGTCGTTATTTATAAAAAGTTTAATTTCCGCTCGATTAGAGGAAATTCGATTAAACATATTCCCTTTATAGAACACTGGAAACGCATCGTGTTCCATACTTAAAACCGGAGGTTTTTTAGTAAACGCTTTCCCATCAGACAGCGCTTTTAACTTGTCAGATTGCCAGTTTTTTAGATTTGAACGATAGCTAGTTACGATGCCAAATGCTTTGGAGATCGCAGATCTCCTTAAATAGGAAGGGAACTTATAAAAAGTACTTGTAAAATCATATTCGGGAGAAGGGTTGTCTTTGGTTCGATGGATAAGCTTTTCAACAACACGAGTCACTTCTTTCGTACTCAAACCTTCTACTAGAATCCACTCTTCATCTATAACTTCTACAATAAACTTTAACGCATTTCGATAGATTATAAGCGTAGGTTCGAATGAAATAGTTCCGTGCGATAAAATTTTGTTTTTTATTGTTTTTGTTTTTTCCATCGAATCCGCCCTCCTCGAACACTTGATCTACTATCATTATATAATCTGACGAAAAATAAAACAATAAGTTGGTCTTTAAAAATATAAAAAAATCAAGACCGAGAAGGTTAACCCCCACTAAATGCTACGCATTTTGAAGGGGACTACACCTTCCCCTATTGTTCAATTTGAATATCATTGGTTAGCTCGTCTACTATGTAAATATAAGTAATCCCTTGAAATACGAGACGATTGATCATTTTTTCAGTTAAGCCTAATCCTTTTTGTATTAAAACCTTCCCACCTTCATTAAATACAGTTTGTCCAACAATGGTTCCAGGTTTTATTAATTTTGTACTTGCTAATCTCATAGGGCTCTCCTAACTCTGTATCATACCAAATTAATTCATCATGATACTAATTCTGTATAAAGATTCTAACAAAATTTTTCGAATAATACTATATATTAAACTACAATTATAGACATTTAAAGCGCCATTAAATGCGCATGCCTTCCATAATGGAAGACATACGTTTTTATGATATATGGCCCAATGCTTCTTTCCCTACCATACCTACTTCCCAACCGTAGGACTTTGAAGCATCTGTTACTTTTTGCAGTGGTGCATGTAATAATTCATCAATCGTTTTAACTCCAACAGCCCGGGCTGCTATCACGTTCCTATCAGCTAGTTTTTCATTTAAAAGATCTACATCTAAAGCTCCACACATGATATAACCGATATCATTAGAAATCATGAGTAAGTTTGTTTTTGGGAGTTCGACAGTAATTGCGGTGAAAAACATTCCATCAATTTCCAAAGGATTTACAGTAATCATCAAGTATTTCCTCCTTTTCTACATCACCATATATGTGTATGCAGATAGGGGCCTAGGTGCTACTTTAGACTTATCTTGATTCATATTCTTCTTTAAGTGTTTGAGCTAGCAAATCCCGCAGAAATTCAGGTAAAAAATATTTTTTTGTTTCGGACTTAGCAACTTCTGGTAATAGTCTTCCAAAGGTGAACGTATCTGCTGTTGCTACATGATAGGAATAATCAGGGTTTAGAGGTTGGCCATTCATGCTTACATTTTTCACGTATTCTTGGCCATCTTCCCTTATTTCGGTTTCTATTTCCACGCCCGCATAGATCATCCTTCCGAGAACCTCACCACGAAATCCAAACCCTTTTAACTGCAATTCCATGAATTCCTTTTTGAATGATGCACGAATAACCTCTATCAGCTCGTCACCCTTCAGGACTACTACACAGGGGTTAATGGGATGTGGACAGATACGATGGACATCTTTAAGGGAAACATCACCCGCTTCAAATCGATCAAGCAAAACACCAGCATTCAACATGGCACAGTCAGCTTTCGTCCATTCTTTTAATGTTGCAGACAGTTTTTTCATTATCGGTGTATCTTTAAACCAGCTAATTTCAATCGTTTCATTAAGTGTGACGACCTTTTCTTGTAGAACTTTATCGGCCTGAACAACTAAGTCATTTAATTTTTCTTCTGTGTGTAAGTCTTTTGCTCTATGTGTTATATCGGTTGTATAGGCCTCTTTATTAACCACTTTCTTTTGATTATGATCCCATGTCAAAATAACTTCCCCGACAAATGCACAATGTTTGCCTGCAGCAGTGATTATCGTATCGTTAATCATCTCACCCGTCCGCATTAAATGATGTGTGTGCCCACCAATAATGGCATCAATATCATCATATCTTCTCGCAATTTCCTGATCTTCAGTTATACCTAAATGCGATAGTAAAATAATGACATCCGTATGTTTAGTAAGCTCACTTATATATTCATCTAAGACCTCAAATGGAGGTGAAATATGCCAATCTAGTAGTTCATAAAATGCATTAAAAGGTGCAGTTAACCCCAAGACACCAACTCTAACACCTTCAACCGAGTTAATACTGACGCTAGGTTGAAACCATGGCGGATTATCACCTTTTACGTTTTGCAGGTTGGCACAAACTACATCAAACTTTGCTTCGTCATATAAATGATACAGGTCATCATGATCCAACGTGATTCCTTCGTTATTTCCAAGGGTGACAACATCATATCCCACATCATTCATTAATTGTACATTGGCCTTTCCCATAAACGCTTCAGCAATTGGATGCACACGATCGACATGATCACCAATGTCAAATAACCAGCATGATTGGTTTTCTGCCTTTTTCATATCTTTTGCTTCCTTCAAATATCCAGCTACCCGTGACCATTGATCAAAATTACTATGTAAATCATTTGTATAATAAAAGAATAATTTTTCCTCCATGATACCTACTCCTTATGTTAATCCTTCAATAATTAAGCGTACCCCGACAACTAGTAAGAGCACACGCAAAATCCATTCAAGTGACTGACTTTTTAACTTTTGATTCACGATCGCCCCAATTGCTCCACCAATCCATGCCCCAGGAATAAAAAATAGGACATATTCCCATGATACATGTCCAAGGATTATATGAGTTCCAGCACTTATCATACTAATAAAGACAATCATAAACATCGATGTTGCAATCGCTATATGTGCAGGAAACCCGAACAACAAGATCATGAGCGGAACCATGACTGAACCTCCGCCAATCCCGAATAAACCGGATAATGTTCCAACAAATAGTGAAACAATAAAAGCTCCCCAAAAAGAAACCGAATAATGATATGTTTTATCGTCAAGATGGAATGATCGAATGTTTTTCTGTGCTATTGTTTGTTTTTCCGATGTCGTTTTTCTCCTTAATAAAAAGAGTAATGATAATACAATCATTAAGATACCGAAATAAAATGAAAATCTTTCTGCAGCAATAAATTGATTTAACCAAGATCCGAAGATTCCCCCAGGAATGCTACCAGATAAAAGTAATAAACCAGTTTTATAATCAACTCGCCCTTTTTTGAAATAAGAAATAGTTGAAGATAGTGCTGTAAAAAACATAACAATTAATGATATTCCGACAATCGTTTGCGGAGTAGCCCATGCGAACTCGCTTGAAAATTGATGTAAAAATAATAAGCTCGGAATCAGAATAACTCCTCCGCCCAGCCCAATTAGACTACCTGCAAATGCAGTGACAAACCCAATTATCATACAAATAATGTAAACCACTAGTATCCCTTCCGTCTCCAAATCCTTATGTATACTATCTAATATATTAGCACGCTTTATAGTTGATTTCTAATTATTGGATGGATAGCTTAACGCTTCCTATACCTCTATTAAAAAAACTCGCAACAGTTTGCGAGTTTTTTCTATAAATTTTATCCAATTTAATTATTAAATAATCCCTAATACCACTGCGACAACAGTCATAACAAGAGTTGCTAAAGCTGCCCATTTTAACATCATCTTCTGGAGGTCACCAAATTCAACACCTGCCATCCCAACTAATAAATAAGTCGATGGAACAAGTGGACTAAGTAAATGAACTGGCAAACCAAGCAGAGACGCGCGGCCGACTTCTACTGGACTAACACCATAGGTAGACGCCGTTTCTGCAAGTACCGGAAGCACTCCGAAATAAAATGCATCATTTGACATGAAAAAGGTAAACGGTGCACTAGCAATCGCCGTTATAACAGCGAAGTTCTGACCCCATGCGTCAGGAATAACCGATATCAACGAATTCGCCATAGCATCAACCATTTCTGTGCCTGTAAGAATACCCGTAAAAACACCTGCGGCAAATACCAGTGAAACAACAGACAGCACATTACCCGCGTAGGTCGAAATTCTTTCCTTCTGCTGTTCCATATTCGGGTAGTTAATCATAATAGCAACGGCAAATGCTATCATAAATAACACTGGAGTAGGTAGCACCCCTACAACAAGACAGACTAAAAGTAAAATAGTCAAAAGAAAGTTTACCCATATTAATTTAGGACGTTTAATGCTTTCATCTTGTCCAACAGCTTCAGAAGCAGCTGCCGTTTCCTTTGATGCCATCTCGTCAATAACATTTTGATTAATATGGATGACGCCCAGTCTCTTCCTTTCCTTTTTACCATAATAAAAAGCAGCTCCTAACACAACGAGAACGCCCCCGAGCATAGCAGGTAGAACAGGAACAAAGAGTTCTGATACACCAAGACCTAAAACACTCATTGCTCTCGCGGTCGGTCCCCCCCACGGAAGCAAATTCATTACCCCGGATCCAAGTACTGCAATACCGGCCAATACAAGTGGATTCATTCCAATTCGTTTATACAATGGCAACATAGCCGAAACCGTAATCATATAGGCTGTTGTTCCATCGCCGTCTAAGGAAACGAAAAGTATCAAGCAAGCTGTTCCCATTGCAACTTTTAAAGGATCACCCTTTACAACTCTAATGATTTTTTCAACTACTGGGTCAAATAAACCAGCATCAATCATTACGCCAAAATACAGAATCGCAAACATAATCATAATGCCTGTCGGTGCCACTTTTGATACACCATCTAGCATCATTTGGCCAATGTCTTCGGTAAATCCTCCGAGTAATGCAAAAACGACTGGTATAACCATCAAAGCAATAAGTGCGGAAAGACGTTTGGTCATGATTAAATACATGAAAACAATGATCATTAAAAATCCTAGTAAAGCTAGCATATTAACACTCCATTTATAAGCGCTTACATTTAGAAATAATGACGCTTTATTTTTTAAGTCTAATTAATATTCTAAAACATCAGTCACCTAATGTAACGTTTTTGAAAATACTGGCTTTAAAAACCGTTTTGGCCTTTTTATGTTAATTTTGATTATAAAAAGATGCACAATGGCCGAAAAGCCATTGTGCATCTTATGAAAACGATTCAGTCGCATCGTCTTTACTAACATTTTGCTTAATTATCGATCAAAGTACTTCCGTTCTGGTCGTCCGACGGAGCCATATTCAACTTCGGATTGGCACTCGTCAGTGGAAATTAAGTATTCTAAATAACGCCTCGCAGTGGTTCTCGAAGCTCCCATTCTTCTTCCAATCTCTTCAGCAGATAAACCCTCTCGACTGTTTTTAAGGACTTCCAAGGTCTTATTTAGAGTCTGGAAATCTATTCCCTTAGGCAGATCCTGGTTCCCTTCATCTGTCTTCCTTTCATTCCCGTTATTGAAAAGTCTATCCACTACAATTTGATTAACTTCATCCTTGTTCTGTAATAAATTTCTGCTATCAACATATTTTTTAATAGTATCCGTAAAATGAGCAATAGTAACTGGCTTAATTAAGTAATTTTGCACACCGTAGCGCATCGCTTTTTTAAGGAATGCTTTATCAGTTGCCGCTGTAATTATTATGATATCCAACTCCTCGAATTCTTGTCGTATGGACGCAAGAATATCAATACCAAGCTGGTCAGGCATGTATATATCGAGTAATAGAAGATCCGTACTTTTATTTTGCAGAAGTTCCAGGGTTTTTTCGGCATTTAACGCCTTCCCCACAACTTCGACCTCAGGTATTTTATTAAGAAATTTCTCATGAACATTAGCAACGCGAAAATCATCTTCCGCAATTGCTACCTTAACAGTTTCCATCATTAGCCTCCATTATTGTTCTTTAGGAAGATATACAGTGAACACAGTACCCTCTCCTATTTCACTTTGAAATTCAACGATCCCCTCGAGTTTACTCACAGCTTCCTTTACGTTAGCAAGCCCATAGCCTCGGGGTACATGAGAACTTTTTTCTGTAAAACCTCTGTTAAAGAGAAGCGGTTTGTTTTTCTCAGGAATACCAATTCCATTATCTTGAACCTCGAAAATGATATCTTTCCCAAAATCCGTTGCAAAGAATGTCACTTCTGGGTTTTGACTGTGATTAACAACAGCTTCAAACGCATTGTCTATAAGATTTCCGATGATCACGATGAGATGGATCAGGTCAATATGATCTGGCAACTTCTCAAGAGAACTGTTAGAATCAATTTCAAACCTTATTTTCTTCTCTGAGGATTTTCCCATTTTCCCCAGTAAAATAGCCTGTACCCTCGAGTCTTCAATTTGATTAAAGAGAATTTGATTTTTTATCTCAAAATCTGTCGTTTCATTCTGTATCATTTGAACAGCCTCGTCGTATTCGCCCAGTTGTAATAAGCCCGACAGCACATACAATTTGTTCGTAAATTCATGATTCTGAGCACGTAAATCTTCAGAATACCTTTGGACTTCAGAAATGGTGTTAAGCATTTGCTCAATTTCCGTTTTATCGCGGAAAGATGCAACTACCCCTTTCACTTCATCCTTGTGAAAAATGGGAGTTCGAGTCATGATTACTGTCTTATTTTCCAATAACATTTCCTGGTCTATTTGAGACTTTCCAGTTTTAAACACCTGGTAAAGATTTTTGTCTGGTAAAAGATCTTTAATTTTCAGGTGAGGCGAGCTTCCTTTAATATTAAGCAGATTTATAGCGGGTTGATTAATCATTGTGACCAAGCCTGTTTTGTTATACGCCAAAATGCCTTCCCTAATCGATTGCAAAATGGCATCCCTTTCTGTATATAACGTAGCAATTTGATAAGGTTCCAACCCCATCGTATCTTTTCGAATACTTCTAGATAGCAGGATACTTCCAACAATCGCTATCAGGAGGACAACCAATGAAATGATGGCAACCCTAATCACATTGTGAAAGACTTGCTCGTTGATATCCTCTACAAGAAAACCGACCGATACGATACCAATAATTTCGCCGCTTTCATTGAAAATTGGTGACTTCCCCCGCAAAGATGGTCCTAATGATCCCACGGCCTTTGAAGTATAATACTTTCCTTCTATTAAAGCCCGGTGGTTATCCTTTCCGACCATTTTTTTCCCAATCCTTTCAGGTATAGGATGGGAATATCGAATGCCTTCTTTATTGCCGACCACAATAAACTCAGCCTCGATTTCTTTTCCAATTTTGTCTACTGTCGGTTGAATGATTGCTGCGGGATCTTTTGTTTGAAAGGCTTTAATCACTTCAGGCATGAATGAAATTGTTTTAGATATTTTTAAAGCTAATCGACCTTTCTGCTCTTCAATCTGTTTACTTTCTAGATAAGTAAACGATGCAGTTAATAGAATAATAATCAGAAATGCAAGTGATAGGACAAGAACCATTATTTTGGTTTGCAGCGATATTTTCAACTATCAACTACCCCCAATACTTATAGTGTGCGCTCAAAATTGGCAAATTAGAAACAAAGTCGACATTAGCACGTCCTGTGCATCAAGTTCAAGGCGCGATGATTAAAAAAGGGTGCTTTTTTTAGCGATTCGGACTATCAGGGGCCACTGAAAAGTGGTGGATTTTAAAAATTTAACTTTTCACTTTAACTTAGCATCCTCGAATATACGGAGACTCCTGCGGGAAGTAAGAGATCGGCGAGACCCCGCAGGACGGCAGTCCGAGGAGGCTCGCCACTCGCCCGCGGAAAGCGTAGTATATTCGAGGATGCGGCCGTAGATCCACATATTTTGTACTTTATTTAACTTTTTCAATAGCCTCGGCCTGTCACCATGTCCCCATTTATTGTTCTTTATCTCGTAATACATCTTTTAATTCATCTTCAATGGTTAAATTGCTCATCTTCACATTAGAACGATAAGCCGCCCGTATAATAAGATGACATGCAACTGGAGCGGTTATGAACACAAACAGTATCCCTAGTATCAAACGCACGCTAATTAATGATTCACTTGCCCAGAAATAAAGAAAAGTCCCGGATAAGGTTAATAACACAGCTAGTGTTGAGCTTTTTGCCGCCGCATGTGACCGTGTGTAAACATCTGGAAATCTAATAATACCAAGAGCACTAATCACACTTATAATGCTACCAACCAATATCATGAGTGCCGCAATAAATTCAAAGATCACGCTTACGTTCAATGACAACGCCCCTTTCAATATACTTTGAAAAGACAATAGTGCCAATAAATGCGAGGACACCAAGGATAAGGATAACTTCCAAAAACGATTTCGTTCCAAGTATTAATGAAATAATCGCAATCGCGGAAATCAGGTGAACACCTATCATATCCAAGGCAACAACCCGGTCAGGTAAACTCGGTCCGAAGATAATGCGAAAAAGGGCAATAGCTATAGAAACACCAAATAATACCAGAGCCGTATATAACATCATTTCAATCATTACGAGTCACCTCTTTGATTGCTTTTTCAAATTTGGCTAGAGATCTTAATAACATATCCTTTGATTGTTCAACATCCATGGCATGAATGTAAAATGCATTTCCTTCTGGAACCACTTCCATCACCACCGACCCTGGTGTTAACGTTAAAAGTAATGCAAGAAGAGGTACTTCCCATTCACCGACCAAATCTGTCTCATATTTAAAAATACCCGGTTTGATTCGTATTTTGGGACTTAAAATTTGCTTAAGAACATGATAACTCGATGACAACAATTCTAAATTGAAGAGCAATATCAATTTAAGCAGCGCAAAAAATCGACTCAGATAAAACCGCTCACCAAAAAAACGATGCATTAAAAACAAAATTGCAATTCCTACAATATATCCCTCAACAAATGTGATAAACCTCAATTGATCTTCATCCTGAAACAACATCCATAACAGTGCAATTGATACATTTAGTAAAAACTGGGCAGGCAATTCATGGCCACCTCCTTCAAAAACATTACTTCACCATTAATCATATAAAACCGCATCTATATATTTATCAGGATTTAATAGCGTATCGGCAGCGTTACTTACATAAGGGGCAAGTGATTCCGCACCTAATCCTAGCCCAATAGTTGCAATGGTTAAGATAGCACACGGGATTAACCACCCTTTTTTCTGTGGGCGTTCATCTTCCTCACTAATAATCGTTTCACCCCAGAAACAGTTCAAGAAAACGCGTAATAGCGAATATAGGACGACTATACTGGATAGAAAAGCAAGCGCAAGCAGCAGATAGGATCCAGTTTCGACAGCTCCCTGTCCGACTAATACTTTTCCGATAAAGCCACTTAGCGGGGGGATACCCGCTAGTGAAAGCATCACAATGAAAAACATCCAGCCAAGTAGTGGATAATTTCGTATCAAACCGCTCATGTAATCTATTCTTGCAGTACCTGTCAACATAATCATTGAACCTGCAAGCAGGAACAGCAATGCTTTTACAATCATATCGTGTACCAGATAATAGATAGATCCTTCGATTGCCTCTGGCGTTGCTATAGCCAACCCGACTAAAATGAATCCAATGGCAATGATCACATTATATGAGATAATCTGTCTGATATCTCTATATGCAACTGCTCCTATGCTACCTCCAATTAGTGTTAAGCCCGCCAATACTCCGATTATTGTGTGAGTAAAGGAAAGTTCGTGATAAAAGAGTAAGGTAAACACACGGAACATTGCATAAACACCAACTTTTGTCAGCAGGGCTCCAAATAAAGCGGCAACAGCTGTCGGTGGTGCACTATAGGATCCTGGAAGCCAATAATAAAGCAAAAGGCCAGATTTCAAAGCGAAAACAGTTAAAAACACAATACTTATCGTGGTTAACAGTGGTGTTTGTCCTGATTCTGCAATCCGCTCTGATAGATGTGCCATATTCAATGTGCCAACCATACCATACAGGTAAGCGATCGCAACAAGGAAAAACCATGAGGATATCACATTAATGACAACATATTTGATAGATTCCTTTAATTGAACTTTTTTTCCTCCTAATGCGAGCAATACATAAGAAGCCACAAGCATCACTTCAAAACAGACATAAAGATTAAAAAGGTCTCCAGTTAAAAACGAACCATTGACACCTGCTACCAGGAAATTAACAAACGAATAAAAAAACATGTTTTCATGGTCTTTGCCAATCGTTGAAAAAGCATAAAGCAAACAGATTGCTGCTACAATACTCGTTGTTAGAATAAGAATTGCGGAGAAAGAATCCGCTACGAATACAATGCCAAACGGTGGTTCCCAACCTCCAAAATTAAGTCCTACTATCCCTTCAGCTTGAATACGATTTAACAGATAAATAGCTATACCCGCGTTAACTATCATGACGCATAAGCTTATCCATCTTTGCAACTTGATATAAGGCCTGAAAAAGATCAATATAATACCCGCGAGAACCGGGATAGCCATTGGTAGCACAAGAATATTATTCATCTTTAAAACCTCTCAATTCATAAAGATCATCGGTTTTTGTTTCTTTGTAGATACGATAAGCCAGCACAAGTGAAACCGCGGTAACTGCAAAGCTAATCACAATCGAAGTTAAAATAAGGGCCTGGGGTAGCGCATCTACATTGCTATCCCCTTCCCCCAGAATCGGAACACTACCCGTTTTTAACCCCCCCATTGTCATAATCAGCAAATGTGCAGCATGGGATAAAATAGCTGTTCCCAAAATGACTCTCATCACACTTTTTGAAAGAATTAAATAGGTAGCAACTGTTACTAAAACCCCTGATAGGATGGTTATTAACGTTTCCAATATCACACATCCTCACTAATACTTAGTATAATTGTTACAACAACACCGACTACTACCAGGGCGACACCAGCTTCAAAGATCGTGACAGTAGTAAGCTCCGTTTCGCCAAAAATGGGAAGATCAAAGTGAGCAAAAGACTGGCTTAAAAACGGAACCCCAAATAAAAGGGATCCAAACCCGGTTCCGACGACAAGAAACGCCCCAAGAGCTGCGACCCGTTTAAAGTCAAATGGAATACCCTTCTGTACAGTTTCAATATCATTAACAATAAAAAGCAATACAAAAGCAGAGGCTAAGACAAGACCGCCAATAAATCCCCCTCCAGGACTATTATGACCTGAAAAAAACAAATACACAGCTAATGTCAAGATAATGAATACGACAATTTTCGATACCATATGCAGAATAACATTATTAATCTTCAAGTTGTTTCTCCTCCTTTTTAGCCTTCAGCTTGGTAAACGAATATACACCAATCCCCGCTATAAGAAGTACAACAACCTCTAACATCGTATCAAACGCCCGGAAGTCACCCAAAATAGTATTAACGATGTTTTTCCCTCCAGCAAGTTCCTTCGCATTCTCATAGAACCCTGAAATGGCGCCAAACAATTTTCCGTTTTGAACAGCAAGTGCAACAACCGTAAAGACAATCCCGACGCAAACCGAAATCAGTAGGTTAATTCCTTTTATCTTTCGCGTTGTATTCTCTTTTTTCCATTCAGGCAAGAAATAATAAGCTGCTAGGAATAACACTGTCGTCACTGTTTCAATTACAGTTTGCGTAAGAGCCAAATCTGGTGCCCGGAGGATAACGAAGAACATAGCAATGCCATAACCGAGAGCACTATTTAATAAAATTGCGGTCAACCGTGAATGTGCAAAAAGAATGGCAATCGCTGCAGCCATCATGACCATTGCAATAATCCACTCAAATATGGTGATCGGTGCATTGCCGGTAATTTCAAAAAGGAACGTTTTCGTATAAATCAGTGCGCCACCTGTAGCGATAATAAAGAAAAGATAAATATACGTCATATAGTCACGAAGGTAACCTGTCATATAAAGGTTTGTCACAGTATTTGATGTTTTTTCCAGTTGGTCAAGGATAAAATTATATAATGTGTTAAATGACCATTTTTCTGGAAACAGTTTGTAAACCCCTTTCCAGTAACGAAAGAATACATACAACAAGGTACCTACTATCACAATTCCAAACGTCATCAACAATTCCGTATTAAAGCCATGAAAAGCAGCAATATGAACAGTCAATTCGCTACTTGGAAATGTAGGAAAAATGCTATTCATTGCTGGGTGCAACACATAATCACCAAGTAAATTCGGGAAAAAGAATATGCCAATAACGAATAATGCAAGCGTTCCAGGCGCAATTAACATGCCTGAAGGTGTTTCATGAACGGGATGCTCTAATTTTTTCATTTGATACGGACCAAAGAAGGTCTTGAACACAATAATCATGCAGTAGACAAACGTTAAAACACTAGCTGTCCAAGCAATAACTGGAAAAAGAATACCCCACGTTTCCAATGAAAAAACATCAAAATGGCTGATATTCAAAACAGCAGTAAAAAACATCTCTTTACTTAAAAAACCATTAAAAGGCGGTAAACCTGCCATAGAGAAACTACCAATACATGTAATCGTAAAGGTTACCGGCATTAATGCCATTAATCCTCCAAGCCTACGAATATCACGTGTTCCCATTCGGTGGTCAATAATCCCGACAACCATGAAAAGGGCTCCTTTAAAGGTTGAGTGGTTAACAAGGTGGAAAAGGGCGGCAAATGCAGCTTGAGTATAAAGAACAGACTCCCCGGAATAGTCAGTATGAAGCGCAACAGAACCAATCCCGAACATACTCATAATCATACCAAGCTGACTAACGGTTGAATAGGCAAGCAACGCCTTAAGGTCCGTTTGCCGAACAGCCTGAAAAGACCCCCAAAATAGAGTCACTATGCCCACACCGCTTACAAGCCAAAACCATGTTTCTTCCCCTCCAAAAACAGGGGTAAAACGCGCAACCAAGTAGATTCCAGCTTTAACCATTGTTGCTGAATGCAAATAAGCACTAACTGGAGTTGGGGCTTCCATAGCATCAGGTAGCCAAATATGGAACGGAAATTGTGCTGACTTGGTAAAAGCACCAAGTAAAATTAATAGCATTGCTGGCAAAAATAAATCATGATCAGAATACAGCGCGATTTCGGAAACGATCTCACGGATGCTAAATGTTCCCGATATGCCATACAACATAAGGAAACCCGCAAGCATTGACATGCCACCAGTTATCGTGATCAGCATCGCCTTTTGCGCTCCCTGTCTTGACTTTTTTCGTTGGTACCAGAAAGCAATTAACAGAAACGATGAAATACTTGTTAGTTCCCAGAAAACATACAACACCATCATGTTATCGGAAAATACAACTCCAAGCATGCTCGCCATGAACATAAGTAAATATGTATAAAAACGTCCTAGCGCTTCATTTGTGGATAAGTAATAAATGGAATAAAGCGTTACGAGGGCACCTATTCCTGTTATAATAAGTCCAAATATTATACTGAGCCCGTCAAGATAGAACGTGAAATTAATGTCATATGATGGAATCCAATTCATCGTAAATAAAAGTGTTTTACCATTGGCCATCTGTGGAATATAACTAGTCAGTAGGATAAATAACGTTGCAGGCACAAGCAAAATAAACCAGCCGATGTGTACCGTTGTTGGATTTCTTTTATGACGAAGTTGAATAAGTGCGACAGCTAAACATAGGATAATAATTGTCGTCAGTACAAATACCAAAATCAAACCTCCATTTAAAAAGCATTAAGATTGCCCGGAGTTTCAAAAACATTTAGTTAAAAAACTCCTTTATTTATCACAAAAATTGACAAAGAGAAAGTGCCTGAGTGAGACTATACCTATTATCCCCAACAATTCTTGACTTATCGGGTTGCAAAAGAGATAATAGAGCCATTCAAAGAAAAAACGTGGCGCGAACAACCTTGAGTGATTGAACTGCTGGATTTTTGCTTATTATAATAAGCGGGGGTCAACACTTAAGTTATCCAACTTGTACTTCTATTAATATAGTGGATAATTGTAATTGTATATTACTTCACAATTATAATTATACACTAAATTAAACTTCGCTTCACACTTCAAGGCCTCGCCAAAACATTTCACATTTAAATTCTCATACCTTCAAGTAAAAATAAACAAAAATCATATAAGGGGTTCACGAAAGCCCCACAGCATGATAAAATAATACGGTTTAAAAGATTAGAAAACTTGGCTTATCGCCAAGCCTTAGTTGCACTTATGCAGTAAGAAAGGATTTATACTTTCTTAACTGCTAAAAAAATGAATACGAACAATTAAAGAGGTGAAATTGCCGTCATGAGAAAGATAAGAGGTCGCATGGATGAAAGCATTCTCGTTTGTGTGTATTATGGTCCAAACGGTGAGCGACTCATTAGGCGTGGTCAAAAATTAGCTAATATAATGGATTGTCCGTTATACGTATTAACGGTTGACCCACTCCCTTACGATGAATTTGATGAAGAAAAGTCCGGATACATTGAGCGTTGGAAAGAACTTTGCGATGAACTGGATGTAGACGAATTAATTGTTCGTGATAACGAGAAACGTTCCTCTGTCAGAGCAATCGCAGAAGTTGCGCACAATTTTAACATTACACAAATTATCATTGGTCAGAGTCCGCAAAACAGATGGGAAGAAATAACAAAGGGTTCTTTCGTCAATGTCTTATTACGCGCCATGACGTTTATTGATATCCATATCGTGTCAATTGACCGTACACTGAAAAGTAATACAGATGATACTACCTTCGAGAAAGGGATACGTGGTTTCTTGCAGAAGGATAAAGAGGACTTCTATCGGCTTAGCTTCACACGATCGAAGCAAAATCTCTATGAGGGTATTTTCTATAAAGAAATCGGGACAGACTTTAACAATGGTGTGTTTAAATTTGTTAATAATAATGGAAAAACCTGTCAGGTCCATATAACCGATGATATTGTTACAGGAAAAATGAAAGAACCACCAAATGTCAAATAAATCATCAAAGAAAAGAGGCTCTCTCAGAAACAGCGCATTCGCTTGTTTCCTGAGACTGCCTCTTTTTTTCGTCTGTTATTAACAAACAATAGACCATTCTCCTTATCCTCTTCCAAGAATATAATTGTAACACCTCTTTTTGAAACCAATTGTCAAATTGAGGTTAGTAGATCAAATTTAGTTTTAATTTACCCTGGACGGGTATAATATTTAAGAATGAGAATCTAGATTAAGGATTCTTGTGTTTTAAACAGAATAAATTATTCGTGTGATATAGAGAGGGGAATATATATGTTAACTTATGATGCAATAGTAATCGGATTTGGAAAAGGTGGAAAGACAGTAGCAGGGGAACTTGCCAATAAAAACTGGAACGTGGCGATGATTGAAAAGGATCCAAATATGTATGGTGGAACCTGTATCAACATCGCATGCATCCCCACAAAGATACTTGTCCATGATGGGTTAGAGGAAATACCCTATGGAGACGCGATTGAACGGAAAGATAGGGTAGTAGAAAAATTACGAGAAAAAAATTACAAAAATCTCGCTAGTAATGATCGGGTTACTATTTATGAATCGGAAGCAAAATTTCGCTCGGATAAGGAAGTAGAAATAGAAGTAGATAGGAAGAAGGAAGTGTTAACAGCGGAACACATATTCATTAATACAGAAGCGACCAGTAATATTCCGCCTATGAAAGGAGATCTTTCATCGGACAAGGTCTATACAAGTACAACTTTAATCGATCGAAAAGATCTTCCAAAAAAACTAACAATCGTTGGCGGAGGTTATATAGGTTTGGAATATGCCTCCATGTATACTAATTTTGGTTCGGAAGTAACAGTAGTAATGCCAGAATCAGTGCTTCTTTCTCATGAAGACCGCGAAATCGCAACTGAAGTACAGAAGGAATTGGAAATCAAGGGAATCCAATTTATTTTTGAGAGCAAGGCTGAAAAAATAACAGAAGAAGATAAAGATACTGTCACACTATCACTATCCAATGGTGAAATCTTGAGAACGAATGCAGTACTGCTCGCTACAGGACGGAAGCCAAATGTGGATAATCTCGGCTTGGAGAATACGACAATTGAACAAACGGCGGAAGGTGCAATCAAGGTAGGTAATAATTTGGAAACAACGGTATCGAATGTATGGGCACTTGGTGATGTTCGAGGAGGTATGCAATTTACTTATATTTCCCTTGATGATTACCGTATTGTCATGGACCACCTGTTTGGGGAGAAAAAACGGTCCTTGAACACGCGTAAAAATATCCCATATTCAGTATTCATTGATCCACCATTATCCAAGGTTGGGTTGACAGTGAAAGAGGCAGAAGAACAAGGATATGAAGTCGCTGTAGGTACACTACCAATCGCTTCCCACCCTCGTGCACATGTGATAGATGACCTACGTGGTCTATTTAAAGCAGTGGTAGACAAAAAAACAGGAAAAATTTTAGGTGCAACCTTATTTGGTCCTGAATCGCCCGAATTGATTAATTTGGTAAAATTGGCAATGGATTTAGATGCCCCTTACACGTATTTAAGAGATCAGGTTTATAATCACCCTGTCATGAGTGAGTCCTTCAATAATTTATTTGATATAAGTGTATGATGAAAGTAAATGAATAATGGGAAAAAGGCCTTTTCTTGAAGAATCAAGTTAACACACAAAATACATCAGGGATAAAACAGAAAATCGTATGGTTATATTCCACATTATTTTGATACTTGATTCTCCCACATAGAGGCGAATTTGTTGAAGAGATACCAGCTATATAGGCCGTCCACCATGAAGTTATCTTTTTAAACATAATCCGGTAAGACATAACAATGACCAAAAAAATCCTAATTTCTCAATATATTAAGAGAGAAATTAGGATTTAGATCCATCTGCCTGTTAAAAAAGCCCCGTCCATTATTTAAAATGTGTCCTTGACCAAGGATGCATTTCAGTTATGAACGAAGCCTCTTACTTGGCTAATCTATAGTTGTTTACAATCTCTTTTATATGCTGCATCGTCTTATTTGTTGCCTCTTCCGCATTCAGATGACGGCGATTATTTAATATAGTGATTAACATACCTTGCCATATTAATACAGTTCGTTCATTAATAACAGCAACGGTTTCCTTTGTCAAAAAACCTTCCTGAACCGATTTATCCAGTGCGTTTCTACTTCTTGTTGACAAGTTATATTCTGCAATAAGTGTCTTTATATCTTCTGTAACATCCCCGAATAAGTCGGATTGATAGACATTATAATAGTATTTTAATAGCTCCTCAGGTTTTTCGCCTAAATTCGCTAAAAAGATAGCATAATATATCTCAGGTTCTTCAAAGGAATGTTTACAAAAACTTTCCCAGCTCAATAAGTACTTGTCTAAAGAGTTATCCCCCTTTTCCATCTGCTCTGGAAGCTCTTTAATATATTTATTTAAATACTTTAGCGCTGCAAAAAAGATTAAGTGAGAAACTTCCTGAAAATAGTTATAGATTGTAGCACTATTATATCCTGCCTTAGTAGCAATTTCTCGTATGGTTACGTTCTCAATTCCCTTTTGGTCAATAATCTCAACCGTAGCATCCACAAAATATTGCCACATCCGCTGCATTTGGATTTCTTTATTTGTCAATTGCGATCCCATCCCATCCCCCTCTTAATTTTATCTTTAATTATAATCA
Source organism: Virgibacillus necropolis (assembly GCF_002224365.1). Classification (GTDB taxonomy): domain Bacteria; phylum Bacillota; class Bacilli; order Bacillales; family Amphibacillaceae; genus Virgibacillus_F; species Virgibacillus_F necropolis. Next base: position 1,596,124 of record NZ_CP022437.1, on the reverse strand, counting down.
TTGAGTGGAACTCCTCTATTACTATAAAGGTTTTTTTTTATATAATCAAGATTACAAAAATGAGAGGGAGAAACAGACTAGCACGACTTTCTTAGAACAATACCCGTAAAACAGCAAAGCAGCATTCACCGTTCTTTCTCGTGAATGCTACTTAACTCTACTTTTTGGAATAGAAAAGTTAGTAAGACACTTTATCTTCATTTTCTTGTACATGCACGTTTTTTAAATTCACCTCCGGATTAGATAATAAATCAGAATCCACCGATTGTTGCTGTTTAATCAATCGACGTACTGCCAGTGCATTTTTCGGTTGATTAACAAGTAAGGCCGCATCTATTACGCCACTTTCATTTAAATAAAAATACGTAAATTGCTTATCTTCCATATTTCCCTGTAATACGGCGGAATCCCAATTCTTTGTATGACCAAAATATTGTATACGATGGTCATATTGATCGGACCAAAAATAAGGAATGGCAGTATAGGAAATTGGTTCTCCGCCTAGCAGATTTTTTGCAACACATTTGCCATGATTAACTGCATGGTCCCAATGCTCTATGTGAATATTATCTCCCCGATATGGCCACATCGCACAATCCCCTGCAGCATACACGTTTGGCAACGATGTTTCACCAAATTCGTTTACAATATACCCACGGTCAACATGCAGCTCTTTATCGGACAAAAATGTATTTGGTATAACCCCAATCCCAACAATAACAGCCTGGCACGGAATGATTCGCCCTTTCTCTGTCAGAGCTTTTTCAACTTGAGTTGTTCCATCAAATTGGACAACCGCATCCTCCGTAATAACATGTACACCCTCAGATTGATGTAGCTGAAGGAAGTACTCACCCATTTCTTCACCAAGAATGTGGGCTAATGGCAACGGCATGCGCTCTAATATTGTCACTTCTTTTCCCTGCTTTTTAAATGAGGAAGCAAGTTCTGCACCAATAAATCCTGCTCCAACAATGGCAACCTGTTGTATACCGTCCAATTTCTGACGTATCGCTTTCGCATCGGACAAGGTCTTCAAATAATGTATTCCTTCAAGATCTGAGCCCTTTACTTGTAATTTCCTTAAACTGGATCCTGTAGTTAATAGAAGTTTTTCCCATTCTAGTATTTCATCATCTGATGAAATTGCGATTTTCTTTTTCGCATCAATGGAGACAATCTCAACACCTAGCTTCAGCTCAATACGCAGTGCTGTCAAACTTTCATTGCTGCGCAATGATATATCCGCTTCCGATAATTCCCCCAGTATAAATTCCTTCGACAGTGGTGGACGATCATAAGGTAGCTGTGTATCACGGTCTACTAGCACAATCCGACCTTCATACCCCTCATTACGGAGCGTTTCGGCGGCATGGACTCCTGCTATACCGGCTCCAATAATCACAATAGGTTTGGCAGTAGTAGTCAAATTCATTCTCTCCAATCATCTTTAAATAAGAATATTTATCATTATCTTGTAACTCATACGATGATGAGTTGCACTTGGCAATTTATCCCTTAATAATTTCCTTAAAACATACTAGCCTTTGACCCATATGGAACCATCCTGTTCCATTACACTATACACAGACAAAGGTTCATCAGCAGGGCCTTCTACTACGGAACCATTCCGGATATCAAAACAGGCGAAGTGTAGTGGACAATACAAACAATGGTCCTCCAACTCACCATCCACTAACTCGGAGTAAGCATGCGTACATATACCATCTACCGCGTGTACAGATCCATGCACACGTGCCACCACAACGGTTTCTTTACCAATGGACACTTCGATCATTTCACCTTCTTTCACTGAATCACTAGGTGCCACAAAAGTGTACTTACTATCCTCTAATTGAAGACTCCCTGCCTGATTCATCATTTTTTCTCTCCTTTCTCAGATAGTTAGGGTTGATAGGAGGGATATGGTGATGTTAGAAGCTATATCCACCACCATATCCCTGTCTATAATTTAATTGTTTTTAAGTTCATTTTGCACATACTTCTTAAAGTCTGCCACTCGCCAATCGATTGGCGTCAGAGTACCGCCGTCTTTATATGACCTTGACTGATTTCCCTCCTGCGCGAGTGCACATGCTTGCCAATCTTCCTGACAAGTTGCATCCCAGAATTCAACTGCATCTTGGATATGGGAATCATCACTAGCCAAAACATCTGGATCAAACAACCAGTATCCCTTAACCACTGATTCGTCTGCTTTAACTGGATATATTGCCGCAATAAACACATAGTCAGAAGCCATGCAGATATAGGAATGCGGGAAAATGTGCAGATAGGAAATCTTACGCTCTTCTTCTTCCGTTAGTCCCGGAAAAACAGGACGGTAAGCTTCCCCGTCTATATTTACGCGCTCGAATCCAGGTCGTAACTCCATACCGCCAACATGTTTAATAACCTTTGTATCTGGCACCTGATCGTCAACCCATTGTCTGGGCTGCATTGGCGGGGTGGCACGGCTTAATTCCGGATGGATGGTACCGCAATGATAGCATTCCTCTGCATTGTCCATTAGTAACTTCCAATTTGCTTTTACGTTATAGGTTCCTGTTTTTCCCAGTTTCAGTCTGTGCATTTGATAATTTTCATAAATTGACCATGATTCTGGCAGATTGAAGCTTTCTTGTAGTGAAGGAGCATCCGGGTCAGCATTAATCCAAATAAATCCATCCCATGTTTCTGTTTTTATTTTTGCCAGAGAATGGTAGTTTTTATCAAAACCTTCATCTTCGTCTGAGATATTTGGCGCTTTTGTCAATTCACCGGTATCCCCGCTGTACATCCAACTATGATATGGACAAATGATATTTCCTCTGCTGAAGTGCCCTGACTCTGCAGTACATAAGCGGGAACCGCGATGCCGACATACATTATAGTAAGAATGGACCTGACCATCTGATCCACGGGTGACAATGAAATTCTCATGGGCAATCTGAACCGTAGTGTAGTCCCCGTTATTCGGAATTTCTTCTTCTCTTCCTGCAAGTAACCATGTCTTAAACCAAATTTTATCTAGCTCTTTTTGAAAATGAACCGGATCATAATAATCACTTCCTGGAGCCGTAGTTTCAAACTTCGCGTAACTTGGAAAGCCGCCTTCAATTGATTTCATACTTTAGGACCTCCCTATTTTTAATAGATTTATAAATCAAAAGTTTTCAGCACACGTTTTAGCTTGCACAAAGTTTAATAGATAGTCCATACAACCCGTCTTTGAACCTGTCCCCGACATGTAATAACCGCCAAACGGCTGTACTCCTACTAATGCTCCTGTACATTTACCATTAAAAAACAAATTACCACAATCCATTTTTTGACGAGCATACATGATTTGATCGCGCTTATTCGTATATAAGGCCCCTGTCAATCCAAACTCGGTGTTGTTATATACTTCCACGCCCTCTTCGACATTTGCTACTTTACAGATTGCAAGCACCGGTCCGAAAATTTCTTCTTTCATAATACGTGATTCTGGTGTCACATCTTTTATTACGGTAGGTGTAATATAGTAACCTTCCGTATCATCACTGTCTCCCCCACAAACCAATATGCCTTCGTTTTTTCCAATCTCAACATATTCATTAATTTTCTTAAATGCTTTTTCATCAATTACTGGGCCAATCGCATTGTTTTCATTTCCAGATCCAACTTGAAGCGCTTGCGTTCGCTCGATAATTTTATTAACCATCACATCATAAACGTTTTCGTGAATAATCGCCCTGGAACCGGCAGAACACTTTTGTCCCTGATAACCAAATGCTGACGTAACAATTCCATCGGCAGCGGCATCAAGATCTGCTGACTCATCAACAACAACGCCGTTCTTACCGCCCATTTCCGCGACTACACGTTTAATCCAGCGCTGGTCTGGTATTCTGGTATGTGCCACTTCATCAATGCGTAGTCCCACTTCTTTGGATCCGGTAAACGAGACGAAGTTAATATCCCGATGTGCTACCATGTAATCACCCATTTCACCAGATGATCCCGGGACAAAATTGATAACACCGTCAGGAATATCTGCTTCATGCATAATTTCCATAAATTTTGCTGCCACAACCGGTGTCAAGGAAGCTGGTTTCAACAATACGGTATTACCAGTAACTATGGCAGATACCGTCATACCGGTTACAATCGCCAGTGGGAAATTCCACGGAGAAATAATGGCGCCCACCCCAAGCGGTTTATACTCGAGACGATTTTCAATCCCCGGTAATGATACAAGCTCTTGTCCTTGTTCAAGCTTTATCGCATTACGCCCATACATTTCCAGAAAATCAGTTGCTTCATTGATCTCACCATCGGCTTCTGTCCAATTCTTACCTGCTTCGTATACCTGCCATGCGATCAATTCGGCCTTACGACGCTTCATAATCTCCGCAGCTTTGAATAAATGGAGTGCACGTTCCTGAAAAGTCGCGGAACTCCAGCTTTCATATGCTTTTCGAGCAGCCGTTATCGCTGTTTCAATATCATCTTTACCAGCTTGGCACACATAGCCTACCACTTCATTATGCAAGGCCGGATTGTATGAAGCCAGCTTATGTTCAGTAGAAATTTCCCTTCCTCCAATAACTAAAGGATATTCTTTGCCCAATTCTGTTTTAACAAATTCTAGACTGCTATTTAATTCTTCCTTATTTTCGGGGTTTCCCCAATCTGTTGGTGCGTCATTTTTGAATGGTGCAACAGGCACAAAAACACCTCCTATAATTAATTATTACATTGCAGGTTCAGACCACAATTTCACTCCAGTACCCAATCCACGTTCCTTCGCATTTTGATAAATCCGATAGCTGTTCGCCGTATCTGTTGCACAAATACCCAATGTTACAAAGAAGATACTGTCATCCTCATTTTCCCGGCAGATCTTATCTCCTTTGATCACTTCTCCCAATTCAATGATATCGTTCTGGTCCAATTGGCCGGACTTGGTTAATTCCGATAAAGGATATTTATCATCTTTTAAGCGGAGTTTATAGTCCATACAATATTTATTAAAGCCTTCTAAAATAGCTTCGTTTTTATGATCCCACATAGAAACACCAGAGTGGAAAGAACCTTTCTTTATCCATTCTTTAGGAATATATTCATTTCCCAGATTGACGTTTGTTGCTGTATATACGATATCCGACTGTGCTACTGCCGCTTCCACATCACTACAAATCTCAAACTTATATCCAAGATGTTTCCATTTAGCAGCAAATTTCTCTGCTCGTTCCTCGCTTACATCATATAATCGTACGGTTTTAATATTTTTCATTACTTTGCTTGTTGCTTCAATATGGGCATTTTGAATAACACCACAGCCTACCAACCCGAGAATCTCTGAATCCGGGCGAGCACAATACTTTGCACCCAAAGCACTTGAAGCCCCGGTACGTAAAGCGCTTACAATAGTGTCATCCATTACAGAAAAAGGATATCCCGTTTCTTCGTTATAAAGAATAATCATTCCGTTTGATCTTGGTGTCTGTCTTTGTATTGGGTTCATCGGATTACTTGGTATCCCTTTCACTGCAGCAACTCGCATTTCCTCAGAACGAATAAGAGCAGCATGAACACCGATTCTCTGACCAGAATAGTTTCCTTCCTCCCATAACAGATGTAATAATTCCGGTTCGACCACTTTATCTTCTGCCAACCATAAATTTACTTTTTCTACATATTCGAGAATCATATCCATATCTTTTGCGCCGCTTTCGATACACTCCTCTTGAGACAACCATAAAACGTTTACTTCTTTAGAATTACTCATTTAACGAAACACTTCCTTCTCATTTGTTTTAGTTACCCATCATTCAGATAGCGATTTGTTCATTTATTTGGTTAATGCTGCAATGTTAACTTTTCATGAATCCCCCCTCGAATGGTTAAATAATCACTATATTAACTTTGATTATATTATAATCATGATTATTTAAAAATGCAATGATTTTTTTCAGATTATTTATTTTAAAATAATTTTTTGAATATCCCGATAACAACTCTTGTTTTACATCATGATTATGTTATAATCATGATTAATTAGCTATGTAAGCGATTGCAATAATAGTGGTTAACAACCATCACATGAAATCTAATCTGTCTTTTAAGGAGTGGTACCCGATCCAGGAGGATCTCTATGAGAACTTGGTAAAATCACTACGGAACGGTTAGTTTATTTTATTTTAGGAGAAATGAAATGAGGGGGAGATTTTTTTGCTAAAGCGAAATAGCGTTTTTAGTATTTCTTTATCACTTAGTATTTTGTTCGTAGTTATCGGTGTTGTCTTTAATGATTGGTTAGGTCAGAAAGCATCCGCCTTTCTGGACTTCGCGGTTACTTACTTTAACTGGTTTTATCTACTTGTCGGAACTATCTTAGTATTTATTTGTCTGTATTTAATGTTTTCAAAATATGGAAACATCCGTTTAGGAAAAGATGCAGATAAACCCGCTTATAGCACCTTTTCATGGATTACCATGCTATTTAGTGCAGGAATGGGAGTCGGGTTGGTGTTTTGGGGGGTTGCTGAACCTGTCATGCACTATACAACACCACCTTATGGAGAGGGATCAACAGGGGAAGCCGCCTCCGTAGCTATGAAATATACTTTTTTTCATTGGGGTTTGCATCCCTGGGCACTTTACGGAATAGTAGCTTTGGGATTAGCATATTTCCATTTTCGCAAAGACCTTCCATTTTCCATTAGCTCCTTGTTCCGCCCACTGTTAGGTGATAGAATTAATGGCCCTATCGGTAAAACAATTGATATTCTTTCCGTATTTATTACCGCTGTAGGTGTTGCTAGTACGTTTGGACTAAGTACGTTACAAATTACTAGCGGAATGAATTCGCAATGGGGAGTTCCAAATACATTAACTTTGCAATTACTGGTTATAGGAGTTGCAACTTTACTATTTATTATTTCTTCGTGGTCAGGTATAAGTCGGGGTATTAAATATTTATCTAACTTTAACATGCTAATATTAACCTTACTAACCCTTTCCGTGCTAATCATTGGGCCTACTAAACAAATTTTTGAAATGCTAATATCTTCAACTGGAAGCTACTTTGGTAGTATTTTGCCTATGAGCCTTCGAATGGAACCTTTTAATAATGAAGCTAATAATTGGATAGGTGCATGGACAGTATTTTACTGGGCTTGGTGGACCACATGGGCTCCTTTTGTAGGCTCATTTATTGCAAGGATTTCAAAAGGCAGAACCATTAAGGAATTTGTTTTAGGTGTTTTATTAGTACCTTCTTTCATATCCTTTATTTGGTTTTCGGTCCTCGGGGGCAGCGCCATTCATTTAATTCATGATTTAGGTAATAGCAAATTGGCGGAGAGTATAAACGCGAATGTGGATGGAGCCCTCTTTGCTTTCTTAAGTAATATTCCTTTCGGCTCTTTGTTAAGTATACTGGCTCTCATTCTAATTTTCTCATTCTTTATTACATCAGCTGACTCAGCCACATTTGTATTAGGAATGTTAAGCAGTAATGGAGACCTTAATCCATCAAACAAAGTCAAAATAGCATGGGGAATTATTACTGCCGGATCAGCAATAGTTTTTTTATTAGCAGGTGGACTGGATGCAGTAAAAACCATATCAATTGTTGTAGCCAGTCCCTTTACGATAATATCCATTTTTATAAGCTGGGCGCTAATTAAAGCATTAAGGAAAGAATTTAAAGCGGAAATTAAACAAACCAGTAACACAGAAAAAAGCCCGCAAGATCAAGATATAGCTCAATAATGGCTGGATTCCCAGTTGTAAATAAATGTACCAGCTATATGGACAGTTTCGACAAAATTGTTTCTCAAATAAATAATGCGGTTGAAAAAGGTGCCCAAGTCCTGATTTCAATAAATTCGATGCAGATAAAGAGAAAGGATATTTCTTTGTCCATCCAACTGTATTAAAAAACGTCACGTCTGAAATGGACATCATGCATGAAGAAACATTTGGACCAGTTGCTCCTATCACAAGTTTTAAAACGATTGAAGAAGATGTAGAAATTGCAAACTCTACTCCATATGGATTGGCAGCCTATTTCTTTACTAATAACTATCAGACTGGGACATACTTACATGAGAATTTAGACTTTGGTATCGTTGGTTGGAATGATGGCGCTCCATCTGCTGCTCATGCACCGTTTGGCGGTATGAAGGAGAGCGGACTTGGACGCGAAGGTGGACTAGAAGGAATTGAACCTTATTTGGAAACGAAATATTTGTCGATTGGTAATTTATAATAATAACAGAGTTAATTCTACTTCAGAATAACCTAACTTGTATTAAAGAAAACCAAAGGTGGCATATGGTTTACATTATGCCACCTATTTTAATCTCCTATTTTACCTTCATGTATCCTTGCTCAAGAAATTGTAAATAGAGGTTTGTAATAGCTTCTTTTGAATAAGCTCCATCCTCGTCAAACCATTAATAAAGCCAATTCACCATTCCGAACATTCCCATGATAATCGGATGGGGATCCTGTGGTCTAAACATCCCTACTTTTACTCCATCTTTATAGGTATTGACAAATAAACTCTCATAAGCACGCAACCGTTCAACAGCTGACACTTACCTGCATATCTACAGCAAAGGTATCAGCATATGAAGACATATTGTAAGTTACTAAAACAAGCAAAATCACTTGCAAAAATATGTTTTATAATGAATCAATGGACAACTACGGGGTACAAATGGGGCACAAATAAAAAAACACCCTTGCCACAAACACTGTTGTGACAAGGGTTTAAAGCTATTATCCTATCGAACCTTCCATCTCAAACTTAATTAGTCGATTCATCTCAACTGCGTATTCCATTGGAAGTTCTTTCGTGAATGGCTCGATGAAGCCCATTACGATCATTTCAGTAGCTTCTTGTTCGCTAATTCCTCTACTCATTAAGTAGAATAATTGTTCTTCAGAAACTTTTGAAACTTTTGCTTCGTGCTCGAGTGAAATATTTTCGTTATTTACTTCATTGTATGGAATGGTATCTGAAGTAGATTCATTATCCATAATTAACGTGTCACACTCGATGTTAGAGCGTGCGCCGTCTGCTTTACGTCCGAAATGAACGATTCCGCGATACGTTACTTTACCACCTTGTTTTGAAATTGATTTCGAAACAATAGTAGATGAAGTGTTTGGTGCTAAGTGGTGCATTTTAGCTCCAGCATCTTGGTGTTGTCCACGGCCAGCGATCGCAATAGATAATGTCATACCACGTGCACCTTCACCTTTTAAGATGACAGCAGGATACTTCATTGTTAACTTAGATCCAATGTTGCCATCGACCCATTCCATTGTTGCGTTCGCATCGCATGTTGCACGTTTTGTTACCAGGTTATAAACATTGTTTGCCCAGTTTTGAATTGTTGTATAGCGACAGTATGCGTCTTTCTTAACAAAGATTTCAACAACTGCACTATGCAAGGAATTCGTAGTATAAACTGGTGCTGTACAACCTTCTACATAGTGAACGGATGCACCTTCATCAACAATGATCAGTGTACGTTCGAATTGTCCCATGTTTTCCGAGTTGATACGGAAATAGGCTTGTAGCGGTGTTGTTGTTTGTACGCCTTTTGGTACGTATATGAACGAACCACCTGACCATACTGCTGAATTTAATGCAGAGAACTTATTGTCAGAAGCAGGAATAACTTTTCCGAAATACTCTTTAAATAAGTCTTCGTTTTCTTTTAACGCAGTGTCTGTATCTTTAAAGATAATTCCTAAATCTGATAAATCCTTTTTCAAGCTATGGTACACAACCTCAGATTCATATTGTGCAGAAACACCTGCCAAGTATTTTTGCTCAGCCTCTGGAATTCCTAGCTTATCAAAAGTTTGTTTAATTTCCTCAGGTACTTCATCCCATGTTTTTCCTTGACGTTCTGATGGTTTAACGTAATAGATGATCTCATCAAAATTCAATTCAGAAAGATCTCCGCCCCATTGTGGCATAGGCATTTTATAAAATTGCTCCAATGCTTTCAAACGGTAATCAAGCATCCACTGAGGTTCATCTTTAATTTTAGAAATTTCTTTTACCACATTCGGTGTTAACCCTTTTTCTGTACGAAAAATGGAAACGTCTTTATCATGAAATCCATACTTATACTCTTCTATTTCAGGTGCTTTTTTCGCCATCTAAAAAACCTCCTTTAGGTGTTTGTAACTCAAGTTTCATAAAATGATCGATTGGCTACCTACTCGTCATGAACACCTTTTTCCATTGCTTTCCAAGCTAGTGTTGCACATTTAATACGGGCTGGAAATTTTGTTACTCCTTGCAATGCTTCAATATCTTCTAAATCAAATTCTTCTGTATCAACATCTTCGCCAAGCATCATCTGTGAAAATAACTCAGACATTTTCATTGCTTGATCTATTTTTTTTCCTTTAACTGCTTGAGTCATCATCGATGCCGATGACATGCTGATTGAACATCCTTCACCCTCGAATTTTGCATCTGTAACAATACCATCGTCAATTTTAAGCTGTAATTGAATACGATCGCCACATGTAGGGTTATTCATATCAACTGTCAGAGCGTCACCTTCGACAAATCCGCGGTTTCTTGGGTGCTTATAGTGATCCATGATTACTTGTCTATATAGTGTATCGAGGTTATTAAAAGACATCACCAAAATACTCCTTTGTTTTAACAAGTCCGGAAACTAACTTGTCAATATCTTCTTCGTTGTTATATAAATAAAAGCTAGCACGTGCTGTTGCTGTTACTTCTAACCATCGCATTAATGGTTGTGCACAATGATGGCCTGCACGTACTGCTATACCTTCCGCATCAAGTGCTGTCGCTGTATCATGTGGATGTACATCATTTAAATTAAATGTAACAAGCCCTGCACGTTCTTCTGGACCATAAATGGTAATTCCATCAATCGTACGCAATTGATCAAGTGCATAGCGAGCTAATTTATGTTCATGTTCAATGATGTTGTCCATTCCTACTTCATTTAGGAAGTCAATCGCAGCGCCTAATCCAATAGCACCTGCAATAATTGGAGTCCCGCCTTCAAACTTCCAAGGCAGCTCCTTCCATGTGGAGTCCTGTAAATGAACAAAATCAATCATTTCTCCACCAAATTCAACAGGTTCCATCTTTTCTAAAAATTCACGCTTACCATACAAAACACCAATTCCAGTTGGTCCTCCCATTTTATGACCCGAAAACGCATAGAAATCACAATCCAAATCGATTACATCAATCGCCATGTGTGGTGCACCTTGCGCACCGTCAACAAGCATTACTGCCCCATTTTGGTGAGCAATTTCTGCGACTTCTTTAATTGGATTGATCGTTCCAAGGACATTGGAAACATGCATAACTGAAACAATCTTTGTATTACTAGTAATTGTATCACGTACAGCGTCAAGTGCAATAGTACCATCTTCTTCAAGTGGTATATATTTTAAAATTGCACCAGTAGCTTTTGCGGCTTGTTGCCAAGGAATGATATTACTGTGATGCTCCATCGGCGTAATAACAATTTCATCGCCTTCTTTTAAATTCTGGCGAGCATAGCTAGTTGCCACTGTATTTATTGCTGTAGTCGTACCACGTGTGAAAATAACTTCGGCTGTACTAGAAGCATTGATGAAGCGTCTAACCTTTTCGCGTGCTCCTTCATATTTTTCAGTAGCACGTGTACCAAGAGTGTGAACGCCACGATGCACATTCGAGTTATCGAAGCGATAATAAGTATCGATCGCTTCGATAACTGGTAATGGTTTTTGTGATGTTGCTGATGAGTCAAGATAAACTAATGGATGTCCGTTAACTTCCTGGTCAAGAATAGGGAACATTTGCCGAATGGCTTTTACATCCATCAGTAAACCTTCCTTTCAATAACTTGGGTCAGCTGCTTTTTAACTGACTCGATTGGAAGTTGGTTAACAACTGGCGCCAAGAAACCATGAATAATCAAGCGTTCAGCCTCTTGTTGTGTAATACCACGACTCATCAAGTAGTATAATTGAACAGGATCAACACGACCAACTGATGCAGCGTGACCTGCTGTAACATCATCTTCATCAATTAACAAGATTGGATTAGCATCCCCACGCGATTTTTCACTTAACATTAATACACGTGATTCTTGCTCAGCGTTAGATTTAGAAGCACCATGTTCGATTTTACCAATTCCATTAAAAATCGCAGTAGCGCTATCTTTCATTACTCCGTGCTGTAAAATATAACCTTCAGACTCTTTACCAAAGTGAACGATTTTTGCAGTAAAGTTTTGTGTTTGTTTTCCACGACCGACTGTTACTGTTTTCGCGTTTGATTCAGAATTATCACCAACTAAGTGTGTAATATTTTCTGAAACAGTGTTTCCATCGTTCATTTGCCCTAATGCCCAGTCAATTTTCGCGTCACGATAGGCAACGCCACGGCGGTTAACATAGGTAGTAGTTCCCTCTGCAAAGTTGTCAACTGCACCAAAAGAAATTCTAGCATTATTATGTGCAATAACTTCTGTAACGATATTCGCTACGGTTTCCTGCTCATGGTTAGATGAAATATAGTTCTCAACATAGGTTAGTGAACTATTATCGTCTGCAACAACTAGCACATGGTTAAACAGCGCAACTTCAGGATCTTCCTGCCAGAAAATAGTTTGTAATGGTACATCTAGTTCAACATTTTTTGGTACATAAACAAAGATACCACCATTCATCAAAGCTGCATGTAACGCTGTTAAACGGTGCTCATCAACTGACACAGCATCTTTCATGTAATAGCGTTTCACTAAATCCTCATGTTCTTTCAACGCTGTAAAGATATCGGTAAAAATAACGCCTTTTTCTTTAAGCTCAGCATTTAGTGATGCGTATGCTACAGAATGATTACGTTGAATAATAAGATTTTCCGATCCCTTTTCAATAAAGTCTTTAATTTCTACTGGCAGATTTTCAAGTGATGAAAGCTCTTCGCCTTTTGCAGAGTGCTTAAAGTTACTGAAATTCCATTTACCAATTCTGGTTTTGTCAGGCTTCGGCATTTCAAGCGACGCAGCTTGATCAAGAGCGTGAAGGCGTAGTGATTTCATCCATTCTGGTTCATTTCTATCTTTTGAAAACTGATTGATATATTCTTGATCATATGGCAGTTTTGTGTCCACAGTCATATTATCCCTCCTAACTTCTACGCTTTTTGCCCTACAGTTTCGTCTTCAATACCTAATTCTTCTTTAATCCACTCGTATCCTTCTGCTTCTAATCGTTTAGCAAGCTCAGGTCCGCCGGATTTAACGACACGGCCTTGCATCATGATATGAACATGATCTGGCGTAATATAATTCAATAGACGTTGGTAGTGTGTAATAATCAAGCAACCGAAATTTTCATCGCGCAACTTATTAATTCCTTTTGATACTACTTTCAATGCATCAATATCAAGTCCTGAGTCAATTTCATCTAAAATTGCAATTTCAGGCTTAATCATCATAAGCTGAAGAATTTCATTACGCTTCTTTTCCCCACCGGAGAAACCTGTATTTAAATAACGTTGCGCCATATTTTTATCAATTTCAAGATAATCAAGTGTACTATCCATTTCTTTAATGAATTTCATTAAAGAAATTTCATCACCTTCCGCGCGACGAGCGTTTACAGATGAACGCAAGAAGTCAGAAGTTGTTACTCCACTAATCTCACTTGGATATTGCATACCTAAGAAAAGTCCTGCGCGAGCGCGTTCATCTACTTCCATTTCAAGAACATCTTCGCCATCTAAAAGGACGCTTCCTTCTGTTATTTCATATTTAGGATGCCCCATGATTGCAGATGCAAGTGTCGACTTTCCTGTACCATTTGGTCCCATAACTGCATGGAACTCGCCACCTTTTATCGTAAGGTTTACCCCTTTCAATATTTCACTATCTTCAATCGATACACGAAGATTTTTTATTTCTAGTGTTGATCCTGCCATGTCGATACCTCCAATTACTGTTATATGCTATTTATCAAATGAACAATTATATCCATTCTCAATTTATTCTCATTACAATCTTAAATCATTTCCAATTTATTTTCAACTCTTTTAAATCAAGTACTGGCGTATTCTATCCTTTAAAAAGTACGAGTTTCTTCTATATTAATATGTAAAAAGAAAAATGCTGATGATGTGAATCTCTTCACATCACCAACATAGACATACGTTCTATTTTATTTGTGTAATTGATTATCTAGTTCAGCTACCATGTGTTTACATTTTTCATATTCATGTTGACGTTTTTTTTCAACTGCAATTTGATTCTCTAACTTGCGTCCGTACTCTGCATAGCCCATATTGTGTGACTGTTGCATCGCTTTCTCCATTTCAGGAGTGTGTTTCATTCGTATCCCACTATAAATAGTGAATCATCCTTTCGAATTAAGTACAATAATAAGGTTAACACAATTATAGTACCCTTACAAAACGCAAATAAACGTAGGATAACGATTCAGATTGAATATTTCCCCCTGAAATGAAGTTAGCGATCTTTTCTTATTTTATTTAACTAATTGCTTCCATTTACTTTACAATACTCCGAATTTACTTTTTCCCATCAACTGGAACAATTGCTCCATCAAATTCTTCTAAGATAAAGTTTTGAATTTCGTCAGAGTGCAATACATCAACTAAGGTATTTAATGCTTCATTATCTTTATTTTCCTTCTGAACCGCAACTACATTCACATATGGCGATTCTTCACCCTCTAGGATCAAAGCATCCTCCATTGGATTTAACTCTGCGCCAATTGCATAATTTGTATTAATTGCGACTAATGCATTTTCTTCAGTCTGATACATATCAGGTAAAAGCGCTGCGTCAATATCTGATGAGAATTGTAAGTTTTTAGGATTTTCAACAATATCATCAACTGTTGCTTCAACTTTATCAACATCTTCCGCTAGCTTAATTAACCCCTCTTTTTCTAACAAGGATAGAATACGTCCATGATCAGCAACCGAACGGCTCATGATTACTTCCGTGCCTTTTGATATATCGTCTACACTTTCAATTGTTTTGGAATAAATTCCAATTGGTTCAATATGAATTCCACCAAGATGCGTAAAATTATAACCCAATTCTTCTTTTTGCTGATTCAAGTATGGAATATGTTGGAAGTAATTTGCATCTAAATCACCACTAGCTAAGTCTTGGTTAGGTAAAACATAGTCTTGATACTCTTCAATGTTTAACGTAATACCTTTTTCTTTAAGAATTGGCTTTGCTTCTTCTAAGATTTGAGCGTGAGGGACACTAGATGCACCTACAGTTATTTCTGAGTCATTGTTACCACTAGTATCGTCATTACCTCCACATGCAGCTAACGCCAATAATACGAGAACTGAAACAAACGCTAAAATTTTCTTCATAATATTCTCCCCTTATCTTTTATCTAATTTGTTGGAAATGAAGTCTCCAATGAACTGAAAAATAAATACAATAATGACAATCAATATGGTACAAACTAACACAACATCAAAATCATGTCGTTGGAAACCGTAAAAATAAGCGTAGTTTCCGAGTCCACCCGCACCAATGACGCCAGCCATCGCAGTATAACCAATTAAAGCAATTGCCGTAACCGTCAGGCCAGAAATAAGTGCCGGCATGGATTCAGGCAATAGTACCCGAAAAATAATCGTGCGTGTTTTGGCCCCCATTGACTTCGCGGCTTCAACAACTCCTTTATCAACCTCTCTCAAAGCTATTTCAACTAACCTACCGTAAAACGGTGCGGATCCTATAATTAATGCTGGTAACGCTGCGTTTGGACCGCGTATCGTACCAATTAAAAAGTCGGTAAAAGGAAATAATAGCAAAATTAAAATGATAAACGGAATAGCCCGAAAAACATTAACAATGGCTGCTACAATCATGTTCAAAAATTTGTTTTCCCATATCCCATTTTTCGTTGTCAGATATAAAAGTAAGCCTAGCAAGATTCCTAAAATAAATGTTCCAATCAAAGCTAAAATGGTCATATAAAATGTTTCATAAGTGGCTATCCAAAAATCCTGTACATCTAGATTAGGAAACAATTTAGTTAACATCGCGAATCACCTCTACTTCCACGGAAGTATCGTCTGTCACAAAACGTACCGATTCATCTAGTTCTGTTTTTTCTCCAATCATTTGGACAAATATTGTTCCATAAGCTCCGCGCTGTGTTTGGGTGATTTTCCCTTGTAAAATATTAATGTCAACCTCATATTTTTTTGCCAAGTGACTGATTAAAGCCTGATTGGTCGTTTCACCGATAAAGTGAAGGCGAACAATCTTTCCTTGATCATAACTTTGAACAAGCTGATCTATACTTTCATTTTCATCTTCTGTACCCATAACTTGCTCTACGAATTTCCTTGTAACCTGCTGCTGTGGTCTTAAGAAAATATCTAGAACATCTCCTTGTTCAACAATTTTTCCATTTTCCATAACAGCCACCTGATTACAGATCTTTCGAATCACATGCATTTCATGGGTAATTAAAATAATGGTTAAACCGAGCTTTTCATTAATATCGACTAATAAATCGAGTATTGAGTTTGTTGTCTCTGGATCAAGTGCGGATGTCGCTTCATCGCAAAGTAATACTTTTGGATTATTGGCTAATGCCCGTGCGATACCAACCCGTTGCTTTTGCCCACCGCTTAGTTGGGAAGGATAGGCGGTTTCCCTGCCTGTTAATCCAACTAAACGAATAAGCTCTGTAACCCGCTCATCGCGTTCATTTTTTGGAACGCCAGCAATTTCTAAAGGAAACGTAATATTATCCCTCACCGTTCTTGACCATAGGAGATTAAAATGCTGAAAAATCATTCCAATTTCCTGTCTGGCTAAGCGTAATTGCTTGGTATTAAGAGAAGTGATTTCCTGTTGGTCAATTACAATACGACCACCAGATGGCTCCTCCAAACGGTTTAATAACCGGACAAAGGTACTTTTTCCAGCACCACTGTACCCGATGACACCAAATATTTCACCTTCTTTTATTGTTAACGACAAATCATCAACCGCATGGATTGTCGATTTATTCGTTATAAATTGTTTACGTAAACCTTCAATCGAAATCATAAAAAACCTCCTAAATAAGAAAAGCGAAAGCGCCTTGAAAGACACGACAAGCATAAGCAGAGCGGTGCAGTGTGGGTGCTTTGCTCGCGCGGAAGCGAACTGCTTATGTCCCCTAGTGTCTAGGCGCTGGAGCTAGACAAATAAAAACAAAAGCACTAGCCATAAAACGAGAAGTAGCTAATTTTGTTGATTAGTATTCCACAGCTCTTCCATTTTATAGTCTGTAAAAAATAAAAAACGTCTTTTCTGTGAAAGAACAGAAAGACGTAATAATTTAAGTCTTTACGTTCTCCCATCTGCCAAAGCAATCGCTTCGCAGGAGTTAGCACCTTTCAAACAATAAATCGTTTGAAGGTTGCCGCGGTTTCATAGGGCCAGCCCCTCCACCGCTCTAGATAAGAGAGTAAAATTATTTAATGGTATAAAAAGTTACAAATCAAATCGTACCACCAGATTAGACACCTGTCAACAAAAAATTAAGTTGCGAACAGCTTCGGCTCATACTTCATCAAATAAGTATAGATATTGGGTATCGATTGGAATGCATAAACTTTTTCTTTGATTACATTGTTATCCTTAATAAGAAGACATGGAACACTTTCAACTTGTGCTTCTTGCATGAATTCAGGGTATAAAGATGCATTCATCTCCAAAAAAATATTCTCTTTATGGACCGATTCGATTTTGTGTAACATCGTTTTTGCCAAATGACAGGTCCCACAAAAAGGTGTATAAATGTATAAAAAGTAATGATCTTGCTTTAGTTGTTCATCTGTTATTGGTTGCAATACTATCACCTTACACTTTAAGAGGTTGTCAAAAAGTCACCAAATGATAAACGGCGAATTTCTTCGTTGCTCAGTTTTTCCGGTCCTCACGTATTAAAAGCATACGCTCCGGTCCTCAAAATCTTCGCGGCCTGAACTTGACGCACAGGACGTGCTAATGTCGACTTTGCAACAGGACGTTGCGTTCTTTGTCGACCTTGTTTCTAATTTGCCGCCTTTTTGAACACACACTTTAATTTAAATCAAAAATATTGGATTAACATTAATTCGCTTGCTTACTAATGCTGTAGCAAGTGCAGATTCTGGAGTTGTTGCTACTTCACGAAATTCACTACTCACATGAATATGTTCAGCATGCGGAAGCTCACGGGTTAGTTGTTTTCTAAGTTTCATTCCAGCATTGTCTTCATCTGCAAGAATATAAACTTCTTTATTGTCCAAATCATAGGTGTCTAAAAGCTCATCAAAACGAGCCACACCAAACGTTCCATTTGTACAAATAATCGTAACTGGTTCCGTGATTATTTTTTCAATTTGTTTTTTATCTGTTAACCCTTCAACAATAATAACTTTGTCAGGTTCAGGTGTAATCATGACATATCACTCCTCATGAAATCAAGCAAATTAACTTCTATACACTAATCATATGATGTGAATAAGGCTGACTATACATCCCTTTTTAAAAGGTGCAAGTCAGCCTAAAATAAGTTCTATTTAATAAAGTGAAACTTCATTCAGTTTCTTTCTCGCTATATGCTAGTTGAATCAATCAAGGTTTTACTGCTCGTCAAACTATATTAAATTAACTTTCACTAATTACTTCTTCATATTTTTCAGAAGATAATAATTCATCTAGTTCTGATTCACTTGATAGCTCAACGACAACCATCCATGCTTTTTCATAAGGAGATTCGTTAACGAATTCTGGGCTATCTTCAAGATCTTCATTAACTTCAACAACTTTCCCACTAACAGGAGCATATAATTCAGAAACCGTTTTAACTGACTCAACACTACCAAATGGCTCATCCGCTTCAATTTCGTCTCCAACCTCTGGAAGTTCAACAAATACGATATCACCTAACTCGGATTGCGCGAATTCTGTAATACCAATACGTACCTTACCATCTTCTTTTTTTACCCACTCATGTTCCTCTGAATATAATAAGTCTTTTGGTAAACTCATTTAAATCCCTCCATTAATTAGTTCTATTATTTTTTCCATGTATGATTAAAGATTTCTTCTTTAAATCCGACTGTGACCGTTTCACCATCTGTTGTTAATGGACGTTTAATTAGCATACCATCAGACGCTAGAATTCTTGCCATCTCTTCATTTGAAGCATTCACAATTTTTTCTTTAATATTTTTCTCGCGATAGCTTTTCCCACTTGTATTAAAAAACTTTTTTGCAGGAAGCTCACTTTTGTTCATCATGTCTAAAATTGCTTGTTCAGATGGGGTTTCTTCAACAATATGTATACTAGTATAATCGATATTGTTATCATCTAGCCATTTTTTTGCTTTTTTACACGTGCCACAATTAGGATACCAATAAAATGTTAAAGCCACAAGCATTCCTCCAACCAATTCAACTAACTACATATTTTATTATAGCAAATTTGTGCATATATGGTCGATGAAAACGCTAAGTGTTACATTATATTTTTTAGCAGTAAAAAAAGTATATCCATATTTCTTTCTGCATCAGTGCAACTAAGGCATTCGCCCAAAGACTTGGTTAATGCCAAGTCTTCTAATAAAAACACATGTGATATGTTCAGTCAAAAGAATATAGATTATAGAAAGTGTTTATAATTGGTGGTATACTGAAAATACTGTAAACTATATTGCGGGAGGGGGAATCACTATGGGGTATAAATACAAAAATAATAATTACAAATCTAGTAAGGATCTAATGAAGGAAAGTGGTCTCACCTATGATGATTATGCATCCATTGATGATGGAAATTATTATGAATTAGCGGGAGGTAAGTTAGAGATGATGAGTCCGGCCCCATCGGTAAATCATCAGCTGGTCGTATATGAGATACAAAAGAACATTGCTCGAAGCTGCGAGTCTGACTACCTTATTTTATTTGCGCCTGTCGATGTCATTTTATCTAATACCGAAGTTCGGCAACCTGATCTTGTTCTCGTAAATCGCAAACGTTTGGATATTTTAAGTAATCGAGGTATAGAAGGAGCTCCCGATCTTGTTGTAGAAATCCTTTCTCCTTCAACACTAAAACGGGATAAGATTGATAAATTAAAGTCTTATGCAAAGTCCCAAATTCCTGAATATTGGATCGTGGAACCGGTTAGTGGAATTTTAGAAGAATACATTCTCCACACGGAACATTATGAACTTTTCAACGTATTTCAGAACAATGAACAAGTAACTTCTCCACAAATTCCTTGTATTTCTTTTACCATGTCTGAAGTTATGAACAATATTCCTACTATTAAAGATCATGATATAGAGTAAAAGTATCCTCATTTATAACTACGAATCATAGTTTATCGCCAAGCCTTAATTGCACTTATGCAGTAAGAAGGGATTTCTTAACTGCTAAAAAAAGCTGCAATCAAAAGACTGCAGCTTTTCCATGGCAAACTTATACTACATAACGCTCTTCTTTAATAATTGTTGCCGCAATCTCGCGTTTCTTCGCAATAACATTTGTTGGTGTATGACGCGTTAATTTGCGTAATGATGAAAGCATCATTTTTAAATTGTCACCTGACTCAATTGCAATTAACGTTTCCTTTGCATCTGCTTCAACACGATTAAATGCTTCTTGAACATATACATGTGTATATAGAAGCTTTTGTTTATTTTTCTCTTCACCAGTTTTGTTAATCGCTTTTTCCGTACGAAGAATTGCTGCTTCCATGTTGTACACTTCTGCTGTCATATCGGCCAGGTTTACTAGAATTTCTTGCTCATTTTCAAGTTTCTTCTTATATGTTTGTGCAGCTAGACCTGCTCCAAGCAGTACCATTTTCTTTGCGTTTCTTAACAGGTACTTTTCTTGTTCTAATATTTCTGTACCAACTTCTTCTGGCATCATCATCATCATTAATTCTTCTTGTAAACTTTGTGCTTTTTGAAGTAATGGTAATTCGCCCTTCATTGCTTTTTTCAATAATGTACCAGGTACGATTAGACGGTTAATTTCGTTTGTGCCTTCAAAGATACGGTTAATACGTGAATCACGATACATGCGCGCAACTTCATATTCTTCCATGAAACCATATCCACCGTGAAGTTGTACGGCTTCATCGGCAACATAATCCAGACATTCTGTAGCAGTGAATTTGTTTATGGAACACTCAATTTGGTATTCGGCAATGGCACGTGCTACCTCTCGGCCATCTTTTAATTGTTCATCAGTCAATGCGCCCATACGTTGTTCAAATAATCCTACTGTACGGTAAACAGCGCTTTCATTTGCATAGGTTCTTGCTGCCATCGTTGCTAACTTTTCTTGAGTTAGACTGAAGCTCGAAATTGATGTACCAAACTGTTTGCGTTCGTTCACGTATTTTGTAGCGACTTCAATCCCGCGTTTTGAACCACCGACACCACCGATAGCTAATTTGTATCGACCTACATTAAGAATGTTGAATGCGATAACGTGCCCACGACCTTTTTCACCTAGAAGGTTTCCAACAGGCACTTCAGCATCTTCTAATATCAATGTACGTGTTGACGAACTTTTGATTCCCATTTTATCTTCCTCACTACCAGTAGAAACACCAGGGAATTCGCGCTCTACAATAAACGCAGTAAAATGTTCGCTATCAATTTTTGCATATACAACGAATACGTCAGCAAATGCAGAGTTTGTGATCCACTGTTTTTCGCCATTTAAAATATAATGTGTACCAGCTTCATTTAGCTTCGCAGTCGTTTTTGCGCCTAATGCATCAGATCCTGAGGAAGGCTCAGTTAATGCATAGGCTGCTAAAAGTTCACCTGTTGCTAGTTTCGGTAAATATTTTTCTTTTTGCTCATCGTTTCCAAAAAATACGATTGGAAGTGATCCAATCCCAACGTGTGCACCATGTGTCACAGAGAATCCGCCGACACGTGAAAATTTTTCTGTAATAAGTGATGAACTAATTTTATCTAATGCTAATCCGCCATATTCTTCAGGTACATCAGCACCTAGTAATCCAAGTTCACCTGCTTTTTTCAATAGTTCTACGGAATAGTTAAACTCATGATTTTCTAGGTTTGGTACTTTTGGTAAAACCTCTCCATTTACAAAGTCTTCCGTAGTTTTAGCAATCATCTTATGCTCATCTGTAAAATCCTCTGGTGTAATGACATCATCAAAAGATAGGTCTTCTACTAAGAAAGCGCCACCTTTAAAAATTCTTTCCTTTGTTTCACTCATGTCAAACGTCCCCTTTTAATGGAATAAGTTTATAGTAATTCAAATACACCTGCAGCACCCATACCGCCACCAATACACATGGTTACAACTCCGTATTGTACGTTACGGCGTTTCATTTCATGAATAAGACTTAGGGTTAATTTCGTTCCTGTACAGCCTAATGGATGACCAAGTGCAATCGCACCACCATTTACATTGACTTTATTTATATCTAAATCAAGTCCTTGAATAACGCGTACAGATTGAGCCGCAAAAGCTTCATTTAATTCAAATAATCCGATATCAGAAAGCTGAAGCCCAGCAATCTTCAATGCTTTGGGTACCGCTTCGATTGGACCAACACCCATGATTTCTGGTTCAACTCCAGCAACTGCAAAGGAACGGAATTTAACGAGTGGTGTTAATCCTTCTGCCTCTGCCTTATCCCGATCCATTACTAGAACAGACGCTGCACCATCGCTCATTTGCGATGAGTTTCCTGCCGTAACTGATCCTTTTACATTAAATGCTGGACGTAGCTTGGCTAATACATCCATTGTTGTTCCAGCACGAACTCCTTCATCCATTTCAAACATGGACGATTTTTCTTCAATTTTATTATTTTTTCCAATCACACGCTCAGTCACTTCAACAGGTACAATCTCATCATTAAATTTACCCGCTTGAATTGCCTTAGCAGCATTTTCATGACTTCGAACGGCAAAAGCATCCTGATCCGCACGCGAGATAGTAAAACGATTTGCCACCTCTTCAGCTGTATGCCCCATTGACATGTAATAGCCTGGTGCATCTTGGACAAGCTTTGTGTTCGGCTTAATCACGTGACCACCCATTGGAACTAAACTCATTGATTCAGCACCACCAGCAATGACTGAATCACTTGCTCCAACCATGATCTTTTCTGCTGCATATGCGATACTTTGCAAGCCTGATGAACAGAACCTGTTAATCGTAACGCCTGGTACGGTATGTTTTAATCCAGCAAGGCCTACAATATTACGACCCATGTTCGCACCCTGTTCCGCTTCTGGCATGGCACAACCGATAATGACATCATCAATATTTCCAGCATAATTTCCAGCACGTTT
Source organism: Virgibacillus necropolis (assembly GCF_002224365.1). Lineage (GTDB taxonomy): Bacteria > Bacillota > Bacilli > Bacillales > Amphibacillaceae > Virgibacillus_F > Virgibacillus_F necropolis. Next base: position 1,572,722 of record NZ_CP022437.1, on the reverse strand, counting down.
TAATGTTTCCTTGATCGTTAACGCTGCTAAGTCGTCTGGTCTTGTATTTGCAAGTGTCCCTTTTTTCGCTCTGCCTACAGGGGTTCTAGCACCTGCAACAATTACTGCTTCCTTCACATTACTTCCCCCTCTTCAATTAGTTACGTAACGGTTTTCCTTTTACTAACATGTGTTGCATACGTTCCTGGGTTTTACGTTCACCAATTAGGCTTAAGAATGCCTCGCGTTCTAAATCTAGTAATACTTGCTCATCGACGAGGGTGCCTTCTTTAATACGACCACCAGATAACATATATGCTAGTTTTTCAGCAATTTTCACGTCGTGTTCTGACGCAAAGCCACTTGAATGTAACGATTTTGCCCCCATTAACATTGCTGCGTATCCAGAATCCCCTACTACTGGTACTTTTTCACGCATAAGTGCTTGATAGCCGGCACTAGCTAATGCTAATACCTTTTGTTTTGCGTCATGTAATAAATGATCTGGATTAACACTGATCCCATCTTGATTATTTAAAAATCCATTTTCATGGGCTTCAGCTGCTGATGTTGATACTTTAGCAGTAGCTACTTTTTCGAATACATCATTTGCTACTTTAGATAAATCGAGATCTACACCTTTTGGTAGATTACGAAGCTGCTTTAGGTAAAGCTCTTTCGTTCCGCCGCCACCAGGAATTAATCCAACGCCAAATTCAACAAGACCCATATATGTTTCTGCAGATGCTTGAAGTGCACTTGCTGGTAATGAAAATTCAGCACCACCACCCAATGTCATATTAAAAGGTGCAGTAACTACTGGTTTATTCGAATATTTAATGTTCATGGCAGCATCTTGGAATTGTTTGACGACCATATCTAATTCAAAGAAATTATCATCTTGTGCTTCCATTAACATCATGGCAAGGTTTGCGCCAACACAAAAGTTCTTCCCTTGGTTACCGATTACAAGACCTTGATAGTTTTTATCTACTTCTTCTAGTGCAAAATTAATCATTTGAATAATATCGGGACCTATTGCATTACTTTGTGAATGGAATTCAAGTCCAGCAACACCATCCCCTAAATCTATTAAACTAGCCCCATTATTTTTCTTAATTACACCATTTACGCTTTTTAATTGTTTTAGGTTGATTTCTTTTTTATTAAACGTTTGTTGTTTATATTCACCGTTATCATAGTAATAAATCGTACCATTTTCTGTTTTGTAAAAGGATTCATTACCATCCTCTAATAGCTTAAGCACCCATTTAGGAACTGTTTCTCCTTCTTCTTGCATACGCTCAACTGATTTACGAAGTCCAATCGAGTCCCACATTTCAAATGGTCCGAGTTCCCAGCCAAAGCCCCAACGCATCGCTTGATCAATCGACACAATATCGTCTGCAATTTCATTAAGTAACGCAGCAGAATAGACTAAAGCAGGTTTTGAAATGTTCCAAACCAAATCCCCAGCCTTGTCACCTTTAGCAGATATAAGCGCTTTCAATTTGCGGCGAGATCCTTTTTCCTGTTTTGCCATTTCGGTTGCAGCGGTTTTTAACTTTTTGCGATCCTCGTATTCTAGTGTTTCAGGATTCAACTCGTAAATAGTACTACCTTTTTCTCCTTTTTTCTTGACGAAAAATCCTTGGCCACTTTTTGATCCTAACCAGCCATTTCCTTGCATTTTCAAAATAAATTCTGGTACATTAAATACTTCTTTTTCTTTTCCTTCAACCTGGTCATGTACATTTTTTGCTACATGGATGAAGGTATCGAGCCCTACTACATCCAGCGTTCGGAATGTAGCACTTTTCGGACGTCCAATCATTGGACCAGTTACCGAATCAACTTCCCCCACACTATATCCACCTTTTAGCATTTCCTGCACCGTTACAAGCAGTCCATACGTACCGATTCGGTTTGCGATAAAATTTGGCGTATCTTTTGCTTCGACAACACCTTTTCCTAGTACATTTTCACCGAACGTTTTCATAAATGCCAAGACGTCTGGATCTGTATCTTTTGTAGGAATTACCTCAAGCAATTTCAGGTAACGAGCTGGGTTGAAAAAATGTGTGCCAAGAAAATGCTTCCGAAAGTCCTCTGAGCAATCTGCAGCCATATCTTCTACTGAAATTCCTGATGTATTAGAACTTACAATCGTGCCTTCCGTGCGGTATTTATCTACATTTGCAAATACCTTTTTCTTAATAGCTAAATTTTCCACGACGACCTCAATAATCCAGTCAACATCGTTTAACTTATCCATATCATCATCCATGTTACCAATCTCGATTAAGTCAAGACTACTTTTCGATGTGATTGGTGATGGTTTTTGTTTTAAAAGTGCTTTTTTGCTTTGTGCTGCAATACGGTTTCGAACAGCACGATCTTCTATGGTTAAGCCCTTCTTCTCTTCACTATTTGTTAATTCGCGCGGTACAATATCGAGCATAATTGTTGGTATACCTACATTAGCCAAGTGGGCAGCAATTCCAGACCCCATCACACCAGAGCCAAGTACGGCAGCACGCTTGATTGTTTGCTTCATGTTATATCCCCCTATCTTCATTTGAATGAATACTCATTCATTTTTAATGCTAAAAAATAAAAGATAGTTACCTATCCATCTATTATCCACTATATATTAAATTCTGACATTTCGCAATCACTATTGTTAAAATTTTCGAGTTTAATTTTGAAATTGTGTAGTGAAAAGGGCCCTTTTTTAGGACCCTCATGTACAATTATTTTTTGAATACACCCTTTAAAACAAACATTACGTTTGCTGGTCGTTCAGCTAGACGGCGCATGTTATAAGCAAACCAATCATCACCATATGGTACATAGACACGCATCTTGTACCCTTCCTTCATTAATCGCTCCTGCAAATCTTTACGTATTCCAAATAGCATTTGGAATTCAAATTGATCACGCGATAAACTAAGTTCGTTCTCTAGTTGCTTCACATATTCTATAATTGCCTCATCATGTGTTGCGATTGCAGTATAATTACCATTTTCCAGGTTCTTTTTAATGATTTTTTTATAATTTTCATCAACGTCTTTTTTCACTGGGTAAGCTACTTCTGGTGATTCTTTATATGCCCCTTTAACAAGGCGTAGATATGGATCATACTCATTCAGCTCTGTAATATCATCTTCTGTTTCATATAAGTATGCTTGGAGAACTGTTCCAAGATTCTCGTAATCTTTCTTTAATTCCATAAAAATATCTAAGGTTCTTCTATGATTAACATAATCTTCCATATCTATTGTCACAGTCACGTTATGCTTTTTGCCGGCGTCAAGGATACTGCGCATATTTTCCATTACAAGTTCCTCTGAAACATCGAGTCCCATTGAGGTCAATTTTAATGAAACCTGAGAGTCTAAATTTTGTTCGTCAATTACTACAATTGCATGTATACACTCTTCAGCATTTTCTCTCGCTTCTTTTTCATTATCAATAAACTCACCTAAATGATCAATAGTTACTACATAACCATTGTCATTAATTTCCCTTATCTTCTTTGCAGCATGGTCAATATCAACGCCAGCTACGAAACGTGAGGCTCCAAATTTAAAGCCATATTTCTTTGCAAGTTTTGTAAGCGTTTTATTTTTTGACAGAAATAAAAAGAAGTTACGCATAAGTTGTTCCACGTCTATTACCCCCAATAAATCTTTCTTACTGTAATTTACTACAGTTTCTATAGTTTATCATTTTTTTATAAAAAGGAGTATATATTTCGACAAAGAAAATATATTCTTGTATTGCAAGATAAAAGCTGGTTTCCGTTAACCGGATACCAGCTCACTATTTAAACGTAGGCTGTTTTCGTATAGTTTGTTGCCTATACCACCGAAGTTGATATAAAATGCGACGTAACTAAAAATCATGTTTGGTGCCCTGCGACCGCTGCGGAAAAACACTACGCTTTCCGCGGGCTCGCGATGAGCCTCCTCGATCGCAAAGACCGCTCACTGCGGGGTCTCATCGTCTTCGCTGTTCCCGCAGGAGTCTCCGTGTTTTTCCTTCGCTAGGGTTGAGCTCCTCCTAAAATTCATAACATTCATCTCTTCACTCTTTAGTGATTGGAGCGGAGGGCAGTCGACTCCTGCGGGAGGATAGGCATAGGTGAGACCCCGCAGTGCGTAGCACGAGGAGGCTCACCAGCCGCCCGCGGAAATCACGTTGCTGTTACTTCGCAGTAATGGATTTTGTGCCAAAAACAACAATCTTTTTAGAAAACGGCCTAAACGTAAGACCCCATTGAATGAAGTTCACTTTATGCTACTACATCATAGCCTTGTTCTTCAATTGCTTCACGCATCTCAGCAATTGTAACTTCTGCATCATCATACGAAACATCCACTTTTCCTGCGCTTAAATGTACTTCTACACCTTTCACACCTTCTAATTTTTCTAATGAGCCTTTTACTGCTTTTTCACAATGACCACAAGTCATTCCGCGAACTGCTAAAGTTGTTTGCATGAAACATCCCTCTTTCCAATTTTTTAGTTTTACTCGCTTTAATCAAAGCGAATTAGTAACAACACTTACAGAGCTGTTGAATCTATAATCAACCATTGCTGCTATTTTACCTTTTTGTTGTATTACTATCAGTTTATCCGCTTTTTGCTCTGGTAAAACCTGTGCAATAACTTGATCTATTCTCCCTTATCACTTAGAAAATTGCTTCATAACATTTATTAATTCATCAATTGCTTCGTTTCCTTCACCTGAATGAACGGCGTGACTTACACAATGTTTCATATGTCGCTCTGTTATAGAAAAGCCAACCTTTTTCAACGCGGCATTAATAGCGCTAATCTGTACAAGAACATCTACACAATATCGATCTTCTTCCACCATCTTTTGGATACCACGTACTTGTCCTTCAATACGTTTTAAACGATTAACTACTGCCTGCTTCTCATCATTTGTTCTTGGTGTCACAGCTTTCTTATCCATTTATTTCACTTCCTTTTGTTTATAATTTACCGCTAAAACCCTCTGCCTCTTTTCTATCTATTTCCTTCTATTATAATTTGTAGTAGCAAAATCATGAACAATTCGAAAACAATAAATCGTAATCATTACTGTTTACAAATCGTAATCATTACGGTATGATATTTTGAGTAATCAAGTTAGAGGGGGAAACGTCTTTGAAAAAGTATAGCACTTTTCTATTATTATTAGTATTAGTATCATTTGTAATAGCTGGTTGTAGTCCTACAACGTCATCTGAAGCAAATAAGGAAAATGGTATGACAATTTATACATCGATTTATCCCATTCAATATGCCACCGAACGTATTGGCGGGGATACAGTAAATGTGGAGTCTGTTTATCCGCCTGGTGTTGATGCACATACGTACGAACCTACTTCAAAAGAAATGACGGATATTGCAACAAGCGATGCATTTATCTACTTAGGTGCAGGAATGGAAGGTTTTGCAGAAACTGCTGCAGATGCGTTAAAATCCGAAGATGTGGCATTAATTGAACTTGGTACGCATGAGGAGCTTTTCCATACGGACGAAGACGAAATGGAAGAAGATCATGCTGATGAAAATGCACATGAACATGAACATAATGAACATAGTCACGGCGATCATAATCCGCACATTTGGTTAGACCCAGCACGAATGATTGATATGGCTGGTATAATTAAAGGCAAATTAATCGAGTTGAATCCGGATGAAAAAGAGGCATATATTAAGAATTTTGAATCACTAAAGAAAGATTTACTCGCTTTAGATAAAAGTTTTCGAGAAACATTACAATCGAAAGAAAATAAAAAAATTCTTGTATCGCACGCAGCATACGGCTATTGGGAAGAACGTTATGGTATTGAACAAATTGCTATTAGTGGCGTAACATCAAGTGACGAACCTTCGCAAAAAGAACTCACCCAAATAATTGACAAAGCAAAAAAACTTAATTTAGGGTATGTCATTTTTGAGCAAAATGGTTCTGATCGTGTTTCCAAAATCATTCAAGAACAAATTGGTGCAGAAGCCCTTCGCATTCATAATCTTTCAGTTTTAACAGAAGAGGACATAAAAAGTGATAAGGATTATTTGACCTTGATGAAGCACAACCTAGAAGTGTTAGATAAAGCGACTAAATAAGGAAGCTGGTGTATAAATGACTGATTCCATTGTTTCAATGAAAGACGTAGATTATGCATATGAAAATAAAGCCGTTTTAACCAATATAAACTTTGAAATACCTCAAGGAGCGTTCATGGGGTTAATAGGCCCAAATGGTGGTGGTAAGACCACGTTAATAAAACTAATACTAGGTATAATAAAACCTGATGCAGGATCGATTTCTTTATTTCAAGAACCAATAGGTAAATTTAAAGCTTGGAATCATATTGGGTTTGTTTCCCAAAAATCCAATTCATTTAATAAAGGTTTCCCTGCTACTGTGTTTGAAGTGGTATCGATGGGATTAACAGCACAGGTTGGTTATTTAAAGTTTTTCAAAAAACAAGATAAAGTGAAAATTTTACAAGCTATCGAACAAGTTGGTATGAGTGAATATGCCTACCAGAATATTGGTAATCTGTCAGGGGGGCAACAGCAGCGTGTTTTTATAGCACGATCTCTTGTCAATGATCCGAATTTACTCATTTTAGATGAACCAACAGTTGGAGTAGATAATGAAAATGTACAGCGTTTTTACGATTTATTACACCAATTAAATCAACAGCGTAATATCACGTTGTTACTTGTTACACATGATACTGGCATAATGACTGAACATGCCACAGATATCGTTTGCCTAAACAACACTATGCATTTCCATGGGGACAAAGAGGAATATTCATCGTTAACAGATCGTGACCTTTCTCATTTTTATGGTCATCCGGTTAACGTGGTGACACATGATCATTAATACGGAGGAACTTTTATGCTAGCAGATATTATCGAATACGAATTTTTAAGAAATACATTTTTAACTGGACTTTTAATTGGCATAATTGCTCCATTGCTTGGTACATTCATTGTGGTCAGACGATTATCACTTATTGCAGATGCCCTTTCCCATGTTACATTAGCTGGAATTGCATTTGGTTTGTTATTAGAAAAAAAATTCGCGACTACGATTATTACGCCACTTTATGGTGGAATGATTTTTTCAGTGCTAGGATCGATTTTAATTGAAAAACTAAGAGGGGTTTACAAAGCCTATCAGGAATTGGCAATCCCCATCATACTATCAGGCGGGGTAGGATTAAGTGTCATTTTCATATCTTTGGCAGATGGATTTAATACAGAACTATTCAATTACCTATTTGGATCAGTGTCAGCTGTGAGTCAAAAAGACTTTTTATCGATTTTAGGTGTATCACTATTTGTTATCCTTATTATCGTTTTATTTTATAAAGAATTAGTTACTTTATCATTTGATGAAGAACATGCAAGTGTTTCTGGCATACATGCAAAGCGCATTCATCTTCTTTTCATTGTACTTACCGCATTAGTTATTGCCGCTTCTATACGTATCGTAGGGGTTTTGCTTGTTTCAGCTTTAATGACATTGCCAGTAGCAGCAAGTATGCGCTTAGCGAGAGGGTTTAAACAAACCATTATTTTATCTGTTGTGTTTGGTGAGTTAGCTGTTATTCTAGGATTATTATCTGGTTATTATTTCAGCATACCCCCAGGCGGAACGATTGTGCTTGTTTCTATTATTATTTTACTCATTTCAATTGGAATAAAGAAATTTTTTAAAAAGAAAGTGGTGGATTAGTATGAAACTAGAAGACGCAATAAAGAAGTTTAAGGAACATGGCTATAAATCAACAGCTAAACGCGAAGATATTTTAACTTATTTTACAGAGGCCGATGGCTATCGTACAGCAAAGGATCTAATCAACTACCTGGAGCCAACTTACGCGGGTATTAGCTTTGATACGGTCTATCGTAATTTACATCTATTTAATCAGGTCGGAATTCTAGAAACGACGGAACTTGATGGGGAAAAACATTTCCGGATTTCATGTACCCATCATCATCACCACCACTTTATTTGTAAAGATTGTGGAAAAACGAAAGAGATAGACGTTTGCCCGATGCATGAAGTAGAAAACACGCTTCGGAACTATCTAATCGAAGGACATAAGTTTGAAATATACGGGCTTTGTCCAGCCTGCATGAGCGCATGAGGGTAGATTCGTTAAATTCCCAGAACATGTATGTAGCTGTAGGTATAGGTGGCATGATTGGCGCAGTTTGTCGATATGGTGTCTCTTATTTCATCCCACCTGAAAATGGTTTCCCCTATGCGACCTTAACAGCAAATTTAATCGGATGCTTCCTTTTAAGCTTTTTGTTAAATCAGTCTGTGCTTAAGCAAAAGCTCTCGCCCGAGCTTTTCTTAGCCCTATGTACAGGCGTGGTTGGTTCATTTACAACTTTCTCGACATTTATGGTGGAAACCGTGTTATTATTCGAATCAAATCTTATATTAGCGATAGGTTACGTCAGTATTAGTATCCTTGGTGGTCTGCTATTTTGCTTTTTTGGATACCGACTAGCCACTAGAAAGCGTGTCTGATTATGACTATTATACTAGTCGCTATGGGGGGATTCTTTGGAAGTATCCTTCGTTTCCACATTTCCATCAAAGCAAATAAACACCTGATAGGAACGTGGATTGCTAATAGTTTAGGATCCATTTTATTAGGATTCCTATTCCATTTACATATGGAAAATCAACTAGCAGATTGGACCTGGATGTTGCTAGGCGTTGGATTCTGCGGAGCATTCACAACCTTTTCAACCTTTGGAAACGAGACATTGCAGTTGATTTTGAATAGAAAATACAGGCAAGCATTCACCTACATCTTAAGTTCGTTACTCGTATCATTCTTTTTTGTATATATGATAATCGTTTTTCTAAGCGATGAATTTTAACTTGTGAGAAATACTACATTCCATTTCCTTCTATTGGTAGACACTCCTCTAATAATAAAATGCCTAGGAGAATATATTTTCTCCTGGGCATTTATTTGCGCTTTCGCTTGAACCACACCAATAGTGAGCGTTTATAGTATTAGCTTTTCACAATTTTTATTTTCTTAATTTGATATCCATCAATCTCCTCTATAATAAACTGGTGATCCTCAAAATTAATGATAGTTCCTCTTTCGGCATCAAGATTATGTGTGATAATCCAGCCGCCAATCGTATCTACCTCATCATCTGCCAGGTGAATACCAAATAACTCATTAACATCATCTAATAGAAATTTCCCATCTACCAAAGTAGTAGTATCATCTATTTTTTCAATCATCGGCTTTTCATTCACATCAAATTCATCGCGAATATCCCCTACGATTTCTTCTAATATATCTTCAACGGTTATCAAACCTGCTGTTCCACCATATTCATCAATAACAATTGCCATGTGAATACGCTCTTCTTGCATTTGAATTAGAACTTGTTTGATTGGTGTTGCTTCTGTTACATGAAGAATTGGTCGAATATATTCATCTAATGACTCTTTTTCCTTGTGAATGTGACCTCTGAATATCTCTTTAATATTCACCAGTCCTACTATATGATCCTTGTCTTCATCTGCCACTGGATATCGGGTAAATTGTCCTTCTTTTATTACGTCAAGATTTTCATTAAAGCTATCTTCTATAAAAAAACATATCATTTCCGTCCGAGGAATCATAATTTCTTTTGCAACTCGATCATCGAATTCAAAAATGTTAGTAACATATGTCATTTCTTCCTGATTTATTTCCCCACTTTTATAGCTTTGAGAAAGAATTAGCCTAAGTTCCTCTTCTGAGTGTGCAGCTTCATGTTCGTTTACAGGCCTGAAACCGAACAAACGAATAAAAATTCTCGCAGATCCATTTAATAGCCAGATGAAGGGGTACATTACCTTATAAAAGAATATTAATGGTCGCGATAAGAGTAATGTAATCATTTCAGCTTTTTGAATCGCAATCGTTTTAGGAGCGAGTTCCCCTATTACAACATGTAGAAATGTAATAACACCGAATGCAATAACAAACGATAGTACATCCGAAATTCCAGAGTCAAGTCCAAGATCAATAAAAATTGGATCTAAAAGATGTTTTACAGTAGGCTCCCCTAGCCAACCTAGACCTAAAGCGGTTACTGTTATCCCTAATTGACATGCAGATAAATAAGCATCTAAATTATCCACCAATTTTTTTGCATGTACTGCGCTTTTATTACCCTCCGCTATTAAGTGATCCAAACGTGTAGAACGAACCTTTACGATTGCAAATTCGGTTGCCACAAAGAACGCTGTCAAAGCAATTAAAATGACAACCAACAGTAAATTAATTATTTCCAATTATTATCCTTGCATTTAAAAATACAAGGATTTCACCTCCTGTTATCTTTAGGTATCAGCTACTTTTGATAAATTATAAGCTAAACGGAAAGACAAGTCTGTTTATATTTCCCAACTATAAAGCATATATTTACAGATAGAGTTTTTTGGACAAGGGTGGAATCTTACATGCTTAAAAAATCGGTATTTATTCTCTTTGGAAGTTTATTGATCGCACTTGGGATCAATTTATTTATTATCCCTAATCACTTACTTGATGGCGGCATAATTGGAATTGGATTAATTGCAAAATACACACTCGGGTTAAAACCAGGTTTAACAATTATCGTTTTAAGCCTACCTATCTACCTCTTTGCGTGGAAATATGATAGACCTTATTTTTATAATGGTTTACATGGGCTATTAATTAGCTCTTTCTTTATCGATTTATTTCATCCTTTATCACACATTTTTTCTAACCCAATCTTGATTTCGTCGATTGGCGGAGGTATCCTAATCGGTATAGGAATAAGTTTTATGTTAGCGACAAAATCAAGTGCAGGTGGAACAGATTTACTGGCATTAATGATTTCAAAAACGACTGCAATTAATGTCGGCATATTAATTTTTATTATTGATGTAATTGTTATCTTTTTGGGGTGGCTTCTCATTCCAAATGCGCATATCTTTTACTCTGGGATTATGATAGTTGTAGTTGGCATTACAACATCAGTGGCCACCTCAATTACTAAGCCCAATTCATAAGAAAAATACAGTTAAAGGGAGTCCTTTAACTGTATGCAATGATTAATTTTTTTGTTTAGTTTTATGCGGAAGTTGTTCAACCTTAAGCATCCTTACAAACGATATGAGCATTAGTATCAGTATTACGGTAAAAGGTAATGCAGATACGAGCGATGCAGTTTGTAGTGCACTTAATCCACCCGCTATTATTAACACTACTGCAATGGCGGTAATTAATATACCCCAAATTATCTTACCTGTTAGACCAGGATTAAGACTTCCTCTTGATGTCATGCTCCCTAATATATATGTCGCTGAATCGGCTGACGTAACTAAGAAAGTAAAGATTAGAAATATGGCCAATACAGACATAATATCTGTTAATGGTAAACCACCAAATGTCTGAAATAGCGCTACTGCTAAATCTTTATTAACCGCTTCAGCAATAGCAGTACCATTATTTAAATCACTAAATAAAGCCGTCCCACCAAATGCGGCAATCCATAAACACGCGATCGCGGGAGGAACAATTAAGACACCAAATACAAATTCTCTGATACTTCTACCTTTTGATACACGAGCTACAAATGCACCAACGAAGGGTGACCAAGCAATTGCCCATGCCCAATAGAAAATAGTCCATTCACGAACCCACGTTCCACCAGTATAAGGTGATAGACGTAAACTATATTGCACAAAGTTTGTAAAATAATCACCTAAACCCAGTACAAAGGTATTCAATATAAATACGGTTGGTCCAGTAAAAAACACAAAAACTAGTAGTAATAGACAAAGTCCCAAGTTTAAATTGCTTAAATACTTAATTCCTTTGTTGAGGCCCGTGCTGGAAGAAAGTAAATAGGTCAACAACATCACACCAGCTATGCTAATTTGTACCCACAATGAATCAGGTACACCAAATACTGTTTTCAACCCACCAGTCATTTGCAAAATACCTAACCCCAATGAGGTTGCGACACCCATAACTGTTGCAATAACAGCTAATGAATCAATTGTAGTTGCAACACTTTTATTCTTACCTATCACAGGTTTAATGGACGTCGAGATTAACCCTTTTTTGCTCTTCTTAAATTGCAGAAAAGCAATCACAAGCCCTACAATTGCAAATACTGACCACTGGCTAACGCCCCAGTGGAAAAAGGCATACCCCATTGCCACTCTCGCAGCTTCCTCCGTTTGCCCTTCTAATCCCGGAAACGGTGTCGCAAAAAAATGGCTCATAGGCTCTGCAACACCCCAGAATACCAATCCTGCACCAAATCCAGCAGAAAATAGCATTCCAATCCAGGTGAAAAACGGATACTCAGGTCTGGAATTTGCTGGGCCAAGTCTAATTTTCCCATATTTCGTAATGGATATCCCGAATAAAAATAAAACAAAAATGAATACTGCTAACAGATAAAACCATCCAAAATTAATAGTTGTAAATCCAAATAACGCTTCAGCCCCAACCTTAAAGTTTTCAGGCCAGATTGCACCAAATATCACTAAAAAAGTAACAATGATTACTGAAATAAAAAATACGGGGTTTTTGTATGTATGTTTTTCCATAACAAGTCCTTTCCATAGCGTAGATTTGTTTTCATATTAACTATTTTCCAAATAAAGGATTAACATATTCAGTATAACCGTTATGAACCTGACTTAAACCTAATGTTTGGAACTGAGGCCACTGAAAAAGTGGTGGGTTTAAAAATTTAACTTTTCACTTTAACTTAGTATCTCGAATATACGGAGACTCCTGCGGGAAGTAAGAGATCGGCTAGACCCCGCAGGACGGCAGTCCGAGGAGGCTCGCCACTCGCCCGCGGAAAGCGTAGTATATTCGAGGATGCGATGGTAGAATCTCATATTTTGTATTACATTTAACCTTTTCAGCGGCCTCTTTGGAACTAACCTTTGGAACTAACCTTTATTTTTTTACGATCATATCTGAACAAGGCTAAAACTACTAAATAAGAATAAAAAAGAGAACATCGTAATTTCTGATGCTCTCTAAATTTACTTATTCTTTTGTAAACATACCTTCTGAAATAAACTCGTCTACCTCTTTACGATTGGAAGGCTTTTCTCGTTCATGAAACTTTTCTTCTAACAATTCCTTTTCACCTTTATAGCCAAGTGCGATAATAGCTTGAATTGCATAATTATCTGGAACTTGCAATACTTCTCTTGCCTTGTCTCTATCGAAACCACCCATGCCATGTGTGGCTAATCCTTTACGAGTTGCTTCTAACGCCAGGTAACCCCAAGCAGCTCCGGTATCAAAGGCATGTGTTACGTTATCCCCAAATCGTTCTGAATCCATTTTTGAAGTAATAGCTATTAGTACAGGTGCGTTTTTACACCATTCCACATTATTATCGAAAATAAAGGAATGAAATTTTGCGCGATCTTGATCATTACGCGCCACTACAAAATGCCATGGTTGCATGTTTGCTGCGGAAGGTGCCCATCGTGCAGCTTCAAATATTCCGTGAAGTAGATTTTCTGGTACCTCTTTATTTTGAAATGATCGTGGTGACCATCTTTGCAAATAAATTGGGTCAATATCATGTGTAGCAGTGCGAACTTCTTTTACATTATTCATAAAAAGTAACTCCTTTTTCATATCATTGTTATAGATTGAATTGCTATGAATTATTATACAGTAATCACTTACTAAAAGAAACCATTTTACTTTTAGTAATGAACGAAAAACTTACCTATCCTGTAGTAACTGGTTTTAGTGGTTTCAACAACTAACTATTTGGGAATAATAAAAATGACCTACCTCATTTAAAGAGATAGGTCAGAATCATTATTTATCTTACGCGACGAACATGTCCAGCAAATTTGCTATCCCAATAACCACTAGTCATGTCTGCAACTGCTAAACCAGTTGAGTTTTGTGCGCCAATAAACTTGCCTCCACCCACGTAAATTCCTATATGACCATTGGTTTTATACGTGTTAAAGAATACTAAATCTCCAGGTTGTATATCACTATATGAAACTTTCTGACCAACATTTTGGAGTGCTGACGTACTTGATGGAAGTGAGATTCCACCTTGTCTAAATGCCCAAGCTATAAATCCAGAACAATCAAACCCACTTGGACTTTCACCATTCCATACATATGGCGTACCAAGATGTGGATATCCAGCATTTATTGCAGTAGCTATTCCACCACCTGGAGCTTTAGCAACTGAAGTACTTGATTTAGCTTCTTGCTTTTTAGTATCATTTGAACTTTTACTAGTAGTAGACTTTTCATCGCTATTGCTATTAGATGAAGCATCCGAACTTTCACTACCAAGTGTAGCTAAATTACTAGAATCATCATCGTTAGAAGAAACTGTCTCTGTTTCCTCTTCAGCTGCAGCAGTTGCACGTTCACGCTCTATGTTTTTTTGTGCAATATTTTGATTAACTTCCGCTTCAATTACTGCTAATGAACTATCTTTTATTTCTAACTCATCTTTCATAACTTCTAGATCTTGTTTTTTGTTCTTCAACTCATCTTTTGCTTCACCGTTTTGTTCTTTTTGGACTAAAATTGTTTCTTCCATACCTTCAAGTTCCACTTTGATATCTTGCAGAGCTGTCAATTTTCCCTCAACTTTTTCTTGTTTATCTTCTACTTCATTTTTAGCTTTTTCCTGTTCTTTCATTAACTCAGCGTCCGCATTTGTAATTTTGTTAACTGCTGTTACGCGGCTAATTAATTCTCCAAAACTTTTGGAGCCAAAAATTACATCCATATACCCGATGTCCCCGCCACTTTTTTGATAGGATACAATCCGTTCCTTCAAAATCTCATATCTTGCTTCAATTTCTTTTTCTAAATCCTTAATCTCATCTTCTAATGCTTTTATTCCCGCTTTTTTATCTTCAATTTCACTTTTTGTTTCATTCATTTTTTCTTGGTTTTGCTTTAATGCATGATCTACTTGTTCTATCTTTTTATTAAGTTTCTTTAAATCTACCATAACTTCTACTATTTTTGATTCTGCTTCTGATAGATTCGCTTGAACAGCCGAGCGTTTACTTTGTATTTCGGACTGCTTGTTTTGTAAATCCACTGTCGCTTCTGCTTGAACTGTATTATTTACGAACATGCTCCCTAAACCAACTACAGCTACAGTAGTTAGAGTGATTATTGATTTTTTCAATTAATACTCCCCGCTTCCCCTAGATAACACCATATGATTCTGTCTATTTCTCTCTATGTATTTCATTATGTAAGGTGCTCTATAATTTTAAATTATGTAATCTATTATTATTTTCTTAGGCAATTAGTAGTATATCATTCAAAAATGACATGAATGTAATAGAAATATTACAATTACATTTCAAATATGATGAAATCCGCTCTTATATTACATATTTTGTAAAAATTATGGGGTATAAAGAGGGGTAATTTAATCAATATTGTAATTTGGAGCTAGATTTAGACGGTACATATGCCAAAAAGCTTACCCATCTTTTGAAATAGGTAAGCTTTTTCTTAATCAAACCATCCTTTTTTCCGGAACCATAGGTACATTCCAATGGAAATACTAAGCATAATGACCCAAATGACAAAATACCCATATTTCTCATCGAGTTCTGGCATAAATGTGAAGTTCATACCATAAATGCCTACAATAAATGTTAAGGGCATGAATATTACAGAAATAATAGTAAGTACTTGCATCGTTCGATTGGTCTGATGTGCGTTTAACGACAAGTAACTATCTCTAATGTCCTGTGTCAATTCCCGATTTGATGCAATCATATCTGCTACTTTTATTAAATGGTCATGTATATCCGCGAAATATTCCTTTCGTTCTTGAACTCCTTCTAAATGATGTGAATTCAAAATACGGTACAACAAATCTCGCATCGGATGTACCATTTGACGAAGTGTTAATAGTTCACCACGCCGATCGAATAAATGCTCCAATAAATTTTCCATCGACAATTTTTTTGTATTATCCTCAATCTCATTAATATGATCTTCAATTGCATAAACGATAGGGAAATATTCATCTACAACAAAATCTAACAATTGATAGAAAACGTAATATTCATCAAATGAATCGTTGTTATTTTTTCTTTTGAACAAACTTTTCACTGATTCCGTATAGGATGACTTCTGTTTATGATAGGTAACAATAAAGTTATCGCCTATAAAAATATTTATTTCTTTCTTTGCTAATGATTGCTTTTCTAACGAATGAATAACAAAAAATGTATGGTCCTCATAATAATCAAGCTTTGGACGTTGTAGATCATGGATACAATCCTCAACCGCTAAAGGGTGAAACTGAAAATAGATCTCTAGAAGCTTTGTTTCATTTTCAGTCGGTTCCTCAAAGTCAACCCAGTACCAGTCATATGTATTGTTATTAAGATCGTCAAGCGTAATTTCTTCAACGTGCTCTATATTTTGTTTTTGTGCCAGTATCGTAATCATCGACTCATACTCTCTAAAATAGTTTATACGTTTCTTTTACCCTATTCTTCATATTTTTACTCCACGCTTTTTTTGAAATACTGATGAAAAGGTAAAGTGGCTGATGAACCGTGATAAGTCTCCCAATGAATCAAGAAAAGATGCTGATTAAACCACCTAATAACAACTAGAAAACAGGACCTGCTAATACAAGCCCTGTTTAGAGTAGTTTATCTCGTAAATTGTTCCGTTTCTGTTGAACCTTTTAAGGCTATAGTAGATGATGTACCACCTGAAATAACCTGCGCTACTTCATCAAAGTAACCTGTTCCAACTTCACGTTGATGGCGTGTTGCGCTATACCCATGTTTTTCACTTGCAAATTCAGCTTGTTGTAATTCTGAATAGGCTGCCATGCCCTCGTCCTTATACCTCCGAGCGAGTTCAAACATACTATGGTTCAGGGCATGAAATCCTGCTAGTGTAACAAACTGGAACTTGTATCCCATTTCACTCAACTCATCCTGATAGCTTGCAATTTCCTCGTCAGAAAGTTTACCTTTCCAATTAAATGACGGAGAACAATTATACGCCAATAACTGATTTGGATACTTTTCATGAATTGCATCAGCAAATTGTTGTGCTTCCTTTATATTTGGTTCAGATGTTTCACACCAAATTAAATCTGCATATGGCGCATATGCTAAGCCACGAGCAATTGCCTGGTCAATTCCTGCTTTTGTTTTGAAAAATCCTTCTGGTGTACGTTCCCCTGTTATAAACTTACCATCTTGTGGGTCAAAATCACTTGTGATTAAATCTGCTGCATTTGCATCTGTTCGTGCGATGACAAGTGTTGGTGTTCCCATTACATCCGCCGCAAATCGGGCAGCAATCAAGTTTCTAACCGCTGTTTGGGTTGGTAATAATACTTTCCCGCCAAGGTGGCCACACTTTTTTTCTGAAGATAATTGATCTTCAAAATGCACGGCTGCTGCACCTGATTCTATCATTGATTTCATTAACTCAAATACATTTAATTGGCCACCGAATCCAGCCTCAGCATCCGCAATAATAGGGGCAAACCAGTCCGTTTCTGTATTTCCTTCAGCAAAGTGTATTTGATCAGCACGTTGTAGTGCTTGATTAATCCGCTTCACAACTTGTGGAACACTATTAACTGGATAAAGACTCTGATCAGGATACATCTGACCTGCCATATTTGCATCTGCGGCAACTTGCCAACCGCTTAAGTAAATTGCCTTAAGTCCTGCCTTCACTTGTTGAACAGCTTGATTTCCTGTTAAAGCACCAAGTGCGTTAACATACTCATCCTCTTTGTTTATTAGATTCCACAGTTTTTCTGAACCTTTCCTAGCTAGCGTGTGCTCGATATCAATTGAACCCCGAAGCCTAATAACTTCTTCTGCTGTATATGGCCGCTCAACTCCTACCCACCGTAAATCATTTTCCCATTCTTCTTTTAAATTACTTTCACGATTTTGCTCCATTATTTTTTCCCCCTTAAATTAATAGATATACCGGAATAGTTAAAAACTCGGTAAACGTTTCTTCTTAGTACTCCATTATCATCAATCTTTTTGAGCAAAGTAACCATAGAAAACCCCCATTATTGTTGTAACACAATTATTTTATAATAATCGTGTTATGGTACAGAGTTAATAAAAAAAATTACTCCTCCTTCTTTGATAGACAATATTCACACTCTAGCATATAATTTTTTTCATCAATCTTTTCCCCACATTGTTGACATTTTATGTTTTTCATATCATCCCTCCTTATATATAACAGTTAAGTTTTTTACTTGTTGTTATAAAACAGTCTATGTGATTAATTCCAAAAATGCAACCCTTTTTTCAAAAAAATTAAAAAGTTCAAATCGATATTCGATCTGAACTTTTTACTATTTCACTAAATCATGCTTAAACGCATAAATGACTGCCTGGGTACGATCTTGAACCTCAAGTTTGCCTAGTATATTACTGACATGTACTTTTACTGTTTTCAACGCGATGAATAATAAATCAGCAATTTCTTGATTTGTTTTTCCTTGTGCTATTAACAGTAGAATTTCCATTTCTCTACTGGTCAGTTGTTCATGTAGTTGATCCACTGGTTTAGTTCGCATTCGGTTCATTATTTTGCCAGTTACCTCTGGCTCTAGAATAGACTGTCCGCCAAAAGTGGAGCGTATTGCTTTAGCAATTTCACTTGCTTTTGACGTTTTTAACATATAGCTAGTTGCTCCTGCTTCAAGAGCCGGATAGACCTTTTCATCATCGAGAAAGCTTGTAACAATAATAACCTTTGCTTCTGGCCATTGTTCAATTATTTGTTTTGTCGCTTCAATACCGTCCATTTCCTTCATAACAAGATCCATTAAAATGACATCAGGTCTCAAATCCAGCGCCATTTCAACTGCCTCACCACCATCATCCGCTTCTGCCACCACCTCAATATCAGCTTGTGATGATAAATACGATGTAACCCCAATTCTAACCATTTCATGATCATCCGCAAATAACACTTTAATCATTGTTTTCCCCTTCTTTTTTTAAGCGTGGAATTTTTACTTCTACTCGTGTTCCCTCATTTGGTAAACTGATGATTTTACAGGTTCCACCAACTTCACTCGCTCTTTCTGTCATATTTTGCACTCCATATGAACTCGTTCGCACCTTTTCGACATCAAATCCTATACCATTATCCACTATTCGTAAAATAACTGTATCATCTCGTTCAATTAATAATGCTTCCAAAGTCGTGGCTTTAGCATGCCGTAATGTATTGGATACGGACTCTTGTAGAATTCGAAATAACTGATCTTCAATTCCTTTTTCAACGGTGAATTGTTCTATTTTCCAGACAATCTCCATTGGAACCTTTTGTCTTAATTCAAGCAGTAATTCTTCAGCGCCTTCTTGTAGCGATTTACCTTTTAATGCAACAGGTCTGAGATGAAGTAATAAAGCTCTCATTTCTAATTGGGATTGATGGATCATCTTTTCCACCATCCGAAGCTGTTGCTTACCTGTCTCAATATCTGGTGAATCACTTTCATTGATTGCTGACATCATCATGGATGCTGCAAATAATTGTTGACTAACAGAATCGTGTAATTCTCTCGCCAGGCGATTTCTTTCCTGCACAACTACTTCCTGGAGACTTTTTTCCCGTTCATTTGCTCGTTCTGTCACCATTCGCTGGGAATGTTCCGCTTGTAGCCTGAATTTTTCTTGAACCTGTTCCATCCGTTGTTGAATTGTGTTTAATTCTTTATGAGGTTCGTCTTCCGTTGTTAATCTTTGACCTTTCACTAATTCGTCTAACTGCCTGTCAATTCGATGGAGTCGTTGCCGCCAATACAATCCTGTTGATACGCCTATTATAAACCCAGCAACAACGGGGATAATAAAAACCAGCAATAAATAAGGAACATTCGCAATTTCCTGATTTATAAGTAATGACCAACTATCTAAAGGGAAGGTAATCAGTGTTACACCAATCACCATAAATGATATAAATACACTGAATAAAACCGCTGTGATAACGTGACGCATCATTATATTCATATCCGCTTCACCTCGATGTCTCCAGATAGTAAAGACGTAATAATTTTGACTCGAGGATAAGTAGATTCATACTTCTCTGTTCTATATAACAGGGATTGATTCATTAATTTCTGGTGATGTAATCCGAAAATATGCGCTCGACCAAATACCGAACTATGATGTATGCTAACTTCTACTTCATACGGAATATAAATTGCAATATTACCAACAAGATGACGAATTGAGATAACAGCCGTTTCATCTTGTAAAACGGTATTGCTTAGGTCTATGTTTCTGTCACCAAAAACTCCATGTATATTGATATCGTGCCATTGATACGCTTGGTCAGCCGTTTCTTGGTCTCCAAATACTTTATGATTAAATAAGGCTTTCGTTTTGATGATTGTTTCTTGACTACCATCCTCTTGTGAGGTAATACTAGGCTGAATATAATTAGGTTCTTTTTTAGACTTAGAATAATTGACAATGAATAACAGGATACCTGCTAGAACAAGAAATCGAATAGCTATCATATTAAAAATAGCAAACGCAAGACCAATAATCCCGATCCAGAAGAAAACTTTCCCCCATAGTCTATAAAATCTTTTCCAACCTACATATATAAATAAACCAAAAAACAAGGCAGATATGATCATGCCTCCGCCAAAAAAAGTTATTTCTATAATAAAGAGGATCACCCCAATAATTAATATCCAGTTTAATGTATCTGTTGATAATCGCTGAAACATATGGTGACCCCCTTTTGTTTATGTAATAAAAAGACGCAGCGTACTGCGCCTGCTTTAGTATATCATTTTTTCATCAAAAGCTGCATATGCAAAATCTTAGTTTGTGTCAGCTGTTTCCTTTGTGTTCATTTCTTTTTCAAGCTTCTCGATCCTACTGTCAAACGTGTTTCGATAGTAAGAACTATTCACTTTAAACTCTAGGTCTTCAATATAGCGCTCCATTTCGGTAAATCGAGCTATTGGTTTATCTGAAGAATCCTGTACAACACGATTTATTTGATGATTGGCATGTGCTACATTTTCACGTCCCATTAACTCCATACGGCGTAAATGCATGTCCTTTAGTTTGTATTTCATTTCTTCGTACTTTTGTTCTAACATCTCTAGTTGCTCAACAGACTCTCCGCGAGAAGCTTTTAATCTATTCGCTCTTGATTGATATTCCTCGTGTTCTTTCATTGCAAATTCACGCATTTCATTTTCGTTTGCTTTTTCTGCAATATTAGCTTGCTTTAAACGTTTATCAGCAAGATCCTGTGCTTTATGATATTCTCTAGTGAATTCATCTTTCAATCGATATTGACGTTCTACAAGCTTTCTCACTTTTTCCTTTTCTTGCTCACTTTGACGTAGATATTGATTTAATGCAGCTATCGGATTCTTTTGTTCTTTTTGATCCATCATATTGTGAAGATCTGCTGAAATCGAGTCCTTCATTCGTGTAAATACGTTTGTCATATTACTTCTCTCCTCATTTTAAATTATTTAATTCCGCCCATTGTCTCTCAAAATTTTTAAACGGATCATCTTCTACCACTGTTTGTTCGTGTGATTCATGCTTATCGCTTTTCCAATTCTTGATAATTAAGTACAACGCGACTGCTGCAGCAACACCAATCACAGCATAGATGTTAGAAAGCCCGATACTAATCACAACAAGGCCTGCAATAACCCAACCGATTTTTCCAACTGTTGAATCGCTTTTGATAAATTGCTTAAAGATGACATAAAGCAACCAGACGCTAACACCTAGTAAAATTATTGGTCCGAGCATCGAAAGTAGAATCAATAAAGCAACCAAACCTCCAATAAACAACATAAACTTCTTCATTTGTTCCGCCTCCTTCCTTCTATCTTATATTCATCATACCGATTATTTGAATTTCGTATAATGAGCCTTAGCCATATCTTTTACTAAGACCTGAGACGTACTTTTCATATAGACGAGAGTGAAATTTGGACAATAAAAAATAGGCGCAGATTCTCAATACGGAATCCACACCTATTTTCATTTAAGATTTCATTGTTCTAACATATGTTGAAAATATTGATACGTATTAACTTGATCGTGAGCAGAAACATGTGGAACGAATGTCCAACCTTTTTCTTGAATGAATGCTGCATACTTTTCTTGCACCGCTAGTTGTTGCAAGGCCATTTCAACATGTGCATTTCTTACATTCTGATCTTTCATCATTAAAGCAGAGAAATAATTTTCATTCGACATACATTTAGCGGTGGTATGTGCCTCTAAGGCAATCCATTGATTATTTACATTAGAACCTTGCTCTTTCATACCTTTATGATTATTAGTCCTCAAGTAATCGTTTAAATCTGGAACTTCAATATAGCCGCTATCATCTGGATTTATAAAAGCCAACATTATCCTGACATGTGCACGCATCATATTGGTTTGCAAAATGATTATATCTTTCAAAACGGTGTTTGTTACGTTAGCTTGATATACTTCTAATTTATTAATTACTCCTTTGTGTGCGGATAAATGTTCCGCCATTATTCCTAAGTCTACAGCCGGTAAAGTAGTCATAAAGAAACCTCCCTTTATTGAGGATAGGTATTATCACAATACTTTATGAAAGTAGCCTAAAAATGTTCAAACAAAAAAAGGAGATAGCCCACCTTTATAGTGCTTGTTCAAAAAGTTGGCAAATATAAGAAACAAGAAGTTCAAGGCACGAAGATTTTGAGGACCGGACTTGCACGTGTTGTGCTGACTTCTACGTTGCCCACAGGACGTGGGCGATTTTAGTAGAAGTTCCTCTATGCTTTTAATACGTGAGGACCGGAAAAACTTTGCAACGAAGAAATTCGCCGTTTATCATTTGGTGACTTTTTGAACCTCCTCTTATACTAATGTTAATTAGCTTCTATTATTTGTCATTTATCGCTTCGACAGTTACGAATAGACCTTTATAATAGTAATCCACTTGATTTATAGCTATCTCAGTCTGTCCCAATAATCTCAAGGTATCACGATTTAAATGACATCCATCACAAGCTTTCCTCCATAATGGCGTCAGTATATCTTGCATTTTCGCTAAGGGTTGATGATTCATTCTGACATGCTCAAAAAGTAGAATTTTAGCCCCAGGTTTACTAACTCGTTGGATTTCTTCAAATGCTTTAACAGGATCTGGAATCGTACAAAAAACTAGTGTTGCTACCACGGAATCAAAAGTATTATCGTCAAACGGAAGCTTTTCCGCTTCAGCTGAAAATATTCTAATTTGGGTATGAGACCTACTTATATATTTTAAAGTTAGCTCCCTCATAATAGGATTTGGCTCAATCGCATCCACCTGATCAACATTCCTATAATAGGGAAAGTTCACACCAGAACCTGAACCGATTTCTAATACCCTTCCAACAGCTTTGTTTATAAGCATTGTTCTAATTTTTTTAAATCTGGATCGCTCAAGAGGTTTCATTGCTATACCGTAAACCCACGGAAACCATTTCCCCATCCTATATTCACCTCTAATTCACCTCTTAAATCTTGAAACTGACTTTAATTAGTGTAACATCAATTTAACTTCTATTCTTGCTACTATAATAATGAAAATGTAGTTCTTGTTGGTTCACTATTAGGTAATGTTCAATAGCTAGTGCTATTGTGGCTTTAAAATGAAGTCGAGATGTTTGTATAAAAGATGCGATGTTTATAAACGCTACCGCAATCAGTTAATTGAATAAGAAATGGCCCCATAAAATGATGGTAATATGTTGAGCTATTGAAACAAATATAACGGATATACGTATTACTAACTATAATTGCAAACAGGAGGCTAATCAATGTTTACTATTGCGGAAGAATTATTATTGCTTGCTATGGATGATGAGAAAGGGACTGTTGTTTTTTCAGCTTCTGAATCCTTAAATTATGGACTAGCAGGGGCTGTTCTTGCAGAATTGACAATATTGGAACGTATTGAACTTGATGATAAAAAGGTTGTCGTGATTAATGAAGAGGAAACCGGGGTAATGTTTCTTGATAGTGTATTAACCGAAATAAAACAATCTAATAAAAGTAGGAAGGTTGATGATTGGGTTAATCGTATTAATTACAAAATGGGGCAAATGAGGAATGACATGATACAGTTGCTCGTGGAAAAGGGTGTATTAAAAGAAGAAGAAAAAAAGATATTATGGTTTTTTAATCAAAATACTTATCCAGCTAATCAAGAAATACCTGAACAAGAAATTCGAAACAGAGTTCATGCAAGTCTATTTGGAGACGAAAAGCCAAATGCAAGAACTGCTATGCTATTAAGTTTGATTAAATCATGTAATCTTGTCGATGAAGTGTTTTCTAAAGATAAAAAGAAAGAAGCAACAAGACTCATGGATAAGATTATTAAAAATCACGATTACGGTAAGGCTGTGAATGCTTCAATTGACGAAATGCAAACAGCTGTAATCGTTGCATGTACAACGGTTGTCATGGTTAGTACAATTAATACTAATTGATGAAGCATAAGGGATATAGGGTTAATCAACGAAGTATACTACAAATCGATGTGCAAACAATGAAACGTTGATAATAAAAAAGGCTTTGGAGGATTCCATATAATGCCCTTGGTTTTACGTTGCTGAAGAAATTCCCTTTTAGAAATCTTGGCTTATCGCCAAGTATTAATGGCGAAAGCCTTAGTTGCACTTATGCAGTAAGATCTAAATCCTTTTTTCATTACGTAATACAGGGTATGAATAATAGTAATCAGAAAATAATAGAACAAATAGTGAATGAGAAAAGGAGAACAAACTAATGACATATATTTTATTAATTGTTGGATTTGCATTGTTGATAAAGGGAGCCGACCTCTTTGTTGACGGATCTTCCAATATTGCGAGACTACTCCGGATTCCGGCTATTTTGATCGGGTTAACAATTGTGGCTTTTGGAACAAGTTCGCCGGAAGCAACTGTCAGTATTATTGCAGCACTGGAAGGAAGTGCTCATGTTTCACTGGGTAACGTAGTTGGGAGCAATATTTTTAACATTACCCTCGTTGTAGGGGTAGCTGCTTTTTTATATCCTTTGAAGGTTGAAAATGAAACTATTAGAAAAGAAATCCCATTTACCTTACTCGCAAGTGCAGCATTGCTTATTCTTATGAGTGACATTGCATTGCAAGGGTTCAGTAGCAATCTACTTACACGCAGTGATGGAATCATCTTTTTATTGTTCTTAGCCATCTTTATGTATTATGTGATTGAGATTGGCCTAAAAAGCCGGAAAAATACAGAGGAGGAACAAGCGCCTAAGGACATCAAATGGGGGAAAAATATATTAATTACCATATTAGGGCTTGCTGGAATTATATTTGGAGGGAATTTGGTAGTAGATAACGGTACAGAAATTGCTTACTCTCTTGGTATGAGTGAAACATTGGTGGGGCTAACGATTATTGCAATTGGAACATCCCTTCCAGAACTGGTAACATCTATTTCTGCAGCATTGAAAAAAGAAAGTGAAATCGCACTGGGAAATATTGTGGGGAGCAATATTTTCAACATTTTATTTGTCCTTGGAATCTCGGCTACAATTTCTCCATTAGCGGTGGACAATAAAGTATTTATTGATGTCGGGATTATGATTGCACTGACTGCTGTATTATTGATTTTCTCAAGAACCAGCTTCAGGGTTGGAAAGCGGGAAGGATTGGTGCTTGCCGCCGCCTATATTATTTATTTAGTGTATATTATATTACGAAATTAATAAAAAGTCGTTCATCCTTTTGTAGGCATAGATGGTTCAAGAGACATCACCGAATACAGTTCATGAACAGGACATCCATGCCAAGTTGTAGAATAATTGGTACTAAGCAATTGGGTAGAGATATAACAGCCCTTTACTACCTATCTTCGTAAATAGGTGTTGAAAGGGCTGCACTTATTCTACATTTATTCAGCTGATACTTCACTTCCTGTCACCCATTTATGATTTGTTACCTTATCTCCACCGGTAGTTGGCACATAATCAATCATATATACAGTCGTTTGTTTGGCTGTATCAATTGTAGCATTTGCACCGTTCATACCTTTCATATGGGATGCATTTATGGTAACTTCAGTACCTGGTTCTAGTGGCTCTTCACCAACATCAGCAATTTCTTCATGGATAACCCATTTATGATTTTCTACTCTTTCTCCACCAGTTGTCGGAGTGTACGAAACCGCATATGCAGTCGTATCGTAGGCGCCCACAATTGTTGCTTCGGCACCTTGCATGCCCTTCATGTGATCTGTTTTAAGAACAACTTGACTTCCAACTTCAAACTTTGGATCTTCCGCAACCTCTAAATCATCAGGAACTTCACCTGAGCTTGAATGGTCCATATCTTCGTGGGAATCAGAATCCATATTCATATTCTCATCATTTTCCTTTTGACCCGTTTCTTCCTGGCTCGTTTCTTCATTATCGTTACCACATGCAGCTAGCATTAATGTGGCAACAATCACTAAAATACCTATTAAAAATTTTTTACTTTTCATGTTTATCCTCCTCGAGATTTTTCTTTTATTGCTTTTCATACTTAAACAAACGCGCATTGATCGCAACAACTACTGTACTTAGTGACATAAGCAGTGCACCAATCGCAGGACTTAACACAATTCCTATTGGGAACAATATTCCAGCAGCTAATGGGATAGCAATAATATTATATCCTGCTGCCCACCATAAATTTTGAATCATTTTTCGATACGTAGCTTTTGATAGATCTAAAATATTAACCACATCTTTAGGATTGCTTTCAACTAGAACAATATCCGCGGTTTCCATGGCTACATCCGTTCCAGCTCCGATTGCAATTCCGAGGTCTGCATTTGCTAAAGCTGGCGCATCATTTACGCCATCACCTGTCATCGCGACCCGTTTACCTTCCCTCTGGACCTTCTTCACAAAATCTGCCTTTTCGTCAGGAAGAACTTCAGCCGTAATAGCGTCGAGATTTAATTGTTTACCAACCCATTGTGCAACTTTTTGGCTGTCACCAGTTAACATCATTGATTCAACATTCATTGATTTAAGCTGAGCAATCGCTTCCTTGGAACTTTCCTTTATTTGATCGGCTAACGCAACAAAACCTTCCAGTTTATCGTTGATTAAAAGAAACGATATCGTCTTTCCTTCCTCGCTTATCGGTTGAAATTCAGATTCATCAAAATCAATTTGTTCATCCTTTAAGTATCCAGGACTAACTACCTTGACGTTTTTATTATCTACTTCACCTTGTATACCCTTACCAGTTAACGATTCAAACTCATTAGGTTGTGGATACTCAATATTTTGCTCTTTTGCATAGTTGACTATTCCTTTAGCAATTGGATGTTCTGATTGTGATTCAAGTGAAGCTGTGAATTTCACAATTTCTTCTTTAGTTAAGTCACCACTAGAAACAACATCACTTACACCAAATTCACCCAATGTCAGCGTTCCTGTCTTATCAAATATGACAGTGTCTATATTCCTCGCTTCTTCAAAACTCGACCGCTTTCGAATAAGTAATCCACTTTTTGCGGCTAGGGTTGTTGATTTCGCAACAACTAATGGTGCTGCGAGTCCAAGTGCATGGGGACAAGCAATTACCATAACAGTTACTGTCCGTTCTAACGCATAACTAAACGACGGCCCTACCAAAATCCAGATGATAAATGTAACTAAACCTGCAGCCATCGCTATATAAAATAACCACTTTGCCATGCGATCCGAAAGGTCTTGTGTATGAGATCTTGAATCCTGTGCTTCGCGGACCATTGTGATTACTTGCGATAAATAGCTTTCCTCACCGGTTTTCTCAATGGAAATGGTTAGTGACCCTTCCCCATTGACGGATCCACCAATTACCTCTTGGTCTGTTTCTTTTAAAACAGGAAGCGACTCCCCTGTCAACATCGATTCATCTATCTCTGATCGACCTTTTTTAATATTCCCGTCTGCAGGTATTTTTTCACCCGGTTTAATCAATACCAAATCACCGTTTTTCAATTCCGTCACTTTTACTTCTTCTGTTTCTTCGTTTTCATTAATCCGATGAGCGGTGTTTGGCATCAGTTCTACTAATTTCTCGAGTGATGAGGTAGCACTCATTACTGATTTCATTTCAATCCAATGGCCAATCAACATAATGTCGATTAGAGTGGCTAACTCCCAGAAGAAGTTACGTCCTTCGACACCAAATACGGTCAACGAACTGTATCCGTAAGCCACAATTATTGCCATAGCGATTAATGTCATCATGCCCGGTTCCTTTTGTTTAACCTCATCAATCATTCCTTTAAGGAACGGCCATCCACCATGAAAAAATACAATGGTCGATAATCCAAATAAGATATATAAATCACCCGTAAACCGTAAGTCTACATTTAATGCATCTTGAATCATTGGTGATAATACAAGAATTGGAATGGTTAAAATTAATGAGATATAAAACCGTTTCTTAAAATCTTCCATCATATGCGCGTGATGATCATGGTGGCTGTGATGTTCGTCATGATCATGGTTATGTTGGTGATCATGGTTTTCATTGCTCTGATTCCTATTTTCACTCATTTTCGATACCTCCTCTATTCATTACTATATACCCTATACGGGTATGAAGTAAACCAGTATGATTTTATTTGTTGATTTTCATCTAGTATAAACTAAAGATATATAAATAATGCCCCAACTATTTAGTCGGGGCATTACTTCCTTTTTATGAGTTACTGATTAAAAATAAATTAAATAAAGCACTGCTACTAATACAATTCGATAGATAGCGAATGGTATTAACTTGATCCGGTCGATAATCCTCAAGAAAAACTTAATCGTTATTAGAGCAAACAAGAATGCACTAATAAATCCAACAATGAAAAACGGCAAAACATCCATCGTAAAGTACTGCCAGTTACTCAAAAGCGATACACCACTTGCCCCTGCCATAATCGGGACTGCCATAATAAAGGTAAAGTCTGCAGCCGCCCTGTGACTCATTCCTGTTAATACACCACCAGACATCGTCGCACCTGAACGGGAAAATCCTGGCCATAAAGAGAGGCATTGTACTAAGCCCACTGTAAGTGCTTGTCTATATGTTATTTGATCGACTGTGGTGACTCGTGGTTTTTTTGGTGCAAACAGATCAGCAAAAATCATAAGTACGGAACCAATTAACAGTCCAATTAACACCGTTTCAATCGTAAATAAATTTTCGTCAATATAGTCATCAAATAAAAGACCTAGGATTCCAGCAGGGATCAACCCTACAATTACCTGGGTTAATTTTAAGCGACCTTCTCCATTTGATGCTTCTGGAGTTTTTTTGCCTAACCCTAATAAATCAATGAATCGATTTCTAAATACAACAACAACCGCTAAGATGGAGCCTAGTTGAATAACGACTTTAAATGTGTTAGCCACATCATCGGACCCTAAGACCTCTTTTGATTTCAACCATAAGTCATCAACAATAACCATATGGCCGGTAGATGATACAGGAGCGAATTCTGTGAGCCCCTCAACCATTCCTAGAATAATAGCTTTTACTAATTCAATGATCTCCATGTAATTTTAACTCCTTAATTCTTCTTTTTCTTGTTTAACCTTCTTACGTATAACAAAAGTAATAATACCAATCCTGTTGCAATTATGATATAGGCTACTGTGGAATAAACATGCATAAATTTCAATATATCTCCCCATGATTCTCCTAGAGCAGCACCTAACATCACTAGAACAATATTCCATATAAGTGTTCCAATTGTTGTAAACAATAAGAACAACCAAAATTTCATATTGGACATGCCGGCTGGAATTGATATTAAACTTCTTATAAGTGGAATCATTCTACAGAATAAGACAGTCCAGTAACCGTACTTATCGAACCAGGCGTCTGCTTTGTAAATATCTTCTTTTTTGATTCGAATAATGTGACCCCATCGACCTATAATTTTTTCCAAACGCTCCACATCTACCAAAAGTCCAATTCCGTATAAAATGATTGCCCCGATAACAGAGCCTGCGGTTGCAGCTAAAATCACTCCTACTACAGTCCTGTTTGTAGAAGTGGTTAAAAACCCACCGAACGGAAGGATAATTTCAGATGGTATTGGTGGAAATACGTTTTCAAGTGCCATCATTAAGAATATACCAATGTAGCCAAATTGCTCCATAAAATCCGTGATCCAGTTTTCCATGTTTCCACTCCTGTTAATGCTCTCTAATTAATTTCCTACTATTAGTAAATACTTGTCCCTAAACTAAAATAACATCAATTTTTTATTATATACTAGATCAGTTAAAAAATGGGAAAATGATATAAATATTTAATAAAAAATTAATCTAAGTGCTCTTTTAAGTCAACTAAAAACGAGCTAATCTATTGGAACTAGAATAACTTGTTCACTTTTTCCATAACACTTTTAATTTCTTCCCGTGTCACATCAAAATGAGTGGTAAATCGTACCGTGTTTGGTCCAAAAGAGACCCCTAAAATACCTTCCTGCTTAAGTTTGATCAAAAATTCCTTTGAAGATAAACCAGCTTCTTTTGTATTCACCAAGATGATATTCGTGTCGACATTATTTTCAATGGAAAGTCCCTTTATTTCTTGTAGGCCTGAAGCTAAGAATTTGGCATTTTCATGATCCTCTACCAACCGGTCCACCATCGTTTTTAATGCTACTATACCTGGGGCTGCAATTATTCCAGCTTGTCTTAATCCCCCACCTAGCCGTTTACGCCATTTTCTTGCCTTTTTAATAAAATCCTCAGATCCTGCAATAATTGAACCGACTGGTGCACCTAGTCCTTTTGAAAGACAAAACTGCACGGTGTCTGTTTGTGCTGCATAGGTTTTTACATCCACCTCAGAAGCAACAGCAGCGTTAAATAGCCTTGCACCATCTAAGTGAACAGGGATATTATTTTCTTGTGCAATTCTATGAATCTCTTTCATATTTTCAAGCGAAACAATTGCACCACCTGCACGGTTGTGGGTATTCTCTAAACAGATAAGTCCTGTTTCAGGCAAATGAATATCATCTTCACGAATCGCCGCTTTGACCAATTCCGGATCCATTGCACCACGTGTACCGTTAATTGTCCTTGGTTGAACACCAGCAAAGGCAGAAATAGAAGCTCCTTCATAATAAAAAATATGCGATTCCGCTTCTAAAATAATTTCTTGACCAGACTGACAATGTGTTAACACTGCAATTTGGTTTCCCTGTGTTCCACTTGGTACAAATAATGCAGCTTCTTTTCCTAATTTGTTTGCTGCCAATTCCTCTAGCTCTTTAAGCGTAGGATCCTCATTGTATACGTCATCCCCAACCACCGCATCAAAAGCAGCCTGTCTCATTTCTGGTGTTGGTTTTGTTACTGTATCACTTCTTAAATCAATCATCAAAATTCCTCCATCCTAACTAATTTGAAAGTATTTCCTTAGCAATTAACTCATATGATTTTAATTTAGCTTTGGTGCTATGGGTTATCGTCACAATCATAAGCTCATTTACATCATATGTTTTTTGTATTTCCTCAAGTTGCAGTTTTACTTCCTTTGGGTTTCCGATAATCATTTTATTCTTTGCTTTTTTGATTAATGCAAGGTCATCAGCAGTATACGAATAATTTTTTGCTTCTTCAACAGTTGGAATACCAATATCCTCACCCTTTGCTCGTTTCACACTCCACAATTGACCACTCAAGGCAAGTTTTTCTGCTTCCTCTGTTGTCTCAGCACAAATCACCGAAATCGTTACAATTACTTTTGGTTTTCTTAATTCGTATTTTTTGGAGAAACCATTAACATATTTCCTTACAATGGATGGTCCATCCTGATTACTCATGAAATGACCAAACGTGTATGCCATACCTTTTTGAGCTGCTAAGACGGCACTCTTTTCACTCGTCCCTAAAAGCCAAGGATTAGGTGAAGATTTCGGTACTGGTGAAGGCCTAATTTTTGCATACATATGATCTTTTGGAAAATCGTCGTTTAAAAAACGCAATAAATCATCAAGCATATCAGGCATTTTGCGGACATTTTCAAGGAAATTATCGGAGAGTGCCATAGTGACTTCGGCAGATCCCCCAGGTGCTCGTCCAATACCTAAATCAACACGCCTAGGATATAATGTAGCTAACAGATTATAGGTTTCAGCTACTCTAAAGGGTTTATAGTGAGGCAATAGGACTGCTCCAGAACCAATTCGAATGCTAGTTGTTTTTGCTCCGATAATTCCAAGCATCACATCAGGGGAAGGACAAGCTAAGCCTGATAAGTCGTGATGCTCAGCCATCCAATACCGGGTATACCCCAATCTATCACCAATCCTAGCTAGTTCGGTTGAAGCATGTAGAGCATCCTGTGCAGTCATTCCCGCTGATATTGGTGCTTGATCTAATATGCTAAGTTGCATCGTATTACCTACTTCCATTATTATCATCACACTTTAATTATATGAACCATCAAACAAATAAGTTAGAAAACTTGGCATTCGCCAAGCCTTTGGGCGAATGCCTTAGTTGCACCTATACAGAAAGAATTATGGATATACTTTCTTTACTGCCAAAAAAGACCTGCCAATAAAACGGAAAGTCTTTTAATGTGTAACTTTTGTAATCTATGTACTTATTCTTATGTTGGTCTAAAGCGTATTATTATCGACTAATTTACCCCTTTTATTTTGGACAAACTGTAAATAAATTTCCTGATTCCTAAACTTCTGATTCTCGCTAATAAATTCTCTAACTTCAACTGATGTGAGCCCAATAAATTTGGCAGTTTTAAGAAGATCTATCCACTCTTCATCAAGACTATTCCCCAATTTTCCCTTCATCGAACACTTAATAATAACCAACTCCCCCATATTATTAAAACGACAAGGAACTTATGTTTTCATGTCTGAATTGCGGATTTCTGCTTTTTATCCTAGCACCAAGCCGTCATTTTATTACAGCAAATACAAACAACAACAGTTACTCATTAGTAGTGGAGCTAATTCCAAATAGTAAGAGGTTGACTATATCGTCTGCTAGACTTTCAGGTTCTTTTATTCCTGTAAATAATTTGGTAACAGTAAGACGCTCCATTATCCCTACCAAACTCTCAGCAACAGTACGTAGATCAACATTTGTTTGGAAATAGCCATCTTCCACTTCTTTCGTAAGGTTATCCGTTATTTGAGTAGCTAAATTAACTTTCACTTCTTCCGCTTGTGGTGTGAGAAAGAATCCAATTTTCGTTATATTTGGGTTCTCCACAAAGAAAGAAAATATGGCAGTTAACCCTATTTTAATTTTTTCTGCTAAAGAGCCAATTTCAAGTCCTGATTCGAGACGGCTTTTCTCAACAAAGTTAAATAATTCTGCACGAAATGAATTGACCAATTCCTGAAAAATTGCTTCTTTGCTTTGGAAATATAGGTAAAAGGTAGGTTGTGTTAACTTAGCTTTTTTCACGATCGTACTTACTTTCGTCTCATAATAGCCCTTTTGAGCAAATTCCTCAGCAGCAATATTCAGTAACAAAACCTTACTCTCTTCCCCATTTGATCCTTTTTTTCTTCCTCTTAGACCCATAAATTACAACTCCATGTTATATTTACGAATATATTACTCATTAGTATTATCCTTCAAATAACCTAAGTAAGTCAAGATAAATTTACTGAATAGTAAAAAAGACAAACGAACACTCGGATTTCGAGGGCTCGTTTGTCTTTTTACAAAGCTGTTTTAGCAAAGTCTGTTGCTATTGATATAAAATGCGACGTATAGACTGGGTGTTTTCCGCTACGGACCGTTGCTTTCCGCGGGCACGGCTTCAGCCTCCTCGGAAGAAAACCACTTCCTGCGGGGTCTTCAGACTCGTGCTGTTCCCGCAGGAGTCAACGGTCCTCCGCTCCAAACAACTGCCATAATAGGGGAAATCATGCTCTAATCAATAAATTGGTTACGATCGTTCCGTTATTGGACACCACTGCAGCGGAGGAAAAACACGGAGACTCCTGCGGGAACAGCGAAGACGATGAGACCCCGCAGTGAGCGGTCTTTGCGATCGAGGAGGCTCATCGCGAGCCCGCGGAAAGCGTAGTGTTTTTCCGCAGCGGTCGCAGGTCACCAAACATGATTTTTAGTTACGTCGCATTTTATATCCATTCTCTCAAAAGCAACATTCTTTACGAAAACAGCCTTTAACAATTGCTTAAACAAGCGCAGAAAGTACATAATGATATAACAATTTCTCTGTATTATCTAATGATGTTTCATGTGTACGTTCGAATGCATGAGACGAATCAATTCCAGGCCCAATAAGTCCATGAACAACATCATGGCCTGCATAAATAGCTGCGGATGCATCTGATCCATAGTACGGATAAATATCCAATTTATAACCAATACTGTTTGTCTTTGCTAGTTGAGTAAGGTGCTTGCGTAGGCCATAATGATACGGCCCGCTTGAGTCTTTCACACAAATCGAAACAGTGTATTCATCTGTCGATTGTCCATCCCCCATAGCGCCCATGTCAACTGCTAAGTATTCGACAGTTTCGGGAGTGATATTTGAGTTCCCTCCGTAGCCAATTTCTTCATTATTAGAAATGAGGAAATGAGTTGTATATGGAAGTGTCTTATTCTCCTCTATCAATCTCTTAATTAGTTGCAACAGGATAGCAACACTCGCCTTATCATCTAGATGGCGAGATTTAATAAAGCCGTTTTCTGTTTGTTGGATGCGAGGATCAAACGAAACAAAATCTCCTACCTCGATTCCAAGTGCGCGAATTTCTTTATCATCTTTGACTTTAGCATCAATTCGTACTTCCATGTTTTCTTGATTGCGCTTAGCTTCACTGGCATCCTTATAAACATGGACTGATGTTTGGTGCATCAAAATTGTTCCGGTATAAACTTTTCCATCAGAAGTATGAATTTCGCAGTATTCACCCTCAATGGAGTTATAACCAAACCCGCCAATAAGATCAAGACGAAGCCGGCCATCCTCTTTGACTTCTTTTACCATTGCACCTAGTGTATCAACATGAGCAGTTAACATTCTGTGTTCCTCGCTATTCGTTCCGGGCAATGTTGCGATTAATCCACCTTTACGATTACGTTTGGTTTGTACCTTCAAGTCATTTAGATAATCTTCTACAAATTTAATTACTTTCTCGGTACTTCCAGAAGGACTTGGAATAGAAACCAATTGACTAATAAGATCTTTTGTTTCATTTACATTTGGATATGTACTCAAAAAAATTACCCCTTTCTGATTCATAATTTAATTTTATTTTCATAAAAACCTTATACCAATTCCAAAAACCCTCCCATCAGATCGTCCATCTCTTTTCCAGTTACTGTTCGAAAGTCAATGAGCACTTTGTCATCTTTCACCCTGGTAATAATAGCGGGATTTCCGATTCTTAGTTTTTCTGCCAGTTCATTGGCAGTGAAAATCCGATGAGAAACCGCGGCTACAACGGTTGCAAGCTCAACGTCAGGCATTGTTCCCCCGCCAACCTGCGAGGTGTTTTCCTGGATATCCACCTCATACAGGGCAGAACTTTTATTTATGTATTTTTTAAAAAATTCAGCCTGTCCGTGGATTTCATCTATCGATTTAATAATATCGCGTACAGTTGGAAGCTCATGAATCCTATCTTGTTCAGATAAGTATACTTTCAGCGTTTGCTCTAATGCTGCGAATGTCATTTTATCGACACGAAGTACTCTTGCCAGTTGATGCTTTTTGAGTTTTTGAATAAGTTCTTTTTTACCGGCTATTATTCCTGCCTGTGGTCCACCTAGCAACTTGTCCCCACTGAAAGAAACGAGGTCAACTCCTGATTCCAATACTTCTCTTACTACAGGTTCATCCCCAATACCAAGTTTTTTAAAGTCATATAAGGAACCGCTTCCTAAATCTTCGTAAAAAGTGAGGTTTGGATATAGGCTTTTCAGAGCCATAAGCTCTTTCGTATCTACCGATTCGGTAAAACCAACTGTTTTAAAATTGCTCGTATGCACTTTTAAAATCATGGATGTGCTATCGTTAATCGCATTCTCGTAGTCATAAAAATGTGTTTTGTTCGTTGTTCCGACCTCAACAAGCATAGCACCGCTTTCCTCCATAATAGATGAAATGCGAAATGAACCGCCAATTTCAACAAGCTGCCCCCGAGAAACAATTACCTCTCCCTCATTAGCCAGTGCCCGAAGTATAAGAAATACAGCTGCAGCATTGTTATTGACCACCATTGCCGCTTCAGCACCAGTAACTTTTATTAATAAGTCTTCAATAATATCATGTCTGGAACCGCGTTTGCCTTCCTTAATTCGATACTCTAAATTAGAATAACTGGATGCGACGTCACTAACATGTTTGATTGCATTATCACTCAAGCGCGCCCTTCCCAGGTTCGTATGTAATACGGTGCCCGTTCCGTTAATTACTTTGGTTAAACGAGCTTTTACGAAGGTGTTTATCTTTTCCTCTGTGAAATCTAAAATCATTAGCATAAAATCGTTCTTAGAACATTGATTAGATGGTATATGCCCGTTTAATAGTTGTTCTCGTACATAATCGACGGCTTCCTGGATGATTTCTTTAAGCGGTTCATTTGCTAAATGAGAAGCACTGCTGATTCTCACATATCTTTCATTATTTTGTATTTCATGGACAGGGGGCAGTTCTCGTAGATATTGTTTCATCCTTTTATCCTCCAGACTCTATCAACTAATTCCAAACACGCACATCCTCCTGGCGAGTAGTTATGTTTAACCTATCCAACAACTCCAAAAGCGGGATTAAGTATTTGCGGGAAATTCCAAGAGCATCTTTTGCTTCATTTAATTTAAATGAACTACCTGTTTGTTCCTTCAGGTCAGTTAAAGCACGCTCAACAGCCGATTGATGGATTAGAATATCCTCCGTTAATTGATATACTTGTTTCGTATGAAGCAAATACCCACTTAATTCGTTTGCATCAGCTTCTGACAAAGGGGTTTCTTTGATGTATTCCTTCCATTTTTCGGGTTTAATTCCATCGTCTTCAAGCCTTTTGATAACCTCTTTCATTCTAGTTTCCCATTTTTTCGGTAAATGGGGTTGAAATGAAGATACTGCAATAAATTGACTGGGTTTATACAGAGTATCCTCCGCAATAAGTCTGCTTAAACAATAATCAATAAATGTTTTGGGATAACTTTTTCCTAACAGCTGAATAAGCTCAGCCTTTCCCATTCCCTGGCGCATTGGATATTGTTCCTGATAGCTCTCTAACTCATGAATGATTTCATTTTTTAATTTAGTTAAGGTTCTTGTCAAAGCATATTTGTTACTAGACGGTTCGATAAACATTTCTTTTTCCAAACCAGCAGTGATTGCAGCATCTATTTCCGTTTCATCCAGCGATGTTAATTGGATAAGTTTCTTCTTATCTAATAGTATCTGCTCTGACAGGACATCCTGGATTAAATCTTCTGGTGTGCCTGCTTTTTTAGTTTGAAGCATCTTTATCGTTTTTTCCCCGAAACGATATTTACCACCATTGGGCTGGATAACCCATCCGCCGCCAAGCGTTTCTACTGGTGTTGGCCGCCTTAGGATAAATCGATCTCCACGTCGTATCACAATTTCTTCCTCCAGCCTGATTTGGCAAACTACCTCCTCAGACCCATCTTTCATTTCATTTCGATCAAAGAATACAATTTTACCCAATACTTCTGAAGTTCCTATATACAGTCGAACTGGCGATCGCTGTTTAAGTGGTGATGCTATTTCATCAACAAATTTCATCGTGACATCAATCGTCTTTGACCTCAAAAAATGGTCTGAATTGACTAGCACATCTCCGCGTTGAATGGTTTCTTTGTCTCCACCGCCAAGATTGATTGCTGTCCGCTGCCCTGCTCGAGCCACATCCACTTCCTTGTTATGTACTTGAATTTGTCGAGCTTTTACACGATGGCCCTTTGGCATAATAGTCAGCTGACTTCCTTTTTGAATCATCCCTTCATAGATTGTACCTCTGACAATCGTTCCTTGTCCCTGTACAGTGAACACCTGATCGATTGGCAGTCGAAATGCCCCTTTGGAATTACGTTTCTCAACTGATTTTAATTCAGTGGAAATCACCTTTTTCAACTGAATTATGCCATTCCCTGATAAGCTGTCAACATAGACAAATGGAGCCTGTTCAAAGATAGAACCAGCTAATTCCGATTTTATATCTTCTTCAACAATTTCTAGCAGCTCCTGCTCCACTTGATCCAGCTTTGAAATAGCTACGATACAACGCTCGATACCCAGAAACCCTAAAATTTCTAAATGCTCCTTTGTTTGGGGCATTACGCCTTCGTCTGCTGCAATAACCAAAACAACTAAGTCGATACCAGCAACCCCCGCAATCATTTGCCTGATAAAACGTTCATGTCCGGGTACATCCACAATCGAAGCCTGGACTCCGTTTTCCAGTTCTAAGGGAGCAAACCCTAATTCGATTGATATATTTCTCTCCTTTTCGGCCCTTAAACGATCTGTATCTATATTGGTTAACGCTTTTGTCAACGTTGTTTTTCCGTGATCGATATGGCCAGCCATTCCGATTGTAAAATATGAAGTATCCATCTCCTAATTCCTACTTTCCAGAGCTGTTTTCTTGCTATCAAAAAGAGATTCCGTATATAATTTAAAGTGCGTGTTCAAAAAGCAAGATACCTTTTTGAACAACCTCTTAAAAGTGTTATTATGGGGTTGGATGGGTGACTGGTGTCCCCCTGGGTCTTCAAAACCCTGAGGGGCCTGCGTGCCAGGCTCGGTGGGTTCGATTCCCACACAGTCCCGCCATAAATAAACACTACTTTTTAGAAAACTTGGCTTATCTCCAAGCCATAATGGCGAAAGCCTTAGTTGCCCTTATGCAGTAAGAAAGGATTTATACTTTCTTATCTGCTTAAAAATTGCAACCTCATCGTTTCCTCTTATACTACTATTATTTCAAAAGGATGAGAAGTATTGAAGGTTATATTAGCAACACCTAATTTCCACCAACCACGCGGCAATACTGTCACTGTAAAACGAATAGCTGAAGGACTTGAGAAATTAGGAATTGAAACAGAAGTTATTTCTATGACTGAAGATAACCCAGTTACCGCGCTCCCCTCAGCGGATATAGTACATGGCTTTCATGCCTATCGCTTTTACAAATTCAAGGAACAATTAGATGAAAAGATTACTAACTTTGTCATAACCCTGACCGGCACCGATCTAAACCATGATTTATTTAATGAGAACAAGCGGACTGATGTACTTTCCTGTCTGACCGAAGCAAAGATTATTCATGTTTTTGATAAAGATGCTAAATCTACATTAATAAACGAGCTCCCAAACCTTGAGTCGAAAATAGCTGTGGTTCACCAGGGGACAAGTGAATTTCCAGTAGAAAAGCCAGGAATTAATAAGGAAAAGGATACATTTCTTTTCGTTCTACCAGCCGGCATAAGAAAAGTAAAAAACATCCCTGCTGCAATTAAAATGCTTAATAAGCTACATACCAAGTTTCCAATGATTCGCCTTTGGTTAGTTGGGCCTATAATTGAAGAGGAAGAAGGAAAAATCGTCAAAGATCTCGTTACTGAAAATAAAGATTGGATCAAATATATTGGTCAGGTAGACCATTCTCAAATGGGTACTATTTATAATCAAGCAGATACTATCCTGAACACTTCCCATTCTGAAGGCCAATCCTCTGCTATATTGGAAGGGATGGGACATGGAATACCTGTACTTGTTGCCGGTAACCAGGGTAATCGCAGTATTGTGTCAGATGGTCAAACTGGTTTAGTATATAATACCTCAAATCAATTTCTTGATTATGCGGAGCAAATCATGAATAATATCGAGTTAAGAAAAGAATTGGTAATTGCTGCTAAAAACTATATTTCCAAGACTCATTCTAGCACATATGAAGCTGAGCATTTGCTATCATTATATAAAAGTTCCGTGCAATAAACCGAGCTTACAAAGGAGAGAGAATTATGTCCAAAAAAGAAGAAATTATAAAACTGACTTCTTTATCTACAAAAGGTGGCTGAGGATGCAAAATTGGTCCTGAAGACCTGGCGCAGGTTCTGCGTCATTTACCTAAATCTGTACCCGACCCAAACTTGCTTGTCGGATTAGATACTTCTGACGATGCTGGTGTTTATAAAATTAATGATGATACTGCTTTAGTTCAGACGCTAGACTTTTTCACCCCAATTGTTGATGATCCGTATATGTTTGGTCAGATTGGTGCCGCGAATTCGTTAAGCGATGTATATGCAATGGGTGGAAAGCCAATCACAGCAATGAATATTGTTGCATTTCCAATCAATACCCTGGATAAAAGCATCCTTGCTGAGATTCTCGCTGGAGCAGCTGACAAAATTGCTGAATCTGGTGCAACATTAGTCGGCGGTCATTCAATCGATGATCAAGAACCCAAATTTGGTCTGTCTGTCACAGGAACAGTCCATCCAGATCGTATAAAAGCAAATATCGGTGCTAAGCCTGATGACAGACTTATTCTTACCAAACCAATTGGTGTTGGTATCTTAACAACTGCCATTAAAAAAGACCTGCTATCTAACGATGATTTGGATAAGGTAATGAATGTTATGGCTACTTTAAACAAATATGCTGCGGAAACAATGGAAGGTTACACTGTGAACGCCTGTACGGACGTGACTGGATTTGGTCTGCTTGGCCACGCACTTGAAATTGCTGAGGGAAGCAACGTTGGAATCACTATTAACAGCAAAGACGTTCCTGTTTTACCAAGGGCAAGAGAACTTGCAGAGCAGGACATTATTCCAGGTGGAACGAAAAAGAATCATTCATGGCTTGCAGGTCGAATTGATTATGATGAAAAAGTCGATAACCTTGATCAACTCATTCTTTGTGATGCTGTTACTTCTGGCGGACTACTAATATCAGTACCTGAATCCGAGGCAGATACTTTACAGGAGGCATTACAAACCAACAATGTTGAATCTGCAATTATCGGAGTGGTTACTAGTAATAATTCAGGCAGGCTTACAGTAATCTAACAGAAAGAAAGGACTACAACTATGAAGGTTCTTGTGACCGGCGGCAAAGGTTTTATAGGCAGACCTGTTGTTGCTGCATTATTGGCTGCGGATTATGAGGTTGCCATCATCGACTATCGGACTGATTCACCAAATATCCCAAACACCAGGTGTCATTCTGTTGATATTTGCAATGATAAGGAAGTTGATCAGGTTTTCAATATGGAACGACCAGAATACGTTATCCACCTTGCAGCTCAGGTTAATGTAAATAATTCATTAGAAAACCCGGGATTTGATGCAAAATCTAATATCTTGGGTACAATTAACATTCTCGAATGCTGCAGGAAATATAATGTCCAAAAAATCATATATGCCTCAACAGCAGCCGTTTATGGTGAACCGATTTATTTAGGGATTGACGAGGAACATCCAGTGGAACCGATATCTTTTTATGGTTTATCCAAACTTTCTGCTGAACGGTACATACTATCTTTTTCAAAGTTATATCAAATGAAGTTTACCATTTTGCGGTATTCTAACGTCTATGGACCAACTTCCAGCCATAAAGAGACAGACGATGTAATTTCTCTATTCCATAATCGTCTTTTAGAAAACAAGGCACCTATTATTTATGGTGATGGAAATCAAACTAGAGATTACATTTATGTAAGCGACGTAGCTGACGCAAATCTGGCAGCGATTAAACAGGCAGACAACCAAATTTTAAACATCAGCACGAATAAGCCTACTACATTAAACGAATTAGTGGCATTGTTAAGTCATTTTACAGATAAAAAAAACCCGCCTCAATATGTTGATAACCGAGACGGTGATATCATTCATAGTTATTTAGACAATACAAAAGCATTAAGCCAGCTAGACTGGAAAATTAATTATCCACTAGAATCAGGATTAGGTACTTTCTATACAAATCAAAACCGAGGTGAGTAGAAATGAAAAAATGGTTTCTTTTATTTTTCGTGATTGCTTTAACTTTAACACTAGCGGCATGCGGGAATTCAGGTGAAGATACAGGCAAGGAGTCTGCTGAAACGTCTGAAGAAAAACCGTTTACGATTGGAGTAATCCCTGCCCAGACTGAGGGCGCAATTGATAAAGCAATGAAAAAGCTGCAAACAATTTTGTCAGAAGAGCTAGACCGAGATGTTTCTGTTGAGGTCTATCCAGATTATAATGGAGTAGTTGAAGCAATGAATTACGACAAAATTGATATGGCCTACTTTGGTCCTTTGACCTATGTCGTTGCTCATGAAAAAAGTGGCGCCCAGGCTATCATCACCCAATTAATTGACGGGGAACCTTTTTATCACTCCTATATTATTACACATGCTGATAATCCATGGACTTCTTTAGAAGATCTATTGAAAAAACCGGAGAAGATTAATTTTGCATTCGGTGATCCAAGTTCTACATCAGGTTCCTTAATCCCAGGAATTGAGCTTGAGGACAGAGGTGTTTATGAATCTGAAAATAAATACAAACTAGGCTCCGTTCGATTTACAGGTTCGCATGATGCAACGGCCTTAGCTGTTCAAAATAAGCAAGTGGACGCTGGAGCGATTGACAGTGCAATTTATAATCAATTAGTCGAGTCAGGTAAAATAGATGGGGATCAAATCAAAATTATTTGGAAATCAGATAAACTCTTCCAGTATCCTTGGGCAGTTCACAAAGATACAGATGAAGAAACCATTAAAAAGCTTCAAGAGGCATTCTTAGCTATTGAAGATAAAGATATTTTAAACGCTTTTGGTGCATCAGGGTTCACAAAAGCAACGAACGAAGATTATGAATTCATCAGGAAAGCAGCAATTAAACAGGGAATTATTAACGAATAGGGCTGATTACAGTGTGGTTCAAACGCCGCAGTATTTTTACTGTTATTTTGTTAACCCTCTTACTTTTTTTCAGTATGAGACTAACAGAATTCGACTTATCTAAGTTTAAAGATTTTCGTAACATGATCCATTTTTTATCACAATGGTTTCCAATGGATACTTCTAACTTGTCAGGAATCTTACAGGACAGTTTATTAACGTTTGCTATGGCCTTCTTAGGAAGTTTTTTGGGTTTACTTATCGCCCTTCCTATTAGTTTTATTGCAGCGTGGAATACTGCACCATCTAAATTTCTTTATCATATAACGAGATTTGTATTAAGCTTTGTTCGCTCCATTCCGGAAATCGTTTTTGGCTTAGTACTGTTAACAACGCTGGGACTCGGGCCATTCCCAGCTGTTCTGGCTATTATGCTCCACAATATTGGCGTTCTAGGAAAGTTGATCGGCGAGCTAATCGAAGCATCAGACCCTGGACCACAAGAAGCAATGAAGGCTGTTGGAGGGAAAAAATGGTTTGCTAATTTGTTTAGCATCCTCCCTCAGATTTGGCCAAATGTGTTGTCCAATTATTTTTATCGATTTGAAGTTGCGGTTCGAACCTCACTAATATTAGGATTCATCGGTGGCGGCGGAATAGGTCAGCGCTTATTCAATGATTTTAAAACGTTCCAATACTCATCCGTTTCACTAGATGTTTTCATCATAATGATTATGGTGATCGCTATTGACTTATTTGGCAGTTATGTACGAAAAAAGGTTATTTAAGTGCATGTTCAAAAAAACCTGATGTCACCAGGTCCAATTCGAAAATTAAATAACAAAAAGTTAACTTCATTTCCGATATAAAATGCGACGTAAGCGTTAGTTGATTTCCGCTGCGGGCAGTCGCTTTCCGCGGGCGGCTGGTGAGCCTCCTCGTGCTGTCGCACTGCGGGGTCTCACCTATGCCTATCCTCCCGCAGGAGTCGACTGCCCTCCGCTCCAATCAACTGCCATAAATTGAAGGTTATCTTATAATAAAAGCAACCAGTGATCAAGTAAATTGAAATTGTTAAGCACAAACCCAGTGAAGGAAATCCACGTAGACTCCTGCGGGAAAGCGAAGACGATGAGACCCCGCAGTGAGTGGTTTTCTCACGAGGAGGCTC
This sequence comes from Virgibacillus necropolis, assembly GCF_002224365.1. Taxonomy (GTDB): domain Bacteria; phylum Bacillota; class Bacilli; order Bacillales; family Amphibacillaceae; genus Virgibacillus_F; species Virgibacillus_F necropolis. The sequence goes on along the minus strand of NZ_CP022437.1, from coordinate 1,528,522 downwards.
ATCGCGAGCCCGCGGAAAGCGAAGTGGATTTCCGGAACGGTTGTCCAACCACCAAACAAAGTACTTACGTCGCATTTTATACAACTGCGTATCTTTCAAATAATACATTAACCTTTTTTAAATCCGATAATAGATCGATTTTATACTTTTTTATCTTTTCAAAAAGTAAGCAAATTAGAAACAAGAAGTTCAAGGCGCGAATATTTTGAGGACCAGAACGTATGCTTTTAATACGTGAGGACCGGAAAAACTGAGGATCGAAGAAATTCGCCGTTTATCATTTGGTGACTTTTTGAAGAACCTCTTTAAGGCGGGATTCATTTGCTAGAGCTGAAAAACTTATCTGTACGATATCAAGGTAACCTGCAGGATGCACTTTCAACTATTAACCTGTCATTTACTCAAGGTGAATTCGTTTGTATACTCGGAAAAAGCGGTGCAGGCAAGTCAACGCTGGTCCGGTGTATCAATGGTCTGCAAAAACCAACTGACGGAGAAATAATTTGGGGTTCCTCCACATTATCTCAAATGAACGAGGAACAGCTAAGAAAAGTACGCAAAGAAATGGGAATGATTTTCCAACATTTTAATTTAGTACCCCGTCTATCTGTCTTACAAAATGTTATGACCGGAATGTTTGGTTACCGTCATACCTTTAAAAACCTGGTTGGATGGTTTACCAAGGAAGAAATCGATCAGGCAAAACAAGTGATTGCAGATGTCGGACTATCTGACATGATTGATCGGAAGGTTGAGCGTCTAAGCGGTGGACAAAAACAACGAGTAGGAATTGCCCGATCTATTTTGCAGAATCCGAAATTACTACTCGGTGATGAGCCAGTCTCCAGTCTTGACCCTGGTACATCGATCCATATTTTCAATCTGCTCACTGAAATGCATCAACGTCATGGGCTGCTGACTATTATTAATGTACATGATGTTGAATTAGCTAAGAGATATGCAACGCGCATATTGGCACTGAAAGACGGTGAAGTGAGCTTCGATGGGAAACCTGAGGACTTCGATGAAAAAGAATACGATAATACGTATGTATCATCGTCAAATCCAGTTACCATCTAATGAACTTAATTTATGGGGTGATTTTTAATGATGAAAAGTCCATGAGTGGTCGATAACTCACGGGTCGTGTACGACTCCACAGATTCGAATATCGCCACTAAAGCTCAAAAGAAAAGCCAGAAGTCGATTGTACTCACGTTTGACGATGGCCCAAGCAGGGTACTCCCCGCCATTTTGGATGTGTTAAAAGAGGAGAATGTTCCGGCCACATTTTTTTGGCAATCGCGACTGTTGTACCCTGAAAGACCTTGGGAAAGAGTACTAGATGAAGGGCACTTAATTGGCACGCACTCAACGAAGCACCTTAATCTTGTTAAACAGCCGTACGAAAAACAGTATCAAGATATTAGAAATAGCGTTAGCAAGATTGAAGCAATTACAGGTAACAAAGTAACGTATTTCCGTCCTCCATTTGGTCAATACAACAATGATACAATCAAAGCTGTGAAAAAACTGAATTTGACACCAATTCTATGGAGAGTAGCCTCGATGGATTGGGAATTAAAGGAGCATCCGGAACAAATCATTTCAAATGTAGTCGATAATTTGGAAGATGGCGCAATCATCTTATTACATGAGCTTACACAAACAGTAGGAATTTTACCTGCTTTACTAAAAGCTATTAAGGAAAAAGGCTATGTTTTGGCCAACTTGGAGATTGACTAAAAAAACACAAAAGGCATAGGGATTTACTCCTGTGCCTTTTGTGTTTTTATTGTTAAGATTGAGCGAATTCCTTCACTCTTTCTTCAGGTACAAACCCAACTGAACGGTCTGCCTCTTTTCCATCCTTAATCAAAACCATGGTCGGAATACTTTGTACACCAAATTCACCGGCTAAATCGGATGACTCGTCTACATCCACATAATAAAATTCAACAGTATCAAGCTCTTCAGCTACTTCAGAGACCACCGGCCTCAACATACGACAGCCTGGTCACCAGTCTGCTCCAAATTCAAGAACAAGCGGTTTGCTCGTAGTGTCTTTTAATTTTACATATTCCTCTAATGTAATGGTTTTAGCCATGCTGTAATCCTCCTTTAATTTCATTACTTATAATTCCACTATTTTAGTTTATTATTTATTTTTTAGTATCAGAGAAAGTACCAGGTATAACACAGCCCTCTGGTCCACAAATTAACTCGTCTTTTAATTGTGCTTCCTCAGCCTTTTCCTTTTCTAATTGCTTTTGTTGCCAATCAGTATCAATGGTCGGAGAAAACTTCTCAGGATATCGAATGTACCAACGTTGTTTGCGAATTAAGAAGTTATCAGTATCCAGAAGTAACGCTTCATCGAGTTCTTTCAAAGCATCTTCCTTTTTACCATTATTGGCATATTCCATTCCTAATTTATACTTTGTTTGAGCAAGCATGGTTTCTACATTACTTGCTGCACCAACTGGATTGTAATATTGATCATCCAACTCTATCTTTTCTACCTCACCAAAAATTAATTTTCTTACGGATTCAACATGTTCATCATTTGTCACTTGAAAACCCTGTTTAATAAGGCGAATGGTCCCATTCTTGTCGATGAAAATACCATTAGGAACAATCTTAAAACCAAATAAATTAGCAAGCTTATTTTCAGTATCGACAACTGTTGTAAAAGGCATATCCTGTGCGTATGGTTTAGCTACCTCCGCCCCCTGGATATCAACAGATACGGATAAAAGTTCAAAGTTCTCGTTTTTATATTTCTGATAAAATTCCTGCCATCCAGGCAGTTGATCCCTACAACGTCACCACGAAGCCCACATAAAAATTAACGTGTTTTTCCCACGGTAGTCACTGATGGATACTTTATTGCCGTTTAAATCTGAAAGTTTAACTTCCTGGATTTTTTGTAATAGCATTTTATCCCACCTTTCACCGTTAGTATACTCCTTCCTAATTTCCTAACACAAACAATTGGTTTTAAGTTTAATGAAAATTCGTTGTTTGTATAAAAACCAAGTCCTTGGTTTGGAAATAATATGTATCTTGATTTGTCATGATTGGAGCATTTATTTCATAGAGTAAGGTGATTCATTTATTTTTCACTATATGAAGTTTGGAAAAAAACGGGTAAGAAATAATTATTTTAAAGGAGGAGAGAAATGGATTCTAAGAATGATACCAGCAACCTCCCTGCACCTAAAGGCATGATTTACGTTTATGACCCATCGCCACTTAATTGGTTGTATGTGCTTTTTAATTCCATGGAAGAGTTAGTTAGGGCAGATCCGCTTGGACGGGTTATTCCCAACCTTGCTAAAAAAGCAAATTGGGTGAATGACCTTACACTTGAACTACCTTTGCAAAAAGGCGTTGTATTCCAGGATGGTGGGCCTTTCACAGCGCGGACTGTCCAAAACAGCTTTAACCAATTGCATCAATGGGCTGCACCTCATCCTCCAGGTACCTGGCTGAATCTGCCTGAAGAAACAACACTTGAAACGGTGGATAACTATACGGTACGTTTTCACTTTCCGTATCCCTCTGGCTTAGCGAAGGCCAAATTACGTGCCGTGCATATGGCAAATAATTTATTTTTTAATAAACTTGGGTTTGGCTATGTTACCCAAGGTAGCGGCGAGGGACATTGGTGAGTACTCGACGCACCTGGCCCGTGGGGCACGGGACCATTCAAATTAGCTGAAGGATACTCATCCATTATTAATGAGATTGCAATCATGGATAGAACACCACTTACATCTACGTGGCTAACAAAGCATGAACTTCGCACGCCAAGGGTTATTCTTGACGCATTCCAAGACTATTGGAATGCTGAACGCGTGCCACGACTCGAACGTGTTGTTTTTCGAAATGATCTTACGAAACAAAAAGCACTTGATTTATGCTTGTCTACAGAGGGCAATGTTGACATTGTGACAAATGTTCCGCCAAACCAGGCAGATCGAGTTCAATCTTCTTCCTTTGCTGATCTTGTAAGGGTAAAAGGGAACGAAATCATTGCAGGTGTATTTAATCGTTTTAATATAGACGTTGATTTCGATAGTAGGCAATTAAGGTTAGCAATCAATCTCGCGGTAAATCGCGTGAAGTTGGTTTCAGAAGGTTTTAACGGCTATGCAGACATTGTCCCCGCCTTAACACCACCATGGGCTTTTGATTTCCCTGAAGGACTAGAAGCCATTCCGCATTTACCTGAGGAAGCTAGAAGACTCTTTCCGGAATCAGCTTGGCCAAAAGGAAGACCACTCGTATTAGCTACAACGACAGACTATAAAAAAATGACCTACCTCATTGCGGATGATTTGAAGAAAGCATTGAATATTGAGGTTAATGTGTTCATCATACCTGATAATCAACGCATAGAATGGATGACTATTCTAGCCGAAAAGAAACTCACTCCAAATTGGGATATTCTTATCACATCGGCTAGTGCACTATTTTTAGAAGGGACACCCGCTTTTTTCCACCGTGAATTTTTTGGAAAAGACGGTGCGCTTCGTGCAAGTGCAATTCCACCCGAGTTCAGTCGTCTGTATACAAGGATGACCGCTCAAACAGAGCGGGAACAATTATTAAAGGCAGCTGAAGATATCGACCGTTACGTCTATAATGAAGTGCTTGCACTATTTCTCGTTTCTCCCGAAAGTCTTTATGCCGTCAATAAACAAGTTGACTTCGAACCCTATAGGACCACACTAGAATTTGCTGAAACAAGCGTTACGAATCAGCATTGGTCCCGGATGTAAATGAGCATGAAGAATATCAAGCCTAACTTCTCTTTTTATTAAAGGGAAATTGGGCTTGTTTTATTCGGGGGAAATGCGCTTCAAGTTTATACAAGATTCCTCCCCCTCTTCCTTGACTAATTAAGTCTTTATACCATTTGATTGTTCTGTTGAATTAAGTCTAAAAGTTCTTCTGGGACGAGCCGTGACTTCCCATTTCGGAATTCAGGCAAAGCGATCCAAAGAGCCTTAAACGTTGTTCCATTATCTTCTTTTCCTATAAACGAACCTTTTTCATAGATTGAGCCATCAACAAACCTTGCATCATATACCTGAACTATTTCATGTCCAATATCGCCGCTAAAGGTAAAAAGGTTTTCAATAGTTCCTATGTAGTGGAGATCGCAAATAGTAGCATCAATTTCTTCATCTACCTCTCTAATTAACGCATCTGAACTTTTTTCTCCAAATTCAATACCACCACCGATTGGACGATAAAAATAATCCTTCTTTACTGGGTCATAGCCTTCAGCAACTAGAATGGAATCATCTTTTTGAAAGATACAAATAACTAATGGCCGTATTATTCCTTTTCTCACACGAATCCCCCCTATATTAAATTTATTGGCAAACACCCAAAGGATTTCCGTCAGGGTCATAGAATGAAAAGTATCGTGTCGTTCCTTCTCCACCAATTGGATTTACTTTTACACCCCGTTCTGTTAAAAGTCGATAAGTCTCATCCAGGTCTTTTGGGATAAAGTTATAATATTGACCAACTCCGAAGTTATTCTCAGGAAACTTCATAGGTTGATGGTTAACGGTTCTTACAAGACACACCACAGTTTGCGACGCTTCTGCAATCTTCATAACTGCAGCTTCTTTTTCACTATAGGTAAGTTTAAATCCTAATATTTCTTCATACCAGTCAGCTGATATTTCTGGGTCTTTTACTGCGATAAATACACCTTCCATGCCCTTTAATAATGGTTGTGACATGCTATTCCCTCATTTCACCATCTATTATTCTTTTTTTGCACAAGACCAAAGCCAATTCCAGTAGGGTCTACTAAGTATGCAAGATAAAAATCATCAAATTCCATTTTATCTCGAACAACCAAGGCACCATTATTTATTGCTTCAGAAATCGTTTCATCGATTGAATCAATTTCAAGTTGTATACGCGTGCCATTTGGGTAATCCTGGGGGCCTTTTCCAATTCCTCCATTTATTCCGAGCTTTTCTTCTTTCCCTGTTTTGACACCCCAGAAGTCCCAATTCGGTTCGGAAACTTCCCAACCAAAAACCTTAGCATAAAATTTAGCCGCTTTTTCCGGCTCCTGACTACTTAATTCAAATCCAATAACTCTTCCCATTCTGATCCCTACTCTCCAATAAATTTTTCTATACTTCTCTCCTTAAGTAAATTCAAGATAACAAGTCATATTCCTGCAAGAAATTTCAAACATTCAGCAGATTACAGCCATATTTTTGAGCCTGGACACTCGAAGAATTTGATCAAATAAAGCAGTTAGTGAGTCAAATTAAATGCTGGTTGTATAATCCGATAAGTAGTTCGAAAGGTTCCTAAATTATAATGAAAGACGCTACATATACAGTAGGTAGCGCCTATTTTGTCAATTAATTTATTTTCTTTTTATCTTTGCTTAGCACTTCAACCCTGTACGGATCACCCTGCACTGCTTTTGAAGCAGCTTCCGTTTCAATAAAGTTATCGATTGTATCTTCAATCTTGTTACCAAGCTCTTGGGCATCTGAATCTGTAGAATGAATAGATGTTCTTATTTCAATTCTCAATGGTAAAGGATAGAAAGAATACCCCTCTCCAATAACCTTATATTCTTCTTTAGCCAATAATCCCTCAAAAATCGTATTAATTACTGGCATCCATCTGCTTTCTTGGGCTCTTCTTTCCATATTGATTTCATTTACTTTGATTGGAAATTCCCCTAAGTCCTTCTCCTGGACGACTTGATGGATCAATTCTTTTATTTCCTCAACTCGCGATTCAGTATCTGGGATATCCAAAGTAATGAACTCCTCAAACTTATTGTTCCTTATACCATAACTTAAAACTTTGTAATCATGTTTTTCGAGTGACTGTCGAATTGCAGTAAGTAATATATCGCTTTCTTCCATCCTTTTCTTTGTTTCTTCACTTACATCGGGAACGAATGGCTTATACTTATCAACCTTCAAGTTGTAAGCATCATAATGTTTTGATTGTAGAATATCCTTTGCAATATCTTTTATTTCATCTTTAACATCTTCATAGTACTCATCTGATCCATCAACAGATATCGTCATTGTTTTATTTTTAACACGGAAACTTACTCCGCTAATCTTGTAACCCTTATCTCTTAGTTCCTCAGAAACAGTCGACACTGCGGGCTCCGATTCAAAAATTGTGCTTAGAAAAGGCACCTTTGCCAGCACGCTCGCCATTGATGGGAAAATAAATGCTGAGCCAAACAATAACCCAAACAACAAAACAGCAGCACTTCCGAAATAAGTGAACTTCTTTCCAATACTCCACTTTTTCTTCTTTTTTCCTGTGGAATTATGTCCCTCTTTCTCCATTTTAGCTTTCTCAACTCCCAATTTGGCTCTATTATGTAATTCATCTGGGATTTCAATCTTCTCAAGCTCTTGTTTGATTTTATTGTTCATACATATCAACCCTCCTAACCTGTTTCCGAAGCTTTGCTAATGCTCGATATATGACTGATTTCACTGAACCTGACGGTAACCCTTCCAATTCTGAAATTTCATCGAAGGTATAGCCGCAGTAATATTTAAGGAACACTAGATTCTTTTCTTTCTCATTCAATGATTCAATCAAATCCTGCAATGATAATGAAAGGGGTATATCATCGTCACTTGAACCGATAAACTCTGCGTGTTCGGGATTCAGGTACGTTACTTTCTTGTTTTTTCTTAACAAGTCAGTCGCATAGCCTATCGCTATTTTTATTAACCATGATTTTAGATACTCGGGGTTTTTCAGTGTGCTTATTTTTTTAAATGAACGATATGCAGTTTCCTGAACAACATCAAGCGCGTCATGTTTATTTTTCACATACAGATATGCCATTCTATATAGATCCTTTTCATACGCTTGAAACAGTGCCAAAAAGGCTTTATCATCACCTTTTTGAGCTTTATAAACTAATTCAATAATGTCCCTCACCTTCATTTCTTTAAATGATGTATATCTATTAGACGATCACATTTCTTATTTAGCTTCATTTTCAAAAAAAATAATATAGAAATCAGGAAAGCGTTACGTAACCCTCCACTCGAATTTTAGATGAGGATTTCGTAACGCTTTCGCTTATCAATAGCGGGATTATGATGGAAAAACTCTAGTTAATTGAAGATTGATAGTAGCAAGTTGTACACCGAATGGATAATAATTACAGCCCATAAAGAATTTGTTTTCTTATATATAAATCCAAATACAGCACCAATAATAAAAACTATTACTATTGAAACGATAAAAAGGAAAGTAATAAAATGAAATATAGCCAAATATAATTTTTATTTAATTTACTTTCTATCGAAAAAACCCCCTCAACCACCTAATCCTACATATTTATAACTTCAACTTTTACATCGAAATATCCTGCTTATTGCACAATCTGATGCTATCGTAGAACTACTATACTGCACCTTTGAGCTACCGAAACGAAAATAATAAAAATGAATAGAGTGAAACAAGTGTAAAATATTTCTTGTGTTAATTGACTTCAAGCCTCTAACCGTGCTATCTTTTTGATGGTATTAACAATAAACGCAAAGATTTAAAGGAGAATCGTTCTGATGTAAATCAAAAATCCCTGATTATAATAAATAAACGTAAATTGAATAGAGAATGGAAGGGATTTTTATGAGTATACAAGATGAAGTTAAGAAACGAAAAACGTTTGCGATTATATCGCATCCTGATGCTGGAAAAACAACATTAACAGAGAGGTTGTTATTGTTCGGAAACTTAATTCAATCCGCCGGAACTGTTAAGGGTAAAAAGTCTGGTAAATTTGCTACATCGGATTGGATGGAAATAGAAAAACAACGTGGCATCTCGGTTACTTCAAGTGTAATGAATTTTCCGTACGATGGATATCAAGTAAATATTTTAGATACTCCTGGTCACGAGGATTTTAGTGAGGATACGTATCGTACATTGACCGCCGTTGATAGTGTAGTTATGATCATCGATGCAACGAAAGGAATAGAGTCACAAACGATCAAGTTATTTAAAGTGTGTCGCATGCGTGGCATCCCTATTTTCACTTTTATTAATAAATTGGACCGTGAAGGAAGGGAACCTCTTGAATTATTGGAAGAAATCGAGCAGGTTTTAGATATTGAAACCTATCCAATGAACTGGCCAGCTGGTATGGGGAAACGATTTCTTGGTACTTTTGACCGACATGAAAAACAATTTGTTCAATATAATGGCAATGAAGAAGAAACGTATATTCCATATAACAATTTAGATAATCCTGAATATCAGGAGTTGATAGCCCAGGAAGCATTTCAACTAGCGAATGACGAACTTTCTTTATTGGACGAAGCTGGGGATAAGTTTTCTTTAAACACCGTATTGTCAGGAAAACAAACTCCTGTATTTTTTGGTAGTGCCCTAGCACCATTTGGATTACAAACATTTTTTGATACATTTATTTCTATGGCACCGGCTCCAGCACCAAGAAAATCAACTGAAGGAGCCATTCAACCTGATAACCCAGACTTTTCTGGATTCATTTTTAAAATTCAAGCTAATATGAACCCCGCTCATCGTGATAGGGTTGCATTTTTACGTGTATGCTCTGGTAAATTCGAGCGAGGAATGAGTGTCAAACTGGCAAGGAACAATAAGCTGATTAAGCTTTCCCAATCACAGCAATTTGTTGCATCTTCAAGAGATACAATTGAGGAAGCGTATGCAGGTGATATCATTGGTATTTATGATCCAAACGCCTATCAAATTGGGGATACATTAATTGAAGGTAAGGATCTTTTTGAATATGAAGAGTTACCAAAGTTCCCACCAGAAATATTTAAAAAAGTAACCGCAAAAAACGTTATGAAATCCAAACAATATAGAAAAGGCATTGAACAGCTTGTGCAAGAGGGTGCAATCCAATTATATTATCAACATCGTACTGACTCCTTCATATTGGGAGCAGTAGGCGAGTTACAATATGAAGTTTTCAAATATCGAATGAAAAATGAATACAATGTTGAAGTCTTGTTAGAATCAATAGGAGAAAAAGTACCCCGTTGGTTACAAGCAGACCAAGTAGATGAATCACTCTTTGATGAGCAGAACTTACTTGTCCGAGATCGAGAAGGAAATTACATTGTTTTGTTTAGAAATGAATTTGCACTTCGGTGGTTTAAAGATAAGAATCCTAATGTTGAATTGATTGATCTGCTTGAAGTGAATAAGTATGATCAGGAGTATTAAATAAACTTTTTTCACACTTAATTATTTATCCATATATTTCTATGTATGACATTATAAAAACCTTTCAGCATGTATGTTGAAAGGTTTTTGAGTTTAATTTTCTGTTTTCATTGTTTTGCTAAGCTATCATCATCAAAGATTTCAAAAGCCATCAATAGTATCTTCCTCAGAAAAGGGGATTCTACTAGAAACTTCAGCAATCCTGTGCTCACTTTTTCACGTTATTCTTTTTTGTATTGAACATACGCAGTAAAATCGTAAACATATTTATCTGATTTATTTTGCTCAATATTAAAGCTATTGATTTCCATCTGATAATTAACAATAAAAGAAACGTACGTTCGTAATAATGATAAGGATGTGATTTTAAAGGTGAAAAAATGGGAAGCTGCTTATAGCTGGAATTATAGATGGTGAAGGCAGTATAACTTTGACTAGAATGCACAGTAAAGAACATAGAAGACCATGCATTTCAATTTCTTCAAATGATAAAGAAATGTTAATCTATATTCAGAGTTTAACTGGAGGAAGTATCTATAATAAAAAGAATTATAACCCTACTAAGTTCCAAAATTCTTATAAACTCTACATCAAGAAAAAGGAAGAAGTATTTCAAACCCTAAAAGAAATTTATGGGTTATTCAGAATAGAACGAACGAAAGAAAAAAAGAGCTGAATGGATTTTGAGCGGATACGACATAGTAACTCCGCGAAATGGTAAATATAATGAAACCATGTTAAAAAATAAAATAACATTTGAGGAAAAGTTCTTTACTCTTTAAATTTGTCGCTTATTACACAAAAAAACCACCAACATATGTATTGGTGGAGACGGTGGGACATGCTCTTCCATGCTTTCGACATGGCACTGACTATATCTTGAACCTACTATTTTATTAGGTTCCCCGGCGTCTTATGCAGAATATATATTTGCCTGCTTCAGGCTAAATTCCACATCCTAGTACTACCAAAGATGGCAGCCTATAAGTCGATACACGGCTGTTGGATTGCTCCACATACCGCTCGGCATTGCCCTATTGCATTGAAAGCAACTTAGGTTTCACCGATAAAGCCGGATTTTCACTTTTGTATTGCTACAAAAGGCGACTAATTACTAATCGAACCCACGTCCAAGGACATCGCCACTCAGGCTTCTACGCGTGTAGTTGGTATATTAATAATTCGCTAGCATATCGGCCTACCAACAGGCTTCCATGTAGCTAGTCTGATTAGTTTCAACCACTATCCGCAGACGGTGAATAGTAGTGTAGCCCGCTTCATTTGAGACCCTTCAATCTGCATCACGGGCAAATGCAGGAAGGATCGCTTCAGAACTACTTACGCAGCTGCTAAAGCAGGTTGATTATTTTTGCCAATTATAGGCGTGTAACGTTTTACGAGCCGTAACCTCGACGCGCAACCTGAGCTCAATCTATCCCTGTCGAATCCTAAACGTCCCCATTAAGAGAAACGCTCGGAAAAAATTGAGCATCTATTTAATTGTATTAGCTTTATTGTTACAAGACCCATTATAGCATATTTAGCATAAATTGCAACTACATATAGGTCTTTTTACTCACGATCCTTAATAGCACGATCGATATCACGCTTCATTTGCTTCTGCTTCAAGTCTTCCCGCTTATCATATTTTTTCTTTCCTCGACCTACACCAATCAGAACCTTTGCATAGCCATTTTTGATATAAATCTTTAATGGTACTAATGCATAACCCTGTTGCTGTGTTACCCCAATTAATTTATCAATTTCTTTTCGGTGCATCAATAATTTACGCGTCCGAGTTGGATCATGATTAAATCTATTTCCCTGTTCATAGGTTGAAATATGCAAGTTAATGAGCTTTACTTCACCTTTATCAACTCTTGCGTGGGAATCTTTAATATTGACGCGGCCAGCACGAATGGATTTTATTTCTGTTCCTTGTAATACGATACCTGCTTCATACGTTTCCTCTATAAAATAATCATGCGATGCTTTTTTATTTTGGGCTAGTGTTTTTCCAAGTCCTTTTGGCATAATGTTTCCTCCTACTACTTCCGTGCCATTTATTTTATCAAAGTTTTTAACTTATTCCAATCAATACTAGCCATAAGCCACTATTTAAATGAACAATAACAAACTGACCGCCATTAATGCCATACCTCCAACCAATCCATAAATCGATGTATGTGCTTCATCATATTTTTTTGCAGCCGGCAGTAATTCATCAAGTGATATAAATACCATGATTCCCGCTACACTTGCAAATATTACACCAAACATTACATCATTTAAAAATGGCATGAGAATCAAAAACGCAAGCACTGCACCCACAGGTTCAGACAGTCCCGATAAAAACGATAGCTTGAATGCCTTTTTCTTATCATTTGTTGCGTAATAGATCGGTACCGAAACTGCGATTCCTTCAGGTATGTTATGGATAGCAATGGCAACTGCGATTGCAAAACCGATTTCTGGATTTTGTAACGTTGCCGTAAATGTTGCAATACCTTCTGGAAAGTTGTGAATTCCAATTGCAAGCGCTGTGAACGTTCCCATTTTTAATAAATCTGGATTATTGACAAATTTACCCGTGTCTTTCATTTCTTCCACTTTTTTAAGCTCGTGTGGATTAGATTGCTTTGGAACAAAACGATCGATAAGCGCTATTAAAAAAATGCCACCAAAAAATGAACCAACTGTCAGCCAACTCCCACCGACTTTACCAAGCTCACCAATTAAGGAATCTTGTGCTTTCACAAAAATTTCAATCATGGATACATAAATCATAACACCCGCTGAAAACCCTAATGAAAATGATAAAAACTTGGTGTTCGTTGTTTTTGTAAAAAACGCTAATATACTTCCAATTCCAGTAGCTAACCCAGCAAACAAGGTAAATAAAAACGCAAGAATAACTTCTTCAGACATCGTAATTGCTCCTTTGTTGTACATGTTTATTAGTTTTTCCTCAGGGAAACATTTTTATATGTAGTTATACATTATGCTATATGCTAACAAAATGCAATCATTTTTTATCGACAAAAAGACTAATTCGCAGCTCAGCGTTTCTGAGTCGAATTAGTCTTACGTTTTAGTGAAGTGAAAATTTGATCTTCAAAGCCAAAAGTCACGCAGCTTTAATCCCAAATAGCGTTACTTTTTGGATTTACTCTTTTTCTTTTTCTTATTCGCATTATTTACCCCGTCTGTATTTACTGTTTTCTTAGGGGTTTCACGCTTTTTACTGGAACCACTTACCATTTCAAAATCGACAACTCGTTCATCAATATTTACTGCGATAACGCGGACTTCAACCGTATCACCGATTCTGTATATATTACCCGTCCGTTCGCCAATCATTGCATAATTACGTTGGTCATAGTGGTAATAATCATCGGTTAGCTGACTAACATGGACAAGACCTTCTACCGTATTTTCGAGTTCAACAAAAAGTCCAAAGTTAGTAACGGAACTAATAACACCAGTAAAAACTTCACCGATTTTATCTTCCATGAACTCTGCTTTTTTCAAATCATCTGTTTCCCGTTCAGCATCAACTGCCGTACGTTCTTTTCCTGATGTGTGACGAGCTATCTCAGGCATTTTTTCTTTCCACTTTTCAATAGTCTTATTGTCCATCTTTTTATCAATCAAATAGGTACGAATTAATCGATGGACGATTAAATCTGGGTACCTTCTAATTGGTGAAGTGAAATGCGTATAGAATTCTGTTGCTAAACCAAAATGCCCAATACTATTAGGATCATATTTTGCCTGTTGCATGGAACGCAGCATTAATTTAGAAATAATTAGTTCTTCTGGTTTATCTTTCACTTCTTCAATAATCTTCTGCAATGCTTGTGGGTGAATTTCATTTGCTGTTCCCTTGACTTTATAACCAAGCCCGCCAATAAATTCAAAAAACTGCTGTAGCTTTGATTCTTTCGGGTCTTCGTGAATTCGATGGATAAATGGAACATCCATCCAATGAAAATGCTCAGCAACCGTTTCATTCGCAGCAAGCATAAATTCTTCAATTAAACGTTCAGCAACCCCGCGTTCACGGATAACAACATCAACTGCTTTACCTGCATCATCTACTAGAACTTTAGCTTCTTTAAAATCAAAATCAATCGCACCACGTTTTGCCCGTTTATGACGAAGAATGGACGCTAATTTTTCCATAGACTCGAACATCGGAACAAGCGAATCATAGCGCGTGCGCACTTGTTCATCCTTGTCGACTAAGATCTTATTTACATCACTATATGTCATGCGTTCATTCGTTTGAATGACACTCTGGAAAATGGAATGATTGACAACTTCACCAAACTCGTTTATTTCCATTTCACAACCTAGAGTTAAGCGATCAACCTGTGGATTTAATGAACAAATTCCATTGGACAAGCGGTGAGGAATCATCGGGATGACACGATCAACTAAGTAAACACTTGTCCCACGTTCAAAGGCTTCTTTATCCATTGGTGTGTCTTCACCCATATAATAGCTGACATCAGCAATATATACACCGAGTTTATAGTTACCGTTGTCGAGCTTTTTGACAGACACTGCATCATCGAGATCCTTAGCGTCCGCACCGTCAATCGTTACGGTAACTTCATCACGTATATCTTTACGATTTTTAATTTCATCTTCATTTATTGTTTCCGGTGTATTTTTCGCTTGATCCAATACCTCATCAGGGAATTCAATGGTGATACCATGCTTGTAGATAATCGAAATAATATCAATTCCAGGATCACTTTTATGACCTAGAATTTGAACAATCTCCCCTTCAGCACTTTTTCTTCCTTCAGGGTATTTCGTTATAGTAGCGATTACTTTATGTCCACTAACTGCTCCTTTTGTCATGCTCTTAGGAACAAATATATCGTTTGGAATCCGCTTATCATCAGCAATTACAAAGCCAAAAGAACGATTGTCCTCAAACGTCCCTATTACCTGATGTACAGCACGTTCTAGAATGCGGATTACCGTACCTTCTGGGCGATTACCTGCATCATCCTTCTTCTCTGGCCGAACCAAAACGATATCATTGTTCATCGCAGAAGCTAGATCAGAGTGATGTATATAAACATCCGTTTGTTCTTCATTTTCTGGGATTAAAAAGGCAAATCCTTTCGCATGCATTTGAATCCTACCCTTAATTAGGTTCATTTTTTCAGGTAAGCCAAATCTATTTTTTCTCGTGCGAACAAGCTCGCCACTATCTTCCAGTTCATTTAGTGATTTAATTAGAATTTTAAAGTCCTCTGAATCATTAACATCCAGGGCTTCTTTAAGTTCATCAATTGCCAAAGGCTTCGTATTATTTTCTTTAAAATAATGTTGTAATGTCTCTTTAAATTCATCTTTCATTTGTTCACCTTCTTTCTCTACTATTGTTACCCTAATTTACCAATTTATAATACTATTTTTCCCAATCAAGTTCTTCTAGAAAGTCATAAATATCCTCATGTAGCAGTTCTTTTTCCTTATCAAGCGTGATAACATGTCCAGATTCCTCATACCATTTGATATCTTTTGTATCAGATTCGACATTTTCATAAATGTATGATGCACTTTTTGTATTAATCATTTCGTCTTTTTTAGCTTGTACAACAAATGTCGGTGTATAAATGGTATCGACATTTTTTTTAACGGTCGTGATTAACTTGCCTAATTGGTCAAACATAGAAGCCGACTCATCCATTAAGCTGGTAACTTCTTCCTCTATTGTATCATTATTTTTCCCTTCTAGCTGCTTGTATTCCTTTGCAAAGGTCTTAAGACCCCTTGTTAACTGTGTTTCATTGTCAAAAAACATCGGTGCACACATTGGAATAACACCTTTAATTTTCTCCGAATACGCTAATTTTAATCCTAAAACACCACCAAGTGACAACCCAGCAACAGCAATTTCTGTATAACCCAGTTCTTTTAGATGATTATAGGCATCCTTAACATCATCCCACCACTGTTCAGGAGTTGCGTCAATAAGCTCTTCTGGCGGTTTACCATGGCCTCTGTAGATTGGCGCATGGCACGTATATCCTTTTTTCTCTAAAAACCTACCCAACATACGAACATCAGCAGTATGCCCAGTATAGCCGTGCAATAATAAAACAGCACGTTCTCCCGCTTCAAATGTAAAAGGTTTTGGTTCTTTAATTTTCATGATTAGTAATCTCCTTTAATACCTGTACTTTTATGATATCCCCTTGAACATAAATAATCCCTTACCACCAAAAACGTGATAAGGGTCTAATTGTCTATTGTAATACATATGCACTTAAGAAAGCTAACACGAAAAACAAAGTACCAGTTATAACGGTACCTCGGTGTAGGATTAAATCAACACCGCGAGCTTTTTGTTTACCAAATAATTGTTCAGCACCACCAGAAATTGCACCAGAAAGTCCTTCACTTTTACCTGATTGTAAAACAACTAAAACGATCAAAACTACTGCATCTATTACTAATATAATATTTACTAAATCAGCCATGTTACTACGACACCCCCATCATCAGAAAACGTACAAATACCTATCTGTACTTTAGCATAATTTCAGTTTATTTAGCAAGTTTATTTTAATGAAATCACTATATTTTGGACGAAACACTTATTTCACTTTATGATAGAAGAATAATTACTTAACAAAAAGGAGAGTAGATGATGGAAAAAGAATTTTGGATATCCATGTACGATGATGTCGAAGTATATGTAAAAAAATGGTATAAACAAAATCAGAAGCCAAAAGCTATCGTTCAGCTAGCACATGGTATGGTAGAGCACATTAATCGATACGATACGTTCGCTAAATATTTGTTAGAAAACGATATTTTCCTCTATGGGAATGACCACCGTGGGCACGGAAAAACGGGTGAAAAACAAGGTAAACTTGGATATTTCGCAGCAGAAAAAGGGTTTGAAAAAGTAACAAATGACCTTTATGAAGTTACAATGGAAATAAAAAAGGAATATCCTGACACGCCATTATTCATTTTAGGGCACAGCATGGGATCATTCTTGGCGCGTTCGTATATTCAACGTTATAGTCAGGAAATTGACGGCGTTGTTCTTTCTGGAACTGGCTATACCCCTAAGGCCCGCTTTCAAGTCGGTAAACAGCTAGCATCTGCTTTACCGCCAAAAGAAGAAACAAAACTGATGAACACGTTGACATTTGGCTCTTACAACAAACGTGTGGATGATAAGAATACCTCCTATGACTGGCTAACACGAGATAAGGCAATGATCCAATCATACACGGATGATCCGTATTGTGGATTTGTTCCGACTGCAAGATTCTACTACGACCTATTGGACGGAATTAGCATGATTCAAGACGCGCGACGCAATGAGGCGATTCGTAAAGATTTGCCAATGCTTTTAGCTAGCGGTGATGCAGATCCTGTGGGTGATTACGGGAAAGGTGTTTGGAAAACAGCGGAATTATACGAAAAAGCTGGGCTTGAAAATATTGCCACCATGTTTTCCCATGGTGGTCGGCATGAATTATTGAATGAATTAAACAAAGAAGAAGTGTTTACGCTTATATTCCATTGGTTGCGCGATCAAATGAGTTAATTTTTTCCTGGTAAGCGTTTCCATGCGCTTTTCCAGTTATTTGCTAGCTTAATCCCTTGAAACAATTGGGTTTTTCGAGGTAAAATGGACATAGGATATGAAATAAATGTCGAAGGGTTGGACAAATAGTTTATGACACAAATACAAGGAATAGCCGCTTCAAGTGGAATAGCAATCGCAAAGGCTTATCAACTGGTAACACCTGATTTAACCTTTGAAAAAAAGACAATAGATAATCCGAACGAAGAGATCAACAGACTAGATCAAGCATTAGAAAAGTCAAAAGCCGAGTTAGAAAAAATTAAAGAACACGCAAAAAGAGAAATTGGGGACGAGCATGCCGAAATTTTTTCAGCACACCTCCTTGTGTTAAGTGACCCTGAATTAATCAAGCCCATCAAAGAAAAAATTACAACTGATAACGAAATGGCTGAAGGTGCTTTAAAGGAAACAGCTGACATGTTTATCGACATGTTTAAAAATATGGATAACGAATACATGCGCGAACGTGCTGCTGATATTCAAGATGTAACAAAACGCGTAATGGCACATCTATTAAATGTAACGTTTCCTGATCCAGCATTAATAGATGAGGAAGTTATTGTCATCGCACATGATTTAACGCCATCCGATACAGCACAATTAAATCGTGAGTTTGTAAAAGGGTTCGCAACAGACATCGGCGGACGGACTTCTCATTCCGCTATTATGGCGAGGTCACTTGAGATTCCGGCTGTAGTCGGTACAAAAGATAGTACCCAATCGATCAAACAAAACGACATTGTAATCGTTGATGGTATGAATGGCGTCGTGTTGATTAATCCAAGTGAGGATGAGATAAACTCATATAGGGAAAAACAGGCAGAGCATGAAGCACAAAAAGCTGTATGGGCGCAAATGAAGGACGAAGCATCTGTAACTTCAGACGGAAAACAAGTAGAACTGGCAGCTAATATCGGAACACCTGAAGATGTAGAAAGTGTGTTAAATAATGGTGGAGAAGGAATCGGACTTTATCGGACAGAATTTTTATACATGGGAAAAAGCGAACTTCCAACTGAAGACGAACAATATGATGCATACAAATCCGTACTTGAAAAGATGGGCGATAAACCAGTTGTCGTTCGTACATTAGATATAGGTGGAGATAAGGAATTAAGTTACTTAGATCTCCCTAAGGAAATGAATCCATTTTTAGGCTTTCGCGCAATTCGATTCTGCTTAGAAAATGAGTCTATATTCCGCACTCAATTACGTGCGCTACTTCGCGCAAGCGTTTATGGTAACTTAAAGATTATGTTCCCAATGATTGCAACACTTGAAGAGTTTAGACAAGCTAAAGAAATTTTGTTGGATGAAAAAAATAACCTGTCAAATGAGGGTGTGGCTGTTTCTGATCAAATCGAGGTTGGTATCATGGTCGAAATTCCATCTACTGCCGTAACTGCTAAACAATTTGCAAAAGAAGTAGATTTCTTCAGCATTGGTACAAATGATTTAATTCAATATACCATGGCTGCTGACAGGATGAATGAACAGGTTTCCTATCTGTATCAACCATACCATCCTGCAATTTTAAACTTGGTCCATAACGTAATTGAAGCGGCCCATGGTGAAGGTAAATGGGTAGGCATGTGTGGAGAAATGGCTGGCGATCCAATAGCAATTCCAATTTTACTTGGACTTGGATTAGACGAATTCAGCATGAGTGCAACATCCATTTTGCAAGCAAGAACACAGCTACGTCAGTTATCGAAAGAAGATATGCAATCCCATAAAGAAACATTGCTGTCTATGGGTACTGCAGATGAAGTCGTAGCATTTGTGAAGGAGATAACGTGAAATAGGGGACAGTCCCCCACCACGCTAAAGCGTTAAAGCGGTGGGGGACTGTCCCCTCTTATTACTTCTAACTTTTGTTCAATAGGTGTTCTACCTTTATTTCTGGGAATACTCTTTGGGTAACCGATTTGCAAGACTGCCGCTATTTTGTGCTCGTCTTTTTTTAAACCTATTGCTTCAACAAATTCTGGGTCGTGCATAAATGGTGTAATTGTCCAAAGCATTCCAACACCAAACTCCCATCCAGCCAATTGCACATTTTGGATAAATGCATGAACGGCTGCAACTTCCTCTTCCATACGAATTGGATCAGATTCACTTTTATAATAAATCAATGCATGATGCGGAATCTGTAATAAAAATTTCTTCATGGAGTCTGTCATTTTTATTGTTTTTGGGTCCTGATTCTTTTTTAACATCCCAATTCGTTGATAGCTTTCAATAATATAATCAACGAATTTTATTTTTCCTTGCTCCTGGTAAAGTTTTATTTCCCATGGCTCTTTCATATAGTGTGTCGGTGCATACGAGCCGTAAGTAAAGATTTCTTTCAGTTGGGCCGATGGTACTTCTTCATTTTTAAAACTATGTATCGATCTTCTTTCTTTAATTGCTTTTAAAATATCCAGCGTGACCACCCCATTGATAAACTACTTTTCTACTATGGTAACAGATTCTTACTATGTGTAGGTCGATAAAATGAGGCGAAGATTGATATATTGGAATAACGATTGCTATCCTCAATTAGCGCCCCTACGCTTTCCCCCCGTCATAACAGACATAAATTCAATATAAAATTTCCTGTAGTCCAAACCAAAAGCAATTCGATGTTTTTGCTCTCCAACAATTCCATTCTTTATGTATGGACGAATATCCGCAATGCTCTGGCCTCTTGCAACTCCTTCTTTTCCCTGAACAATTTGAACTGGAAGCATATCAAACGTCAACATGTCCTCATGTATTGGAACCATCAGAGTCAGAACATCATGCATCGGACTACCTTGAATAGAGGGATTACGACTTTTATAAAAATCATAATAATAATCTAGTAAAGGCTTGATAATCTTTGCCTTCCCAATGTTCGCTATATAATCTACCATCTGCGGGGTTACGATTGCTTGCAGGGTGACATTCAAAGGAATAATCGTTACGTTATGAGCGTTGTCCAAAACAATCTTTGCAGCGATAGGATCCGCATAAAAATTGGCCTCTGATACAGCTGTTACATTACCTGGGACCCAAAATGCGCCACCCATAATATAGAAACCTTTTATACTACTCATCAAGGACTTATATAAAATAAACATGGTAGCAAGCGAGGTAAGTCTGCCAATATTAACGATAACTAATTCATCCTGATATTTCTCTATAATAGTTACAATCTGAAAAAAGTTTTCAATTTCATAATCGTCATTTGCATTTGGAGGAATAATTGGCCCAAGTCCATATTCACCATGGATTTCCGGGAAAAACTTTGGTATTTCCCCTGTCATTGGAAGCTCAGCCCCGCTAATTATGGCAAGTTCTTCTGGAATATTAAATAGCTCTTTAATATACCTAACATTTGCTAACGCCTTATCTCGTGGAACATTTCCATAATCTGCTACCACCCCTACTACATCTATTTGATCGTTTAGATGGGCATAAATTAAAGCAACTGTGTCATCAATACCAATATCACCAAATAATAAGACCTTCTGTGCCATCGATTCACGTCCTCTACTCCACTTTTTAGATACTATTCATGGAGAAGGATGTATTATGCATTTTAAGTGTGATTATAAGTTTGTTCACTGTCGAGCATGTAAAAAATAACGTCCAAAATTTAAAAATACGATCCGATCAGTGTATTTTACGATCCAACTTCCATAAAATATGATCTAAAGCCTATATTTCACTGTCCATCATTCGAAAAACGGCAAAAAAAAGAGACAGATTTTAATCTGCCTCTAATCAACAAAATGACTTACTTATTCAAGTTATAAAATGCATTTGATCCTGCGTACACACCAAGACCTGATAGTTCATCCTCAATACGTAGCAATTGGTTATATTTCGCTACACGATCGGTACGTGATGGTGCACCAGTTTTGATTTGACCGGCATTCGCTGCAACAGCAATATCTGCAATAGTTGCATCTTCCGTTTCACCAGAACGATGAGAAATAACTGCCGTGTATCCTGCACGTTTTGCCATTTCGATTGCATCAAATGTTTCTGTTAATGTACCAATTTGGTTCACTTTAACCAAAATAGAGTTTCCAACACCTTGTTCAATTCCTTGGGATAATTTCTTCGTATTCGTTACGAAAAGATCGTCTCCAACTAATTGGATACGGTCGCCAATTCGATCAGTTAACATCTTATGGCCATCCCAGTCGTTTTCATCTAATCCGTCTTCAATGGAGATGATTGGGTATTTGTTGACCATTTCTTCGTACCAATCAACCATTTCTTTTGAAGTACGGACAACTCCTTCACCTTTGAGGTTGTACTTTCCATCCTCATAGATCTCAGATGCGGCTACATCCATTGCAAGTTTAACTTCTTCTCCAGGTTTATATCCTGCAGCTTCAATTGCTTCTACAATTGTTTGTAGTGCTTCTTCATTTGATTTCAAGTTAGGTGCAAAACCACCTTCGTCACCAACGCCTGTATTATAGCCTTTAGACTTTAATACTTTTTTCAGTGAATGGAAAATTTCTGCGCCAGTACGAACCGCCTCTTTAAAAGTTGGTGCTGCTACAGGCATCACCATAAACTCCTGGATATCTACATTATTGTCCGCATGTTCCCCACCATTTAAAATGTTCATCATTGGTGTTGGTAACGTTTTGGCATTAAATCCACCTAAATAATTATATAATGGAATTTCTAAGTAACTGGCTGCTGCATGTGCTACTGCCATCGATACGCCAAGGATTGCGTTTGCTCCAAGCTTTCCTTTGTTTTCTGTTCCATCGAGTTCAATCATAATTTCATCGATAATAGTTTGGCGTGTAACATCTACCCCAAGTAACTCAGGCCCAATAAGCTCATTTACATTTTCTACTGCTTTTTGTACGCCTTTTCCTAGGTAACGATCTTTGTCACCATCACGTAGTTCAACTGCTTCATATTCACCCGTTGATGCACCACTTGGAACCAAGGCAGCGCCAAATGCTCCTGACTCTGTAAAAACCTCTACTTCTACTGTTGGATTTCCACGTGAATCTAAAACTTCTCGTGCGTATACGTCTGTAATGTATGGCATGTAAATCGCTCCCTTATTTTTTAATTAATGATGTGCCAGTCATTTCTGCTGGCAAATCAAGGTCTAATAGTTCGAGTAGTGTTGGTGATAAGTCTGCTAAAATTCCACCTTCACGTAGTGTTGCACCTTCTTGCGTCACGATGACAGGCACTGGATTTGTTGTATGTGCCGTCATCGGGTCACCATCTGGTGTAATGACTTCATCTGAATTACCGTGGTCAGCTGTAATAATAGCCTTTCCACCTAATTCTACTATCTTATCAACAATTTTACCAAGACATTCATCAACGGCTTCAATCGCTTGTATCGTCGGTTCTAGCTTCCCTGAATGTCCTACCATATCCGGGTTGGCGAAATTTAAAATAATCGCATTCGGTGTATCAGAATCTAATTCCGTAAGTAGCGCATCAGTTAGCTCATATGCACTCATTTCTGGTTTCAGATCATAAGTTGCAACCTTTGGTGAATTAATCAAAATTCGTTTTTCACCAGGGAATTCCTTTTCTCGGCCACCACTCATAAAAAATGTCACGTGTGGATACTTTTCTGTTTCAGCAATACGAAGTTGTTTCATATTCTGTTGGGATAAAACCTCCCCAACTGTGTTATCTAGATTAACAGGATTATATGCTACATACCCATCAACTGATTCACTAAAGTTTGTGAGCATAACAAAATGTAATCCCTTTGGTACCTTTTCCCCACGGTCAAAATCACGGAAATCTTCATCAGAGAATGTACGTGAAATTTGAATAGCGCGATCTGGTCTAAAGTTGTAAAAGATGATAGAATCCGCGTCTTTAATGGTTGCTCTCGGATTTCCGAATTCATCCGTTAAAACAGACGGGATAACAAATTCGTCATGAATCCCATTCTCATAGGAGTCATCAACTAGTGTATAGGCATCCTGATACTGTGGCCCTTTACCATATACCATCGCATCGTAAGCCCTTTTCACACGATCCCAACGTTTATCTCTATCCATTGAATAATAACGTCCAGAAATCGTTGCAAGCTGCCCTACACCGTATTCTTCCATTTTCTCTTCTGCTTGTTGGATATATATTTTCGCAGTTTGAGGACCTACATCTCGTCCATCTAAAAATGCATGTACAAACACATCTTTAAATTCATTATCCCTTGCCAGTTTCAATAATGCAAATAAATGATTAATATGGCTATGCACACCACCATCTGATAATAGCCCGAAAATGTGTAACGCTTTATTTTTCTTTTTAGCATCGTTGATTGCATTTAGAAATGCTTCTTTTTCAAAAAAATCGCCATCTTTAATCGATAGGTTCACCCTTGTCAAACTTTGATAAACAATTCTTCCGGCACCAATGTTCAAATGCCCTACCTCTGAATTGCCCATTTGACCTACTGGTAACCCAACCGCTTCTCCACTTGCTTGCAGTTGATGATGCGGATACTTACTCCAATATCGATCAAAGTTAGGCGTGTTTGCCTGTTTAACTGCATTTCCCATCTCTGTATCACGAATTCCATATCCATCTAAGATGATTAATGCAGCCAGTTTTTGGTTCGTCATTTTTTACCGGCCTCCACAAGCTGGATAAATGATTCAGCTTCAAGGCTTGCTCCGCCTACCAGTGCCCCATCAATATCAGATTGTGCTAGTAACTCGTCGACGTTTGCTGGCTTTACACTGCCACCATATTGGATGACCACTTGGTTAGCCGTTTCTTTTGATGAAAGTTTTTCAATAACCGTGCGAATATGCTGGCACACTTCATTTGCATCACTGCTTGAAGCTGTTTTGCCAGTTCCAATTGCCCAGATTGGTTCATAGGCAACAATTGTTTTAGTAATTTGTTCTTCAGTTAAATCCTTTAATCCAGCGCGAATTTGTTTTTCAATATGGTTCATTGTTTCGTTCGCCTCGCGTTGATCAAGTGTTTCACCGACACATACAATTGGTGTCAATTCGTGATCAAACGCTGCATGTGTTTTCTTGTTTACCGTTTCATCTGTTTCAGCAAAATGTTCTCTGCGTTCCGAATGACCAATAACAACATGTGTCACTCCTAAATCCTTGAGCATTACAGGACTTACTTCACCTGTAAATGCACCGTTTTCCGCAAAATGCATATTTTGAGCAGCAATTTTCACAGAAGTATTTTTTGTTTGCTCAACTAGTGGTACCAAAAAAGGGAAAGGAGCACAGACAATTGCTTCGACGTCTTGATCAGTTGGATCTGTTTTTACAACCTCTTGAACGAATTGTTCCGCTTCTGCTAACACTTTATTCATTTTCCAGTTTCCAGCAATTACTTTTTTGCGCATCGTCTCACCTCATTCAATTTATTTTTCATCTAAAGCTTGTACACCAGGAAGTTCCTTACCTTCCATAAACTCTAGTGACGCTCCGCCACCAGTTGATACATGATCCATTTGATCAGCAAAACCAAATTTGCTGGCAGCTGCAGCAGAATCACCGCCACCAATTACAGTATACCCGTTTGTCTCTGCTAATGCTTCTGCAACCGCTTGTGTTCCACCTGCAAAAGCATTGAATTCGAATACACCCATAGGTCCGTTCCAAATCACAAGCTTTGAATCCGCTACAATCTCACTAAACGTTTCACGTGTTTTCGGCCCGATATCGAGTGCTTCCCAGTCCTTTGGTATCTCATCGATAGCAACAATTTTGGTATTGGCATCCTCTGCAAATTCATCTGCAACTATGGCATCCTCAGGAATTATAAAATTAACACCTTTTTCTTTCGCCTTTTCCATAAACTGTTTCGCCACATCGATTTTATCCTCTTCTAGTAGGGATTGTCCGATTTCATGACCTTGCGCTTTAATAAATGTATAGGCAAGCCCACCACCAATTAATAGGTTATCCACTTTATCTAGTAAATGGTCAATAACACCAATTTTATCTTTCACCTTTGCACCACCAATGATTGCAGTAAACGGGCGCTCCGGATTTTCTAATGCTTTTCCTAAAACATCAAGCTCTTTTTCCATTAAAAGCCCAGCAGCAGCTGGTAGCTTTTCTGCTACACCAGTTGTTGATGCGTGAGCACGATGAGCTGCACCAAACGCATCATTCACATATAAATCTGCCATATCTGCAAAGCTTTGAGCCAGCTTTTCATCATTTTTTTCTTCACCCGGTTCAAATCGTACATTTTCGATTAATAAAATATCGCCATCACTTAGTAGTGATAAAGCTTCATTTACCTCTTTACCGAAAACTGCATCGGTTTTCGTGACATCTTTTCCGATTAAATCACTCAAACGTTTCGCAATAGGATCAAGTCGTAAATCTTTTACTACTTCTCCCTTTGGCCGTCCAAGATGACTAGCCAAAATAAGAATAGCACCTTGTTCTGTTAAGTACTCAATCGTTGGAAGAGCAGCTTTAATCCGTGTATCATCACTTACCTCGCCATTCGCCATTGGCACGTTAAAATCAACACGACAAAAAACCTTTTTTCCTTTTACATCAAGGTCTTTCAGAGTTTTTTTATTCATTCTTAAAAAATCCTCCCTTGTGATTTAAATTATGTATTACTTGTTTGTTTTCCCCAAGATTACAACAGTTAGTCATATAAGAAAAAGAGGAGGAAAAAGTTCCCCCTCCAGTATATATGAACTTTCTGTCTAGCTCCAGTGCCCAGCGACTAGTGGACTTCCCTCACCTCCGTACGATAAGTCAACATCGGTTCGCTACAAAGGAAGGTCGACTAAACCCGGGCTGTCGCTCAGGCGTCGACATACCCCGTTTGCAGGGGCATGTTTCCTTTATCTCCTGCGTAGGTATGTTCGATTAAAACCGCCACTTTGCGTGGCAACATCGAACCACCCGTGTTGCACGGGCGCAGTCCATAAGTCGCTAAACGGGCGCTTTCGCTTTTCCTTATAGTCCTTGATTTTTAATATAAACTGCCAAATCAACACAACGAGCTGAATAGGCCATTTCATTATCATACCAAGAAACTACTTTTACCATATTATCTTCAAGAACCATCGTTGATAACGCATCGAAGTATGATGAATACGTATTACCGACGATATCAGAGGATACAATTGGTTCTTCCGTGTATCCGACTACACGTTTAAGGTTACCTTCTGCCGCTTCTTTAAACGCCTTATTAACATCTTCGGCAGTAACATTCTTGTCAAGCTCAGCAACAAGGTCAACTAATGAACCGTCTGGAGTCGGAACACGAACTGCCATACCATTCAGCTTACCTTCAAGTTCTGGCAATACTTTTCCTACTACTTTTGCAGCTCCAGTTGTAGTTGGAATAATATTTTGTGCTGCTGCACGCGCACGGCGATAATCTTTATGCGGCAAATCAAGAATCTGTTGATCATTTGTATACGAATGGACTGTTGTCATTAGGCCGCGTTTAAGACCAAAGCTATCATGTAAAACTTTAGCTAAAGGTGCAATACAGTTTGTTGTACATGAAGCATTAGAAACGATATGATGTTTTTCTGCATCATAGTCTTGCTCATTAACACCCATTACCATCGTAAGATCTTCTTCTTTTGCAGGGGCAGAAATAATAACTTTCTTTGCACCAGCATCAATGTGTTTCTTCGCATCCTCGCGGTTTGTAAAACGACCAGTAGACTCGATTACAACCTCTACGCCAAGATCTCCCCAACCTAAGTTCGCTGGGTCACGTTCTGTTAACACTTTAATTTCTTTATCCCCAACAACAATAGAAGATCCTTTAACGCTCACTTCTTGTTCCAGTTGACCATGGACAGAATCATATTTTAGTAGATGTGCAAGCATTTCAGCATCTGTTAAGTCATTTACTGCTACAACCTCAACGTCGTCATTCTTTAGTGCTTGACGAAATACATTACGTCCGATACGTCCAAATCCGTTAATTCCTACTTTTACTGTCATATTATTTCCTCCTAAAGTTTACAATTAATTTGTCAAAATCTTTATTGAAAGGATTTAACCATGAATGATTGCCTCTGCAGCTGCTTCATCCGTAATGAATAAATCCGCTTTTCCCTGATTAAAATACGATGTAATGGCCTTGGCTTTTGAACTGCCACCAGCAATTGCCACAACCTGATTAACCGACATTAGATCCTCCAATTGAATCCCTATTGTTCGTACTTTGTGAACAACATCACCAGAACTATTAAAATAATAACCAAAAGCTTCACTGACAGCGTGTTCTTTTTCAAGCTGACGAATAAGTTCATCATTTGATTTTCTACGGTTTGCCATTGTTAATGCATCACCAATTCCATGCAAAATTACATCGGTAGAGCGAATCAGCTTTGTTATCTCTTGGATAGATGGCTCTTTTAACATCGTTTGGTATGATAGTTCACTTAATGGATCAGGTACATACAACATTCGATAATCGCTATTCGTACGTTTTGCCATTTCTGCGACAATCGTATTAGCCTGACTTTCTACCCTTTCACCAATACCACCTCGAGCAGGAACAAACAAACAATCGTCCGCTTTCTCAAATGGTGACATCACATGCGCAACAGCGGCCATCGTTGTACCACCAGTAACAGCGATGGTTTGTTTAGTAGATACATGTGATTGCAAATGATTTACAACTGCTTTTCCCATTTCTAGTTTTACTTGGTCTTGGTTATCGCTATTACCGCGAACTACAATCACTTGTTCTACATTCAATTTATCCTTCAATTGTGTTTCTAAACCACTTAACCCTGTGATATCTTTCATAAACACAGCTAATTCACTGAGTATACCTTTCCCTTCTTCTGTAATACGCATTCCTTTTCCTGAAACGTCAATCATCTGGCGCTTCTGTAAAAATTCAACCTCACTACGAACCGTTCGTTCTGTCATCTTGGCGCGATCTGATAAGCTCCTTCGGCCGATTGGCTGAAAAAGGTTAATCGTATGCAGGATTGCATATCTTTGCTTCATTACTTCCAAAAGGTCCGGAAAGATTTTTTTTTGCAAATCAACTAATGATTGCATAAAGTTACTCCTTTTTATCGGACAAATAAGTCCCGGATGGTCATATTTTGTCCTGCTAACGGTAAAAAAATTCGCAAATGACTTATTTGCTTAATTTAATTTTACCATACCAGATTCATAATTCAAGCCTTATGTTTCTTTTGGGCTTCCCTAAACGTTGCATCTAATGATTCAAAAGAAATTTGCTCACAGTTTAATTCAATGCCATCAACACTAATAACAGGTATGGAAAGATGATACTTCTCTAACCATTCCTCATTGGAATAAATATCTCTTATTTCAAGTGTGCAGGAATAATCATTTATTAAAAGTTCTACCAACGATAAGGCCTCATCACAAAGAGAACATTTCGCTTTTGTATAAAACGTAATATGTATCATAGTTGAATCTCCTTTATCTATTATGAACGATTACCTGTTATTTATGCGCTTTCTAGCTTTCATTTTGGCATAACTGCTTGTAAATGTGAATTTATCCGTGCTACTAATGAGATAGAAGATGATTAATTTTGTTCTCTTTCTATAAACCAATCGTATAATAGTACAAGTTAGTAGCGTAAAAACTTTTCACCCTATATTATTGATGAAAGGGGTGGTTAACTTGAATTCAACCGTCGAACTTGTAAATAGCATCAAATTGAAAATTGATAAGAATGATATTTCCATCTTAGAAAAAGATTCGGCATTAGAATTCATAGGAGCAGGTAGAAGTGCTGTTGTCTTCAAAATTCAATCTACTGATAAGGCTCTTAAAGTGTTCTTCCCAGATTGTACAAGTATAGCCAAAGAGGAAGCAGAAATATATGAAATTCTTAAAGGGAATCCTTATTTTCCAACATTATATGAAGCAGGAGATAATTATTTACTAATCGATTATATTGAAGGATATACATTATTTGAATGTTTGACACAAGGAATTCCGCTTACCAAATCAACAATTAGCGAAACCGATCACGCTCTTTCCTTAGCTAGAAAAGCAGGATTAAACCCTTCAGATATTCACCTTCGAAATATAATACTGACTCCTGAAGGAAAGATTAAGTTAATTGATGTTGCTAGGTTTAGGCAAACAAAAGATTGTCGCCAGTGGACTGATTTAAAGAAAGTCTTTTTTACATTCTACAGTAAAAGTTATTTCCCTAAAAAATTTCCCGTTTCTGTGTTGAACACCGTTGCCTATTTATACAAAAAAAATATTATACACGTTGCTTCTTATAAAAAGTCTAGCTAAAAAACCACAATAGTGATTTCACTACTGTGGTTTTTTCCTCTATTCTAAAGTCATCGATTCAAAACGCGCAGCCAAACGATGGTGGAGGGGCATGTTCATTACTTTGAGGGTTATACAACTAGAGTGATAGAAAGAGTGTAAAGAAAATTTTCCTCACACTCTTTTTAATATAGGCTGTATTCGTATAGTTTGTTGTTCATACCACCGAAGTTGATATAAAATGCGACGTAATTGCTGGTTTTGGTGGTTGGTCAATCGTTCCGGAAATCCACTTCGCTTTCCGTGGGCTCGCGATGAGCCTCCTCGATCGCAAAGACCGCTCTCTGCGGGGTCTCATCGTCTTCGCTTTCCCACAGGAGTCTCCGTGGATTTCCTTCACTGGGTTTGTGCTTAAAAATTTAATTTACTTTATCACTGGTTGCTTTTATTATAAAATAGCCTTCAATTTATGGCAGTTGATTGGAGCGGAGGGCAGTCGACTCCTGCGGGAGGATAGGCATAGGTGAGACCCCGCAGTGCGGAGCACGAGGAGGCTCACCAGCCGCCCTAAGGTGCGCGACTGCCCGCAGCGGAAATCAACCAGCACTTACGTCGTAGTCTATAGACTTTGTGTCAAAAACAACAATCTTCTAGAAAACAGCCTTAATATAAAAAAAGACAAGGGAGCGATATAATAATTGCCACGTTCCTTGTCTTTTATATGCTATAAGTGCACCCAGAGGGATTTGAACCCCCGACCCTTGGTACCGGAAACCAATGCTCTATCCCCTGAGCTATGGGCGCGTGTTACTAAATTCTACTTTTGACACATAGGTTATTATAACGTTACTAGAGAAAACAAACAAGTACTTTTTTCAGGTCAGGTCTTTCAATCTTTTTTTCTGCCTTAGATAATTGTTTTCAGGGTTCGGTAATTGATTATTCTGATCTTCCTAGTCATAGCCCTATTTGAAACGAACTTTCTTGAATTTTATCCTAATGGTTTAATATAATTCATAATGGGAAAGATGGAGAAAGTGAATTTTATGATCAAAGCTGAATGTTTACGTTTGACCTTTTTTGACCTATTAGTTATCATAAAATTATCCAATCAAACTGGATATAGTTTGAATAAATAAAGGAGGAAATATCCATGAATTTAATACCAACAGTTATTGAACAGACAAATCGCGGGGAACGTGCATATGATATCTATTCACGTTTACTTAAAGACCGAGTAATCATGCTAGGAAGTGCAATCGACGACAACGTAGCGAACTCAATAGTGGCTCAACTACTATTTTTAGAAGCAGAAGATCCTGACAAAGACATTTCACTATACATTAACTCACCAGGTGGTTCTATCACAGCGGGAATGGCTATTTATGACACGATGCAATACATTAAAGCAAACGTCTCAACCATCTGTACCGGAATGGCAGCTTCAATGGGGGCATTTTTATTAGTCGCAGGTGAAAAAGGTAAACGTTATGCGCTTCCAAATAGTGAAGTCATGATTCACCAACCACTTGGCGGTACACAAGGCCAGGCATCTGATATTGAAATTCATGCGAAACGTATCATTCAAATGCGTGAAAAAATCAATGAAATCCTTGCTGAGCGCAGTGGTCAATCAATTGATGTGATCGCAAGAGATACTGATCGTGATAACTTTATGACGGCTGATAAAGCTGTGGATTACGGTTTAATCGATAAAGTTTTGACTAGAAACACAGATAAGAAATAAGAAAAAAACAATAACTCCCTGTCCTTGGCAGGGGGTTATTTATATTTATTTGATACAAGTGTTTCTAGTTCATTAAGTGCAATTTCCTCATCTGTACCATCCGCGATTAAAGTTACTGTCTCCCCCGAGCCAACCGCAAGGCTCATCAAACCCATAATACTTTTGGCATTTATACGTTTCCCATCTTTTTCAAGAAATAAATGAGCCGTATACCGATTGGCTTCCTGCACAAAATGCGCAGCAGGTCTCGATTGCAGACCTGTTTCAAGCTTGATTTTCACTACTCTCTCAATCAAGTCATCATTCTCCCTTCTATTGTAAGCGTATTCATTAACCGGTCGATCTGAAGCGCAAATTTACATCTGCGCTTTCATCTATTCTACTTTTCTACTTCTTAATTCCCATTTCACCATTTCGTATCTTATCGGCATATTGATCTATTTTCTTTAGCCGATGATTAACACCTGACTTTGATATTTTACCAGTTGTAACTAATTCACCAAGCTCTTTCAACGAAATGTCTTCATGTTGAACACGTAATTCAGCTATTTCTTTTAATTTATCTGGTAGTTCCTCTAACCCGACTTTTTGATCGATCAATTTTATATTTTCAATTTGTCTAAAGGCTGCACCAATTGTTTTATTTAAATTAGCTGTTTCACAGTTAACAATTCGATTAACGGAATTTCGCATATCACGAATAATACGAACATCTTCAAATTTAAATAATGCATTATGAGCACCAATTATACTTAAAAACTTGGTCATTTTCTCCGCTTCTTTAATATAGGTTATAAAACCACTTTTCCGTTCCAGTTTTCTAGCACTAAGATTGAACTTGTTTAGTAAATCACATAGTGCATCATTATGTTCCTGATAGAAATTAAATATTTCTAAATGGTACGAAGAGGTCTCCGGATTGTTTATCGATCCACCTGCAAGGAATGCACCACGTAAATAAGCCTTTTTACAGCATGACTTTTTGATATAGGTTGATGAAATACTACGAACGAATGTATAGGGTTCTTGTAAAATATCAAGGTCTGATAACAGCTTTCTAACCTTCTCTTTCATCCGAACGATATATACATTATTCTTTTTCAATTTCATTTTGCGTCTAACTAACAACTCCACTGGTATATCATATTGTGATTTTATTAATGTATAAATTCTACGTGCAATTGCAGCATTTTCTGTTTGTACATCAAGTAAATATTCTTGTTTAGATACAGATATTGCTCCGTTCATTCGGATCAACGCGGAAAGCTCGGCAAACGTGCAACATGAATCTACTTCTATTGAAGTTAGTTCCTTCTTAATTTCGGATGCAAAAGACAACCCTGTCACCTCCCCTTTATACTAGCCCCTGAGGTTGTTATTGCTATTCCTTAAGCATGGATAGTAATAAATTAGCAATCTTATGTGTGTCATGTCTAATTGTCGTTTGATCATAGTTAATGATATCGCCCTCAATAATACGAATCCCCATTTCAAGAAGACGATCCGTGTCATAGATAACTGGCTCAGCATTTTCTTCTGCGTATATATCACGAACTGTTTTTTTAATAGGTTCATTATGCACAACAATGGCGTCTAAGAAACCTTCACCAACATGATCAGTAATAGCCTTTACGTGTTCAGAGGCGGTGTAACCCGTCGTCTCCCCTTCTTGTGTCATCACATTACAAACGTATACCACTTTTGCCTTTGATGAACGAACAGCATCATCAATTTTAGGAATGATCATATTCGGAAGTATACTCGTATACAAACTACCAGGAGAAACGACTATAAGATCAGCATTTTCAATGGCGTGAATTGCATTTGGTAAAGGGTTAATATATTCTGGACTCAAAAACACACGCTTAATTCGTTTGTTAGCGCGAGGGATACTCGACTCTCCAATAATTATTGATCCATCTTCCATTTCTGCGTGCAACGTCAAATTTTCATTTGAAATTGGATAAACTTTTCCTTTCACATTAAAAACTCGGGATATTTCTTTAATTCCTGTATAAAAATTACCTGTTATTGAAGTCATAGCAGCAAGTAAAAGATTTCCCATGGAATGACCAATTAGACCATCTCCATTTGCGAATCGATGCTGGAATAACTCAAGTAACATTGGTTCAGCATCAGACAATGCAGCAATTACGTTACGTATATCACCAGGTGCAGGAATAGCCATGTCGCTCCGTATTCTACCTGTACTTCCTCCATCATCGGAAACGGTTACTAATGCGGCTAAACGAATAGGCAGGTCTTTTAATCCCCTGAGTAAAACTGGCATACCAGTTCCTCCACCGATAACAACTATTCTTGGGTCAGTTTCTTCTGTCATACAGACTTCCCTTTTCGTTTGTCGATATCCCGATGGCTAATATGTGTTATATAATTTGATGAGAGTTTTTTAGCAAAGTACTCAGAAATTGCAACTGATCGATGCTGACCACCAGTACAACCAATCGCAACAACTAGTTGGGATTTACCCTCTTTTTTATATTGTGGAAGCATAAATTGCAGTAAGTCTAAAACTTTTTCATTAAATTTTTGCGTGTCTGACCATTTAAATACATAGGAAGATACCTCTGGGTTTAAACCTGTTAATGGCTGCATATGTGTTACATAATGTGGGTTTGGCAAAAACCTGACATCAAACACTAAGTCCGCATCGATCGGCACACCATATTTGAAGCCAAAGGAAACCATGTGAACAGAAAAAATTTCTTGTTTAACATCTGTGTATGCTTTTAATATTCTTTCTCTTAGTTCTCTAGGCTTTAGATTCGTTGTATCAATAATTCGTTGAGCTCTCCCGCGTAGTTCATCAATAATAATTCGTTCTTGTTGAATTCCGTCAAGTGGTAATCCCCCAACTGCCAGGGGATGAGAGCGCCTTGTTTCTTTATATCTTGTCACTAACTCTTCGTTCTTCGCATCTAGAAACAAAATATGTTCTTGTAACCATTCTTCTTCACCAAGAATATCAAGTGCTTCAAATAATGAATCAAAAAACTCTCGTCCCCGTAGATCCATAACAAGTGCCACTTTACGAATATTATTCGTTGCATCTCTCATTAATTCAAGAAATTTTGGTAGTAAGGCTGGTGGAAGATTATCGACGCAGTAATATCCTAAATCTTCAAAGCTTTGTACGGCGACCGTTTTTCCAGCACCAGACATGCCTGTAATGATTACTAATTTTGTCTCTTGTTCATTCTCTGGCATTATATAACCTCCCCTATGGTGTAGACGGATCTAATCGCATATCAAGTAAATCATAATCGTTTGTATAAGAAAAAGATCCATACAACATACCGCTTTTAGATAAGACATGCTCAAAGATTTTTCTATCCCCTTCGGCCATTGGTAGTTCATGTACATGTTCCTGTGCCACCCATTCAAGAATGCCTTCATCACAATGTTCCGTTAGCTCACCTTTAGATACATTACAAACAAAGGTAAACATCATCCATTCCTTAATCTCTTCACCCGCGTTGTGAACAGTAAATGTAAATGCTCCCGCAAGCTCTGGATTTTGTAAATGTAAAGATGTCTCTTCTCGATATTCTCGTACTACTGATTCCTTTATGGATTCACCTGGCTCCATCTTGCCACCAGGAATCGCGTACCAACCACGTCTGGGCTTTTTTAGTAATAAAACTTTATTGTGTTGGATTAAAATACAATTCGTAACGCGTTGCATATCAATAACACCTCTTTCTGAAGAGGATAGTTGCTTTCTTGTCTAGCTGCACGGGCTAGCGGTTCGTGACGTAAGCAATAGACACTCCGAGCACTTAGCACGTGTGCTCTACGGTCTCTTGCTTACGCATTTCACCGTTAAGCAAGCCCGTTCCGCTTTCTATTCTATTATACAATGAAAGAATTCAAACCAACAAGGATATGTTTGTGAATTATAGTTCTATATTTTTTCGACAGGTTTGGACAACCTTTTATCATGGAAAAACAAAAAAAGATGCACAGGTGCGATTCACCTGTGCATAAAACTAATTTATCTATTAAAAGGGGGTCAATTAGTTAATTATATTGTACCCTAAAATTATTTCGAATGTGTTACAACAGCGTTAAAAAGTAATTACTTTATAAAAAGTCTTGGATCATCGCTCAGAACTAATGCGAAATTCTTATTCATTACCTGTTTAATTTGCTGCCTTTAATTCTTCTAATAATTCTTCAATATAGCCTTGTGCAGACTGAGCAGCAATACTTCCGTCCCCAGTTGCCGTCACAATTTGTCGAAGTTCTTTATCCCGGATATCTCCTGCTGCAAATACACCAGGTACACTTGTTTCCATGTTTTCATTGGTAGGAATATAACCTTCATCATCAGTTATACCTAATGATTTAAATGGTTCACTTAATGGTACCATTCCAATATAAATGAATACACCTTCTGCAGAAAATTCTTTCGTCTCTTTCGTATTACGATTCTCAAGCGTAACACCACTGACTTTGCCATCAGGACCATTGATTGTATTTACAACCGTATCCCAGATAAAGTCAATTTTATCATTGTCAAATGCGCGTTGTTGGATGATCTTTTGCGCGCGTAATTCATCACGACGGTGGACAATTGTAACGTTTTTTGCAAAACGAGTTAGGTATATGCCTTCCTCTACTGCAGAATCTCCGCCACCAATTACAACCAGATCCTTTTCCTTAAAGAATGCGCCATCACAAACAGCACAATAAGAAACGCCTCGGCCACCAAGCTCTTCTTCACCTGTAATGCCAAGTTTCTTATATTGCGCACCAGTAGTAATAATAAGTGTGCGCGTTTTGTATTCATGTTTACCAGCCTTTACTAGCTTATAGTCACCATGATCGACAACTTCCTTTATATCGCCATATGCATATTCAGCACCGAATTTCTTAGCGTGCTCAAACATTTTATTCGATAAATCAGGTCCCAAAATGTGTTCATACCCAGGATAATTTTCTACATCCTCTGTATTAGCCATTTGACCACCTGGAATTCCTCTTTCAATCATAAGTGTTTCCAAATTTGCACGAGATGCGTAAACCGCTGCTGTCATTCCTGCTGGTCCAGCTCCTGCGATAATGACATCAAACATACGATCTTCGGACATTACGAACAGCCCCTTTAATTACAGTTATAGTTATTTTTAAACCATTTATATACTATAAGAAGCGAACTAGTACGTCTAGTGTTCTGCTCACTTAAAGCTTACATGGATGTGTTTCTCTTTTTAATGAAGAATGAAGTTTGCACCCTTCATCCCATAACTTTTTCGCCTTATCAGTCTCACCA
The DNA here is from genome assembly GCF_002224365.1 of Virgibacillus necropolis. Lineage (GTDB taxonomy): Bacteria > Bacillota > Bacilli > Bacillales > Amphibacillaceae > Virgibacillus_F > Virgibacillus_F necropolis. The sequence goes on along the minus strand of NZ_CP022437.1, from coordinate 1,491,347 downwards.
ATATGAAATGCGGCAATACTGAACCAGCGATAGTAGGATGGGTGGCCCTTTAATCTCCCTTTTGACAACGTCTTAAATCGTTTATATGCTTCTTGGTAAAATTTAGTCCGAGCTAAGGTTGTTGCAATTTTTAATTTCAGTTGTTCATGAATAGAGTATACATTTAGTAATGCCTGAATATGGTTAGTATATTCCTTATTATCACGTTCAAAGTAATAAATTGCTAAATTTGTATGAGAACACAAGTCGTTTGGATCTTCCGTTAAAGCATCCAATTCCATCTTGATAGCATCTTCTTGAAATCCGTTATAAAATAATGCTTGCGTATAATCATGCTCAATCATTTTATGTTCTGGAAAAAGTGTCATCATTTCTTCTAACAACGGTAAAACTTTATCCCATTCCATGTTTTCCATATGATTAAAAACAGTTTCCTGATAAATGAGTAGCTCATCCTCTTCATCCATATCCCACTCATCTTCATCACTGTCATCAATATCAAGCATTTCTAGTAAACTATGTGCCTCCTCATGGAAATCACCATCGGGCTCATTATTAAGGTATGATTCAACATATTTTTTTGCATCATTTAACAAGCCTAAATGTGCATAATTATTGGCTAATAGATAATAACAATCCGTATATTCGTCACCTGTAAATTGCAACACCTTTGTTAATACTTGGTTTGCAGCGTGGTAAGCGCCTATTTCTGTATAGACGATTGATAATTGGCATTGGTACAACGGCTCTTTCGGAGCAAACTCAACCGCCTTCTTCATCCATTTAACAGCAACATCAAATTTTCTTTTTTGAAAGGCTTCTACACCTTTAGTAAAATAAAATTCACCTTCAGGAATAAACGGGATAACGTTATTTGTTTTTCTATTAATTTTTTTACTTTTTACTTCCTGCATGGTTATCCCCCTTCAATGTCGAAACATATCGAAACAAATTATACCATACATATAAGCGGAATTATAGATGGGTAGACTTTTACGTCAGCAACTTTCGCTTGTTCATCAGCATTTTTGAGTTTCAGCAGTAATCCAGTCTCGTCATCGCAGTAAAAAGACTCTAATCGAAGACCAATTCGGATTAGAGTCTTTTTACTAGTTCACCGGTGTTACTGCTTCATGCAACAATTTATCTAGCTCCACGATATATTCATGTTTCTGTTCATCTGACCATCCTAGGGTAACAGCCATATAGTTGATCACTGAATCTTTATGTGCTCGAACCCATTCAATATCAAAGTATAATGCTCCGGTTCTTCGAATAAAGAAATCAACTGGCTTGTAAACCAATTCTTGTTCGATGCCATACAAAAGTTCTGCAAAGACGATTGGATCAATACTTGCTTGTTTCGCTTCTGCTTGTTTATTTTCGTAAAAGGAGAATAATACATCTGTATTCGCACCGTACTTTTGAACGAGTAATTCAGCTGTTTCTTCCTTGATTCCCAATCCAACAGCTTCAGCAATTTTCAACTTTTTAAACGCTGCAAATCCTTTCGATCCACCAACTTCTCCACCAGAAATTGGCAAGTTATGCGTTTCTGATTTCGTATACATAATATGTTCCTCTTTTTGCAACTGGTCAACAACCGTGTTTACCGCATGTTCAGCCATTTTCCGGTATCCAGTGAGCTTGCCACCAGCCATTGAAAGTAAACCTGAATTAGAGATAAAAATTTCGTCTTTTCGTGAGATTTCATCAGGATTTTTCCCCTCTTCTGATATCAGTGGTCTTAACCCCGCCCAGCTGGATTCAACATCTTCTACCGTCATAGTAAGGGATGGAAACATATAATTAATGGCTTGAATTAAGTAATCGCGATCATCCTCCGTCATAGTTGGATGCTCAATATCTCCCTCATAGGTAGTATCCGTTGTCCCAACATATGTCTTGTTATTACGTGGGATGGCAAAAATCATCCGGCTATCTGGTGTATCAAAATAAATTGCTTGTTGTAATGGAAATTGTTCTTGAGAAAATACAAGGTGTACCCCTTTTGTTAAGTGAAGTGTTTTACCTTTTTTGGATCCGTCAATTTCACGAAGAACATCTACCCACGGTCCTCCTGCATTCACTACCTTTTTTGCATAGACCTTTCGTTTTTCACCTGTAAGCTGATCTTCCACAAGGACACCATTAATTTTTTTGTCCTCGTCATATAAAAAGTCCACTGCTTTCACGTAATTGATTGCATGTGCTCCATGTTGAACTGCCTTTTTCATTACTTCAATGGTTAACCTAGCATCATCCGTTTTATATTCTACATAGTATCCCGCGCCTTTTAGTCCATCCTTTTTAATAAGTGGTTCACGTTTCAATGCTTCCGCTGGACTAAACATTTTTCTATGCTCATCCTTTTTTACACCGGCTAAGAAATCATATACTCTTAGTCCTAAATTAGTAGTTAATGGGCCAAAATTTCCTCCTTTATGAAAGGGAAGCATCATCCACTCAGGTGTTGTCACATGTGGTCCATTTTCATATACAATCGCCCGTTCTTTTCCAACTTCTGCAACCATTTTTACTTCAAATTGCTTTAAATAACGTAACCCACCATGGACAAGCTTGGTAGAGCGACTAGACGTTCCAGCTGCAAAATCGTTCATTTCAATGATTCCTGTTCGAAGTCCTCTTGTAGCAGCGTCTAATGTGATTCCAGCACCAGTAATTCCGCCACCAATTACCAATAAATCTAATTGTTGCTCTGTTAAATTTTGATAGATATCGTTTCGCTTATGACTTGAAAATAAGGTCATCTTATTCACTCCTATATCCGATGTGAAATTTCATCTAATTATACAATTACCCTAATAATAGGCATTCATGTACGGTGGAATATAAAAAAACCACAAAACAAACTAATGTGCACACATTAGTGTTTTGTGGTTTCTCCTTCTCTCCGACCAATACTATTAACTTAGATTCATCATATCATAAAGAATATTTTTCTAAAAGGAAAAAGTTCTTTTTTTATATAATTCGTTACTTTCATCTACGCCTTCCAAGCAATTTACCATAAATCTGTTTTAGATGTTGAAACAGCAATTGCACCTGCTTCCAATGCTTCATCAACTTCTTTTCTTTCGGTAATCAGTCCACCGGCAATTATTGGTGTATACGTTTTTTGAGAAAAGGTTTTTATAAATCTCGGTATTAAACCAGGGAGAACCTCAATACAATCTGGTTTGATACGTTCAATTAAGGCACGGTTATGCTCAATTGCTAAACTATCTAACAAGAAAATACGCTGAATTGCCAGTATTTGTTGTTTCTTTGCTAATCCAATGACATTTCCTCTTGTGGAAATAATTCCATCAGGTTTTATCTCTCGTAAAATATATTCCATACCATATTCATCTGTCTTTAACCCTTGAATTAGATCAAAGTGAATGATTATTTTTTTATCTGAACGATGGGCGTACTCAACTAAATTTTTTAATTGGGATAGCCGTGTTTCCAATAAAACCATCGTTTCCGACTTAGCCACTAGTGCTTTATCAAAGTCTTTCATTGTGCGAACTGCGGGTAGTATACCGGATGGCAAATTCAATTAGACACCCTCCATTAAAGTCAAAATGTATCATCTATTATTGATCTTTTTTCCATCATTTCTTTTGTGTAGATAACTTTCATCGGGTTTCCTCCTACAAAACAACCTGCTGGTACATCCTTATGCACTAATGTACCAGCTGAAACAATTGCTTGATTGCCAATTGTAACACCAGGAAGAATCGTTGTATTAGCACCAATCATCACATTGTCACCAATGTTAACTTCCCCGATTCGGTATTCTTTAATTAAGTACTCATGCGCTAGAATCGTTGTATTATAGCCGATAATCGTATTTGTGCCAATTGTTATTTTTTCAGGAAACATGATATCAGGCATTACCATTAAAGCAAAGGCTGTTTTTTTTCCTACCTTCATTTTCAGGAATGTTTGATACAACCAATTTTTCAACGATAAAAATGGTGAATATCGTGCTAATTGAATAATAATAAAATTTTTCATTACCTTCCAAAAAGAAACCGTATCATAAATCTGCCATAGGGAATTAGCCTTTTCCACACGATAACGCGTTGTTTTCCGCATTTGTCACACCCCTACAATTGTATACAAATCACGCATATCCTCGAGCATATAGGTTGGGTTTAATTTCTCTAATGTTTCTCTTCCTTTAATAGTCCATGCGACACCAGCGGTTTGAACACCAGCATTTTGCCCAGCCTCAATATCATGGAAGTTGTCACCAACCATTAATGTAGAAGTAGCATCCGCTCCAAGCTCATTCATTGCCTTTACGATTGGTTCAGGGTGTGGTTTTGCGTTGGTCACATCATCAAGGGTAATGACTGTATCAAACAGTTTATCAAGCCCTACAAGCTTTAAGCCCATGTTAGTACCAGTACGCATTTTGGTTGTAACGATACCTAATTTAATATCTTTTTCCTTTAGTCGTTTTAACGTTTCAACGACAAATGGATATGCATTAACATAATTGTCATGGTGATATAAATTATGATCCCGATACACTTGAATCATATCTTCAGATTTAGTCGGGTCAACTTTATCAAACGTAGCTTTTAAAGTTGGACCAATAAAGGGCAATGTCTCTTCTCGAGTGATTGGTAATTTATAATGCTCAAAGGTATGCAAAAAAGATGCGATAATTAATTCATTTGTATCAATCAATGTTCCATCAAGGTCAAAAAGTATTGTATGAATTTTCATTTGACGTTTCCTTCCTTCGTTCATGATCGGTGCGTTTCCATAGTAGAGAGACAGCCATTGTCAATAAAATCGCTGTAATGAGACGGATAGCAAGTAATGGCCAAACCGGTATGCCAAGTGGGATAAAGATAAGCGTATCCTCTACAACTGCGTGACATGATACGAGAAATATCAGCGCCAGGTACATATCCCGTTTTGACACGTTGTCCTCTTTAACAGCTTGAATCATCAATCCAGCTCCATAAGCTAACCCAATTGTAAGCCCTGCAACGAGTGTCATCGATGTATTTTTTTCCATACCTAATAGTTTTGTGAAAGGTGCTAATCCGTTTGAGAACTTAGTTAACCATCCTTTTTCACGTAAAAATTGCATGATTATCATAAGAGGAATAACAATTAGCGCAAGCTGAACAACCGCGATGAGTGCTGTTTGAACACCTAATAATCCAATTTCACTCCAACCATTCAGCGTTTCTGGTTGAGATGAAATTAGCCCATATTGAGCTTGTTCGGCTCCACCGTCCCACAGTAAATTAATCGCAACACCAGCAACAATAGCTAATGTTATCCGAATCCCTCCAATTAGCCACGCACTCACACCAACCCTTGATGCAACAGTTGACTCAATGAATAGATTATGGGAAAACGAAAGCATCATGGCCATAATGAAGACCTCTTTCACTGAAAAGTCAAAAGAGACAATCGCAGCAATCCCTGCATATAAATTCAATGCATTTCCTAAAACCAATGGAACTGCCGCTTCCCCCGACAGTCCGAACAACCCCATAACTGGGCTTATTTGTTTAATAATCCATGGCAAAACTGGTGTATATTGAAGAATCGTTATAAGTAAAGTTATTGGGAAAATAACTTTACCTAATGTCCATGTAACCTGTAATCCTTGCTGTAAACCCCTTTGTAAAATTCCGTACACACTAGCTCCCTCTTCCTGCTGATAAAATTGCTATTTTTTCTTTCTCTTCGTTTTAATCTTTGTACCATCATACCTTTTATTAGCCATGCTTGACTTTCTACGATATGCAATTAGCGCAACTGCACCTACCACTAATATAACCGAAATTAATTGTGCTGCTCGCAGCTGTCCAATGACATACAGACTATCTGTCCGCATTCCCTCGATAAAGAAACGGCCAACTGAATAAGTAATTACGTAGCTTAAAAATACTTCACCGCGCAATGGATTATATCTTCGTAAAATAAGTAGGAATATTAACACGAGTATATTCCAAACTGACTCGTATAAAAAAGTAGGATGATACATCGTTCCACCAATACACATTTGGTTCATAATAAAGTCTGATAGGTATTGATGAAAATTCGTATATGTAGCTTCCGAAATTGGACCGCCATGTGCCTCTTGGTTCATAAAATTACCCCAACGCCCAATAGCTTGTCCTAGAATGATACCTGGTGCAGCAATATCAACAAGCTGCCAAAAAGATACCTTTTTAACACGTGCATAGACAATAGCGGTAAGAACGGAGCCAATTAATGCACCATGGATAGCAATCCCGCCGTTCCATATAGCGAAAACATCCCACCAAGGGCCTCCAACATATTCTTCCCATTCAAAAATAACATAGTACGCACGTGCACTAATAATTGCAATAGGTATCGCAAAAACCACAAGATCTACAAATATATCTTTTTTTAGTCCTAAACGATCCGATTCTTTTGTAGCTAAATAAAGACCAAGAAAGGCTCCAAACGCAATGATTAACCCATACCAATAAATGGTTAATGGACCAAGTTCAATTAACACGCGGTCAAGTGTTGGCGCACTACAAGTCATTTCAATCACTCCACTCTATTAGTGTGTGTTCAAAAAGTCGGCAAATTAGAAACAAGAAGTTCAAGGCACGAAGATTTTGAGGACCGGACTTGCACAGGATGTGCTGACTTCTACGTTGTCCACAGGACGTGGACGGTTTTAGTAGAAGTTCCTCTATGCTTTTAATACGTGAGGACCGGAAAAACTGAGCACTCGAATTACCCCCGAAGCATTACTTCGCACGCAGAAAAAGTGTTCTTCTTTTTCAAGGAACGAAGAAATTCGCCGTTTATCATTTGGTGACTTTTTGAACAACCTCTATTATTTCTCTTTTCCTTGATCAATCATACTTGTTAACCGTTCCGAAAATTCTTCTGCTGCATTGACTCCCATTCGTTTTAAGCGGAAGTTCATTGCTGCAACTTCAATAATGACTGCTAAATTTCGTCCGGGTCTTACTGGGATGACTGCCTTTGGAATGCTAACATCCATAACTTTCATATATTCCTCGTCGAGTCCTAAACGATCATATTGCTTTTTTTGATCCCATATTTCCAAATCGATAATAAATGAGATTTTTTTAAAATTACGAACTGATCCTGCCCCAAACAATGTCATTACATTGATGATTCCTAAACCGCGGATTTCTAATAAATGCTCAATAAGCGGAGGTGAATTACCGATTAGACTATCATAATCCTCCTGACGAATTTCTACACTATCATCAGCAACCAGGCGATGACCGCGTTTCACAAGCTCAAGAGCTGTTTCACTTTTACCAACACCACTTTGCCCAGTTATCAAAACACCAATTCCATAAATATCAACCAAAACACCATGGATTGCTGTCGATGGAGCAAATTTTGCTTCTAAGTAATTCGTTAATCTACTTATCACGCGTGTAGTTTTTCGCGGTGAATGTAAAATTGGTACACCAGATTGGTTAGCAGCTTCAATCATAATAGTTGGGATCTCCATGTCCCGGGTTACTACAATTCCTGGTGTAACATCCGTACAAAGACGTTCAAAACGTTCTCTTTGTAGCTTTTCACTTAATTCCAAGAAATAAGCCATTTCCGTCTTGCCTATTAACTGTAACCGTTCCTCGGGATAATACTTAAAGAAACCGGTAATTTGAATTCCTGGACGTGCAATATCACTCGTTGTTATTTCCCTATGTATACCATCTTTCCCTGCTATTAGTTTTAAATTAAAATTATCTAAAAGATCTCCTGTGCGAACAATTGTCATATTATGTCCCTCCGCTTGATCAAACCTAACTGATTTTCATTGTAGCATATATTTTACAGATGAAGAACGAAAAAATCGCGAGAACTAGAGCCCGCGATTTCTCCTTATCTTCTTATAGTATCTTTTATTAACTGATTTAAGAGTAAATTTAAAATAGAAATGATGATGGATGCGATAAGTGCTATACCGAATCCATTAATGATAAATGCATCTCCCATAAGTACTTGGGTAATCATTAATGTAATAGCGTTAATTACAAATAAGAATAACCCGAATGTCACAAACGTTATAGGTAGTGTCAGTATGATTAGTATTGGCTTAACAATAATATTTAAAATGGAAAGAGTTAAACTCGCAATAAGCGCTGTTCCAAAGCCTTCCAATTGAAAGTCGGCAAATAATTGGGCAACAGCGATCAGTGCAATAGCATTCAGAAATATTGATATAAACCAACGCAAGAACATTAACGTATTTCCTGTTCTTTTGGTATAATAATCATTGCCGCGAAATAAATTAGCAACAATACAAATACGCTCATAATCGTTAGGATTACAAAGACTACTCGTACAATCGTTGAATCGATACTAAAGTATTGAGCTAATCCACCTAAAACGCCCGCAACCATACGATCTGAATTTAATCTCGTTAGACGCTTCATAATTTATATACCTCCTCATTGTTATCCGTCATATTTCCAAATATAAAATCGCTCTTTACCTAATCTTTTTTTCGCTTCTTCTTTTATATCTGCTGCAATTTCAGGATTTTCCCGAAATTTGCCTAATATTCCATCTGCTTGCGATTTATGTGCAGATATAGCTTCCATTTTTTTATCAAAGTAATTGGAAATATCGTTTCGAACATCTGGTTCACCTAAGTCTTCAACAAATGTATTCGTGATTGGCTGTGCCCATACAGTTGGACGACTTTCTGGATCCATTAAACCTACCGCTTCTATTGTTGCAGCACCTAATGCATCATGATCAGGATGTACAGCATGTTCTGGATAATGGGTAATGACTAGACTTGGTTCGATTTCTTCAAGGATACTCTTTAGATTTCTTGCTACTTCCATACGATCCTCAAATTCAAGTGTTTTATCACGGTACCCTAGCATCCGTAGATCTATATCAAGAATTTGGCAGGCTTGAATAAGTTCTTCTTTCCGAATTTCCGCCAATGTTTCTCGATTAGCAAACGTTGGTGAACCCATATTACGTCCCATTTCTCCAAGTGTTCCACATAAATAGGTGACAGGAACTCCTTGTTCGCGAAACTTTGTAATCGTTCCTGAGGCACCAAAAGACTCGTCATCCGGATGTGGGTATATGACTACTACGTGTTTTTCCATTTTATTCACCATTCCTTTTTCTAATTGCGATTTTAATACTTAAACGGTGTTTCACTAATTTCAAGTGATACCATAAGGCGGCCTTCACGGTCATGACCAGCCATTAATAAGCGATTATCATGATCCAATACCCAATCCGTTAGCCCCTCAGCGTAAATCCACCCAAGCTCCATTTTCAATCCTGTTCGATAGGTATTGCCATTTCCAACGATTTTAGCTTGTGAAAAAGTCACCTTAGCATTACGAATATATGCACCCACAGTGTATGCTTTATCATCAAAATGGCTTGCATATGCGCCATTTGTTGTTTCTAAATGCACGTAAACTTCTTTATTGCAGAAGTTTTCTAGTATTTGTTGTACGTTATTTAATTCAATTGGTTTCATCTACTGTTCCTCCCAAAACTACCTTCTCTATTCACCTTACCCAAATCACGAGGACTCGTCAAAAATTTTGTCCTTGCGATGGATTACACTCTTTAGAATTTGTTCAACGTCATACTTGTTTGTTTTACTGTCCGCACGCGTACATTTACTGTCAATTCTCGGCAACTTACTTGCCAAACTAGATACTTTACTGTCCAAAGTCAAATTTTTGTACTAATAAAACGGTAGGCTCATCAACGAGCCTACCGTTTTTCTAAGATCCAACCTTTTCTTTTGCTGCCATGTCTGCTTCCATCCGCTTCTTATCACGCTCAAGGATAGGCTTTAAATAATGCCCTGTATAGGATTCTTCTTGTTCCGCGATATGCTCGGGACTTCCAGTAGCAATGATTTGTCCACCTCGATCGCCGCCTTCAGGACCAAGATCAATAATATGGTCAGCCGTTTTAATCACATCTAAATTGTGTTCAATAATTAAAACAGTATCTCCATTATCAACTAATCGCTGAAGCACCGTTAACAATCGTCTAATATCGTCCACATGTAATCCTGTCGTAGGTTCATCCAAAATATAAAACGACTTTCCTGTTGAACGTCGATGTAGCTCACTAGCTAATTTAACACGCTGCGCTTCCCCACCAGAAAGGGTAGTTGCAGGCTGACCCAGCTTAATATAACCTAACCCAACATCTAATATTGTTTGTAGTTTGCGACTAATTTTAGGTATATTGGCAAAGAAATCAACCGATTCTTCAATTGTCATAGCTAAGATTTCAGCAATACTTTTTCCTTTATATTTCACTTCAAGTGTTTCCCGATTATACCGCTTACCATGACACACCTCACATGGCACATAAACGTCCGGCAGGAAATGCATGGCAATTTTAATGATTCCATCACCACGGCATGCTTCACAACGACCGCCCTTAACATTAAAACTGAAGCGTCCTTTTTTATAGCCTCTTACTTTTGCTTCATTTGTTTGAGCAAAAACATCACGTATATCATCAAATACACCAGTATAAGTTGCTGGATTTGACCGTGGAGTTCGTCCGATTGGTGACTGATCAATATCGATTACTTTTTCGATGTTTTTCAAACCATTAATTTTTTTATGCTTACCGGGTTTATGTTTCCCACGATAAAGCGACTTAGCTAAACCTTTATATAAAATTTCATTGACCAGCGTACTCTTCCCTGAACCAGAAACCCCAGTTACCACCGTCATTAATCCGATTGGAAATTTAGCTGAAACATTTTTCAAGTTATTTTCCTTTGCATCAACAACTTCTACTGCGTTTTTCTTCAGTTTGCGCCGCTTCGTAGGTAAAGGAATATATTTTTTACCAGATAAATATTCCGCTGTTAAGGAGGATTTATTTTTCATAACTTTTTCCGGTGTACCACTTGCTACAATTTCTCCCCCATGTTCACCAGCACCTGGTCCAATATCGATTAAATAATCTGCGGCTAGCATTGTATCCTCATCGTGTTCCACAACGATTAATGTATTGTCTAAATCTCTCATCCGTTTCAATGTTTCAATCAACCGATCATTATCACGCTGATGCAAGCCAATTGATGGCTCATCAAGTACATATAATACACCAGTAAGTGCTGAACCAATTTGTGTTGCTAATCGAATTCGTTGTGCCTCACCGCCTGATAATGTTCCTGCAGCGCGTGACAATGTAAGATAATCAAGTCCTACATTATCTAAGAAATCCAGTCGGTTACATATTTCTTTCAAAATCATATGAGCAATTGTCTTTTCCTTTTCCGACAAATCAAGGTTGGAAAAGAACTCCATCGCTTCTGTAATGGAATAGTCTGTTATCATACTTATGTGCTGATTATTAATCAACACTGCAAGCGCTTCTTCTTTCAAACGATATCCTTTACAGGTTGGGCAATGTTTTTGAGCCATGTATTTTTCTAATTGCTCACGGATGAAATCAGACGATGTATCTCTGTAACGTCGCTCAATATTTTTTAACACACCTTCAAACTCGACATTGTTATCACGAACTGCACCAAAGTCATTTACGTAATGAAAATGAATTTTCTCCTTACCACTACCATATAAAATTCTGTCCATTTGATCTTTTGGCAAGTCTTTAACAGGTGTATTCATATTGATATCATAATGCTTACATACGCTTTTTAAGAGCTCTGGGTAGTATTGCGAACTAATCGGTTCCCAAGCAGCGATTGCATGTTTCTTTAACGATTTGTTCCAATCAGGAATAACTAACTCAAGGTCTACCTCTAAATTCGTCCCTAATCCATCACACGTTGGGCAGGCACCGAATGGACTATTGAATGAAAATAGGCGTGGTTCTAATTCACTAATCGAAAATCCGCAGATAGGACATGCATGATTTTCACTGAATTTCAGTTCTTCCTCACCAATAACGTCTACGATAAGGTTTCCTTCCCCTAGCCTTAAAGCTGTTTCGATTGAATCACCAAGCCTCGTGGCCACACCATCTTTAACCACTATCCGGTCAACTACAACCTCAATCGAATGCTTTTTATTTTTCTCGAGATTGAATTCATCGTTTACTTCCCGCATTTCATTATCTACACGAATTCTTACATAGCCTTCTTGCTTCAAACGCTCGAAGGTTTTTACGTGTTCCCCTTTACGTCCAGAAACAACCGGTGCAAGGATCTGCATCTTTGTTCTTTCTGGATATTCCAGGATACGATCTACCATTTGTTGAACCGTTTGTGAACTGATTTCTATCCCATGTCTTGGACAAGTAGGTCGACCCACCCGAGCGAAAAGCAGGCGTAAATAATCATAAATCTCTGTAACGGTACCAACCGTTGACCGAGGATTTTTGCTTGTTGTTTTTTGATCAATCGAAATAGCCGGTGATAGACCATCAATTGAGTCAACATCTGGTTTATCCATTTGACCCAAAAACTGACGTGCATATGCTGATAATGATTCAACATATCTACGTTGACCTTCTGCATAGATCGTGTCAAAAGCCAGAGAGGATTTACCAGAACCCGACAATCCTGTCATAACAACCAGTTTATTCTTTGGAATAGTTATATCGATATTTTTTAAATTATTTGCTCTGGCACCTTTAATTTCAATTGATTTACTTACCATTTACCTGTCATCCTTCCGCTTTAAGTTCAAGTAAGATATCACGTAGCTCTGCAGCCTTTTCAAAATCAAGTGCTTTGGCAGCAGCTTTCATTTCTTTTTCCATATTTTGAATCGCTTTGCCTTTTTCTTTCTTCGTTAGCTTAGAAAGGCTTTTCGTTTTTTCTTCATATTCGGTTTCATCTTCAGCCACAACAGTAGCTCGAATCACATCACGCACTTCTTTGTTAATTGTTGTAGGTGTAATGTTATGCTCCTCATTGTATGCAGTTTGCTTTTCACGTCTTCTTGTTGTTTCATCAATTGCAACTTGCATCGATTTCGTTATTTTATCTGCATACATCACAACTTCACCATTCTCATTACGCGCTGCACGTCCCATTGTTTGAATTAGAGAGCGCTCAGAACGTAAGAAACCTTCCTTGTCTGCATCCAATATTGCGACAAGGGAAACCTCTGGAATATCAAGTCCCTCACGTAGTAAGTTAATACCTATTAATACATCATATTTACCAACCCGCAGATCGCGAATGACTTCAATCCGTTCCAGGGTTTTAATCTCCGAATGCAAATACGCAACTTTAATTCCAAGTTCTTTTAAATAATCGGTGAGATCCTCTGACATCTTTTTTGTCAGCGTTGTTACCAAGACGCGTTCCTTACGCTCTGATCGTTTATTTATTTCACCAATCAAATTATCGATTTGGCCTTCAATTGGCCGAATGTCTATTTTAGGATCAAGCAATCCTGTAGGGCGAATGATTTGCTCAGTCATATCTGGTGAATGTTCCAGCTCATACGGGCCAGGTGTTGCTGATACGTAAATAAGTTGATTTGTCTTCTCCTCAAATTCCCCGAACCTAAGCGGACGATTATCAAGTGCTGATGGTAACCGGAAACCATGATCTACTAAAACTTGTTTCCGAGCTTGGTCCCCATTAAACATACCTCTGATTTGTGGAAGTGTCGCGTGTGACTCATCTACCACCACTAAGAAGTCATCTGGAAAGTAATCAAACAATGTATATGGGGTGGCGCCTTCCTCGCGTAGCGTTAAGTGTCTTGAATAGTTTTCGATACCTGAACAATAACCCATTTCATGCATCATTTCGATATCATAATTCGTACGCTGTTCAATTCGTTGCGCTTCTAAAAGTTTATTTTCAGATCGTAGCACCTTTAACCGTTCTTCTAGCTCTGCTTCGATATTTTTAATTGCAATTTTCAGCTTTTCCTCCCGTGTAACAAAGTGGGAGGCTGGATAAATAGCAACATGTTCACGATCCCCTATTATTTCTCCAGTTAACGCATCTACCTCACGAATCCGATCGATTTCATCGCCAAAAAATTCAATCCGAATACAGTGCTCTTCTCTGGATGCTGGAATTACTTCTACTGAATCCCCACGCACACGAAATGTTCCACGCTGAAAGTTAATATCATTTCTTGCATATTGTATATCTACTAAATCACGTAGCAATTGGTCCCGATCTTTTTCTATACCCATTCTGAGTGAAAGAACGTGACTTCCATATTCTTCAGGTGAACCCAAACCATAGATACAGGATACACTGGCAACGACCAATACATCGTTCCTCTCAAAAAGGGAGGATGTCGCCGAATGTCGTAATTTATCTATTTCATCATTAATGCTTGCATCTTTTTCAATAAAAGTATCACTAGATGGTACATATGCCTCAGGTTGATAATAGTCGTAAAAACTAACAAAGTATTCTACAGCATTATTTGGAAAAAATTCCTTGAACTCACTATACAATTGGCCTGCTAAGGTTTTATTATGTGCAATAACTAATGTTGGTCTATTTATTTCTGTCAGAACATTTGAAACGGTAAACGTTTTGCCTGTTCCAGTTGCACCTAGCAATGTTTGATGGTTTTGTCCTGCCTTGATTCGTTCAACTAACTCTTTAATAGCTTTCGGTTGATCTCCGCTTGGCTTATATTGGGAAACAAGTTCAAATTTATTTTTCATAAAGCAAGCCTCCGTTCTGATTCCTATCATTAGTTTATCATAGTTGTATAATTATTTTAACATAAACACGAACAAATATTCGATAATTATGATTGCTATCCTATTAACAATAATACCCACTTTATCGTATTTAAAATCGTTCACAAAGGGTTCAATTGTTTATGGCATCATTATCCTCTATAATCGAACATAAGAAGAGCATTAGTTGAAAGGATTTTTATGATGAAAAAACTCTTGTTTCTAGCAATAATCATTGTTTTGCTGAGCGCTTGTGGTAAAAGCGATGAATCCGCACAAAGCACAGATGGTGATATGATTGCCAAACCAATTGATGCGGGACTTGAAGTTCCGAAAAAAGCGGATATAAATGAACCTGTTACATTTTCAGTAACCGTCACCCAAGACGGGGAAGCTGTTAAAGATGCAAACGATATTGAATTTGAGGTTTGGAAAAATGGTGAAAAAGAAGAAAGCGAAATGATCAAGGCAAAACATCAAAAAGACGGTATTTATACTGCCGAAAAAGTATTTAAAGAAAATGGGATTTATTCTGTCCAATCGCATGTAACTGCTCGTAATATGCATACCATGCCTAAGTCTGAAATTACGATTGGGGAAGTAACTGAGGACTCAGCTATGGACCAGAAAAATGCCTCGGAATCTAGTGAAGACCAACACCACCATGGAAACACAACGGTTGACTTTCAACTACCAGAAATGGTTACTGCAAAAGAAGCATCAACCTATGTCACAGTCGTAACGCATAAAGGTACTCCTCTAGAAAATGCACTTGTACGTTTGGAAGTGTGGAAAGATGGTAGTGAAAAACACAATTATGTGAATTTAAATGAATCGGAAACAGGTACCTATCGATCAGAGATGGTACTAGAAGAAAAGGGATCCTACCATATCACAGTTCATGTAGAAAAAGAGGAAATACACACGCACAAGGAATTTAAAATAGAAGTGAAGTAAAAGCATCAGCTACTATGGCTGATGCTTTTACTTTGCATTTTATAGACTTTTACTTGAAGAGGATGTTCAAAAAGTCACCAAATGATAAACGGCGAATTTCTTCGTTGCGCAGTTTTTCCGGTCCTCACGTATTAAAAGCATGAGGAACTTCTACTAAAACCGTCCACGTCCTGTGGACAACGTAGAAGTCAGCACAACACGCGCAAGTCCGGTCCTCAAAATCTTCGCGCCTTGAACTTCTTGTTTCTAATTTACCGACTTTTTGAACACGCACTTGGAGGATACTTGTCCTTTACAAAGATAAGGCCTAACTCATGATGATCGTTTTGATAAAAGGCACTTTGTAATAACCTTACTTCACCAGCAAGATCTAGCACCTCGAGTTTAAAAAATGCTCCACTTTTTTGAAGAAAATAGTAGAATTCATTAACATCACGAATCCGTTTTCCATTTACTTTATTTATTGTTTCACCAATCTGTATTTCAAGTCTGTCTGCAGGTGTATTTGGAATAATTGCAATAACCGTCAACCCACGAAGGTTCCTGCTAAAATAGGATTGTCTTCCACTATCCATCACACGATGTTTATAGCTGATAAACTCACGTCCTAAAATTGCCAAGATAGCTGCAACTATGGATAAACCCCAGAAATAAATACTGCCCACTGCAAGTACTAACACCAGTATTCCTAATACACCAATCTTTTTACCAAGTTGTTTAGCGGCTTTTTCAGGTAATATGCTTTTAACGGAATGATTAAAACCTATTATAAATGGAATTAACAAAAGACTATAAGTTTCGCCGCCCACTGAAATATGTGGCCAATAGGACGCGAATGGAGTGATTAAGCCAGTCGGTACCAATGTGAAAAAAGGGATAATACTTAGCTTTCTAAGGTGATGTAGACCAATCCATTTCCCTCTAGATCCCAATGCTAAATCGGGATAAGCCTCACGCCGCTTGATTCGATATGTTAAAAATGCCTCTACAAGTAGAAATAAACCAATAAGTATGGAAAAACCTACAAAGTTAAGGTCAGTAAACAATTCAGTGTCAACATATGATTGATTTTCAATAATGGTAGGTATAAATAATAGCACTAACAACGTGATTCCTATTGTATAACTTGGAGAAAGCAAGGTAAAACGTAATGTTAAGCTTAATAAAATACTTACTAAACAAATTAAAGCCAATGTTTCATAAGAAAACATGATTCCTACACCAATACAAATTCCCGAAACAAGTATACCTGCTATAATGGAAATGAACCCAGTGCCCTTCCATTCAGAAAAAACATTAAATATTTTTACGCCAAAATTGGTACGTTCCTTCCGAATTCTACGCAGTCCTGCAAATAAGAATAGTATAAAGATCCAGTATGTTAATGGATTTAAAAATAATTTACCTATGCCTTTTATTATTTCGATGCCCCATGCTTCAACCAAATAATCACCTTCCAATAAAACTACTCTACACTCTTTTACGTATTCGCCATAGATCGTTTTCCCCTACGATAACTCAAACACGCATCTACTACTAGTATAGCGCTAATTGCCCTAGAAAAAAATAAAATTCGCGAGTTCCCCCGCGAATTTCCAGTTAATACAAACTATTTAATGCTTTTTCAAGCTGTTTATCATCTTTACCGCTGCTAATTTTTTCAACTATCTTACTTTCAATTAGTCCAGCAGTCTCTTTATCAACTTCACCGGTTACCTCTAAATCAAAGTCAGATTGGAAGCTTTTCACGGCCTCTACTGTTTCTTTATTATAATAACCGTCGTTTCTATCTGGATTATATCCTAACCCACGAAGCATGATTTGAATGTTCTTTATTTTTTCTCCCGTATGATTATAGGTTAATGGTTCCTTTATTTGGATTGGATTCGAGTAATAATAATCAGGTTGTTCTACCTTTATGGTTGGTTTGACACCTTTTTCATGGATCCAATTCCCTTCAGGAGAAAGCCATTTATAAAATGTTAATTTAATGGTACTTCCATCACCGAATGGAATTGCTTTTTGAACCGTTCCCTTACCATAACTCTTTGTACCCACTACGTCATAGCCTGCTTCTTTCATTGCTACGGCAAGGATCTCAGAAGCAGAAGCACTACCTTCATTTACCAATACACTTATTGGGTATGGCTTTTTCTCTTTTAACTGGGAATAATAAGGTGTTTTTTTACCATTCCCGTCTTCAATCTGAACATATGGCATATCTTCAGTTATAAATTGCTTCAATATTTCTTCGACAGACTGTAACAACCCTCCTGGATTGCCGCGAACATCAATAACTAATCCTTCTATTCCATTATCCTCAAGGTCTGAAAGTTGCTTCTTAAAATCTTCAGCTGTTTTCTCAGAAAATGTTGTGATTTCAATTACACCTGTTTTTTTACCGTCAATTGTTTTCATTTCAGAATAAACAGTTTCGAGTGGTATATTATCTCGAGTAAGTGTAACATTAAACGGTTCCGATACACCTGGTCGCTTAATTTCCAGAACAACCTCTGAACCCTTTTTCCCTCTAATTTTCTCAACTGCTTCAAATAAATCAAGACCTTGAATACTTTCATTGTCTACACTTAATACCTGATCATTTGGACGTAATCCAGCTTCTTCTGCAGGTGAATCTTTTATAGGAGCAATGATAGTAACAGTGTCATTAACCATGCTTACTTCAGCACCAATACCTTCAAAAGAAGATTCGATTGTTTCATTGAAGTTCTTCATGGTTTCTACATCCATATATGTACTATAAGGATCTTCAAGTGTATCAAGCATCCCTTGTACTGCTCCTTCTATTAATTGTTGTCCTTCCACATCTTCTAAATAATTTTGTTTAATTAAGTTATAGGCCTGGACAACCTTATCCATATCTTTTGGTTTTTCAGACGGTACATCCTGACCTTCACCTGAATTATTTTGTACAAGTTTCTCTGTATTTTGAGTTTGATTTGATTGTGCTAATTGAACTCCAAAATATGCACCACCGAACCCTAAAATTAGAGCACCAATTAACACCAAAACAATGTGTTGTTTTTTAAAATTCATTGACTCACCCCTATTAACTTTAGACTAATAAGAAAAGCGCTGGAGCTATGCAGCAAAGTTCATGCATCCTGTAATCACCCTATGACATTATCTTATATTTCGTTTATTTATAAAAAGGCATCACACCATAATGTGCGATGCCTTTAATATTATAGTTTATGCCAAACAATTGCAAATACATGCTACTTAATTTAGATATTGTGCTGGGTTAACAGAACTTGAATTTCCTCTGTAAGTGCCAACATGAACTTCAAAATGCAAGTGGGAGCCAGTAGATAATCCAGTGCTACCCATATAGCCGATTATTTCTCCCTGCTCTACGTAACGTCCGCCTCCGATTGCAGTACTAGACATATGTGCATATAGAGTAGTATAGTCAGTGCCTTTTATAGTTCCTGCAACAATAACATGGTTGCCAAATGAACTAGCGTAATTCACAGGCATTGCATAGCCAGAAATTGAAGCATAAATCGGTGTACCTATAGGGCCAGATATATCAACACCAGCATGCAATCTTGAAATTGGTAAAATTGGGTGAGCACGCATGCCGTAGTTAGATACTCGGCTACCAGCTGCAGGCCAAATAAAATTAGCATTGGATGGAGCTGGTTCCTCAGCAAGCTGTTGTAGATTGCTAGACTCTTTCTGAACAGGTTCACTTTCCTTGGTATCCCGTTCTACTGCTTCTTGTTCTGCTGCTTTTTCTTTAGCAGCCTGTTCCGCTGCTCTTTCCTTGGCTGCCTGTTCACGTGCGGCTTTTGCTTTTCTAGCTTTTTCTAGTGCGATTTGTTGTAATCTTGCTATCTCGTCTTCTGCCGCTTTCATAGACTGTTGCAATTCAGCTTCTTGATCATGCAGGTCTAATTCTTTACTCTCAAGAGTTTCTTTATGGTTTTCTAGATTAACATGTTCAGCCTCTAACTGTGCCATTAGCTCTTCTTTTTTAGCTATTTGATCATCTAATTGATTTTTAAGTGAAACTAATTCTTGCTTTTGATCTTTTAATGCCTCTTTTTTACTTACAACTTCTTTTTTCTTCGCTTCTACTTCTCTTTTCTCAGCCATATGTGTTTCCATGATGTTTTTATCTTGGTCCATTATTGTGTTTACCGCAGATGAGCGGCTGACAAAATCTCCAAAGTTTTGTGAGCCAAGAATTACTTCTATGTAACGCATGTCTCCACCATTTTGCTGGATCGTACGTAGACGTTTTTTTAAAAGTTTCTCTCGCTTTTTAATACTTTCTTTCAACTCTTTAATATCAATTTTAAGTTGTTCAATCTCTTTATTTGTATCCGTAATTTCTTGTTCTTTTTCTTGAATGGAAGACTTCGTTTTTGCTAATTTGTCATTAATTTTTTCTATTTCATTTGTTACCTTTTCTTGCTTTGTAAGGTTTGTATTAATATCCTCTTTTGTTTCCTCTTTTTTATGACTAACATCTTTTTGTTTTTCATTTACTTGTTCTTTCTTTGACTCAATCTCATCCATCTTTTTTTTCGCATCTTCAATTGTTGATGCAGAAACAGATTGTATACTTAATAGAGTACTAGTCGTAATTAATACTGCAATTAAAACAAAAGAAATAATTTTATTCATCTCGTATTCTCCTTTTTTCTCTTTTCGAACATCCTCTTTTAACTTGTTCCTTTTAATTTCTTATACTTTTAGGAACTTACGCACGCTCATGACACTTCCCCAAATGCCAATCAATGCTCCTATTGCTAAGACAATTAATGAAAGCTGCCATGCAAATGGATTAAATGGTAATATCTTCACGAAATCAAAATCAATTTGGCCACTAACATAAGTATCTAGGTAATAATAGCCGCCAAGAATAGCTGCTACTGGAATAATAGAACCTAATATCCCTAAAAACATACCTTCAATAAAAAATGGCCATCTGATAAATCCGTTTGTTGCTCCTACTAACTTCATAATTCCAATTTCTTTACTTCGAGCCATAATTGTTAGTTTAATAGTATTTGAAATAAGGAATATAGCAGTAAAGACTAAGCCTGCAATAAGCACTAACCCAATTGTTCTTGCGTATTTATTGAATTCAAATAAGCGTTGTACGACGTCTTTTCCATAATTAACTTCCTGAACTGCATCAAGCGTTTTGATTTCTTTAGCAATACTCATTGTACTAGTAGGGTTTTTCGCTTTAACTACATATACATGGTTAAGTGGATTATCCTGTTCGAAAAGTTGCCATGATTGGCCTTCTTTCCCCATGCTATCAATGAGGCTTTCCAGTTGTTCATCTTTTGAGGAGAAATCAACAGTATCTACTTCATCTATTGCTGTGATCTTATTACCTAACTCATTTATTTGCTCTTCATCCGCCGTTAGATTTATCAACACATTTATTTCTACATCATTTTCTACTTCGGCAGCCATTTGGTTTAAATTAAAAACCAATGCAAGAAATGCCGCTACTAGGATTAACGTTGTTGTTACTGCTCCGACTGAAGCTACTGTCATCCAGCCATTTCTTAAAATATTTTTAATACCTTCTCGAAGGTGTCTTTTTGATGTTCTAAATATCATATCCGTATTCACCTCGATGTTCGTCACGAACAATTAAACCATCTTCAACTGCAATTACTCGTTTTTTGATCGTGTTGACTATTTCCTTATTGTGTGTAGCCATAATAATCGTTGTACCACGTGCATTTATCTCTTCAAACACCCGCATGATTTCCCAAGAGGTATCCGGGTCTAGATTACCAGTTGGCTCGTCCGCGATAACAACTTTTGGATGATTCACAATAGCACGCGCAATTGATACACGTTGCTGCTCCCCACCTGATAATTCATCAGGTAAAAAACGTGCCTTGTTCTTTAATCCTACAAGATCAAGAACATCCATAACACGTTTCTTAATATTACGAGGAGATTCTTGAATAACCTCCAAAGCAAAAGCGATATTTTCAAAGACTGTTAGTTTTGGCAACAATTTAAAGTCTTGAAAAATAACGCCAATGTTTCTTCTTAGATATGGAACTCTCTTTTCTTTAATAGAACTCAAATCTGTTTCATTTATATGAATTGTCCCTCTTGATGGCTTTACTTCGCGGTACATCAATTTGACAAATGTTGACTTTCCAGCTCCACTAGGTCCGACTAAATAAACGAATTCACCTTGTCCTATTTCAATATTAATCCCATTTAGAGCGGTAACCCCATTGGAATATGTTTTATATACATCATTCATTTTAATCATATATGTATCACCTTTTAATTATTATCGTTGTTCTTGCTGCAAGATTCTTCTAGGTAAGTTATCCTTAGCCACAACGTCATTTCGACTTTTTCCGACTAATTCTTTTATAGTATAACATCTTTCAGCCCAAATTTTGGGCATAAAAATATTACATTTGTGTTTCAAAGACCGCCATTCTTTAACCTCCCTGAAATTTTTGTTATACTCAAACAATTGTTTGGATCATCTTCTATTTTCAAACAAACAAAAATGATCAACAGGAAAAGTTCCCTGTTGATCACTCTCTTACCACTATAAACCTATTTTATTTTTTCTTTTCTAACCAAGAAGCGAGTATATCTGCATTCTCTCCTTCTACTAATCCAGCAGGCATTGCACCTTTTCCATTTATTATGATCTCAGTAATCTCCTCTTTAGAATACCGTGAGCCGACCTCTGTTAAATCTGGCCCTGCTCCACCTGACAAATCGGAACCATGGCAATAAGCACAATTATTTTGGAATACCTCTTCAGCTTTTGTTATCGTATCGCCGCCGCTATCTTTTGCTTGATCACTTGCACTTTCATTTCCTCCACAAGCACTCAACACTAATGCAACCCCAACTAGTAGCATAATGATCCATTTTTTCATTCGTGAATCCTCTATTCGTTTTTTTAGTTTATTAGTTATTTATTTGTGAGCGAAGAAATGCATCAATAAACGGATCAACATTCCCGTCCATTACACCTTGTACATTACCAACATCAAGGTTTGTTCGATGGTCCTTCACCATAGAATACGGATGAAAAACATACGAACGAATTTGACTTCCCCACCCAATTTCTTTTTGTTCACCACGAATTTCATCTAGTTCTTGTTGCTGCTTTTCCAGTTCAAGTTGATATAATTTCGATTTAAGCATTTTCATTGCAGTTGCGCGGTTTTTAATTTGCGAACGCTCCGATTGACATGTAACGATTACATTCGTTGGTAAATGTGTTATCCGTATTGCGGAGTCGGTCGTGTTAACATGTTGTCCTCCAGCTCCACTTGCTCGATAGGTATCAACCTTTATATCCTCTGTTTTAATATCTACTTCCACATCATCACCAAATTCGGGCATTACATCACAAGAAGCAAATGATGTATGTCTACGCCCAGATGAATCAAATGGGGAAATACGCACCAGGCGATGGACACCCTTTTCCGCTTTTAAATATCCATAAGCATTATGGCCCTTAATATTTAACGTAACACTTTTAATACCAGCTTCATCCCCAGGTAAATAGTCAAGGGTCTCTACCTTGAAATTTTTCGATTCGGCCCATCTTTGGTACATTCGAAGCAACATACTCGCCCAGTCCTGTGATTCGGTACCACCTGCACCTGGATGCAATTCCAACAATGCATTATTTGCGTCGTATGGATCACTTAAAAGCATTTGTAATTCAAAATTGTTTATGTCTGTGCGAAACGCTGCTAATTCCTTTTCTAGTTCCTGGAAAAGTTCCTGATCTTGTTCTTCCTTTACTAATTCATAACTAACTTCTATATTCTCAAGGCGTTCTTCTAATCCTTCAAAACTGGTAACATACTCCTTTATTCCGTTCGTCTCATTTATAACTTTCTGTGCTGTCTGTGGATCATCCCAAAAATCAGGAGCTGTCATTTCTAGTTCACGCTCTTTTATTTGGCTTCTTTTAACATCTAAGTCAAAGGGACCCCCTAAAGTCTTCTATTCGTGTATTCATTTTATCTAACTCATTTTTAATTTCTGCTAGTTCCATAATACCCACCTCATTTTTTTGTTTTTACTATCAATAAAACACTCCCAATCGCTTGAGAGTGTCAGCCATTTATTTTCCGTGGCAATTTTTATACTTTTTCCCACTACCACAAGGACACGGTTCATTTCTTCCGATGTCTTCCTTTTTAATATACGGCTTTTTAGATTTTTTCTTACCATCACTATCATCGCCGCCTGAAACTGCTTGCGTATTCTTTGCTACCTCTTGACGTTGGAGGTTTTCACGAATTTGTGCTTTCATCACGTATTTTGATACTTCTTCTTCAATAGAAATTACCATTTGTTCGAACATCGCGAATCCTTCTGCTTGATATTCTTGTAATGGATCATTTTGTCCATATGCACGAAGATGAATTCCTTGTCTAAGCTGATCCATTTGGTCAATGTGATCCATCCATTTGGAATCAACCGTACGGAGTAGAATAACCTTTTCAAATTCTCGCATTTGCTCTGATGTTAATTCTACTTCTTTTTGATCATATTTAACCTTCACCTTATCCATGATAACTTCTATAATTTCATCCGTATCTTTTCCTTCAATATCAGATAAGGAAATATCCTCGACATCTAGCAAGTTTCCATGTAAGTAATCAATGATAGAAGAAAGTTCTTGATTTTCCTCATCTTCAAACATGTGCGATTTCACAACACGCTCAACAGTAGATTTAATCATTTCTTCAATAATCTCACGTAGGTTTTCGGAATCAATTACATCAAAACGCTGTTTGTAAATAATTTCGCGTTGCTGACGAAGGACGTCGTCATAGGACAAGACTGTTTTACGCGCATCAAAGTTATTTCCTTCCACGCGTTTTTGCGCTGATTCCACAGCACGTGAAACCATTTTACTTTCAAGTGGTTGGGAATCGTCCATTCCAAGACGTTCCATCATATTTCGTAAATTATCCGAACCAAAACGACGCATTAATTCGTCTTCCATCGATAGGAAAAATTGGGTCATACCAGGATCACCTTGACGCCCAGAACGACCACGTAACTGATTATCTATACGTCTTGATTCATGACGTTCTGTACCAATTACCGCTAAACCACCACGTTCTATTACACCTTCACCTAATTTGATGTCTGTACCACGACCAGCCATGTTTGTGGCAATCGTTACTGAACCCGGCTGCCCAGCGTTTTCAATGATTTCCGCTTCACGATAGTGGTTTTTGGCATTTAATACGTTATGTTTCACACCAGCTTTTTTCAGTAACTGGGCAATTAACTCGGAGGTTTCTACCGCTACCGTACCTACCAACACAGGTTGGCCATTTTCATAACGTTCCTTAATGTCAGCTACAACAGCATGGAATTTACCTTCCATTGACTTGTAAATCATGTCAGCTTTATCGTCACGTACGATAGATTGATTGGTCGGGATGGCAATTACATCCATTGCATAAATATTACGGAATTCTTCTTCTTCTGTTTTGGCTGTACCAGTCATGCCAGATAATTTTTGATACATTCTAAAGAAGTTTTGGAATGTTATCGATGCGAGTGTCATGCTTTCGTTTTGAATTTGTAGACCTTCTTTTGCCTCGATAGCTTGGTGTAATCCATCGCTGTACCGACGACCTTTCATTAAACGTCCAGTAAATTGGTCAACAATAACTACTTCGCCTTCTTCAACTACATAATCTGTATCACGGTGCATCGATGCTTTTGCTTTTAAAGCTTGATTAATATGATGCGTTAATGAAACATTATTTAGATCAAATAGATTTTCAATCGTAAAATAACGCTCAGCTTTGTTGATACCTTCCTCAGTTAGCTGAACACCTTTTGTTTTCACATCATACGTATAGTCTGTTTCATTTTGTAATGTGGTCACAAAGCCATTTGCTCGTTGATACATCGATGCTGACTTCTCTGCACTACCTGAAATAATTAATGGTGTTCTAGCTTCATCAATTAAAATCGAATCGACCTCATCTATAATTGCGAAATTGAGTGGTCGTTGTACCATCTGCTCTTTATAAAGCACCATATTATCGCGTAAATAATCAAATCCAAACTCGTTATTTGTTCCATACGTGATATCACAGTAATAGGAATCACGTTTTTCATCTTTTGTTAACCCATTACCATTTAGCCCTACTGTTAGGCCAAGAAATTGGTATAGTTCACCCATTTCTTTCGCATCACGTTCTGCTAGATAATCATTGACAGTGATAATGTGTACACCTTTTTCAGAAATTGCATTTAAATAGGCTGGCATGGTAGAAGCTAATGTTTTACCTTCCCCTGTTTTCATCTCAGCAATATTACCTTGATGTAATGCAATTGCACCCATCAACTGTACAGGAAATGGACGCATTTTTAAGACACGTTTTGAAGCTTCCCGTACGACAGCAAATGCCTCAACTAGCATATCATCAAGGGTTTCACCATTTCTATATCGTTCCTTAAATTCTTCTGTTTTTTTATGAAAATCTGTATCTGCTAATTTTTCAAATTCTGGTTCCAATACTTCGATTTTATCTACAATCTTTTGCAGGCGATTAAGTTGTTTTTGGTTACCATCACCAAAAATTTTTGTTAATAGTCCAGGCATAATTAACGCTCCTCAATAATGTTCAAATCATCTTTATCCAATACTTTAGTCCATTATCAATAATAACATTTTCTAAACAAGTATGACAACTAGAAGGAAAAAACGAAGGCGACTGGTCAGCGGTGTACAAACGTAAGAGAAGTTCGACTAAGACCGCCACGTCCTGCGGCAACGTCGAACTACCCTACATCCTGTAGGGCATGTGAAAAGTACGTTGAACTTTACGTACATTTCATCAGGACTAAATATTTGCTAACCGCTAGGAGCCGCAGCTAGACAAAGAAAAGCGAAGGCGAAGGCGACTCGTTAACGATTAAAAAAAGAGTAGCCCGAGGATGAGCAACTCTTTGTAATGAGGTAAGTATGAGGCTATTGGGGGAAATTGAAGTTTCCTTACTTGGGAGGACGTTAGGAATGAGTAAGAGAATGCTTCGGCTGATTCTGTGCTTCTATTAGGTCAGATAGTTTACGGTTTGTTGCTGCGATTATGACAAGTAATTGCGTAATCGTTTCTTCCTGCTGATGCACTTTGGTCACTAGCGAATCATATGAAACACGGTTCTGATCATTCACAAACATCACTCCTTTTTTTTGCATACTTACTTATACCATGGTTTCAAAATAAAAAGCTAATTACCATTTTCTGATAATAGGTGTGCATTCGACAAAATTTGCATTCTAATATGCTATTTTATGCAGATAAACTCACATTTCCAAACAAAATAACAGCATTTTTGCAGTCTAAAATCTATTTCCGGTAAAACGTTCTACAAAATTCGACATGTATATTCCTTGCATACCAAAAAGGCGACCCCGTGTTAAACAGGATCGCCCTTGCTTTAAATTTATTTTAACTGTTTGGCTCAATGATTCCATATCGCCCGTCATTACGACGATAAACAACATTTGTATCACCTGAAATGGAATTTGTGAATACATAAAAGGTGTGTCCTAACATATCCATTTGCAATACAGCTTCTTCTGAATCCATTGGCTTTAAATCAAATCGTTTTGTTTTTACAATTTCAATTTCATCTGATTCTACATCATCTTCTGGTGGTTCTTTTTCAAGTTCTGCAAAAACATGTTTTGCTGCTCCATTTTGACGGTACCTACGATTTACTTTTGTTTTATATTTACGAATCTGTCTTTCTAACTTATCCACCACAAGGTCGATGGCAGCGTATAAATCAATATGCTGTTCCTCTGCGCGAAGCAATAAGTTCGTCATTGGAATGGTTACCTCAATTTTCTGCTCATCATTATAGACACTTAGATTTACATGTACATCAGAAGTTGGAGGTGTATCAAAATAACGTTCTAGCTTACCTATTTTCTTTTGTACGTAATCACGTATCGAACCTGTCACCTCAATATTCTCACCACGAATGTTGTATTTCATAAAAGTGTCCTCCTTTCATCCTTATGTAGGTACATATTCTACAATACCCTGTCCAATTCCTGCTTAAACCAAAAAAAATCATGGAAATCGATGTAGAATTATGTCGAGTGCGCTAAATGACTAGGTGATAGGCATTTAGCAAAATAAAAGATTCCAGTAATTCAGGAGTTTTACTTATTTTTTACTATCCATAAACATCCCATCCATGGTTCGCACATCTTTGTATGGATTGACATAGTTTTGATTCGACTTTTTTTGTTTTTTAAGCTGTTTCATTTCTACCTTTAACACATCCAATACTTCAGTCATTTTTAATTGAATGGATTCATTTAGGATAATGAGTTTCTTGCCCATCACTTTTTCTTCTTCCGTAAATGGCGGTTTTACGCTATCCATCAATTTACCTCTTTTTTCAATTAAAAGATTAATTTGTTCAATAACTGATTCACGGTTTTTAGTAATGATGGGTTGATTTAGTACTTCTTCTAGTTCTTTCGTAATCTTCACTAATGCTTTAAGCCTGACCATTAGAATTTTGCACCTTGCGCATATTGACTTTGACGTGTTTTTAATATAACTTCCTTCCAAGTATCTCTGAATTCAGTTGCGAAAGATAACACTTCATCTAATAATGTAACGTCATTTTTAATGTTACCTTCTTTTAATTGGTAAAGCATATATTCATATAATGGTAGCATTTCATTGGATAGTTCTATTTCTGGATCTAGCGTTAGCATTAATTCTTGAATGATATTTTGCGCCTTTTGAATATTAACGTTTTTAGCTTCATATTCTTTTTCATTCATGTTCTTTTTTGCCTGCTTGATAAACTTGATACAGCCATTATAAAGCATCATGGTTAACTCTACCCCAGAGGCTGTGTTAACAGCATTATTCTGATAGGTTTGATATTTATTTAATGACATCCACATACACTCTCCTTTGAAATCCATCCTCACCTTACGCTTAAGCACCGCCAAATTGAGACATTAGCTGTGCCGACTGTTGATTCATCCGTTGAATCGCTTTTTCCATCGCTGTAAATTCACCCCAATAACGAGTTTCCACTCGTACCAGCCGGTCTTCAAACGCCGAAATTTGCTCATTTAAATCTTTCATACGCTTACCCAGCGTATAATTTTCAAGCGTGTCTGAGCCTCCACCTGCTCGTTCTTCAATTCGCCCCATAGTTGACTCAAGTGAATCCTCCAGCCGATTTACGATACCCCGACTTGCTCCCTCTTCACTATTTGAAAATAACTTTTGGACAGCATCTGGATTTTCCGATAATGCTTTTTTTAATTCTACTGGATCAACAATCAGCTTTCCGCCGTCCATATAATCATTGGAAGTTGTTAAGCCTACCTGGGTTAATGAGGTATAATCACCGCCTGTTTCAACGTTGGCATACCAGCTGCGTCGCATTGAAAACATACCATCTGAAATAATTGATTCATTGCTAAGAATCCCACTTTTTGCTTTTTCATCCCAAAGTTTAGCTTCATCTTCAGATAATTCTTCCCGCTGTTTATCTGTTAGCGGTTTATAATCGCGATATGTTTCCTCACGTTGTGATTCATTTAGCGTTTCAACAACATCATTATATTTGTCCACAAATTTCATGATCGATTCAAACGATGCGTCTACATTGTTATCAACAGTTAGTTTAGCGCTTTTACCATTTGTTACATCCTTGAATTCAAAGGTGATACCATTCAATGTGTAGTTATTTTCCTTTGAATTAATTGTTAATGCACCATTATAAATAAATTCAGCGTTTTTTCCACCAGATTCCTCAGCGGTTGCTAATTTTAGTGTATTAGTAAAAAATTCATTATTAGTATCGAACCCAATTTCTGCTCCACCGTACTCAGCTGATTGGTTGTAATCACCTGTTCGTGTGGTTTCCAGTACTATCTTATCTGATTGTTGATCAAAAAATGCACGAACATTATTGTCATCCTCTGTAATTCTGTTTAATACATCGTTTAATGTGTCATCTCCGCTAACCTTGTATGAATGAGTCTCCTTATTACCGTCTTTATCAAAAAAGGTATAAAATTCAAACGTTTCCTCAACAAATCCTCCAGTAAAGGTTTGATCAGCAAGTTTAGCATTCGGATCAATGCTAGTACCAATAACTCCACCTATATTAATCGCAGACTCCGCTAACCGTGTAACTTCAATATCATATACTCCATTCGAAGAACTAGCAGTTCCTGTCGCTATAACAGCATCTTTCATAGAAGAAGTAACTGATTTTGCATTATAGGTAGAATCGTACTTCATACCTAGCATCATGTTATCTAATTCTAATAGTTTCTTATTAACATCCCGAAATGCATCCCGTTTCCAAGTCAAGGTTATTTTATCCTGCTCCATACGGTCTAATGGCATTCTCTCAGCTTTCATTAACTTACCCACAAGCTGATCAATGTCCATTCCTGTCGCCAACCCACCAATACGCATACGGTTTCAACTCCTTTATATCATTTCATCCACCAGTAGCCCCATAAATGCATACATATCAAGCCGATTGCCAATGCAACTCCTCGTACTTTGTTTCCTTTTATATCGGCACTATCTATACCATTGTTTAACTATTTCTTGTCGTCTTTGTTCCCTAATAGTCCTAACAAATCAGTAGATAGATTAGCCGCTTCATTATTTTGCTCTTGTATCTCTATGTATATTTCTTTTCGATAGATTTCGACCGATTTAGGCGCGGCTATTCCCAGTTTAATTTGGTCACCCTCGATGCCTAATACCTTAATTTCAATATCGTCTCCAACTTGAATAGATTCATTTAGCTTTCTCGTAAGTACTAACATGACTATACGCCCCTCACTACAGAGGATTTAACTTGTGTAATCGATGTTTTGGTTAAATAATTGTCTACATTTAAAATATATTGCTTTCCCAGTTTACTAGTAGGATTGATAATGATTGGAGCCTTCAAGTTTAAGGTACTATTTTCAAATGGATCTTTTAATGTAACGATGGAAAATACGGTTACATCTTTTTCATTAGTAATTTTTAAGCTTTCATTTACAGTTGAATCAAGTTCAAATGCATAATCTTGGTGAAAATGATATGGATTTGTTAGCACAAATGCGATATCTGGCGTTATAATAGATTGCAAGATTTGAAAAACTGGATTTCCTGGTAAATCGAGCAACATAAATTTGGACTCATTAGTAAACCCTGGTAAACCACTAAAAAAGTTGATTACCAGCTCCTCGTTTGAATCAACTTCTCCCAAATATTTTGTTTGTATTCTCATCTTAGCATTACCATCCTTTTGAACCATTTTTTATATTAATAGAGGTTGTTCAAACAGTCCGGTAAAAATGACACATCGAATTTCTTCGTTAGCTTGCTTTTCCGTTCCTCACGTATTAATAGCATACGTTCCGGTACTCAAAGCTACGCTGCCTCGAACTTCTCGGTCCTTTTTATCCTCCTTTTTGAACACGCATTTTAAGTAAAAAAGAGATTTTCAAAATCAATTTCTAAGCTTTGGTAATTTTTCATTCCTATTTCAACTGATCTAGGTAAATAAGTATGAACAGGTTGATTCTCCTCTGCTTGGATAATCGGCTTATTTGTTTGAACATCAACCGTTACGTCAGAAGGCTGATAGTTAATCTTTACTGCAGAAGCCGATGGAATAAACTTAATTCCTAATTGCTTCATTTGGTCGAAGCTATTTTGGATAGCTTGACTGGCAATGGGATTTCCTTTATTTTCAATCCTCATCAATGCATCGCCTTGCTGTACACGTCTAGCAGTTCCTTTGTTCGCACCTTGGAGTCCCTCATTTGCAAACTTTTCAATTCGTTTAAAAACATGCAGGAGATTCATATCTTCCCAAGCTTTTTTTTGATCGATTTGGAGCTTAGAAGGAGTTGTTTGGATTTTTATTTCAGCCTTTGGTTGCTGAATCGATAAGGTTGCTTCAGATTGTTGTATTGTTTGTTTTCCACTAGTTTGTTGAATGCTAATATGGGCCATTTGCGACTGCATTCGTATCTGAGGTAGTTGCATCAAGTATCCTCCTTCAATAGTTAGATAAAACGAAAGCCCTAACCCACCAAAAGTGGTCAGGGCTATGCTTGGTAGTTAAAAGCTAAATCCTACCACATAAGTGCAACTAAGAATTTCGCCATTAAGGCTTGACGATACCAAGTTTTCTAATACTTAACGTAAAAAATCTAATAAGGTCGGTTGAATGATT
This sequence comes from Virgibacillus necropolis, assembly GCF_002224365.1. Lineage (GTDB taxonomy): Bacteria > Bacillota > Bacilli > Bacillales > Amphibacillaceae > Virgibacillus_F > Virgibacillus_F necropolis. The sequence goes on along the minus strand of NZ_CP022437.1, from coordinate 1,459,454 downwards.
CGCGACCCTGCAGACAATGCAGCACGATGAACACTTTCCTGCGCAATCAACTTTGTTATTACCTTTTCATAATCAATATCTTCATTGTTAGACATCATTCGTGTTGCGTTTATTTCTTGTGAACTCAATCGATTTTCAATTAAATCTAGGCGATTCATCCGCGCTCCTAAATCGGCTCTAGCATTGATTACATTATTTATACTGCCATCTAAATCAGCAATGCTAGCTTCAATTTCAGACTGATTGTTTGTATCAAGCGCGCTAACGAAATTATCAATTTTGTCAAACAGTTCCGATGAAAAAACTTCTGATCCAGCAACATTTGCTTGAAGCTTCGTATTACTAGATACCTCAATCATGACAGGACTTCCATTTTGATCAATAGTTATCGTGCCATCATCAGTAACAGTAATTGGCTTTGTATCTGTTTTCGTACCGTTAAATATAAATTTACCATTTACGTTTGTATTAGCAATGTCAATAATATGGTTTTTTAGCTGCTTTACTTCTTCCATGATATTTTCACGCTCTTCGTCCCCATACGTATCATTGCTGGCCTGAACAGCTAATTCACGCATCTTTTGTAAAGCCTGTGTCGCCTTATCTAAAGCCGCATCTGAATTATCCATCCAATTATGTACCTCATTGGTGTTGCGTGTATATTGTTCTACTTCAATAATCTGTGAACGATAATTCATGCCCTTCATAGCAATTACGGGGTCATCTGATGGTTTATTAATCTTTTTACCAGTTGATAATTGATTCATATATGTATCTAATGTGGAGTAACTGTTGGATAGGTTCCTTAGCATATTATTGGATAACATTCCTTGTGTAATTCGCATATGTCTCCCCTACCTTCCTACTATCCCCATGTTATTTATGATACGCTCGAGTAATTCATCAACAGCTGTCAAACTACGTGCTGCAGCATTATATGCGTGCTGATATTTAATCATATTAGACATCTCTTCATCTAAAGAAACAGAGCTTACAGACATTCGCTGGTTTTCAACCTGCGACTTAAGAATTATCGTGTTTCCCGCCATTCTATTGGCTTCTTGTGCATGAACACCTAATTCACCAATTAATGATTCGTAAAAGGTTTTCACTGAAGTGTTCTCACCTAATCCATCCAATGGTTCGTCAAATACATCCGCTAATGCACTGGCATTATTACCATTTCCAAGATCTCCGTCCTCACTAGCAGCAATTAGATCGGGATCCTCCATAATAGCATCAGATACAGTCAATGATGCGGCTGCACCCGTTTCCTGAACAACTCCCACAAAGAAAACACCACCTTGATTGCCCTTTAGATCTTGTCCATTCTCATGAACTTCATTAAACTTTCCAGCAAATTCAATTGCCATTTTGTCTAAACTCGCAAGCATATTCGTATATGTACCTTTTATAGACCCATTAGCATCCTCATATCCATACGATTCCATAAATCCATAAAGTGATCCATTCGAATTGAAGTTTCCTGTTTGGATCTTTTCATCACCAACACGAATCGAAGTAACCGCAAATTTGTTATCCTCCGAATAATCAACTGCGAACTCATTAATTTCTCCAGATTCACCGTCAACCAACGTTACCCCAATTCCTTTACCTTTATCGTCTACTAATTCAATCGTTGCCAATCCATCTGCAATAGCTGGAGAGTTTTCACCGCTCTTTGTATAGGTAACTTTAATAGTGACGATACCGGACAACTCGTCAATTAAACGATCACGTTCATCGTATAAATCATTGGCCAAATATCCATGTGGTTCAATTGCCTGAATTTGTTTATTGATTTCATTCACTTGAGAAAGTATGGAATTTGCATCTTTCACGGTAACATCAATCTGACTCTTTAAGTCTGTTCTCATACTACTTAAAGAACTAGATAAATAGTTAAATGTTTCAGCAACAGCAAGCCCTCTTTGCGCAACAACAGATCTAGCACCTGCGTTTTTTGGATTAACAGAAAGATCCTGAAGTGATTGCCAAAATTGGTCCATCGTTTTGGAAAGACCATTTTCAGATGGTTCGTTCATTAAACTTTCCATCCGTGCAATTGAATCTGTTTTTGATGTCCAAAACCCAGCCTTACTATTCTCTGCACGAAACTGGTAATCCAAAAATTGATCACGTACACGTTGGACAGACCCCGCTTCAACGCCCGTTCCCATTTGCCCCGGGATTTCCGGTCGGTTTCTAGAAGCAGTTGGAAATGGTGATTGCGTTGCAAAGTTCACGCGCTGTCTCGTGTATCCTTCTGTGTTCGCATTTGAAATATTATGACCTGTTGTGTATAGCGCTGATTGCTGGGCAAATAGAGCTTGCTTTGCCATTTCTAACCCGTGAAATGTACTCATTACCTAACTCCTCTCAGGAAGGAAAACATTATGCTTTTGAATCAAATACCGAACGTTTTATTGATTCCGTTTCCTTTGTGTTTCCGTAATTTAAATTAGTGATTGATGGATTCATCATATCCAATGACAGTTCCACAAATTGCAAGGATTGTTGGATAAGTGCCTGGTTTAACTGTTCTTGCCGTTTCAAGTTTGTAACAGAGTGAGTCAGATGGATTGTTACATCCTCAAGCACCTTTTGCTGTTCTTTATCATCTATCATTTCAAGCATAGTCGTTATCGTTTCATTTTTGCCTTGTAAGTTGTTTACTTCAAACCAAGCCTTCACTTCTTTTTGCCGGCTTGTTTCCATTTGTTCCAACGCTTGTACATGCTTACGTTCCTTAACCAGTAAAGGCTGCAACTTTTCCATGTTACCTTCTTTAATAGCAACTGTCTTTTGTTCCGAAATAACTAGAAGACTTTCATGTAACATAATGAGTTTTTCCATCGATTTTATAATTTGCAGGGACAACATTTCCCCCTCCTTACTAGCGTTTATTCCAAAATGCAATCATTTTACTTGCAGTTTTTTCAGGATTCACTCTATATTCGCCAGACTGTACAGCATTTTTTATTTCTTGCACATAAGCCTTTCGTTCATTAGTTGACTTTTCATTTCCCTGCAATTCTTTCGCTTGGCTGGATATCTGTAGCTGATCCTTTTGATTCACTTCCTTGTTCATATCCGCCTGCTTCTGAATTTGATTTTTATATGGATTAAAATTTGTATGGTTCGCCCCTTGGATTTTCATTTGTTGCTCACCTCTTTGGTTTAGTCAATACATTCTATTACCGTAAACTTTCTTCTCCTATCTTATATCGGCTCTTTTAGTAAAATGTAAAGCCGAAATTTATTGATCACCCTTAAAGGAATAATAAATGGCTGATTGTTTATTCTCCAATTCTTTTAAGCGCATTGCGCGTTCTTCTTCATGGGTTTCATTGTCTAAATCACGCAATAATTCTTTTGAACATGCTGAACAAATTTTACCAGAAATAATATTTTTATCACAGGTTTCGCATGGGTAAGCAAGCTTCGGAAACTGGGAGGTCAGTAGTCTTTTTTCTTTAATGAATCTTGTAATCAGCTTTTTGCTTACACCCGTTTCTTCGACGACTTCGGGTAAAGTTGCTTCTCTATTCTTTCGCAAACGTAAAAATTGGCTAACCATCCTAAACGCATTTTCTTCTTCGTCATAACAACTTTTACATATATCACGCATTTGTTTTACATATAGTTCATCACACCGAGTGCAATTCGCTAATTCACCCATCGTAGTTCCCCTCATTTTCCTAATAGTATAACATACAGGGACCTATCCTCTAATTAGCGTAAAGCTGTACACCTGAGGACATCCCGCTTCCCTTAAAAGTCTTGCAGCATGGCGTAAAGTTGCTCCTGTTGTATATATATCATCGACGAGAATAACGTTTTTCTTAACTGTTTCTTGAAGGGAAAATGGGTTTCTGGTTGTAATCCGTTCTTTTCGTGTTTTCTTTGATTGTTTTTCACTGTGAATACGTGTTAAGATTTCTTTTGTTTCTACTGGTAAAAAGTCAGTCAACATTTTTGCTTGGTTAAATCCGCGCTCCGTAAGCCGCTCCTGACTCAAAGGAATTGGCACCACAATTAAGTCACGTTCAACATAACCAAAGGCAGTTTCAAAGGATTGAACAACGGTATCTTTGAAAATCTCTCCCAAGCAATAGTCACCACGATATTTCCATTTTGTAATCATCTCTTGAATCGTTGTATTGTAAGTGAAAATGGAATGATTTTTAGTAAGGACATCTTCACCCTCCGCCTTTTTCCATTTTTGGCAATCAAGACATAGCGTTTCTTCAGAAGAGCGACTACAAATAGAACAACGTGATCCGCTTATGAATTCAAGACCTGCTGCACAATTTGCGCAAAGCGAACGTTTTGAAGGTAATAACAAAAAATCACTCCACGTCATTTGTTCCATTATTTCCTCGTCACACCACAAACAGTCCATCCTACTAAAAACCTCCCCGTTTATTCATCGATTTAATGGATTGAATTGCTTCTACCATTGCATTTGTTTTACCATCATGGAAAAACACTACCTCTCCATTAGGGTCATCATAACTTCGACCAGCACGCCCTGATATTTGAACTAAAGCAGCTTCGTCAAACACTTCATGTCCAGCATCAATCACAGCTACATCAACAGAAGGGAATGTTACACCCCGTTCTAAAATAGTCGTTGTAATTAAAACGGAAATTTCTTTATTACGAAATTGAATAACTTTTTCTTCTCTATTTTCATCCGAAGCATGTACAGTGATTAATTCCTGTTTGGATTTGATATTTCCAGTGGCTACAAGCTTATCCTCCAAATTATTCTTCATCTTTGTTGCTAAGTTGATGGTAGGAACAAAAATTAGTAGTTGGCGACTCGGTGTATTCCGGTTTTTTAACCAAGTAAAAAAAGAAGCAGGAGGAGAATAGTTTTGTAAACTTTTTCGTAGTGTAAAGCACATTTTCATCGTTGGTACTGGTAATGGGTGTCCATGAAATCGAACAGGCACAAAGATATGAGGTAAACTCTTTCTTGAAATTTGTTTACGATGGTCTTTTCGAGGGGTTGCAGTCAAATATATTGTTGAGCTTTTATCATTTTTCGCACGATTTGTGGCGTACGGCAAGGAAGCATCAGCATGAAAGGGAAATGCATCAACTTCATCAATAATCATCATATCAAAGGCTTTTTGAAAACGGAGCAGTTGGTGGGTTGTAGCTAGAATCAGTTGAGCTGTTCCATCATTTTCCTTACTTCCACCATAAAGGCCTTGAATAGGTACAGAAGAGAAAGCCTGACTAAAGCGTGGTAAGAGTTCCCGTACCACGTCTGCACGGGGGGTTGCCAAACAAATTCGCTTTCCTAATTTAAGTGCGTTCGTTATACCTTCATAAAGCATTTCAGTTTTACCTGCCCCACAAACAGCCCAGACCAAAAGTTCCGACTCTTGATTCGTTACTGCGGAAGCAATGCGTTCACTAGCCAACTTTTGACGTTCTGTCAGCACGCCATCCCAACTACACGGCTGTGCGTGATGTAGCCAATCTGGTTCAGGACCACTCCAACTGTAAAGCGGCTCGCATTCAAGTACCCTCCCCATTTCAATACATTTACGGCAATAAAAATGAGGCTTACTGCAATTTTGACATGGAAGCATTCCAAATAATGATCGTTTTTGGTTGTTACACCGTAAACATTGAATCGATCCAAGTTTTTTTATAATAGAAGGTTGTGCGAAAAATTGTTGTTGGTTAAGTAGTCGTTGAAATGTAAGATCATCAATGGGGATTTCGTTTCGCAATAATAGTTTTCCTGAAAAGCGATTTGAGAGGATTGCAGGGTCATCCAAGGGGACCTTATTCAAGTAAAATTCACTCCTATCTATATTTTTATGTAGAGCCACCAAGACTGGTAGCTCTATCATTATTCATTTATTTCGTATACCAGCCGATACCAATAGATCCTTGACCTAAATGGGTACCAATTACAGGACCAAAATAACTAATTGCACAATCTAATGAAGGATGTTTTTCTTCTAACTCTTGTTTCAGAGCCAATGCAGCTGGTTCACAGTTTCCATGAATGATTGCCACTTTATGAGGCTTCCCTTTAGTAATGTCTTCCTCTAGTAAACTGATAATCCGGTTTAACGCTTTCTTCCGCGTACGTATCTTTTCAAAAGGAACGATCTTCTTATCAACAAAATGCAGGATTGGTTTCACTTGAAGCAAGCTACCTACAAGCACCTGCGCACCATTTAGCCTTCCCCCACGATGTAAATGGTTTAAATCATCAACCATAAAATAGGCACGCATACCCTGCTTCATTTGTTCTAAACGATTGATAATAGCTTCAGGCGGTTTATTATCCCTAGCCATCTTAGCAGCTTCCAACGCGTAAAAACCTTGGGGTAAGCAACTAATTTCAGAGTCAAAAGGATAAACCGTAATTCCATCAACTAGTTCTCCAGCACGAGCAACTGCTTGATAGGTTCCACTTATACCACTTGAGAGATGTATGGATACAACTGCATCGTAATCAACTGCAAGTTTTTCTAACATTTCTATGATATATCCAATAGAGGGCTGCGATGTTTTTGGTAGATTTTCTGCATCTTTTACCATTCTATAAAATTCTTCTGTTGTTAGATCCACTTCTTCTTGATAGGACACGTCACCAAAAACAACACTTAACGGCACCATATGAATCGATTCGCTTTCCCTGAGCTGTTTTGGAATATATGCTGTACTATCTGTCATTACAGCAACTTTCATTGAAAATTCACCTCACCCTGATCTGCCCTAGTAATTTATAATCTATTGATTCACAGTTTACAGCAAACACAGAAAAAAAGCATCACTAAGTATAAAAATATGCCCTGACACATAAAGCGTCAAGGCATATATCGTACAGACGATAAAATGAGGAACAAATTCAAATTGTTTGTATTGGGTTAATAGCTATAGTCTTATAGTATTTCTACCCAACCTTTGCGGATTGCTGAAACAACCGCTTGAGTTCGATCATTAACATTCATTTTTTGAAGGATATTACTGACATGGTTTTTTACTGTCTTTTCACTAATATATAACGAGTCTGCAACCCCGCGATTACTTTTACCTTCAGCTAATAACTGTAAAACTTCACACTCACGGCGAGTCAACAAATGTAGTGGTTTACGATAATCAGCACCAATTTCAGACCGATTGGAAGTGGACTCTTTTGCTAGTCGACGAAATTCCTGAACTAAATTATGGGTTACACGTGGGTGTAAATAAGATCCACCGTCACTTACAACTTTAATTGCCTCAATTAGTGAATCAGAATCCATTTCTTTTAATAAATAGCCTTGCGCACCAGTTTTTAATGCATGTGTAACATAGCTTTCATCATCATGAATGGATAAAATGATAACACTTGTGTCTGGATGATGCCTAATGAGATTCGCAGTAGCTTGTACTCCATTCATATCAGGCATATTGATATCCATTAAGACAACATCAGGTTTATGCTTAGCAACTAATTGTGCTGCTACATTTCCATCGTCACCTTCTGCTATTATTTCAAATGAAGATTCAAACTCTAGTATACGTTTTACTCCTTCTCGAAAGAGTTTATGATCATCTATTAATACAATTTTTGTAAGATCCTTTTTTACCATCAATTTTGTTCCTCCTACAAGTTTTTCTATTTTATCTTTATCTCTACCTATTACATAGATGATTAACTATATTATTTTTATCGGTATAAATTCAGTATACATAAAATACCATTTACATGGTCTAGGAATTATTTCCTAACTTTCCTAAGTCTTACAATTCTGACTATACCACATATTAGCCTAATACTCTATTCTTTATGTGGAACACTTATAAAAATTGCAGTTCCTTCATTTATGATAGAATTTATTTTGAAGGTACCCTCAAGCATATCAACTCGTTCACGCATCCCAATCAACCCAAACGAATTAGTTGTTTTTATATTAGGATCAAACCCTCTACCATTATCCTTAACAATCATCATCAGGTAGTTTCTCTTTATCTCTAATTTAACTACAATGTGTGATGCCTCAGCATGTTTGATTGAATTCTGAACCGCTTCTTGAACGAGACGGAAAAAAGCTACCTCATACTTCTGATTAAAGCGTTGCTCATTTCCAATTGATACAAACTCTATTTTGAGTCCTGTATATTCTGCAACGTTAGCAATATATTTTTTTAATGTAGGAACTAATCCTAAATCATCTAATGCCATTGGTCGTAAATCATAAATTATTCTACGTACTTCGTATAAGGATGTACGAATCATTTTACGCATATTACTAATCTCTTTTCGAACATGATCCATATCGCCATCACGGAAAGTCCGATCTACTATTTCTGAACGGAGCAGTATATTCGCAAGCATTTGTGCAGGTCCATCATGAATCTCTCTTGATATCTTTCTTCTTTCCTCTTCTTGGGCCTCAATTATTTTTAGGCCAAATTCATGTTTTTCCTTGGCATCTTCAATTAATTCATTTACTTGTTTAAAATCATCATTTAAATAGGTTAGAATTACGGTGATTTTACCAGCTAATCCCTCAGCACGTTCAATCGTTTGGTCTAAAACGAGTAAACGACGTTCTAGATCATCACGCCTCGCACGTAAAGCTTTTTCCTGTTGCTGAATCATAGCAAGGTCAGTTTGCATGGCATGTGTGTTTTCATATACCTTTCGTATTTCAGTCTCAGAATAGCGTTCGAAATATTTGCTAACCTCTGATAACTTTTTCCTTGAAAACCGAACCTTTTGTTCAAGTTTATCTCCATTACTGATGTGTTCAATGACTTGAGTCTTGGTTTCTAGCAATTCCTGTGTCAAAAGTTCGTACTCTTTTCGGGATTCTTCACTAATGTTAAAAATTTCATCTTTGCTGTGTTCAACAACTTCGACCATCTCATCAATAACACCATCTAAAGCCTTTTCACACGTTTTCATCACCATAAAATTCACCAACCTATGTGTATATATTTCGTAATCCATTACTTTTTTAATAGGGTCTTTTAGCACACTTACTGGTATATTTTTCTTTTTTCTAGTTATAAAGGTACAGCTCTTTTATTTCTTATTTGCACTTATACCCCATCTATAATAATGTTAACATAGGAGGTTAATGCAACATGCTGTCTTATTATTATACCATTAAACAAGAAGGATCGAGTCAAGTTGTTATACAAAAGTCCCGATTTACCGGTCATGTGAAACGTGTAGAAACAGAAGAGAAAGCACAGACCTTCATTGCGGAGATTAAGAAAAAATATCATGATGCTAACCATAACTGTTCTGCCTACATAATTGGAGAACATGATCACATACAAAAAGCAAACGATGACGGCGAACCAAGTGGTACTGCTGGCGTGCCTATCTTAGAGGTTCTAAAAAAACAGAAGCTGAAGGATACCGTCATCGTGGTGACACGCTATTTTGGCGGAATAAAGTTAGGTGCTGGTGGGTTAATCAGAGCTTATGGCGGTTCTGCCTCTGAAGTTATAAAATCGACTGGTGTTGTAGAGCGTCAATTAATGCAAGGAATAGTGGTGACGGTTGATTACGGGCTCATCGGAAAGCTTGAAAATGTATTCCGCACGTCTGAACATGTACTATCAAAAATTGATTATTTAGATCAGGTAGTTTTTCATATGTATGTAAAAGTCGAAAATGTGCAGGAATTTAAGGATTGGGTCGTGGATTTGACGAGTGATCAAGTAGCTATTGATGATAAGGATCACGCTTATATAGAAATTGATAGAAATTAATATAAAAAAGAAAAATCCATCAAGAGAGTATGATACTCTTTTGATGGATTCTATATTTTAGATAACGCTGCTTCGTCTGCAATAATGGTTACTTGTTTATGATTTTGTAAAATAGAAGCAGGAAAATCTTCACTGATATCTCCGTTCATAAATCGCGCTAACGCATCAGCTTTTCTGTCTCCTGATACAAGTACAATAATTTCTTTACTTTCCATGATTGCTTCAATTCCCATGGTAATAGCTTTAGTTGGCACATCGTTTAATGACTCAAAAAACCTAGCATTTGCCTGACGGGTTGATTCAGCTAAATCTACCATATGTGTTCTACTTGTAAATGATGTCCCGGGTTCATTAAAGCCAATGTGACCATTTGTCCCTAACCCTAAAATTTGTACATCAATTTTGTCATGATCAAGGATTGCCTTTTCATATTCTACACATTCGTTTTGAATATCAATGACATCCCCCTTTGGAACGTGTACCTGATCCATATTGATATCAATATGTTGAAATAAATGATTCTTCATATAGTAGTGATAACTGTTTGGATGATTTTTTGAAAGACCAATATATTCATCTAAGTTAAACGTTGTTGTATCTTTAAATGAAACGTGCCCATGATTATACTGTTCAATTAATTTTTTATATAATCCTTCAGGTGTTGAGCCAGTAGCAAGTCCTAATACAGGATGCTTCATGTTATTTATTTTATCCACTAATATAGAACAAGCTTGTTCACTCATTTCATCATAATTTTTAACCTTTAAAACCTTCACTCAGCCTCTTCCTTTCTGCGTGCAATAATTCCTTTACAAATGGTGTAATAAATCGTTAACGTGTCATCAACTAGTAAAAGGTCTGCATCTTTCCCAGCCTCAATGCTCCCTTTTTTATGAAACATTCCGATTTGTTTAGCTGGATTGACAGAAGCCATTTCAATAATGTTCGCCATCGTAACATTAGACAGCTTTAACATATTTTTTACACTATCATTCATTTTTAAAATACTGCCTGCTAACGTACCATCCTCCAACAATGCACGATCATCTGAAACGATAACAGGTTGCCCTCCAAGCTCATAATTACCGGGATGAAGACATTTTGCCCGCATGGCATCTGTTATCAAAATCAGACGCTCACTTCCCATATTGTCATAAATCAATTGCATCATTTCATTCGAAACATGAATCCCATCTGCAATTAGTTCAGCACGTAATTCTGAAATCTTCATAGCAGCACCTACAACGCCAATATCACGATGATGAATCCCAGACATTGCATTACAAATATGAGTAACCTGTGTTACCCCATGCTTCACAGCTTCTTTCATAGCAGAATATCCAATACTAGTATGTCCTGCAGACACATTAACGCCTGATTGATGGAGAAACTGTATAAAGTTCCCATTTGTATCATGTTCGGGTGCCATAGTGATTGTCCTAATTTGATTATTAGATAGTTCTTGCCATTCGCGAAATAGATCACAATCGGGTTGCAAAATATGATTAACTGGCTGTGCACCAGCCTTACTTTTTTCGATAAATGGTCCTTCTAAGTGAATACCAATAACTTCTGCATATCCAGGTTTATTTCTATAGTTAGCAACATTTTCAATTGCAGCTTCAATTAGCTTTTTTGATTGGGTAATTGTGGTTGCGAGAAAGGATGTTGTACCTTCGTTTGGGAGTATCTCCGCAATTTTATCAAGCGCAGATTCTGTAGCATCCATTACGTCGGCACCATTCGCACCGTGTATATGGCCATCAATAAAACCAGGAATCAAGCTTTTCCCTGTCCCATCAATTATGGTTGCATTTTCAGGAAAATCAGCAGGCACATCATTTTTATGGTAAATCGCTTGGATTTTCTCATTAACGATGACAACACAACCATCTTCAATTAGGTTATTTTCCATATAAATTTTTGTGTTCGTAAAAACTAATACATTTATCATGGGTGCGTCCTCAATCCTTTCTATATCTTTTACGTTAGCATATAAATATATAGTTGTCTATACATTAAGATGAGTGTATACAACCTCCTATGATTTTGGTACTATTTAATTATTAATGTGATCGATTGGAAGGAGAATACGATGATTAATAAAAATTCACCCTTACCTATTTATTATCAACTTGAAGAAGAGATTCGACTACTAATCCAAACAAAAAAACTAAAGCCTGGTGAATTATTACCTTCCGAACGGGAATATGCTGAGCGCTATAATATTAGTCGTATGACTGTCCGCCAAGCAATTAACAACTTGGCTTCTGATGGATTGTTGTACCGCCAAAAAGGGCGAGGAACATTTATTTCAGATAAAAAATTCGAACAGGATTTACAAGGGTTAACTAGTTTTAGCGAAGACATGCGAGAACGCGGTTTAACACCTTCTAACAAAGTAATCAGCTTTAAGTTACTAGATGCAAATGAGCGTATAGCAGAGATTTTGCGATTAGATAAAAATGAAAAAGTCTTTGAAATAAAACGGATACGGTATGCGAATGAATCGCCTGTTGCAGTTGAAACAATCTACACACCTAAGCGCTTAGTCGGGAACTTGACTCAAGAAAATGTAGAAGAATCATTCTATCATTATATAGAAACAAATCTTAATCTAAACATTGCATATGGTGACCAGATGATAGAATCTGTCCTGGCAAATGCTTTTGAAATTGAAAATTTGAACGTAAACGATGGTGAACCGATACTATTAATGCAACGTACCAGTTACCTGTCTGATGAAAGTGCAACACCACTTGAATATGTAAAATCCGCATATCGCGCGGACAAATATAAGTTTAAGCTGCAAATGCGGAGATGATTAGAAAAGGACAAACTCCTAAAAAACGGATCACCCACATTATTTCTTGTAGGTGGTCCGTTTTTTAGTGAATTTAGTTAATCTCAATAATCCCTCTATTACCCGCTTCGATTGTTCCTGATTGGAGCAGACTAACACGCTCATTTTCACCTAAATTTGTGAACACAATAGGTGATATGTGCGATGTCGCATTTGCTTTAATATAGGCTAAATCAATTGTAACGAGAGCGTCACCTTTATTGATCTTGTCCCCCTCTTTAACATGTACGTCAAATCCTTTACCTTTTAACTCGACAGTATCTAATCCAATGTGTACCAGTATTTCTAGACCAGTATCCGACCGAATTCCTACTGCATGTTTTGTTGGAAATACATTGATGACTTCACCATCCACAGGAGATAGATATGTGCCATCTTCAGGTTCAATTGCAAAACCATCTCCCATCATTTTTTCTGAAAATACTTGGTCTGGTACTTCCCTGATAGGAAGAATCTTACCCTTTACAGGCATTACAAAGTCATCTGCGTTAAACTTTTGTATGGAAACTGCTTCATCGGTAGTCTTTGTTACAACCTTTGAACCCTCAGGGGCTTGCATATTTCCTTGATCCATTCTTTTTCGCATTGCATCCGCTAAAAATTCAACCGTTGTTCCTACGATAACTTGTAAATTCTTTTTGTTTACTTTCATCACACCATTAGCTCCCTGGCGTTTTAACGCTTTTTCATCAACCTTTTCCATATCATTCATTTGTAAGCGAAGTCTAGTTGCACAATAATCTAGCGTCTTTATATTTTCAAGACCACCTAAGGCTTCCAAATAATGATACGCTTTTCCATCATAATTCTTACGACCTTTTCCACTTGAAGGTGTTCCCGTTTGTTCATTTTCTTCAACAAATTCTTCATCCTCATCCTCTCGACCAGGTGTTTTCAAATCAAGTTTCTTGATTAGTACATAGAAAACCACGAAATATATAAATCCGAAGACTAAACCTTGCACAAGAAGTAGTAATGGTCTTGATGCAATCCCGAAATTGAGAACATAATCGATAAGCCCTGCCGAAAAGCCGAAACCATGCTTGATTTCCAACCAATAGGATACCATCATGGATAGTCCCATTAATATTGCATGAACAACATACAATAAAGGACTTAGAAACATAAAAGAATATTCGATTGGTTCAGTAATTCCTGTTAGGAACGATGTTAAAGCGATACTTCCGAGGAATCCTCCAACAGCTGCTTTACGATGTTTTTTCGCTGTAGCATACATTGCCAAACACGCTGCAGGTAAACCAAACATCATGATTGGGAAGAACCCAGCCATAAAGAATCCAGCGTTCGGATCACCATGTAGGAATCGATTAATTTCACCATGCCATACATCACCAGCGGCATCGACAAATGTTCCAAAGTCAAACCAAATTAATGTGTTAACCACGTGATGTAACCCAATCGGAATTAATAATCGATTAAAGAATCCATATGCTCCGACACCAATAGCACCAGAATTAATAAACCAACTACCTAATGCATTAATTCCATCTTGTACAGGCCCCCATAATAATCCAATTAGTCCCGATATAATAACCATCGCAACCGAAGTTACAATTGGTACAAAACGTTTACCCCCGAAGAACGCCAGGAACTCTGGTAGCTGGATATCATGAAATTTATTATACAAATGTCCAGCAGCTATACCAGCAATTATCCCAGCAAATACCCCGAGATCAAGCTCGTCATTAATTGCTTTATACCCACCATTAAGTACCAGATAACCTACAGCACCTGATAGTGCAGCAGCTCCATTTCCATCACGCGAAAAACCAATAGCTATACCAATAGCAAATATAAGGCCCAAATTATCTAAAATACCACTACCTGCAGCAGATACAAACGGAATATCAAAAACATCCTCTGCACCAAGACGTAACAACAATGCTGCAGCTGGTAGCATCGCAATCGGAAGCATTAACGATTTTCCGAGTCGTTGCAAATAACCTAACATATATAAACCCCTCTTCTTATCTTGAAATCGCTTTCTATGAAAATAGTATATCACCGCATTATATAGTTGTCTATACAACTATACTAAAAAACACTTTAATGAGAAAAGTGTTTTTCTTAAAGTGTGTGTTCAAAAAGTCGCCGAATTAGAAATAAGAAGGTCGAGGCACGAGAGTTCTGAGGACCGGAACGTATGCCCTTTAATACGTGAGGACCGGAAAAACCGAGTAACGAAGAGATTCGCCATTTATCATTTGGTGACTTTTTGAACATCCTCTTAAACGCGTCTTTTTCTTACCTTGAAAGAAACAACTATCAGTATAAATGCAAGCAAGGCACCAAACATATCCAGCCCAACATCACCGACATATGGTGTACGGTTTTGGGTGAATCCTTGATGAAATTCATCTAGAGCAGCATATAAGCTTGTAAAAATAAACGAAAGCAGTAACCTTGTCTTCATAGAAGCTCGTATTGTTTTTTTAAAAGCAAGGTAAAACAAACACATCAAAATAAAATATACAGAAATATGTGCGCCTTTCCTGATAAAAAACTCAATAAACCCTTCAATACCAAGCGCGGCTACACTTACTTCTGAATGATGATAATAAAAAGAGATATGTTGAACGACTGGAACTAAAAAAGAAAGATCAAGGCTATCCGACAACAAAGGTTTAATATCTTGTTCCTGATAAGGCGTTGCAGACGAGTTAAAAATAACTCCCATCCAACCCACTGGTAGAAGCCAATACTTCATTTTTTTCATGAAAACACCACACTTAAAATTTTATTCGATCTTTATATTTTTCCATCATCATTTTATTATGTTGATCAGCGCCTTCCAAATTTCCACTTAGGAATACAGGTGCTTCCATTTTTTGATCTGCTAATAATGTGATAGCTTCAGCGAATACATTATTAATAATTGTTGCACCAATTGCTGTTGAAACAGGCCCATAATTAACTGATACCTCTGGATGGCTTAATACAGCATCACCTGTTGGAGCATGATTATCAATGACAACTTCCACTACCTCATGTAGATATTTGCTGTTTATATGCCGGGATGGTTGGCTTTTTGCATATGTAATTGAGGTGATACCAATCACTGTTGCACCTTTTTCTTTTGCAATCAGTGCCACGTCGACAGGAACCGGATTTCGTCCAGAATTAGAGACTACAATCATTATATCGCCTACTCGGATGTCCTGATCTTCCATAAACTTTTTCGCATAATTATTTTTTCGTTCAAGTGTGGAGGATCGAGTAGCGCCTTCGTGTAGCATTAATGGCTCATGGAAAATGGGATGCACAGGAACGAGTCCACCGGCACGATAAAAAGTTTCTTCTGTTAATATATGGGAGTGCCCACAACCAAACAAATGAACGATTCCATCCTGTTTGATTGAATTAGCGATTTTTTCAGCAGCTTGCGTCATAGTCTTACTTTCATGCACTTCAACTGTTTGAAGTAACTTCTGTATATGTGAAAAATAGTTCATGTTAAATTAGCCCCACTTTCTACAATAAAAAAACCGTATGCTAATTAAGCTCTACGGTCAAGACAAAAATTTAATTATCCTGTTTTTTTCTCCATTTGTTAAACTCAAGGTATTCTTTGAACTGTTCTTTTGATACTCCAGAATCCATTGCTTCTTGTACGATTTTCAACCACTCACCATCTAATTGTGTGTCTGTACTAGTTGCTTGATCTTCACGTATTATATCATTTACAGTGACACCTAATACGACACCAATTTTCTCGATAAACTGGATCGATGGGTTCGACTGAAGATTTCGTTCAATTGAGCTTAAGTATGATTTTGCTACACCAGCTTTTTCTGCAAGTTCCGATATAGACATATTTTTATCTTGGCGCAGTTGTTTAATTTTTTCACCAATCAAGGACACACACCTACCTTCAGTGAGATTATATCACAAAAAAGTGTGTGGTTCTATATTAAGCACATTTTATTGATTGATTTTTTCACCATTATTTACTTCATTTAAAAACAATCTGACCTCCTCTATAGTTATTCCTAGACTCTTTGCTTCCTGTAGCAACTCAACCCATTCGTTATCAAGACCTACTTGTTTGACTATTTTTATCATTGTTAGCCCCCATTTTATTTTCCTGGGTAACCCAGCCGCCGTAGCTAATTAGCTTTAGACCTGTGATTTTGCGTCCATACTTTTCAGTAAGTTTGCCCTTTTCTGAGGAAGCAATTTATACACTACTATTGTACTATATGCAGAAATGATAGTGGGTGTCTTGTTTTGTCAAAATGCAACTAGTTTTGTAAGTTAAAGTTAGTATATACGAAAAATTCTTAAAAGTCACGTACTAACTAAGACTTTCTTACTAAACTCTGCTGGTTAAGCAGTTTTAACCTTCACCCATCATTTCTCTTGAATTTTTTTCGATGGTTATTCACCATACTTTTATCCTATTCATAAATCTAACTATTTTGACCTATTTTATAAAAGAAAGTTCTAGTTATTACACGCATATATATAGTGGCTCGGCATAATTTATTTAGAGGAGCTATTTTTGTTCGTTTTAAAATGTAATATGTACTTTATAAGAAACGTTAAACTTGATTATAACCTATCGTAATTTGTTCTAAAAGTCCCAAAAACAATGAAAAATGCCCAATAAATGATATCTACACTGTTATTTTATCCTTATACACTATATTTCTTACGCATACAGTTATTACTAGTTTTCCTAAAGTAATGAATCCTCAAGAAGATGTATTCGTAAAGCATTATTAATTAAACTCGCCAAATAATTACAAATGCTAGTAAAATAAGACTAAAATTGATAGACGTACCAGCTAGAATTCGTTATAATTTAACCACGTACTGACTATTTCGAGATACATTAGAGGAGAATTACAGTGGATACAAGAAGTGAAAAGCGACAGGCGAAGAAAAAACGCAAATGGCCCTATTGGGTTGGTGGAATTATCGTTCTACTAATCTTGGCTGTAGGAATATACCTTTTCTATTTATACGATAAAGTTGAAGATACAGTAGCAGACATGCATGAACCACTCTCGCGTGACGAAGATCCAAACAGAAAACAAGAACTAGAAACTATTGTGAAGAATAAAAAGTCAATAAATGTACTATTACTTGGTGTTGACCAACGTGAAAATGATGTAGGTCGTTCCGATACAATGATACTTATGTCACTCAATCCACGCACAAATAAGATGATTATGGTTAGTATTCCACGTGATACTTATGTGAATATCCCTGGAAGAGGAATGGACAAAATTAACCATGCGTACGCATTTGGCGGTATTGATTTATCTGTAAAAACCGTTGAGAATACATTTGATATTCCTGTTCATTTTTATGTAAAGGTAAACATGGAGGGATTCAAACAAGGAATTAATGCACTTGGTGGAGTTACCGTCACAAATGATCAGGCATTTTCACAAGGTGGCGAAACCTTCCAAACGGGCACGATTAATCTAAATGGTGAAGAAGCTTTAAAATATATTCGTATGCGTAAAGGTGATCCGCGAGGTGACTTAGGTCGAAACGAGCGGCAACGCGCTGTAATCAAAGCAGCAATGGATGAAGCCGCAAGTTTTACAAGCATTACTAAAGTTAGTAACATCCTTAGCATTCTTGGGGACAATGTAACAACTAACCTGAATATGGACAAAATGCAAACCCTTCTCACTGATTATCGAGATACAAGAAATAATATTGAGACACTAGAGATCGATGGAAGTGGAGAAACAATTAATGGTATTTATTATTACGTTGTGCCAGATCAAGAAATGAACAGAATAACACAAGCAATCAAAGAACATATGGAAAATTAATAACAACGAGAAGTCATTCTGTACATGGGAATGACTTTTCTATCTATTAAGGTGGGGGATCTAATGAAGAAAATCGTTTTATTGTTGTCCATGTTACTATGTATCCTTTTAGCAGCTTGTTCCAATGATGAGGTATCACCCAATGATCGCTTTGATACATACGTAAAGAACTGGAATGACAAGGAATTCTCAAAAATGTATGAAATGGTTGGAAATAAATCTAAGTCTACTTACCCAACTGAGGAATTTGTTGATCGATATAAGAAAATTTATAAGGATCTGGGTGTAACTGATCTTAAAATCACCTATGAAAAGCTGGACGAAAAAGAAGTCGAGGCTGCGCTTGAAAACGGAAAAGCTACTTACCCATTTTCTGTTGAAATGAATACAATTGCTGGGCCGATTACCTTTGATTATGAAGCAAAACTTGTCCAACAAGGTGAAGAAGAAAAGAAAAATTGGTATGTGAAATGGGATCCAGGATTTATTTTTCCAGCGCTGCGTGATGGTGGGGAGATAAAATTTGAAACAGAGAAACCAAGACGCGGGGAAATACTCGATAGGAATCGAATGCCATTAGCAATCAATGACACTGTCTGGGAGATAGGTATCATCCCTAGTAAATTAGGAGATTCACCTGAGGCAATGAAAAAAGAAATTGCTGATTTGCTTGGGATGGATGTAGAAACGATTAATAGTAAGTTAAATGCAAATTGGGTTGAACCTGATCTTTTCGTACCTATAACAAAAGTTCCAACAACAAATAAAAACTTAGAGAAATTGTGGGCAACTGGAGCTGTTTCTGGTAAGGAAGTAACCGGGCGTGTTTATCCTTATGGTGAATCAACAGCACATTTAGTTGGTTACATTGCAAAAGTTACTGCGGAAGACCTAAAAAAGAGTGACGATAAAACATTGTCTCCAAATGATATGATTGGTAAACGCGGACTTGAAAAATTGTACGACAAGCGCTTACGCGGCACAGAAGGTATAAAAATTAGTGTCAAACAAGAAGGAGAAGAAGATGTTGTCTTGGCGGAACAACCCGTTAAAGATGGTGAAAACTTAACGCTTACAATCGATGCCGAAATACAACAGAAAATTTATCAAGTATATGACGGCGAACCAGGAACAACTGCTGCAATCAATCCGAAAACTGGTGAAGCATTGGCTCTTGTTAGCAGTCCATCATTTAACCCAAATGAATTCGTATATGGAATCTCACAATCTAGACTAACAGAATTACAAGAAAATCCGAAACAACCGCTCATCAATAAATTTTCAGCAACTTATGTTCCTGGTTCTGCTATTAAACCGATAACTGCATCTATCGGATTGCAGAGTGGTACACTAGATCCAAATAAAGGTGTTGAAATAAATGGATTAACCTGGAGCCCTGGAGAAGAATTTGGTAACTACGAAATACACAGAGTATCTGAATCGGACGGCCCAGTTGATCTTGCAGACGCTTTAATCAGATCCGACAATATTTACTTTGCTATGAAAGCACTTGATATGGGAAGTGAAACTTTTGTAAATGGACTACAAAATTTCGGATTTGGTGAAGAGTTTCCTTTTTCCTATCCAATCCAAACATCTACCGTTTCAACTGATGGTAAACTAAATGACAAAGTATTACTCGCTAATACGGCTTACGGTCAAGGTGAGATGCAAATGAGTGTACTTCATTTGGCTACTGCTTATACAACTTTTCTAAATAAAGGGAATATGATTAAGCCAATCTTGTTTAAAAATGAAGAAACTGGTCAGGTTTGGAAAAAAGATTTAATAACAAAAGATCAAGCAACACTCATACGCGACATCTTACGAAAGGTTGTTACCTCACCAAAAGGTACTGCTAAAGATGCACAAAAAGCCGACTTTCCGATATCAGGAAAAACGTCTACTGCTGAATTGAAAAAATCTAAAGATCAGGAATCTGGTCAAGAAAATGTCTGGTTTGTTGGATATCCATCTGAATCACAAGATATCTTGATCGCGATGATGATTGAACATGCTGAAGATAAAAACGGTAGTTCTTATGCTGTTAAAAAGGTAACAAACATTTTAAAAGAAATTAAGTAGAAAGACAAAAGCTACTCCTGAAATAATGGAGTAGCTTTTGATTATTTATAAGAGTTCCACAAGCTTATCGAAAGCATTTTTATCACGTTCATCTAAGGCTTTGTCAATAAGTCGTTTTACATTTTCATATTCTAGCTCACCTATAATGATAGCGTTTTCATTTTTTTCATGAATTATTTCTTCTTCCCTAACATAATACGGCTTTGCAATTTCATTAAGCTGTAATAAAAAATCAGGAATGGATACAAGCTCACTCATAGCTACCTGAATGACATCTTTACCTTTTTGAAAAGCGAACAATGCGTCTGTATTTACTACCTCTTGTGTCCTTCGATTAATACGAATTTCTTTCGACTTTGTTGGAACAAACTGGTAAACCTTTTCATTTATAAATAATGCAAAGTACTGATATGCAAGAATGACACGAACATAATCTCCATCAGCTTTTATATAATAAGGCTTTAACATTTTAACCGTTAGCACTTTTCTCCACCTCCTGAGATTAACTTAATTTAAATTTTCAGTTAATTAATTTTACCTAATTTCCTATGAAAATACAAGAGAGAAGTTTGTCGATTTGAAAATAAATATTTTATGACAAGCGTAAGTGTAGACCCAGTATAAGGTTACCGTCAATTTTATTTTTTAAAATTGACGGCGTTATTTAAATTTACTTTATTTGATTGAAAATGTAATCGATAACTTCATTTACATCTGCTTCATCAACACTTTTAAATTTTTCCTCAAGCTGGCTTTGATAAAACCCAGCTTCTTTTAAATGTTCAATTCCTTTTTTCATGTAAGATTTATACTCATTGTTCAGTTTGTCAATTTCCGTTGCATATTTCTCATCCGTTCCAGGTGTGACTAACTCCTCATACAAATCTATAATTTCATCATTTTCTCGTTCAGGGAAAAACTCATGTGGATCTGTACTGTCAAAAATACAAAAGTCTAACTCACGAACAAGAACCATGTCAATACTATTGGAATCAAAGCTACAGTGATACATTTCTACATCGAAACCTTGGTCTGTACATGCATTAGCTATTTTTTTCATAAATGTAGATTTACCTGTACCCGCACGCCCTTTGATGAAGTATGTTTTTGAAACACTTTCAATGAGTTCTGATACAACATTTACCACGCCATCTTTCGTGTTAGTCCCGAACAAGCGGTGGTAAATATAGCCCTCTCCCCCACTTTTTGATGTAGATGTAACAAGTTTCCCAATAAAACCAGCTGTCACTTCATCCGCTTTAGTAAAGTCCATTTCATTTATATAGATTTCCTCAAGATCATCATGAACTTTTAAACCGGTCACAAAATCTTCGTAAGCTGCGTTTGTTAATGATTGTTGCTTAGCAAACTGCTCTTCAAGTTCATCCAAATCCGTATTATTTTTCAAATCTACCTCACTTATATCCTCAGACTTAGATAGTTGTTCTGAAATTACAGCTAATGACTTATCCCGAATAATAACTCCATCTATGAACTCATTCCCATGTATGCTCTTAATTGTCTCAATGTCACATGTATCGTCAAAGTCACTAATGATTTGTTTGAAAATTTCAGTTTTTAATGACGTGGATGGATGATTTAAAGTAAAAACGTTTTCTATGTCCTGCAAATTTGATTCAGAAAAACTTTTTAGACCTTGCGCTGTATGTCCAGACATATAATATTTTCTTTCAGACAAGCTAACACATCCTTTCAGCTTTTTCACTTTATTAGTGTATGTGAAGTGGGCGGATGTGTGAAACTTTTTTCTACAATTTAATACCGCTCCTCCCTCCGATCACCAAATACGGGGATCCGCTTTCTCACTTCTTCCACCAATGAGAAGTCGACTTCGCCAATTACTATCTCTTCCTCTAGTCCACCTTCTGCAACTACTTCTCCCCATGGATCAATAATTAGTGACATACCACCGAATTCATTTTTAGGATCGGATCCGCTTCGGTTACAAGCAATCACATAACATTGATTTTCAATAGCTCGTGCTTGTAATAATATACGCCAATGATCAATCCTCAATTTCGGCCATTCCGCAACAACATACATTACTTTTGCGTCATTCAATGCAGATTTCCTCATCCATTCTGGAAAGCGGATATCATAGCAAATAAACCCAGCTGAGTCCGTTCCATCTAATTCAAATTCCGTTTTATCGTTACCTTCCTCTAAATAAACGTGTTCATCCATTAATTGAAATAAATGCAATTTGCTGTACTTGTGCACGAGTTTTCCTTTGCTATCTACAACTAGCAACGTATTCCGTACCCCGTCGTCGCATTTCTCGGCTACAGAACCTCCTACTAAACTGACATTATACTTTTTCGCTTGTTCTTGTAAAAAGGCTATCGATTCTTTAGCCTGATCATCTGCAATTTCATCAAGTCTTGTCAGATCATACCCAGATGTCCAAAGTTCGGGCAAAAGAATTATATCAGCACCCGACTTTACCGCTTTGTCGATAAATGTTGAAGCCCGAGTGTAATTTGTTTGTGTATCGCCATAGTGAATATCAAGTTGAATCATCGCAATTTTATGTTTCAAAGTTAACTCCCTCCTATTGTCTTTAATGAGAAAAATCATCAACTATGATAAATTAGCTGATGATTTTTCCCTATTATATATCTATTTAGCTAATTCTGCTCGTTCTTCGTCTGTAAAGACTCGTGATCTTGTCAAAAAGCGCTTGCCCTCTGGACCTTCCAAAGAAAACATGCCACCGCGTCCATTTATTGCGTCTACAATAATTTGAGTATGCTTCCAATATTCATACTGATCCTTTGCCATATAAAATGGTGTATTACCTATTTCCCCAAGCAGAACATCCGAATCTCCCGTACGAAATTCGCCTCTCGGATAACACATTGGTGAACTACCATCACAACAGCCACCGGATTGATGAAACATTAAATCCCCGTGAACCTCTATTAGAGATTTGATAAGATCTAACGCTTCATCTGTCACCGTTACTCGCTCGACCATTTTTCACACTCCTTTACACAGTATATTAAAAAATGGTACTCCACGTTCGATTACTTGAGGCCACTGAAAAAGTGGTGGATTTTAAAAATTTAACTTTTCACTTTAACTTAGCATCCTCGAATATACGGAGACTCCTCGAAAAAGAAAAGAAATTTTTCTTCGTGCAATGCCTTTTCAGGGAAGCCTTCCTTATCCTGCGGGAAATAAGAGATCGGCGAGACCCCGGAGGACGGCAGTCCGAGGAGGCTCGCCACTCGCCCTAAGGTGCGCGAAGTTATATTCGAGGATGCGACGGTAGATCCACATATTTTGTACTATACTTAACTTTTTCAGTGACCTCCGATTACTTTCTCCTGTTCCCCTCATACTAACTTTAAAATAAACCAGCCGGCGCTTCCGAATAGCTGATAAGTAAGTTCTTTGTTTGTTGATAATGATCCAACATCATTAAGTGATTTTCGCGGCCAATACCTGATTTTTTGTATCCACCAAACGCCGCATGTGCTGGGTATTGGTGGTAACAGTTAGTCCAAACACGTCCTGCTTGAATTCCTCGTCCAAAACGATATGCTGTATTAATATTACGTGTCCAAACACCCGCACCTAATCCATATAATGTGTCATTTGCAATTTCCATTGCTTCTTCCTTATCTTTAAAAGTTGTAACAGAAAGTACTGGACCGAATATCTCTTCTTGGAAAATACGCATTTTATTGTGTCCCATGAAGATAGTAGGTTCGACATAATAACCGTTTTCCATATCACCTTCCAATTTATTTGTATTACCACCAACAAGAACCTCAGCGCCTTCTTCCTTTCCAATTGAAAGATAGGATTGAATTTTTTCTAATTGTTCTTGTGATGCTTGAGCACCCATCATTGTTTCTGTATCGAGTGGATGACCAATTTTGATTTGTTTAACTCGCTCAACTGCTCGTTCCATAAATTCCTCGTAAATCGATTCATGAACTAATGCTCGGGATGGACATGTACAAACCTCCCCTTGGTTAAGGGCAAACATGACAAGCCCTTCAATCGCTTTATCTAAAAATCCATCATCTAGGTCCATGACATCTTCAAAGAAAATATTCGGTGATTTCCCACCAAGTTCAAGTGTTACTGGAATAATATTTTCTGAAGCATATTGCATGATTAATCGACCTGTAGTTGTTTCACCTGTGAATGCAATTTTGGAAATACGGCTGTTAGATGCTAGTGGTTTGCCTGCTTCTACACCAAATCCGTTAACGATATTCAGAACACCTGCTGGGAGTAGATCTTGAATCAGATCCAGTAAAACATGAATCGATGCTGGCGTTTGCTCCGCGGGCTTTAAAACCACACAGTTTCCAGCTGCTAGCGCTGGTGCTAACTTCCATGTAGCCATCAAGATCGGGAAGTTCCAAGGAATAATTTGCCCAACTACTCCTAATGGTTCATGGAAATGATAGGCAACTGTGTCATTATCAATTTGGCTTAATCCTCCTTCTTGTGCACGAATTGCTCCCGCGAAATAGCGGAAGTGATCAATGGCAAGGGGTATATCCGCTGCAAGTGTTTCACGAACTGCTTTACCATTATCCCACGTCTCCGCTACAGCAAGTGTTTCTAAATTTTGTTCCATTCTATCTGCAATCTTATTTAAAATATTTGCCCGTTCAGCTACCGATGTTTGACCCCATTTTTCTGCTGCTACATGACCTGCATCAACTGCCGCTTCTACATCTTCTTTGGTTGATCGTGCCATCTCACAGAAGACTTTACCTGTAACAGGGCTTACATTTTCAAAATACTTTCCATTAGCGGGAGGTCGATATTCTCCCCCTATGAAGTTATCATACCGTTCTTTAAATGCGACTTTAGCCCCGTCAGTGTTTGGATTTGCATACTGCATGTTATACATTCCTCCTCGTATTGTTGTAACCGTTTACAAGTGAACTGATGAGTTTGTCTAAGACGTAACCTCTATTAGAAATTATATCAATCATTTATAATTTTTTGCAACTATTAGACTTTTTGTTCATTTACTAAAAAACCCCTTAGCCAATTATTCTGGCTAAGGGGTTTTCTAAAGCTATAGGTCTTGCTAATCATGCATCCTTTTGCTTAAACATATATAAAAAAGATGCCAAATCAGACATCCTAAGTGAAAATATATAAGCATAAAAAAAAGCATTAATTCATCCTATTTGATACAAGCAACCTATTTTAATTCAGGTAACATACGTGTTTCCGTTTCCATTGAAGATTTGCATAGTGGACATTTTGGCTCTTCTTCAAAGCTAAATGATTCTCTCATCCACCCTTGACATTCTTCGCTAGAACAAGTCCACACTTTTGTTTCTACCTCTGGTAATGGCTCTTTAGGACCGCGTGAAAAAGACATCAACAAAACCCCTTTCATCTTACTTCCTCTATTATACTCCTTTCTTGCACACAATGAAAGGCACTGACAAATTTAGAAGCAATCCGACAAAAAAGAAAAGCGGAGGCGACTGTTCAGAAGCGGACGCATAAGCAAGGAACCGTAGAACGCACGGGTTTGGCGTTCGAAGTGTTCATTGCTTATGACGGCAGCTTCTAAGAGCCGCAGCTGGACAAAGAAGGGCTATTTACTAATCAAGCACAAAATGTTCGATGACTTTTGCTACGCCATCACGATCATTTGTATCTGTTTCAAAATCGGCTGCTTTTTTTATTGCTTCTTGCGCATTTCCCATGGCTACACCCAGTCCAGCCTGTTGAATCATTTTCATGTCATTTAAACTATCACCTACTGACATTACTTCTTCCATGGTAGTGCCAAGTTTTTCACAAACCTTATGTAAAGCGCTTGCTTTGTGTACACCTTTTGGATTAACCTCTACGTTATGTGGCTGTGAATTCGTTAATTCCAATCCGTCAAAATAAGAAAGCTCCTGCATAAACTTTTCTAAATTACTAGGAATGTGTGAATCAAACCCAACCTTCAACCATTCTGGCTTTGAGAAGTCATTTGGACGCTCTCCTCGCCAAACAGCATCTGTAGCAATCATCCAGCATCCCATATCATACTTTTCACCAAGGTTCCACATTTTTTCCATTACCTCTGGGTCAACTGTATGTCGCTCAATCAGTTCCTTTTCCATTGTCCAAATTTCTCCACCATTACTGGTCACGAGGTAAGATTGTAATCCTAGAGATTCCGCATAAGGATAACACGATCCTAACCAGCGTCCTGTGCTGATCACCACATGTACATCTTTTTCCATTGCTTGTTTAATTGCTTTGCGTGTGCGTTCTGTAACTTGTTCATCACTTGTTAATAACGTTCCATCCATATCAAGTGCAATAAGCCTAATTGGCTTTTCTAATTTGTGCATACTCATTCTCCTCTTCAGCTTGTTTGAGACGATTGTTCTTTCGTTAAATTACGATCATACAAATGTGTGGTGAAATACGGGATAACCAATAATGCTAACAAGACGAAAAACAGTAATTGAATATTGTACAGATCCACAATCACCCCACCTAGCAGGGGGCCAATCATTCGTCCAGCTGCACCAACACTATTAACAATCCCCTGATAAAATCCAATACGTCCTTTAGGTGCTAATTCATTAGCGAGTGTTGGAATTGCAGGCCACACAATCATTTCACCTATTGTTAAAATAACCATCGAAACTGCAAATAACGTAAATGCTTCCGCAAACATAGTTATTGCAAAAGCCATTATAATAATTGAATTTCCAATGTAAATTTGTTTTTTCGTAGATGTTACACGATCTGTAATCAATTTTAACAGAGGTTGACCCAAAACGATAAGAAAACCATTAATCGCCCATAGCATACTATATTGTTCTAGACCAATTCCAAGATCTTGCGTATAGGACGCAATGGTTGATTGCCATTGACTGTACGCAATCCAACAGACCAAGAATCCACCACATAATAGGAAGAGCGCAGTAAATGCTGATTTGTTTTTAACTCCCTTATTCTGCTTGATTATAGTGGTATGCATTTGACGATCGCGCTCTTTATCCATTCCTCGAAATGATGTTAATACAATTAGTAAAAATACAGCAAATAATGTAGCATTTGCAATAAATATATAATTAAATGAGAAGCTCGCAATATAACCACCAATAGATGCCCCAAGTGCAACACCTAAATTTTGAGCAACATAAATAGCATTAAACGCACGTCTTCCACCTTCAGGCCAAACAGAACCGGCCATCGCAAACATTACTGGCCAGGTCATACCTGCACCAAACCCAATTAAAACAAGCAAAATAGAATAGGGTACAATCGTATGGTAAAAGCACATAGTTACTGACGCTACAAATGCAATCGACATACCGATTAAAATCGTCCGGGATGCACTTAATTTATCAAATAAAGCGCCCCCAATCATGTTCCCAGCAATCGATGCTCCTTGATTAAACATCAAAATAAACCCCGCAAAAGCTAAACTTTTGCCGAGTTCGTTATGCATATAAATGGTATTCAGTGGCCACAGAAAAGAGGCCCCTGTTACGTTAATCGTAGTAGCTATTGCTAATAGCCATATGTATCTTGGCATGTTGTCATCTCGCTTTTTCCGTTATCATTCAAGCTATTTTAAACTATTTCGAGTGACTAAGCAATAGGGTATCTTTTAATCGTTTACTTTTATTGTTAGTAGGATAAATGTTAACAAATACATTATGATTATTATTGGGAGAAACAGGTGATTAATTACATTCAGGACACGGGTAGATACGGTTATCAGCATATTTGAAGATGAGTCTGTGGTATCCCGATCGACTTTTATATGTTTACGATCAACTTTACTACTAGTTCGATCAAGTTTTAGCATTTAGATAGGAAAGCGTTAGCACTTTTTCCTTGTCGATTTATCAAACAATTTGTATAATAATGGTACACATACAAAGGAGGAAAACTATGATTGCTGCTACATGGAATTGGTTATGGGACAAACATGATCAAGCTAAAGATTTATTGAGCTTTTTTGTTCGACCAAACGCATCAAACTTGAGTAAAGAGAAGGCAGATTCAACTGCCGATTCATCTGGCGGTAATGGTAATGGTAAGAAGAGAAGTTATAATACTCCACAATTAATTGGACTTTTTCTTGGGCCTATTTTATTTATTTTAACCTTAACAGTTTTTTCACCTGAAGGATTGTCAAGTGATGGAAAAGCTGTTTTGGCAAGTACGATTTGGATTGCTGTTTGGTGGATAACTGAGGCAATTCCAATCCCAGTTACATCGTTGCTACCTATTGTTCTATTCCCAATTACTGGCGGATTAGATATTGGAACAACTACAGCTTCTTATGGAGATGACACAATTTTTCTATTTATGGGCGGATTCATGATAGCGCTCGCAATGGAAAAGTGGAACCTGCATAAACGAATTGCACTTACTATTATCTCGATGATAGGTACCAATACAGACCGGATTATTCTAGGTTTCATGGTTGCGACAGGATTTTTGTCGATGTGGATATCAAATACTGCAACAGCTATGATGATGGTACCAATCGGTCTTGCAATTATCTACCAAGTATCTGAAGCATTAAAAGATAATGATTCGGTTGATACTTCAAAAGAAAATTTCGGATTTGGAAAAGCATTGATGTTAGGGATTGCCTACTCAGCATCGCTTGGTGGAATTGGAACTTTAATCGGTACACCACCGAACACAGCTTTAGCAGCCGCTATCGATGAATTTTATGGAGTCGAGCTGTCCTTTGCAAAGTGGATGCTGTTCGGTGTTCCAATTGCATGGATTTTCATTATAATCGCGTGGTTCTATTTGGTAAAGGTGGCATTTCCACTCAAAGTTAAGAAACTGCCAGGTGGAAGAGAACTAATTCAATCAGAGAAAAAGAAACTTGGAGCTCCTTCCTTTGAGGAAAAGGCAGTCTTTGTTGTCTTTATACTTGCGGCTTTTTCCTGGATAACTCGGTCATTTTTGCTTGTACATATTAGCGAAAATATAAACGATGCGATAATCGCGATGACTTTTGCTATTATTCTATTCATTATTCCGTCTATTAACAAAAAAGGAGACCATCTATTAGACTGGGATACTGCTGTTAAGCTACCTTGGGGAATCCTATTATTATTTGGTGGGGGTCTTGCAGTTGCAGCAGGGTTTGTTTCATCAGGGTTATCTGATTGGATTGGAAATCAACTGAGCGCTCTAGAAGGAGTTAACATGTTTCTTGTCTTGTTAGTAGTTGCAACGCTCGTTATTTTCTTAACCGAGTTGACGTCAAATACTGCAACAGCTTCCATGATGTATCCAATTATGGCTGCCCTAGCATTGGCACTGAATATTCACCCATTCTCTGTAATGATTGTTGCTGCAGTAGCTGCATCCTGTGCATTCATGCTACCAGTTGCAACACCGCCTAACGCGGTTGTGTTTGGTTCTGGCTATTTACGGATTCCAGATATGGCAAAAGCAGGATTCCTCTTGAACATCTTAGGTATAATTTTGGTAACACTAGCAGTCTACTTCTATCTACCACTAGCTTGGGGAATAGATTTAACAAACCTACCAGAAACATTTAAGTAGATTAGAAAAGCGGAGGCGACTGGTTAGCGATGTACAAATAGATAGGACTGGGAAAGTACGTTGAACTTTACGTACCTTTCATCAGGACTAACTATTTGCTAATCGCTAGGAGCCGCAGCTAGATCACGGGAACAACATTAGAAAAACGATGGATTTCACTCCATCGTTTTTTATGTTGCTTTTTTAGTAATTCGCTTTGATAAAACAATTACAAAAATGATATAAATGAGTGGAATGCACCCAGCCACTAACACAAAGCCTTGCCAACCTATCGAGCTGTACAGAGGTCCGATAGCTGTACTACCTACTGCAACACCTATGTAATAGGATACTAGATACAAGCTTGATGCACTACCTTTATGGTGTGTAGCTTGCTCACTAACAGACGCTGCCGATAACGAATGCGCTGTGAAAAATCCTAGGCAACTAACACATAAGCCAATAATTAAAACTACTAACGAACTGCTTAATGTTAGAAATATCCCGGCGGCAAAGGTGATAATCCCAATGATCCGAACAATCTTTAAACCAAATTTCCCTGCTAGCCATCCTGCAAACGGTGAGCCAACTACCCCAAGTCCATAAGCGAAAAATGTATAAGAAATAACTTGAAGAGATAATGAAAATGGTGGCCCTTCGAGATAAAATGGCAAGTATGTCCATATTCCTGTAAATGAGCTTTGCAGAACAATCCCTAAGCCAAATACGAGTAGTAATGCTGGATTTTTTAAATGAAATAAAAAGGCTTCCAAATCACGTGAAAAAGATAGATTACTAGCTTCAAAACGATTTGATTTCGGAAGCATTAGAAAAACAGCTATCAACACAACGACACCGACTGATGCTAGAAAATAAAAGGAAGTCTCCCATGAATAATGATCAGTAATATATCCAGTCACAACCCTCCCCATCATTCCACCAAGAGCATTACTCGAGATGTATAATGCCACTGCAACACTGACACTTCTTCTGTCTATCTCCTCACTAATATAAGCTATCGATGCCGCTGGTAGTCCTGCCAAGGCAAATCCTTGGATAAACCGTAATACTAAAAGCATGATGAAAGAGTCCGTTAATGGTATTAAGAAAAATGGAATGATCGATCCCACTAAAGCAAATTTTATGTAAAACGTTCGCCCATTTCGGTCAGAAAAAAAGCCTAACACGATTAGTCCGATAATCAAGCCAATAATAGTTAGCGATAACGATAAACTAGACGTTGATACCGTTACATCAAATTCATCCACAAATACTGGAAGAAGCGGTTGTACGGCATACATACTAGCAAAGACAAAAAAAGATGCCATTGCTAAACTCATGGTTATTTTCCAAAAATAAAAGTCTCTTATTGAATACTGCATAAACTCACATCCGTCTAACTTTAATAATTGTAGCATGTTTGTCGATCAACTTTCCTGTAAATGCTGATCAAGTAGCTTGGAATGTGGATCAACTTTAAGTTCCTTTCGATCAGCTTGAGTTTTCTATTCATCCAGAACATATTGATTTCGACCTGCACCGTAACCGAAGAATAGAACTAAGATCGCCACACAAATCAACGTAATAAGTGGAACCGACCATGCATGTGTAATATCAAATAAAAATCCGATAAACATTGGTCCTAACGCTGCGAGGGTGTACCCTAAGGATTGCGCCATCCCAGACAACTCTGCAGCTTGCCTTGCTGTCCGTGCACGCATTCCTAAAAACGCTAGTGCTAAACTAAAACTTCCACTTAATGCGATTCCAAGGCTGATAATACTAATAATCATTATGGTGTAGGAATTACCAACGAGCAAACCCGTATACCCACCTATGGCGAAGAATGTAAGAATGACGACCATCAAACTCTGTGATTTATATTTATTTGCAATGACTGGGACAAAAAAACTGGCTGGCAATCCAACAAATTGTGTAAACGACAGCATCCATCCTGCAGTTGCCATGCTTACACCATAATCATGTAATATCTCTGGTAACCAAGAAACCGTTACGTAAAACATAAAAGACTGTAACCCCATAAAGCAAGCTACATACCACGCGAGCGGAGAGCGCCACATACGATTATTGGATGGCTGCACATAACTCATCTCAACAGACTGACTCGATTTATCACGCTTACTTAGAAAAATCCATATAACAATCCCAATCACAGCCGGAATTGACCAAAATAATAAAGTAAGCTGCCAGCCCAAGTCTGCACCTCGTGCTAACGGGATACTTAGTCCGGAAGCAGTTGCGGCAAAAATCCCCATTGCCGTTGAATATAAACTTGTCATTAAAGCAACTTTTGCAGGAAACTTTTCTTTAATTAACCCTGGTAAAAGAACATTACATATGGCAATTCCAAGTCCGATAAACACAGTCCCAGTAAATAGAAGAACTAATGCAGAAATCGAACGAACCATTAAACCAATCAACAATAAAACAAGCCCAATTAACATAGCCCGTTCATTGCTATATTTATTCCCTAGCCTAGGGGCGAGCGGTGACATTATGGCAAACGCAATTAGCGGCAGACTCGTTAAAAGCCCCACACTCCAGTTTGATAAACCAATATCATCACGAATAATACCCATCACAGGTCCAACCGAGGTAATCGCAGGACGGAGGTTAAATGCCACAAAAATAATGCCTAACACTAATAAAACGCGGTAATATCGCTTTGAATCCATTGTCATCAGAAATTCAACATCCTTTAATATCTACTATCTGAACTCTACTATAGCATATCTCTAGATTTAGTCGTTACAAAACCGGATTATTACAGTTGCAAGATCAAGTTAACAAATGAAAATGCAATATAACCAGCAAATCATGCGTGGATTTAATCTGCGTATGTATTTTTATTAGACGTTTTTCGTTTGGAGGTCTAAAATGGAATAATAGCTTAGGGGAGGCATTCATTTTGAAAACAATCGGTCTAATAGGTGGAATGAGCTGGGAGTCTTCATTAGAATACTACCGAATTATTAATAAAAGAATAAACAATCAGGCTGGAGGACTCACCTCAGCAGAATGCATCATGTATAGCGTTAATTTTGCTGAGATTGAATACCTGCAACGGAATAATGAATGGGATAAGGCAGCAACCATACTAGTCAACATTGCTAAGAAACTTGAATCTGTAGGTGCTGATTGTGTATTGATTTGTACAAATACCATGCATAAAATAGCTAGTCATGTTCAAGAAGCGATCAAAGTTCCTCTTATTCACATTGGCGAAGCAACAAGTGAGGCTATAAGTGAGGACAACATTTCAAAAATAGGATTACTTGGTACACGCTATACGATGGAAGAAGATTTTTATCATGATAGTTTAGATCAACGCGGAATCCAGGTTGTAACACCTGACCAAACTGCCAGGGCTGAATTAAATCGAATTATTTTCGAGGAGCTATGCCAGGGTGAATTTTTGGCCGAATCTAAACAGAAAATCCAGTCGATGATAGAGAATCTTCGGTTAGCTGGGGCAAAAGCAATTGTTCTCGGATGTACGGAAATTCCACTAATCATCAAACAAGAAGACTGTTCATTACCTCTATATAATACGATGGATATCCATGCTAGAAAAGCTGTTGAATTTTCACTAGGGTGATTGAGCGTCGATTCTTAACCACTACTATCTGCGCAAAAAATAGGACATCCTCTACATAACGAGAGGTTGTCCCACCAGAACTTTTACTTCTGTTCGTTCAAAATCCTACCTGCTAATGCGTATAAAACTACTGTTGAGACAAAGTGCGATGAATTATCATTTGTGTCCTGTTGTGGATATACTTCCACATAATCCATTCCGCGAATACCTAGCTTAGCAAATTCATGTACCAGCTCGACCAATTCATACGAGGTTAAGCCATTCCCATCTACCGGGCCACCTGGATTAAATGCGAAGTCCAGTACATCACTACAAACGCTCAAATAAACAGCTTCAGTTCCTTCACTCGCAATCTTGTACGCATCACGTGCTAATTCAACTAAATTCTTTGACTGTCTAATTTGACGGGCCGAAATTGTTGTTGCACCTACCTCATCCGCATATCTTCCCGTTTCTGGCTGATTACGTGGGCCATGAATTCCCATATGTACAATACTTTCATTCCGTACACTTTCACTTTCATAAATTCGATGGAACGGGGTACTTCTAGCATATAAATCACCTTCGTAATCCGGATGATTGTCATAATGCGCGTCCAAATGGATAATTCCGACCTTCCCGTCAATTTCCTCACTTAGCGCTTTTACAATTGGGTATGTAATTCCATGATCGCCACCAAATGCAACTGGAAACTTATCTGTTTTCCAAACCTTACTCGAAAAGTTTTCAATCCGGCGCATTGTTTCTCGCGTGTCAGCTGGAACAACATCTACATCTCCTAAATCACCAAATGTATAATACTCCTTAACGTCTATATGGTTTAGTTCTGGTAAATATCCAGAATAGCGCGCTGAATTTAAACGGATCACTTTAGGACCTAGTTCACAGCCAGTATAATTCCCCCATGTCACAGAACCTTCCCACGGCACTCCATAAATCAATACGTCACGATCATTTGCACTACCATCTTCTAAGGAGACTTTTTTTCCACCTAAATAACAAGGTGTATTACCATAAATCATTTCCTGGCTCATACGCTCACTCCCATATTTATTATTTATACTCTCCCCCTATTGTCGCAAAAAACACAATTCGTTACAATTTTTATGGTATTTGTAAAATAAAACACCCATCAGCCAGTAACACTGACTAATGGATTTTGTGGAATCGTATTAATCAACAATTGCTTGGTTATATTCTGCTTCAACCTCGGGATGTGCCTTACCCAGTAGGCTGACAATCCAGATAACCAAACAAGAAAGGACGAAACCTGGTACAAGGGAATACAATCCGTCCACGCCAAGTGCTGTGGAAATAGTTGGGAAAACCTCCCATAATATTACCGTGATTCCTCCGACTAGCATACCCAGCAAAACAGCTGGGCCTGTTGTGCATCTCCACCATAAAGCAAAAATAACCGGCGGACCAAATACAGAGCCAAAACCAGCCCAAGCATACGAAACAATACCAAGTACACTTTGACTGCCAGTCGATGCTAAGGCAAGTGCAACTCCAGCGATGGCCACAGTGGCAATGCGTCCAACCCACATCAATTCTTTTTGTGAAGCTTTTTTACGGAAGAATGGCTTATAGAAATCTTCTGCTAATGCACTACATGCTACAACCAATTGCGAATCCATTGTGCTCATGATTGCCGCTAATACTGCTGCTAATAAGAACCCAGCAACCCAAGGATTGAATAATGCCTGGATTATTTGAATAAACACTTGTTCAGGATCATCTAATGGAACTTCAAAATATGCAATTCCTGCGAGTGCAACAAAAATAGCACCAAGTAAAGATATCCCTATCCAAACCATGGCAATCATGCGAGCCTTAGGAACATCCTTCGCACTGCGAATACCCATAAACCTAGCAATAATATGTGGTTGACCTGGATAGCCTAGGCCCCATGCCAATAATGATATAATCGTTATAAATCCTGCAGTTCCCGCACTTTGCCAATAGGTGCCTTCAGCAAAGTTAGAAGTAACCGTACTTGTTACATATAATAAGTCAGGGTTTATTGACGAAAGCTTTGTCCATAATCCTGATAGACCACCCAAGTGTCCCCAAATCACATATACTGGTGCAATTACTAACGCTAAAAACATAATTGAACCTTGAATAAAGTCTGTATAACTTGCCGCAAGAAAACCACCTAAAAATGTGTAAGCGATAACAACTAAAGCACCGATCCATAAGCCTTGTGTAAATGTTATTCCATCAAATATAGCAACAAATAATTTACCAGTCGCTACAAGACCTGAAGCAACATAAATCATGTAAAAAATAAGAATAAATAGTGCAGATACTACACGTAATGAATGACTCTTATCTCGAAAACGATTTTCAAAAAACTCCGGTAAAGTTACAGAGTCGTTTGAAACCTCCGTATACCGGCGTAAGCGCTTTGCAATAAACTGCCAGTTCAGATAAGCACCAATAGCTAATCCAACACCAATCCACATGCCACCAATACCTGATGCATAAACCGCGCCCGGAAGTCCGAGCAATAGCCAACCACTAAAGTCACTCGCCTGAGCGGAAAGCGCCGCCACCCATGGGTTTAAACTTCTACCACCTAGTATGTAATCCGAAAGTGTACTTGTTTTGCTGTATGTCCACAATCCGATTACAAGCATACCAATACAATATACCGAAAAAGTAATAATCGCTTCCATTAGCTAATCACGTCCCCCTTCAATTAAAAAAGTAATGACTCCAATAATCATTAAAGCTGTTATCGGAACATACAGCCAGAACCATGAAACAAATGGTAATGAGTCCATACTAACCACCCCCTTTTCAAAATATTACTATTGTACTAAATAGTATAGCAAATACACAAATTTATGACAAATTGATATCTGAATTTTCCACTTTATAATAGTTATATTCTTATATAAGATATATAGTAGAAATAAAAAAAGAGCCGCTATCCGTAAGTATAACGGTGCGACTAATAGGGGGAAAGTGAAGGCTTTAAAACTAAATATGATTCTTCTTTCAATGTGGAAACACCTTGTATGATTAAACCGAGGTAATGAAAGGACCAAATCTTGTTAGGTAAGTTGTCCCTCTTGTTCCCTGAGGAATTTGTTGTATTTCCCAGGAAATAAGCGATTTATGCTATAACATGAGGTGTCGTTTTTTATAAAGTCTTGAATTCTTGTCGTTAATAGCTGGCATCATTAATAAATGTCTATGTGATTTAGTCCAATATTATTTTTAGCAATTTTCTAATGGATTGTCTGCCTCGTTTTCACAGCTTCGACTGAAGTTTTTTCTATCTCGTCAATTGCTAAACCGGCTAATCTAAAATTATGTAATGATAGATCCACTTCCATTGATTAACTGTCATTTTGGATTGAACCGCTTTCCATAAATATGGATCCTCAACCGGCAGAATAGGAATATTCACCCCTTGCTTCAATAAAGACTCTCTAACGAGTAGATCCTTATAAGCACGTGAAGACTCACGTTTTTTCACATTCAAAATCCTGTTTTTAATCTTACGGTTAGCGTAAGTTGAAAAGTCTCCCTTCTCTGCATCAAACGTTTGATGTGCCACCCATAAAGCAAACAATCCTTCTTGGAAATAGTCGTCATATGGTTGCTTAATCTGTAACTCGCGAATGTAAAAGTAAATCATTTCTTCAAAATTTATAGCAACCTCATAAAACGACATTTTTTCGTTCACGTTCTCTATCACTTTCCCCTGCCTTCTTAAATGCCAGCAATAACTTATAAAAGCAAGACTATATACCTATTATCGCATACGCTGTCAAGGTTGATACAGGGGTCTCAAGCTTGTCGAATCAATGAATTATCCTTTAATTTATAGAGATATTTTGTCGAAACAAATCTTAAGATGTCGAAATTTGTAAATTTTATCGTGTTTTTCTCACAATTTTCGTTTAGTTTCATATGTGTGAACATTTTGTGACAATTTGCTGATAATTGACTGATATGGATCAATAAATTTAGTTTTTCATTTGAGGAGTTTGTGGTATACTATAGGTAGAAATGTGCATATAATAGTTAGACCACAGCTGGAACTGTGGCCTATTGATAAGCGTTCCCCCAGGGGATCAGCTATCCAATCTGAATAGACCTCTCCCAATCAACTTATATGAGGGTTAATAGGGAGGTCTATTTTTTATTGATCATTTTTTCAACGAGTGTTAATACCCCAGTTAAAAACGTACCAAAAGCAAACATAATCATAAACACTTCGAAAATGCTCAAAGGCTTCACCCCCTTTTTCAACGAATAGGGCTAGCCGACCACCTAAAAGAACCTTATCTAATTGTTATTATAGCACAAAAAACGTCATATTAACCATAAAAATACGAACAAATGTTTGTAATTAAATTCAACTACAAAATCTTGCTAGGCCTTTTTACACAGAAAAAACAGTATGCATTAATTTTGCATACTGTTTCTTCTCCATTTTATTAGGATCCTGCAATAATGTGGAAGCCTGAATCGACGTGTAAAACTTCTCCTGTTACTCCACGAGCCATTTCGCTCAGTAAAAATAATGTCGCATCGCCAACCTGATCCTGATCAATGTGACGACGTAATGGTGCCTTCTCTTCGATTATAGATAACTTATCACTAAATCCAGAAACACCTTTTGCAGATAATGTCCTTACAGGTCCTGCAGATACCGCATTCACACGAATTCCAGCTGGTCCAACATCCTCAGCCAGATAACGGACACTTGCTTCCAAAGCAGCTTTAGCTACTCCCATCACATTGTAGTTCTTCACAACTTTTTCCGCACCTAGATAAGATTGAGTAACAATTCCTCCACCCTCTGTCATGAACTTGCGTGCCTCTCTGGTAACCGCTACTAACGAATAAGAGCTGATGTCCTGTGCCAGTAAATAACCGTCACGTGACGTATCAACAAAGTCACCATTTAAATCATCACGATCTGCAAACGCAACAGAATGCACAACACCGTGAATTACCCCAACCTTCTCGCCAATCTCCTCGAATGCTGCAGCAATACTCGCATCGTCTGATACATCACATGATACCAATAAGGAATCGTTTATGTCATTTTCATTTAGTAGCTTTTCTAACTTCTTTTTTGAACGCTCTTGGCGATTTGTGAAAATCAAGTTCGCTCCTGCATTATGTAAGGACTTGGCAATTCCCCATGCGATACTTCTATTATTCGCCACACCCATCACAACAATATTCTTTCCGTTCATTAAACCGTTCATATATGTACCTCCATAAATTTATTACTTCTATATTATAATCTAGCTTAAATCTGGCTCTGATACAAATGTTTTTATTGAAATGAATAAAGAATAAACTTCAAAAATAATCTTCTACATTTTAATCAATCAAAAAAAGTTGTATATCGATCCGCAATCCGTATTAAATTTCCCTTATGTTTCCGGTCATAAGTAATGATAAAACTAGTCGATGGACCACCAGACGCATTTACATCAAAAGGAATGACGAAATCCCTATCTTCCCATTTATACTTTTCCTTTAACTCCTTGATTCGATGTTGAATGCCCTTAGAGCCAACAGGTAAACTATCATAAATCCATCTTTGTTTTGTTATAGTTACAAACAATTCAAGTGGGGCTATTTTTTCAGGATAATCAATAACGTCATTGCCAACAAGTGGCTCACCAATGATAGCCACTCCCAGCTCTTCAGAAGGAATTTCTATTCTTTTTTCAGCAAAATGAACCCAGCCAAGCATGGATAGGCTTATCGCTGATTGGCTCATTTCCATATTCGATTCCGTACTACCAGTAATATCAAGTGAAAAACCAAGCGAGGTTTCAAGGCTTCTAACCGTTTGTTCAAGTTCCTCCCATATTTCGTCCCCAACAAAGTTACTTATTGTTACGGCAAACGGAGTCGCCCCTATTGATAAGCAATCCATTAGGGATACACGGAATAATGACTCAGCAACCGTTTGATAGGCTACCTGAACATTATCATTTGGCTTTAAGCCGATCCCCCCTGCATTATCAGTAGCAATTACGAGTTCACGTCCATCTCCTGCATGAATACACAATGGCTGTCCCATTAGATCAGGCTTTGTCTTCCGATTTTTTCTTTGCGGAACGGAAAACTTTCGCACTGCGGATATACTCTACATCTTTTGTTTGCTGCACCATATTTACATAGCGTGCTAAAGCAAAAAAGTAATCAGATAATCTGTTCAAATACATGAGGCAGACAGGATGGATGGTTTCCTGTTTTTGTAAGGAAACGACGAGACGTTCCGAACGACGGGTAATCGTTCTAGCTATGTGTAACGTTGATGCTGCAGGTGATCCGCCTGGCAAAATAAAACGCTCTAGTTCTGGTGTTAGCTTAATGTATTCATCCATACGTTGCTCAAGCCATTCCACACTTTCTTCTTGAAGCTTAAATGGACGGTTTGATTTTTTATTTGCTAAATCACCACCACAATCAAATAGCTCGTGTTGGATTTTTTCCAATTCCTCTTGAACTTCATTAAAGCGTGAATCCGTTAATTCTGAACGAGCTTTCCCTACAAAACTATTCGCCTCATCGACTGTACCATAGGCCTCTACACGGATATCATCCTTATCTACTCTGCCGCCAATAACACTCGTCTGACCTTTGTCACCCGTTTTTGTATATAACCTCATTTAAATCTCCTCCTATTTTAGTTGCTGCGATTTTCCAAACCATACTCGAAATACATGATTAGCATCTTTTGTTAATTGTTGATAAATAAACCCTACTTTATCCCGCCACAATCGATGCCTCTGTTCCATAGGGACAATTCCACCAGTAATGTCTGTTCCGATCATTACTAGTCGACGTGATGTGTTCTCTCGTTCCCATTCCATTAGAGAGTGATAATACTCCTGCCATTGTTGACCCCCGTCTGTCTGATCGATATAGTACGTATAAATGGAAGCTTCAAGATTAGTTACAATTAGAATGGGGGTTCGAACAGGTTCGAGTTCCTCGTTGTCTTTTAAAATTGTGTAATCGCCATGATAATTATCAAGCACCCAGTCTAGCTTTCCGTTATATGCACCGCCTGTGATAAAATCCATTGATCTCCCTCCTTCTTAAGGATGACTTTGTAGGCCTCGCCTGGTGCAACTGCCCAATCCCACATTGATTCTGAGACGTTTGACCAATGATGGAGCATCGTGCGGATTACTCCACCATGAGTAATGATTGCAACAGGCTCATTTGAATAACAATGATCATCAATCAGTTGGGCAAAAAAGCTAAGTACGCGGCTTTTAAAAAAGATTAAGCTCTCTCCGTTTGGCGGGGTGATTGATTCCATATCGTTTAGCCATTGTTTATATTCATCTTTACCTTGTAACTCCTCATAGGTAAAACCATCAAAGTTCCCAAAATTATACTCACGCAATCTATTTGTTTCTTCAACTACTTGGGAGAGGATCGATGCAGTTTCTCTACATCGATCTAGGTCACTAGCATAGACCTTTTGCAACGCAGGAAGGTGTTTCTTTAAATCCATAACTTGTAGGCGTCCTTGCTCAGACATTGCCTCATTTCGCCAGCCTAAATAACGTCTTTGTACATTTGAAGGAGTCTCTCCATGACGAATTAAATATAAAATAACCAAACGATGAACCATAAGCAAGTCTCCGTCCCTTCAAGTAGTGCACCGCAAACATCACCTGTTATCCCACCAAACGATCGGATCGCCCATACCCTAACTCCCCACATTACGATTATGGAAGCCAGAATCATAGCTAAGCTGATGATAAAGTGATACGAAGAAAGAAATGCCATTGCAGCACAAACTACAAGTGTTAGTCCAATAATCCAATATGTCACGCTACGATTATAATGTTTTTTAAAGAAATAGCATAACCCACTTTCCCTTGCAGAAGTCCCGTGTCCTAACAGCAGCATCATCATACATCTCGATAAAAGTGGAACTACTATTAGAAAGCCAATCACGGAAAAGTCACTAAGAAAAGCTTCATACATGAAAACAAACCGGATAATTAACACAACAAGCAGGACCAATACACCAAAGGCTCCTGTACGCGGGTCCTTCATTACTTCTAACCGTTTATGCTTGTCCTGGTAGGAAAAAAAGGCATCTCCCGTATCCATTAATCCATCAAGATGAAGTCCACCACTCCAAATAGCCGGAATGATGATCGCAAAAACAATCAAACTAAGCAGACTTAGAGATGTAAGAGAATCAAGACCATAAAACATAAGTGCATTAAACGTTCCGATAGAAAGTCCTAGAATAGGTAACCATCTAAGACTGGAACGCACTGTACGTGTAGTCGGTTCAATATTTCTCCTTATAGGAAACACGGAGAAAAACTGCAAAGCAAATAATGCCCCTAATCGGAAATTTCTCATGTGCCACTTACCTCGATCATTGCTAGAATCTTATCTATATCAAGATGCGTTTCTAAATGATTAGCCAAATTGTCGTAACGATTCGCTCGGTTGACCGTATGAAGCGTTGGCTTTTCTGATAGGCCCGATCTCATGCGTAAGCGATTCAGCCACTCTGTACGCCACTCATCATTGTGAAAGCAGTCATGAAGATAGGTCCCGACTAGACGCCCTTGATCAAGGCTTATCCCTTCTGGCCCATCATCCAGTTGAAGGAAGGGGTTGGTGATAGATCCAGACGTTCGGCCAAGATGAATTTCATAACCAGACATTGCTACAGGGAAATATCCGCTAGCTTCGTGAACATGTCCTTGAGCACGAATTGTTTTTTTGTTTTTCACAAACGTCGTTGAAAGAGGAAACACGCCTATTCCTTTTGTTCCCTCGCGATCAGACTCATCGTGATACATCACCTCAGAGAGGATTTGATATCCGCCACAAATGCCTACGGCTACTCCTTGCCTTGCATACTCTTTGATAGCCGCGGCTAGACCAATTTCAGCACATGCAAGATAATCTTCAATCGTGCTTCGCGTCCCTGGTAAAATGAGCGCATCAGGTGTCCCAAGTTCGTCAGCTGACCGAACATAGCGAATCGAAACGTCTACTTCTAAAGAAAGAGGAGAAATATCCGTGTCATTCGATAAATAGGGCCAATGGACAACAGCAATATCAAGAGACTGTTCAAGCGTAGAATGAGATGCTTGGACTGTTAAGGAATCTTCCCCTTCAATTCGGTGATCATCTAAATGAGGGATCACACCTAAGACAGGTAATCCTGTATAGTTTTCAAGCCATGTTACACCGTTTTCAAATAATGAACGTTGACCGCGAAACTTATTAATAATCAAGCCTTTCACACGCTTCAGGTGACTTTCTGGTAACAATTCCAATGTACCAACAATACTGGCAAACACGCCTCCTCTATCAATGTCCGCAACTAGAATGACTGGTATATCA
Organism: Virgibacillus necropolis; assembly: GCF_002224365.1. GTDB lineage: Bacteria > Bacillota > Bacilli > Bacillales > Amphibacillaceae > Virgibacillus_F > Virgibacillus_F necropolis. Next base: position 1,416,394 of record NZ_CP022437.1, on the reverse strand, counting down.
ATAAGATCAGCGATTGACATATTTACCAATTCACGGTCATTTAGGTTCACTTCAACCGGGCTTCCTGCTCCTTCAACCACCAAGGTGTCATATTCCGCTTCTAAACATTGAATGGATTGTTGGATCGCTTGTCTCCCATATTCATACCATTGGGTACGATACGCTGATCCTGTCCAAGCCTCTTTGCTTGCTCCATGGATAATCACCTCTGCCCGTTGATCACTCGTCGGCTTTAACAAAATAGGATTCATATCGACTGTTGCTTCAACTCGGGCAGCTTCAGCCTGAACACCCTGAGCGCGGCCTATCTCTTTTCCATCGATTGTCACATAAGAGTTATTTGACATGTTTTGTGATTTAAATGGAGCAACTCGAACACCACGATTTGCGAGTAGTCGACATAAGCCAGTAACAATCCAGCTTTTCCCTACATTAGATGCTGTCCCTTGAACCATAACACCTTTCATACTTCCTCCCCCTTATGAAGTAATGGTACACCATAAACCATTTCAATCGCTTTATCTGAACGCCCGACAACAAACCTATGTATAGAACCAAGGATGTATAAATAGTCCTGAACCATCCTATAGGAAGATGGGATATCACGACTAAGATCATTGGAAACAATATAAACTTCTCCGGCACTTGCCACGAGTTTTTCCAACTGTTTTATTAAAAAACGAATCATATCATCTAGATCCTTGTCTTCTTGCGCCATCATTTCATTTGTTATCCATGTTGTTAAACAATCGAGAAGAACGGCATCGTCGCTTGAAAAAGTAAGCTGATTAATGCCTGTCGGTTGTTCCCAAGTTTGCCAAGACCTGACGCTTTGTAGGCGGTCATCTTTATGACGGTACACACGTTCCTGCATTTCCGAATCTGTCACTACTCCCGTAGCTACATAATGAAGATTTGCTAACTTTGTATTCAATATGCCCTTCTCTGCATAGCTCGTCTTCCCGCTTCTTACACCACCACAAACAAAGGTTAGCATGTCTGAACCCACCTCTCTATAAGTTCAAGTAAGATGTCATTTTCTTTTTTTGTACGGATAGCCAGACGAACATAATCCCCATTTAATCCAGGAAAATTAAGTGTATGGCGAATAGCCACTCGATTTTTCAAAAGATAAGGAAGCAGGGTATCACTTAAGGACGGATATCCCCCTAATAAATAATAATTGACATCACTTTCCGATACGGTGAAAGATAGCTCCTGTAGTCGTGGGAAAATCCGTTCCTTCTCCGATTGAATCAACTCCCGTGTCCGTTGTCGATAAGAATGATCATTAATACATGACCCTGCAATTTCTTGAGCTAGCGCATTTACACTCCATGTTGGTTGATGAGATGCTAACTTCCGAACCATTGCTTCTGACGTAACAAGATAACCGATCCTTAAGCCTGGAATTGCGTACATCTTTGTCAGTGAACGCAAAATAATAAGCTGTGATGATGTGTTTACTCTTTGCATGAGTGAGGGCTCGTCTTGAACAAAATCATAAAAAGCTTCGTCGATAACGAGCGAAATCCTTTTTCTCTCAAGCTCATTCAATAGCTCAATAAGCACGTTCTGTTCATAAGAAACGCCTGTCGGATTGTTTGGATTACAGACAATTACAAGATCTACACCAGTAAGCTTGGATTTAATTCGTTCTAAAGGTAGCGCCCATCCTTCCGTCTCTGTTAGAAAAACGGAATCTACTATACAATTGTTCATTTCAGCAATCATACGATATTCAGAAAAGGTAGGCTCAACAATTAATACACCTTTCCCAGCAAACTCTCGTCCGATTAATGTAAGTAACTCAGAAGCGCCATTCCCGACCAGAACCTGCTCTGCTGGAATCGATTCTTGATTAGCAATTGCATGACGAAGCGCGCCCGCTTCAGGATCTGGATAGTTTGTCATTAACTCGAAATAGTCACCCCACTTTTCTTGTAACCAATATGGTGGACCGAGTGGATTGACATTCACACTAAAATCGTGGGTAACTTTTGGTAGTTGTAAAGCGTCTGTTAAATAGTGTGGATTAGCTCCATGTGCTGGCCATTTCAATGGCTACACCTCCTATCCATAAAAATGTCATGACATAAAGTGTGGCTCGTGTCATCAAGTGATGAGCGGCTTTTATGTGTTCAGCATTCATTTCCTCGTAAGCAATGCCTATTGTTGGCCTGATAGAGACCTCCCCGAAGTATCGATTTTCCCCACCTAATTGAATCCCAAGTAATAACGCAAAAGCTGCTTCCCCCCAGCCGCTATTTGGACTCGGATGACGTTTTGAATGGCTAAATAACAGTATAAATGCTTCCTTTTTTGTTTGATAAGGGGTCTGTTCCAACAATAAAAGTAATAGTGCTGTCAGCCTAGCAGGTATCCAGTTTAATACATCATCTAAACGAGCAGATGCCCAGCCAAAGTAATAATACCGTTCGTGACGATACCCTACCATCGAGTCACACGTATTCACAGCACGATAAAGCATAGCTAAAGGTGCACCACCTAAAAGAGCAAAAATAAGTGGTGCTGTAATACCATCACTCGTATTTTCAGCAACCGTTTCAACTGTTCCCCGCGTCATTTCAGATTCACCTAAATGAGCGGTATCTCGCCCAACAATCATTGATAACTGTTGGCGCGCCACAGCATAATCAGACTCAATAAGTGGTGTATACACATCCATCGACGCTTCTTTCAAACCCTTTAATGCGATCGTTGTCCAAATAAAGTATGACTCGATAACTATACCTAACACAACATGAACATGATAGCCTAGTAATGTAACTAACCAAGCGATCGCACTAACCAAGCTACACACAATGATAACCATGACAATCCCCTTGAAGCGACGGAACTTCCCTTTATTCCATCGTTTTTCAAGGAAATGAATCAAACTCCCTATCATACGGACAGGATGTGGCAACCAGCGTGGATCACCAAGCCATAAATCTAGTAAAAACGCTATCGTTATTGCAATAAGATGTTCTATCATGTATGCTTCATTCTCTCTATATTATGTTCAATAGCTTCCTTTGTAGCTTCATAAACCATTTCCCCTATCCGGCTCCCAAGAAAGGTGATCGGTCCTGCATATTCAAGGTTCTCCCCTTTTTGCGTACTTGCAATCAAAACACTATCTGTTGAAGTCCCTGTAGCTAGCGTCTCTGTCATTGGATCTTTGATTCCACAAATGGAGAAAGCTTTTGTTTTTGCTTCAGTTGCTGTAACGATTCCTTGAATAAATGCTTGTTCAGAAAGATGTCCCTCGATGAAAATCCATGTATTTACTGTACCAGGTTGGTTGTTTAACATCCTATTCCCACCATGAACCACGTCAACTGCATTACCCGTTCCAGCTGTAACGACAATGAGGATCCGTACATTTTCTTCCACGGAAAACCGTACAGCATAATCGGGCAAGTGTGCCGCTGTCATCATCGCTACCGTGTCATGCTCAGCCATCCCCCACTGTTGACATTTTTCCAGCATCAGTTGACGCGGAGAATGACAGTTAAAGTTTTTATCAACATGGTAATTAATGAAGTTACGGTACCAGCCAAATCCTCCTCCAACGAGAGCCGAAGAAAAGGTTTTAAGTAACTGCGTTGTTTTTATTACAACCTTCTCCTCCGTAACTTCCAATAGCTCCGGTGATAGGATTGAACTGGTTTTTTCCAATGAATAATCCGGCAACAAGTTCATCTGTGGGCTTGATAATGTAGGATTGGCATGAACATCAATGGAAGAATGATAGACTCGCTCAAGTAACGCTTTTTTCATCACCTCTTCCGGTTTGCCTATCTGTGTTATCTGCCCTTGATCCATTAATAACAGTCGATCACAATAAAGACTTGCGATATTTAAATCATGAAAAATAGATACGACTGTTAAACGATTGGTCAAAGACAACTGTTTTAAGTCATCCAAAAGTTGTTTTTGATAACTGAAGTCAAGATGATTAGTGGGTTCATCAAGTAGCAAAATATCAGGTTCCTGTGCAAGGGCTTGCGCTAAATAAACACGCTGCCTTTCCCCCCCACTTAAATGGTCTAAGGGATTTGTACGCATTTTAGTCAACCCCGTTTGTTCTAACACACGCTTAACCACATCTTTATCCAGTTCTGTCGGTTGCTTAAAAAAACCTGTTTGATACGCATAGCGTCCCATCATCACTGTTTCATAGACATTATAGGAAAAAAAGCTCTGCTGAATCTGTGGTAATGTCGCTACCTTACGGGCAAGCTGTTTACGTGTGTAATACTGGAGAGGCTTTTGTTCAATAAACACATTTCCTTTCCATAGGGGAATGATCCTACTCATCAGCTTAAATAGAGTCGTTTTCCCACTACCATTAGGACCTACTACACCAAAAAACTCACCACTATCAATAGTAAAACTAACATCGTCAACAATTGGCTTTTCCCCATATCCTCCTGTCATGTTCGTAATTTGAATCATGCACTCGCTCCTTTTTTCCTTTGCTGATATAAAATGATAGCAAAAATTGGCGCACCTATGAGCGAAGTGATTACACCAATAGGTAATTCGGCAGGAGCAATAATTGTTCTGGAAACAAGATCCGCCAATATTAAGAAAGTCGCACCGTTAATTAATGCTAGTGGGATGAGATGCCTATGATCCGTAGTAAAAACTCTCCTGCAAATATGGGGAACGACTAACCCGACAAAACCGATTGCCCCTGACACCGCAACCGCAGCACCAGTTAAGATAGAGGCTGCGACTAAAATCAACGCTTTTCTTTTTTCCGTAGGTACACCGAGCTGCCTTGCCCGTTCCTCACCTAGAGACATGGCGTTTAATTCCTGTCCCTGAGTCAATAGGACAAACACACCAATTACAAAAAAAGGGAGGAGTAATCCTACATAATCCCATCCTCGCATCGCCACACTTCCAAGAAGCCAACCGACAATTTGCCTGAGCTCTTCACCAGTTAATGCAATCATAAGGGAAATAACAGAACCCAGAAAAGACCCCATCACAATCCCTGTCAGTATAAGCGTCTCAATTGAAAGGGTGTGATCAAGCATACGTGCAAATCCAATAACGAACAGCAACGTGATAATAGCCGTACAAATACTAACAATAGGTAGTGTGAAAGAGGAGAAAACCGGCAAAGTAAATCCTACAAAAAGAACCAATACTGCCCCGACAGATGCTCCTGATGACACTCCTAATGTATACGGATCTGCTAAAGGGTTTTGAAGCAGACCTTGAAAAGAAGCACCAGCTATCGCGAGTGACGCACCCACGAGTCCAGCTAATACGACCCGTGGCATGCGAACATCTACAATAATACTAATATTGATTGGATCAACATTTGTTTGATAAGGAGTTATCGTTTCCACGATTGCCCCGATAATAACCGGAAGCGGAATAGGTACACTGCCAATAGCCACCCCTGCCAGCCATGCACTTATTAAAATAATCAAGCTCCCTAGATAGGCTAATGGTTTATTCATCACCGAACGTTTCCGGATAAATCGTTTCTGCCAATTGTTCTACACCTTCAATTAATCGAGGACCAGACCGAGAGACAATATCAGAGTGAACGTCAAATACCTGTTTATTTTCAATTGCAGGTACTTGTTCCCATCCTTCTCGATTAAGCACTTGGGCTACTGAGTTTTCTGTATAATAGCCATACGTTGTAATAACAACATCTGGTTGTAAACTAATGACGGCCTCTTCATTCATCTTCACCCAACCTTCAAGATCTGCAGCCGCATTCTTGGCATTAATCGCTTTTAGCATTTGGTTCATAAATGTACCCGTTCCAGTCGTATAAATTTCCGGCATCGGAGATACTTCAACAAACACACTTTTTGGATCCTTTATCTCAGTTGCCTTTTCCTTAATCGTTGCAAGCTTGTCCTTCATCCCTGACACGATACTCTCAGCTTCATTCTGCTCATCTACCAATTTACCAATCGAATGAATCGTTTCATAAACACTTTTAAAATCAGAAGCGTTCTTAACAATATAGACTGGAATCCCTGCACTAGTAATTTGATCAAGTGCTGCTTGTGAATTATGGGCACTTGAACCGTGAGCAAGAACGAGATCAGGCTTTAAGGAAAGGACTTTTTCCGTATTAATTTGCATCCCACCAACCTTATCAATCTCTTTCACTTGCTCAGGGTAGTTGTCATGATCAGATACCCCGACAACCTGCTCACCTGCACCAAGAGCAAAGACAACTTCTGTATTACTAGGAATAAGCGTAACAATTTTCGCAGGATCTTCTTCAAGTACAACTTCATTTCCTGCTGAGTCCTCCACGGTCAGTGGATATGCAGTAGCTTGGTCTTGTGTCTCTTCTGTACTTGTACTTTCTTCATTCTTGTCTGCTTTAGGTTGACTTGATTCTTCATTGTCTCCGCAACCAACTAACAGTCCAATCGCCATAAGTAACATAAATATGTAATTTGATAAATGTTTCAAGTTAATCTTCCCCCTGTAATTTAATAAACTAAATTTGAGCATTAAAAATACACATCTCGCAATGAAGATGTGCACACGAAAGAACTCTACAAAGCGCTTATTGCGACCATGCAGTATCCATTTACTATACACCCCCTATCCGCGTAGGTTATTGGTGGGAAAAAACAGGTAGGTTTCCTGGCTAATGGTCATCACTTCCTACTCCTTCCCATGTTTAACACACAGTGGAATCGTGCAGGTTGCTCGCAAATACAGTGGCGGGACCGCGTTGGACTTCAACCAACTTCCCTATTAAGTGATGGATAACATCACACCTATTTTCTTCGCCTATTCAACTATTTACTATTCTACTAATGATTTTGGAAAAATACTAGGGTTTCATGGGGGAAACTAGATTTATGCCATTCCTATTGGTGCTTTGTTGACGGTGGTGGTGTTATATTATATTTCAGTAAAGTCATAGAAAAGGTTTTACTTCAACATTTTGATTTTCTTCTATACGATTAGATTGGAGCGTTCCTTTAGTAGAAATTTATTTTAGGGATGTGGAAATATTTATTGATTTGTAATACATTTCCTGATTATCAAGCAACCCGCACCCAAGACAAAATATACGTTATGCACATCGGTTTAGGGAAATGCGTCATAACGTATAATAACAACTAGATTTATTAACCTGTATTTATTTTAATTTCCATTCAATTTTTAGTTGCATAGGGTGATAGCACCTTATAAAAAAGTCTACTAAATTCCACTCATTAATATTTGCATTTTAGTTGCACTTTCACACTTTCCTTTTGCCTCTTCAATGGTTTTCCCAGCTCCATCAACATTTAATGAGGATATAGCATAATAAGAACTTTCTTTGTTGTTTGTCTTTTTAACCGTAATAGAAACTGTTGTTCCTTCTATCTCTTTTTCATATTTTTCAATTACTGTTTCCATATAAAACACATCCTTAGCTTATTCTTAAGAAAGGAACCCTAGCAGAACTAGAGTCCCTATAAAACATCTAATATTAACGTAGAAGTTGTAATACGCCTTGCGGTTGTTGGTTGGCTTGGGCTAACATTGCTTGTGCCGCCTGTGTAAGGATGTTGTTCTTAGTGAACGTCATCATTTCTTTCGCCATATCAACATCGCGGATACGCGATTCTGCAGCAGTTAGATTTTCTGCAGAAGTTCCTAGGTTATTAATAGTGTGATCTAAACGGTTTTGAACTGCTCCCAATTTAGAACGTTCAGCTGAAACTGTTTCAATTGCACTGTTTATTATAGTAATAGCTGCATCTGCAGAAGTTTGAGTAGTTATTTCTATTCCATTAGTTACAGTTGCCTTAACAGGTGCTGTAGGATCAGAGTAATCGGTTGGTGTACCGACACCAACTCCTAATGTGCTTGCATCCATAGCCCCGATTTGAAGATTTATATTTTGTCCCGCATTAGCGCCAATATGAAGAGTCCCGTCAAAACCCCCGCCTAATAAATTCTGAGTATTGAATTCTGTATTATTGGAGATTCTAGTAATTTCTTCTGCTAATTGATTTACTTCTTTTTGCATTTCTGCACGATCTGAATCAGTATTCGTATCGTTCGAACTTTGAACAGCCAATTCACGCATACGTTGGAGAATTGAGTGAGTTTCACTTAAAGCACCCTCAGCAGTTTGAATCAAAGAAATCACATTTGTTATCGCAGTGGCTCTTTATCCGCTGCTTCTCTATGTCTCCATAGAGTTCAGACCATATCTTCATCCTATTAGGATGCCCCGCGCTCGTGGGTGGGTTATCAGTATGGTTCCTCACCACCTGGTCGTTACACCTTCCTAACTACAATCTACCAATTCATTAGGCTTGGCTCGGTATTGTCCACCATCCACACTGCTAGGTTGGTTTGGAGTTCCACCGAATTCACGGAGTTTTCATCTAAGTATTACTACTTAGAGCGGCATTTCTAGTCTACCGTCTTGAGCATTCTTACTAGCCATTTCCAAACCTCGAACCTGGCCTCGCATTTTTTCAGAGATAGCTAATCCAGCTGCATCATCAGCTGCACTGTTGATACGAAGTCCTGAAGACAATTTTTCTAACGACCCTGCTGTTGCACCTTGGTTACGTGACAACTGGTTGTACGTGTTTAAAGCTGCGATATTGTGATTAATTTTCATTTTCCTTACCTCCATGTAAGTATAATTTTTCGCGAGTCACATCCTTATGTCTCGCATCTATAACAACTCTTATAAAGAGTTATTAACAAAACCATCGTACAGTTCTCCTCTGAGAACCTTGTAATCTTTTGGAGCGTTCACCCGTAATCGCATGTAATCCTCTGGCTTATTGCGATCGCCTTTGACGATCTCAATTTCAATCTCGTTGCCATTTGGATCAATGATATAGAGCTTTTCTCCAGGATTTCTCCTTAACGTTAAGGCCAAATCTATCATCCTCCCTGATGATATACTACTTATATCGGCATGGTTGGGGATTGTTTAACTAGTTTTTGATAACTTTTTTGGGCAAAAAAATAAGCATGCATTTGCACGCTTTAATTGGTCCCTTCTTGCAACTCAGCCATATCTGCTCTTACATCCATCACATCTTGTGTTAAGTGCTTATACTTTATACCCAGTTTTTTAATGTCATGTTTTAACTCAGCTTTCATTTCTCGCATATCTGCTTTTACTTCTTGTATTTCATTTCTTATTTCTTGCATTCCTGTTTCTAGATTAGTAACTCTCTTTTCTATACTATTAACGGTTGTTTTAACGTCTTTTATCTCTGTTTTTATACCGCCGATATCCCCTGACAAATCCTTTATAGCAACAAATAAATCATTCATAGTAACTTCAGTCAAAGAACTTCCTCCTCTATAAGGCGTTTTTATAAGTCTAGCACTCACACGAAAATTCGACAAGCGTACATAAAGTGAAATTCGACTAAAAAGTATGGTTAAAATCTATTTTTCACCTTCACAAAAATAGATTTCACATAACTCATAACCATCAACTTTTTAATTTCACATACTTTTACGCACGTTCTCCACCATCAATTCAATAAGTGCTTCCTGGTTCGTGGCTGTTACTTTTTAAAACAACCTCATCTACTGCCCCTTCTTTTCTACATTAGTACCCGCTTTCTCCAACCTATACCCCATCGACTTATATCCTTTCAGTCGATTTTCAAACATCTTTTTTAGTGCGGGAACCTGATGGTCAACATAATCAAAAACCTTAACAACATTCTTATCATCATGTAGTCGATGAAGTCTGCCAACATATTGTTGCAAAGTTCCTTTCCATGATATTGGCATTGCCAAAATCAACGTGTCCAAACGGGCATTATCAAAACCTTCTCCAATATACTTTCCTGTCGCAATGACCAACTGGTGTTATTATACAAGATGCCCTGTTTGTAACCAAAATAGTATCATTGAACACACAAATAAAAATGTTTAAAATAAGAACGGGAGGGTTTCACATGGGAAAACGGAAGAAAAATAAAGCAAAAACCCCAAGACATAGACGCCAAAATTGCCACGGAAGACTTCAGGCAGCACCACATTGGATCCCAACGTTTAATGGGAAAAATCTAGTAAAGGGCTATAGCGCACATTTTGGAGTAGATAAAATGTGTGCAGTTAATGAACTGGAAATACTCGGATATTCTTTTAATGATGAATATAAACGTAAACTAAAGGACGCATTAATTCAAAAACAGAAACAAACCAAAAAACAAAAGGCTGCTGAAATGCGAAAGAATAATGAATTTGTCGACGAAGAAAGCAATGAAACATTTGCTTTTATTGCTGGTTATACATCAGGCGGAGCCCACTTTGGATTAACATGGGAGGAATGGGAACAGGATGAAGGTAATTCGAATTCAAAAAAGGACGCAGTATCAAATATAGACGATGAGAACCTTCCTTTTTGATTTTCTACTCTATTGAAGTCGATCCAGATTACTAGAATGTCAATCGACTTCAAGGTAAAGTAGATCCTAAATATCAAAAAGTTAATCGTGATCCAAGAAAGTTGATCGACATTACGGCGAAGTTGATCCAAAAGACATTCAAACTCCTACAAATTACCCCCGCCCATTGACACACTTCTACAACAATTCCCAAGTTTTTCGTGACTTAAGTGGTATAGACGTCTATAACAGAATACTAGTATAGTTAAACTAGTAAATGTAAGCCTTTTCACAAATTAATAGATTGGAGGAAAAAAGCTTATGCACCGAAAGTTGTTTTTTGCTTCATTGTCTGTGATCCTAACGTCGTCATTGCTAGTAACCACTGCAATTCCAGTAAGTGCATCACCCCCACCTACGATTGAGAAACAAAACAAAAAGAAAGCGCAAGAACGACCCCATCCTGTATTTTCGTGGGGTACACCAGGACCAACCTCACCAGTTTTGCATCCAGGATCTGCTAGAGGTGCAGGAATGATGCAACGCCCGCTAAACGAGATAGATCCGATTATAGAATCACTAATTGCTGAAGACGCCATGCCTGGTGCTGTAACGTTTGTCGCGAGGCGTGGTCATATCGTCCAACAAGAAGCTTATGGTCATGCACTATTGTATGAGGATGATGAAGGTAATCTTGTTGATAATCCGATTGAAATGCAAAAGGATACTATTTTCGATATCGCATCCCTTAGTAAGATTTTTACTACGACAGCTGCTATGAAATTATATGAACAAGGTTACTTTGAATTGAACGATCCAGTTTCCGAGTACATTCCTGAATTTGCTCAAAACGGAAAAGAAGATGTGACCATCAAACAATTGATGACACACACTTCCGGATTCAAGGCATGGGTTCCTCTCTATACTATCGGGGACAGTCGCGAAGATCGGTTGGACTATGTTTTTAACTATCCATTAGATAATCCTCCAGGAACAACGTATACCTACAGTGATTTGAACATGATCACACTAGGTGCAATAATCGAGCGTTTATCAGGTAAACGCCTTGATGAGTTTGTAAATGATACCCTACTAGAGCCACTTAACATGACAGACACCATGTATAACCCACCAGAATCGTTAAAAAATCGAATTGCCGCAACTGAATATCAGCCATGGACCAACCGCGGCCTTGTATGGGGCGATGTACACGATGAAAATGCTTGGTCCCTAGATGGTGTAGCTGGTCATGCTGGTGTTTTTTCAACCGCTAATGATCTAGCTATTCTTGCACATATGTTTATCAACGATGGCCGGTATGGCGGCAAACAAATCCTGCAACCTGAAACCATTCAATTGTTAGTCGAAAATCAAATACCACAATTCACTGGAAATGAACATGGATTAGGATGGGAACTTGCGCAAGGCTGGTATATGGATGCATTATCAGAAGCATCAACCATTGGGCATACTGGTTATACAGGAACATCTATTGCTGTTAATTTAAACAACGATACGATTGCGATTTTGCTTACAAACACTGTTCATCCTAGCCGTGTAGGGGTTTCAACTAATCCTGCTAGACGACAATTTGCACGACAGGTGGCTGATGCTATTCCGGTTTCTGTTCCAAAGGGGCAGGATGCATGGTTTTCGGGTTATGGGGACAAGCTAACTAGTTCTCTTACTGCAAAGGTAGATATCGAATCGGATGCTACGCTCACATTTGATACATGGTATCGAATTGAACAAAGCTATGATTATGGATTGGTGGAGATTTCGTCAGATGGAACGAACTGGACAACTGCTATCTCGCCATTATCAGGCAGTAGTATCGATTGGCAGTCAAAAGAAGTTCAACTCCCTGAGGGCACTAAGTTCATCAGATTCCATTATCAAACAGACTCTTCTACAAATGGCCGAGGATGGTATGTAACAAATGCAAAAATACAAGACAATCATGGCAACCAGACATCGCTTCAATTTAATAACACCGATCAATGGGCAAAACGTAATTACTAAAATGGAGGGATACGAATGAAAACGTCTAAACGAATACCGTTAGTTTTGCTTGTCATTCTTACCATGCTTGGTAGCCAACTTACTTTCGCTTCCAATCACAGTTTTGCGGCAGAAAAGGATCAGGTCAAGGATCTAGTCTTGTTACAGAACGTTCCTGAAGCCGCGACCGAAGTGAAGGATAAAAAAGTTACTTTACAGGCTCTTAATCTTTATGAGGATGGGCATTTTACCAAAACATCTGAAGATCTAGATTGGGATTCATCCAATGAAAATGTTGCGACTGTTGATGAAAACGGTGTTGTTACATTTACTGGCCAAAATGGGCGGTCCTTCATTACCGTTTCAACTGACAGTTTTGAGGATCGAATAGCCGTCGATTTTAAAGTCGACAAATCGAACAAGAAAGGCAAGCCAACTTCAAGCGGTAAAGTTGTGAAACAAAAGGGTGATAAGTATAACATCATCTCAAACGCTATTGATGGAATGACGATGAAAGAAAAAGTCGGTCAACTATTAATGCCAGACTTTCGCAACTGGAACGGCGAGAACGTAACAGAAATGTTGCCCGAAATCGAACAAATGGTCAAAGATTACCATCTTGGTGGCGTTATTCTTTTCAGAGAAAATGTTGTAACAACTGAGCAAACAGCAAAACTAGTTGCTGATTACCAAGAAGCCTCTGAAAAATATGGATTACTCATGACCATTGATCAGGAAGGTGGAATCGTTACTCGCCTACAATCTGGAACTGACATGCCAGGTAACATGGCGCTAGGGGCTACCAGGTCAACAGAAATTTCGCACGATGTTGGACAGGCTATTGGTGAAGAATTAAAAGCACTCGGAATAAACATGAACCTTGCGCCAGTACTTGATGTCAATAACAATCCAGATAACCCAGTAATTGGCGTTCGCTCATTTGGTGAATCCCCTCAACTTGTTGCGGAACTCGGAATTGCTTATACAAAAGGATTACAAAGTACTGGTGTTGCTGCAACCGCAAAGCATTTTCCTGGACACGGTGATACAGCAGTTGATTCCCATCTTGGATTGCCAGAGGTCCCTTATGATCTAGAGCGATTAAGGGAAGTTGAACTTTATCCATTTCAACGAGCGATGGAAGCTGGAATAGATGCAATCATGACAGCACATGTGACATTCCCAAAAATCGATGATACAAAGGTTATTTCAAAAAAAGATGGAACAGAAATCTCGTTACCAGCTACACTTTCTCATAAGGTACTTACTGGGCTTATGCGTGAGGACATGGGATTTGAAGGTTTGATCATTACGGATGCATTAAACATGGGTGCAATCCAAGATCACTTTGGTTCCGTTGACGCTGCAATCAGAGCGGTGAAAGCTGGATCGGACATCGTATTGATGCCTGTTGGCTTAGAAGAAGTTGCTAACGGTTTGTATGATGCTGTTGAATCGGGAGAAATCTCTGAAGAACGAATCGAAGCATCTGTCGAACGAATTTTAACACTAAAAATCAAGCGAGGAATAATTAAGGAAGAAAACCCTACTCCAATCAGCGAAATAATAGAGAATGCTAATGAAGTAGTCGGATCTGAAGCACATAAACAAGTAGAAAAAGAAGCGGCTGAGCAATCTATCACACTTGTGAAAAACGATGATGTATTGCCGTTAGACGTGACAACTGATCAAAAGATTGTTGTGGTCGGTAATGCTTATGTTTCTTCACTATACGATGCTGTCAAGGTGTTTCATGCAAATACAGAGGTCATCAGAGCAAGTGGCCCTTTATCAGATGAACAATTAAGCATCGTACAAGCTGCAGACAAAATTATCGTTGGAACCTACACGTACAATGTGAGCGGTAGATCTGTTGATAGCTCACAAATGCAAATGGTCAATCAAGTTATCGAAAGCACCGAATCGCCTGTAATTGGAGTAGGCATTCGAAATCCATACGACATTATGGCTTTTCCAACAATTGATTCCTACATTGCACAATACGGATTTAGAGAAGCTAGCTTTGATGCTACAGCTGCAACGATATTTGAGGAAAATACACCAACTGGATTACTACCTGTCACCATACCCGGTTTAAATGGTGATGTGCTATACGAATTTGGTCACGGACTATCTTATTAAATGAGAGGGGAATGTATCGTGAAAAAATTAATCATGGTAATGTTAGTATCTATTTTGGTAATGACTACTATGTCAGGAGTTTCTGCAGATAATAATGGCAAGCACAAAGGACATCACAAGAACAAAAAATTCCAATTAGGGGTTGAAGTATTACTGGATGAACAAAAGGATTTGCTCGAGGGACAACGTGTGGGATTAATCACCAATCCAACAGGAGTTGACCAGGAGTTAAATAGTATTGTCGATCTTCTGCACAATGATCCTGATATCAACTTAACAGCATTGTATGGCCCGGAACACGGTGTTCGTGGCAGTGCCCAGGCAGGTGAATATGTAGATTACTATATTGATAAAAATACTGGTTTACCTGTATTTAGTTTATACGGAGAAACTCGTAAACCAACACCTGAAATGTTAGAAAACGTTGATGTACTCGTATTCGATATTCAAGATGTTGGAACAAGATTTTACACGTATATCTATACTATGGCATATGCAATGGAAGCTGCTCAAGAAAACAATATCCCTTTTATTGTGTTGGATCGGCCTAACCCTCTAAGTGGAACTAAAGTTGAAGGACCAGTTCTAGATCCAGAATATGCATCATTCGTTGGAAAATATCCAATTCCATTACGCCATGGTATGACAGTTGGAGAACTAGCAAAATTTTTTAATACGGAGTTTAACATTGGAGCAGATTTAACTGTAGTAGAAATGGATGGTTGGAAGCGGAACATGCACTATGATGACACCCCACTTGAGTTCGTGATGCCGTCACCTAACATGCCAACACCTGAAACAGCAATGGTCTACCCTGGTGCAGCGTTGATTGAGGGTACAAACGTTTCAGAAGGACGAGGTACGACAAAGCCGTTCGAATTAATTGGTGCACCATTCATTAACAGCACAGAATTAGCAACAACTTTAAATGACTTAAATTTACCTGGAGTAGCATTCCGTGCAGCATCATTCACACCAGCATTCTCAAAGCATAGTGGTACATTAAGCCATGGCATACAAATTCATGTGACTAAAAAAGAAGCCTTCCATCCAATAGAAACGGGTCTGCACATCGTGAAAACGATCCATGATTTATATCCTGAAGACTTCGCTTTCCGAGCAGAAAACAGTTCAGGTGTATCATTCTTCGATAACTTAATCGGAAATGGCTGGATTCGAGAAGCGATTGAAAACGGCGAGTCAGTTGAATCAATGAAGGAACAATGGCAAGAGGATTTAAACGAGTTTAAAGAGGTTAGAGAAGAGTATTTATTGTATTAAAATATAGAACCATTATAAAACCTTGACCACTCTAGCGGGTGGTCAAGGTTTTTTTTCTAAACATATTTAAATTTAAAAGGTGAGCGACAATATTGCTCTCCCGAGTTTGGGTGTGCGTCTCCCAAGTTCGGATGTGTGTCTCCCAAGTTCGGATGTGTGTCTCTCGAGTTTGGGTGCGTTCTCCCGAGTTTGGGTTCGTGCCTTTTGAATTCGGCCTCGTGTCGCCTGAGTTTGGCCAACATTGTCCTATCCTTTTAATGCCCCTTCCATCATTCCTTTAACAATCCAGCGCTGGAAAATTGCGTAGATAATCATGACCGGAATAATAGCAATAGAAAGGCCGGCAAACAAAGCACCCCAGGCGTTTGTGTACTGCGCTTCTCTGTTCATTAAATCCATTGCTAACCCGAGCGTATAATTCCCATCTGTTTGTAGGAAAATCAACGCCATAAAATACTCATTCCAGAACGTAACAGCATTCATGATCGAAACGGTAATAATCCCAGTCGTTAATAATGGCGTAACCACTTTTAATAGAATGCCATATTGTGACATACCATCAATTGCGGCTGCTTCCTCCAATTCTTTAGGAATGCTGCTCATAAAGCTAGTCAAAATAAATATGCTGAAAGGAATTTGTGTTACTGCATAAACAAGTGACAAAGCCCATAAGTTATCTAGCATATTAAATTTTAATAGAAGGAAAAACAATGGAATCCATCCTAGTACCATCGGAATCATCATTGCAGATAAATATGTATTAAATAATATTTTACTAGACCGAAATTTGATTCGTTCAATTGCATATGAGGTTGGTATAGCAAATACTAGACACAACGCCGTACCGAGCACAGTTACAAATAAACTGTTCATAAAACTGGATCCGATGTTATAATCCGTCCATGCTGTGACAAAGTTGCCAAAGTTGAATGTTTCTGGCAATGCCCATGGTGATGCAAAAATTTCCCCATTTGATTTAAACGCTCCCAAGAACATCCATACAATTGGGTACAGAACAACCAGCGACCATACTATTAATGGAATACGAATAACAGTTTTCATTAATAGTCTACTAATTCTCTGAGTCATGTTTTCCCCCCTAATATTCAACCTTATCTCTTCTTAACAAGAATTGTAGTACCAGTATTGTAGCCAAAGACAAGATTAAAATCATTACACCAATCGTAGCTCCGTAACCGAAATTATATTCGGTAAATGCTTCTTGGTATAGGTATGAACCCATTACTTGCGTGGCATTGTTTGGGCCACCTCTTGTCATGATTTGTACGATAATAAAGGAGCCATTTAATGTTGTAATAACAATATACAAAATGGATGTCTTAATTTGTGGCCAAACGAGTGGAACCGTTATCCGCCAAAACTGTTGCCAGTTACTAGCACCATCAATGTCTGCCGCTTCATACATACTCTTAGGAATATTTGCGATTCCACCCATTAGTAAGAGCATAAATAAACCAATTCCTGCCCAAACGGATGGCAGTACAAGTGCAGGTAACGCCCAATCAAGATCCCCTAACCATGGCCTCGTCCAGCTTTCCAGTCCGATAGCTCTTAGTCCTGAATTGATTAAACCTAAATCAGGGTTAAAGATAAATGTCCATAATATACCAATAACAACAACAGACATGATATTCGGGAAAAAGAAAATAATACGATAAAAAGGCGATTCTTTAAGTCTCAGCTGTGTAAGTGCAACTGCAAAATATGTAGCTAAAATCATGATTCCGAACACCTTAGCAAAAACTAAAAAATAATCATGCCATATTGCTTTAGGTATGATTGGATCGCTAAATAATGTCATGTAATTCTCAAAGCCGATAAATTCCTTCTCTCCGCCAGCTCCAGACCATTCAAAGAAAGATAAATAAAGACCGTTGAGTAAAGGATAAATCGTAAATATCCCAAATACTAGCAAGGTTGGGAGCAAACAAAACAAGAGAAACCTAACTTTTTTACCTTTGGACTGAACCATTCGGGTCCCTCCATCCTTTTTTAAAAAATAAATTATTAGAAAAAGATGTAAAGGCAGGAACCTGCCTTTACATCCCTGATTTCTAGCTAAACAATTTAATTCCTATTAACCGCGATAATCCGCAGCCGCTGCTTCTGCTCGCTTACAAAATTCTTCAGCATCAATTTCTCCAAGCATTAACGCAACTAGTGCATCACTAATCGGTGTTTCCAAATCAGCACTCATTGGATGAGGCTTATGGTGAATAGATACTTGTTCTGGATCATTAATCATTTCGTTTGCATCTTTCAAGTATGCAGGTACATTTTCATTGCTCGCGATATCGACGCCTTTCATATTCATCAAGGCTCCGGTTAACTCAGCAAATTTAGAAGCGTACTCCTTTTGGTAAGCAAATTCTACAAAGGCTTTTGCAGCTTCAGGGTTTTTCGCATCTTTAGCGATTGCCAAAGGACGTAAATCTGGAACAACTACCATTGGTTCCCCTGCCTCGTTCATTGGTGAAGGAATGAAACCAAATTCAAAATCATCTGGAACATCCTTTGCCATCTCATTCGGTAACCAGAAACCTACTGGAATATAAGCATTTTTACCAAGTATGAAGTTCATTTGTGACTGTGTATGGCTTAGTGCTGCAAAACCAGGGTCAATATATCCTGCTTCTTGCATTTTTTGAACCTTTTTCATCACTTCCAAAACAGGTTCACTTGTCCATGCACCTTCTTCACCATTGATAACAGAAGCTAATAATTCATCTCCGCCGACAGATGCAAATGCAGGGTACAATACACCTCTTAAGAAGTAATATGGATATTGACCAGTTGTTGTAAATGGAGCAATTCCTTCTTCTTCCTTAATTTTACCCATTGAAGTCATCCAGCTATCAAAGTCGCTTGGAACTTCGTAGCCGCCTTCTTCAAACATCTTTTTATCGTACCATGTTCCCCATGTATCAAAAACAAGTGGTAAACTAAAAATCTTTCCATCATAATCGCTAGGCGGTACAATGAAACTGTCCATTAATGGTGTTCCATCCTCAAGTTTTATCGTTTCAACCCATTCGGTAAGATCCATTAATTGCTCATCTTCTACCATTTGTGTTTCACTTGATCCTGCTCCATCAATGTAAACCACATCAGGTGGATTACCAGAGATCCAACGGGTTTTCATTTCTTCATTTATATTTGGTCCAGCATGTTCAACAACTTCAACATCAGGATATTTTTCTTTATAGCCTGCGATTACTTCTTTCCACCAGGCATCCCCATACCCACCGACAAAATACTGAATTTCAAGTTTGCCAGAAATTTCTCCATCACTGCTGGCATTATTACCTTCTGACTCACCTCCGCTTTCTTCCTCGTTGTTACAACCAACAACGAAAGCAAGCATAAAAATGGCCATAAGTACCAACAAACCAGGACCTTTAAATAACCTTTTCAAGTTGTTCTCCCCCTTTTATTTACTAAAATTATATGAAACACACTAACAGTTAATGAAACTATTAATGGCACTTCTAAAATTAGGATTGATTCTTATTCAAATAGTCAATCGCTTTTCTAACATAACCATTACTTTGCTGTATAGCATATTTTGCCTTTTCATACGTTGTGTCACACTCTAGCATAACAATTGCTGGTTTAACTTCCTTATTTGTCAATGTAAGTGCGTATTCTGCTTCTTCATATGTAACATTGGTGACTTCCATAATTGTATGTTTTGCTCTTTCTAGCAATTTATAATTACTTGCATGTACGTCGACCATCAGGTTTTCATAGACTTTACCAAGCTTCACCATTGTGGTTGTACTAATCATATTCAGAATCATTTTGTGTGCAGTGGCTGCTTTCATTCTAGTAGACCCTGTTAAAACTTCAGGTCCAACCACCACCTCTATTTCACAATCAGCATATCGACTAATTAGTGCATTTTCGTTACAAGACAATCCCACCGTGTATGCGCCAATCGAGTGTGCGAACTTTAAAGCTCCTATTGGATAGGGTGTTCGCCCGCTTGCTGTAATTCCAATTACCACATCATGTTTTGTAAGGTTTCTCTCTTTTAAATCTGCTGCCCCTTGACGTTCATCATCCTCAGATCCTTCAACTGCATTTACAAACGCGCCCATTCCACCTGCCATAACCGTCTGCACCATTTCTGGCGAGGTCATAAATGTAGGAGGACATTCAGATGCATCAATGACCCCAAGTCTTCCACTTGTTCCTGCACCGACGTAAAATAGTCTTCCACCTTTTGATAATGCTTGATAAATTTGTTCAATCGCATTTTCAACTTTTGGTAAAGCATCCGCAACAGCTTCTGCAACCTTTTTATCTTCCTGGTTAATTGTTTTTAAAATATCGATAGTTGACAGTTGATCTAGTTCCATACTATTTTCATTTCGTTTTTCTGTTGTTAAAGCAGATAATTTCATTGGCATATGTATCTCCTTAAAATTAACTTGATGATTAAGCGCTTTCAAAGAACTTTTCAAAATAATTTCAATCTTGTGAAGTCGTTTTTATTATAATCGTGTTGAATTATTTTGTCAATAAGCCATTCCGTTTTTAGTAATAATATTTCAGTGGTTATAAAGTTAAAACCAATTATAATTTTTTACTTACTTTTTTGAAGAATCCCCCCTAAAAAATGAGATTGCTTCTCTTGTTTCGTCCAGATGTCTCACTGTTTCATCATACTCTTCAGACGCTAAACACATAAATAAAATATCAATCATATGAAGTTGCGCAATACGTGATGACGTGGCACCACTTCTGAAGGTAGCTTCTCTTGCCGCTGAAGTAAATAACTTTATATCCGAAAAATTTGTAACTGGTGTCTTTCCATATTTAGTTATGCTGATTGTTTGGACTCCTTTATGTTTGGCAAGCTCCAATAATTTAACTACTTCAGAAGTTTTTCCTGAGAAAGAAATACCAACAACTACATCTTCAGGGCCCTTATTTGCAATAGATGTTGCTGCCATATGGACATCTGATGAAGCTTGGGCTTGTTTATTAATCCGCTGAAATTTTTGTTCCGCATCTTTTGCAGCAATATGAGAAGCCCCAAATCCAACAAATAAAATAGACTTTGCGTTAGTTAATGTAGTTACAGCTTTTTTCAAATCTTCAACATTCATGATATCCACTGTTTCTTTTAATGTATGTATCGTGTTTGAGGTAACTTTTCCTATGATGTCTTTGTATGCTTCTTTAGGTTGTATGTCCCGATAACCTTTTACTACTTGATCCTGCAAATCACCTGTGACTCGAATCTTTAATTCCTGAAACCCACCAAAACCCAGTGATTTGCATAATCGAATTACTGCAGCGCTGCTGGTCTGGCTTTTCTCCCCCAACGCCATGGCAGTTAAATGGATTGATTCTTCTGGATTATTTAGTATATAGTGCGCAATTTTTTTCTCTGATGGAGGTAGACTATTCACCATTTCTTTTAAAATGACTAATCCCCCTTTAATGTGAGACACTAAAAATCACCTACTCTTCTTATTTATTTTCTTATAGCCATCTTTTATCATTGTGATCATTTTGTTATCTATACACGTATTCATAGATAGATATGCACCAATTAATGACCCACCTACTGGGGGAAATTCAGGGATAACAATGGAAAACTCCGTGTTATACCGTTTTAATTCTTTTTCGATCAATGGGGGAAGTATAGTTTTGTCAGAAAAAACACCACCACAAAGAACGAGCTGCACATTTTCTTTATTATCAAAAAGCTTCTTATGCAATGTTACTATACTAGATTTTAGTTCGTCTACTACATTTGCCACGATGTCTTGTGCAACAGCGTCATGTAGTTCATACGCTTTAAAGACAACCTGGCTAATAGGTGCAATTTTTTCCTTAGGCATTGAGGAGGCGTATAAATCACGAATTAATTCATGTCCATCCTTCACTTGAAAAAGGTCATAAAGCATTTCCAGTAAAATCGTATCTTTGCCACGTCCATCGAAGGCTTTAAGCGCTGCCACTATCCCCTGTTTACCGATGTCATAACCGCTACCTTCATCACCAAATAAATAACCCCATCCACCAACTCGGTCATGGATTAACTGATTATTAATTCCATATGTGATTGAACCTGTACCAGATATTTGAACAATGCCCGGCTCGCCAAACGTTCCTGAGTACAGTGCATTTATTGAGTCTGGATATACCTCTATTAAAGTGGTAGTAGGTAATAACCGAGTGAAAATCCGCTTAATTTTTTCTTGATTCTTCTTTTCACCAGCACCTGATATCCCTGCAAATAAATGTGCTACATTGGTGAATTGACCGGGCACTTGTTGGTTTAAATCATGTACTAGTGCTTCCAATGTTTGATAGAGTTCTTCTGTTGTTAATACATTTGGATTCGTCGGACCTCCAAATGTACTTGCTACAATAGTACCGTTCTCATCAGCCATCAATGCCTCGGTTTTCGTCCCTCCACCGTCAATCCCGATTACATATTCCATACATCTTCATCCTTAATTAATCATTTTTGTAGCGGTTATTCTTTATTCTATATAACTATATGTTAAGAAACAATTATTAATTTAAAATTTTATGTCACTATACATGTTCTTCTGATACTATCATATATATGGTTTGTTTTTTATTTATTGAAAAAATATGCTTGGAATTTTGGAAAAAGGAGGAGAAAAAATGTTTAAATCTATCACATCTTTTTTTGATAGAATTGTTCAACGGTATTTACCTGACGCATTTTTGTTTGCAATTATTTTAACATTTGTCGTCTTTTTACTAGGTATTGGTATTACGGGAAGCTCACCAGTTCAAATGATTGAGTACTGGGGCGGGGGCTTCTGGGATTTACTAGCTTTTGCAATGCAGATGTCCCTCATCGTTGTTACTGGTTATATTTTAGCTAGTACACCAATTGTTAAAAATCTGCTAATCAAAATCAGCAAACTTGCAAACACGCCGGGCCAGGCAATTTTATTGGTTACATTTGTCGCTGCTATTGCTTGTATAATAAATTATGGATTCGGTTTAGTTGTCGGAGCGCTTCTTGCTATTCATGTAGCTAAACGGGTTCCAACAGTGGACTATCGTCTATTAATGGCCAGTGCATATAGTGGTTTTCTTTTGTGGCATGGTGGTCTCTCAGGTTCCATCCCATTATTAATTGCAACACCTGGTCACTTTTTAGAAGATACAATGGGAGTTGTTCCTGTAACAGAAACGCTATTTAGCAGTTTCAATCTATTCATTGTGCTAGTATTACTGCTAACACTTCCACTATTGAACAGGTTTTTAATGAAATCAAGAGACACTTTGAATACTACCGACCCAGCATCCTGGCGACCAGATGATACAGAAGAAATAGATGAACATTCAACAGATTCATCAGAAAAACTAACACCTGCTGAACGTTTAGAAAACAGTCAAATTATCTCATTGCTAATCGGTGTCATGGGGTTTGCATTCATTATTTATCATTTTACGGCTAACGGACTTGATTTGAATATTAACATTGTCAACTTCATATTCCTTTTCCTGGGAATCATTTTTCACCGAACCCCACGCAGGTTTTTACATAGTGTAACCAATGCTGTTAAAAATGTCGGCGGAATTGTTATCCAGTTTCCATTTTATGCAGGAATCATGGGCATGATGGTTGCTTCAGGCCTTTCAGAACAAATGTCGTTGTGGTTTGTCAGTATTTCAACCGAATTTACTTTTCCATTATTCGCATTCATCAGTGCTGGTTTAGTGAATTTCTTCGTACCATCTGGTGGTGGGCAATGGGCGGTACAAGGGCCAATTATGATTCCCGCTGCACTCGAAATCGGAGTTGATACTGCCAAAACTGCAATGGCTGTTGCATGGGGTGATGCATGGACGAACATGATCCAACCGTTTTGGGCATTGCCATTATTAGCAATTGCTGGACTTAAGGTACGCGATATAATGGGCTTTTGCGTAATGATATTAATCTATAGCTTTATACCAATTTCCATTGGTCTATTGTTCTTCTAAATTACCATTAAAAAATAGCCCTCGCTAAACTTAACGGCGAGGACTATTTCTCTTTTTCACTTGTGCAACAATAATCCCAATTATGATTAACGTTGATCCCATCGTGATGCCAAGGGTGAATGTCTCACCCAAAATCAATCGACTAAACAACAGTCCAAAAATTGGAACAAGTAAGGTTGCTAATGTTGCAGTTACCATATCAATAATACTAAGAATGTAGAACCACACAGTGAAGCATAGTGCGGAAGCAAAAACGCCAGTAAATAAAATATAATAAATGCTATTTACATGTAGACTAAGTGGTTGACCCCATTCGATAAAAAGTGTCGCTACAATAATCCCTATCGTACCAAACAGCATTTGATAAGCAGATGACTGTAGTTTAGGCATATCTTGCAGTTTGAGTCGATAATAAACATTTGCAATTCCCCACGAAATCGCTGCTAGAATAATAAGCGATTCACCGATAATAACGTTGACGTTCTGACCGATCCAAATATCCCAACCAAGTATGGTTAAAAGACCGAGCATACCAATCAACAGTCCAGTTAATTTAGCAGGTGTGATTTTTTCACCAAGGTATTTTGCGGCAAAAAGACTACTCCAAAGCGGCATAGAATACAAAAGTACGGACGACTTCCCTGCGTCAACAAATCGCAAACCATACATTACAAGTAAAAAAACGACAGACGTCTGCAGTACACCTAATATGATTAAGTGCTTCCACATTGCCCTAGGTGGTACGCCCATTTTCGAAATCCAGACAATCAATAGTAGTGTTAGCGAACCGACCGCAAATCTAAATGCGGAAAACGTGAAGGGACCCATATAATTGAGTGATAGCTTCATGAGCACCCATGCATAT
Source organism: Virgibacillus necropolis (assembly GCF_002224365.1). Classification (GTDB taxonomy): domain Bacteria; phylum Bacillota; class Bacilli; order Bacillales; family Amphibacillaceae; genus Virgibacillus_F; species Virgibacillus_F necropolis. The sequence continues at coordinate 1,391,719 of NZ_CP022437.1, read as the reverse complement.
CCCCAAATAATTGTAATCAAAAGAATCGTCAACCACACGGCCCATTTATGTTTTGTTAATAATGACAAGAAGGTTTTATCTTTATTCACTAGCTTTTCCATCCTTTGTTTAATGCTTTAAATCATTGTAAAAACTATAAAAAACAATACATAATACCTACATCTTTTGACACAGTTCTACAATGTTTCCCAAGTTTTTTGTGACTTTATTGGTATAGACTTTTATATTCAATCACCTTTATAGTGGAGATAAGCAAAAATTAACAGCTGGTGAGTGGTTTTCCCTCCCCGAAATTCATTCACCGTATGATTGATAATTTTTACCTTGACCTCCAGCTGGGAGTCGTCAAGGTCTTTTTTTGCTTTCCCAGGGTATCACGCAAGTAAGCAATCAGCAAAATTCGATGGTTTATCATCAACTTTAGCTAAAAGCACCAGCAACTTTACGCATTTCATCAGTATTTAGCGAGATACAGCCTATGTTTCACATGGTAGTCGACATTCTTGAGCAACTCCTAAATTGTAGGCGGGATCCCAAGACTTACCCCTACATCAATCTCAGACTTAACTCCTCCAAGCGCCTCGGCCAATGTTTGCCCGTGTTGCTTTGCGTACAAATCCCAAATGGCGCCCTCAATTCCAAAGACTAGGGAATGCAACTGATTCACCAAAACCACTGTGTTCTTCCGCATCAATCGCTTCAACGATAAAAAGCGGTTTATCTTGGACTGCTCCGAAGCTAGTTTGAAACGGGAATTTTAATCGCATGTTTAATTTATGTAAAATGATTTTTTTAATTGACATTGCCATAATCGTATCTCCAATTGATTCTTGAACAGTTTATTCGGTCATACTTTCAAGCTTCCTATTCAACTCTTCAACAAATTTCTGGCACCGTGCAAAGTCCTTTTCATCAGGCTCCAAATCAACCTTAATCCAGTCTGGCAAAACATCTGCACCCAGTTCGACAAAGCGTTCCCCCAACAACTCAATTGCACCACCAAATGTTTCTAAATAGAACGTATCACCGGAACCAAAAACACCGACCAATTTACCAGTTATATCAACATCTTCTAGCTCATCATAAAAATCCTCGACTTCATATGGCATCGCGCCATCGTCCCACGAGTACGTTCCGACCAAGACTGCATCATATTTATTAAATTCCTCCACATCTATTGCATCTGCATCAAATGTTTTCATGTTTATTTCATGATTATATTTTTGTAGCATTTCTGCGATGGCTACTGCTAACTCTTCCGTATTACCAGTTACACTCGCATAAAGCATTAGTATCCTACTCATATAATTTTACAGCTCCTTCTTCTATCTCTAGTTTAATTGATAGTCATAATTGTATTCAATTATTTAAGAAGGAAACTTTCTTATTATGTCATAAATGTGACATTATAGATTGATTTATATTTACATATCAAAAAAGGAAGCCACCATACATTGCTCCCTTCCTCGATTAGTTACGTTCGCTAGCTGAATCCCGAAAAACAATCGTATGTGGAATCATGATACGCTTAGCTGGTTCAGCCTTATTTATTGTTTTTTCGATTAGTGCCTTGGCCGATTGAACACCCAGGGTATGAATTTTGACATCAACCGTAGTGAGTGCTGGTCGGATAATTTCCGATAAATAGACATTATTAAAGCTAACAAGCGAAACATCGTCTGGTACAGAAAACCCAAATTCCTCTAGCATACTAAGCACACCAAAACTTATCAGATCATCACTAATAACAAGTCCTGTTGGCGGGGTATCAAGTGAAAATAAATGCTCAACCGCTTCTCGTCCACCAGATTTCAAAAACTCAGCATGAAACCTATAGTTTGCTGGAGCATCCAAGTCTGCTGCGAGCATGGCTGATTCATAACCTGATTCCCGATCAGAAGTCACAAATAATTCCTTGGAGCCACCGATGTAGGCAATTTTTTCATGTCCTAATTGGATGAGGTGTTCCGTGATTTCTTTACCCGCTGCAACGTTATCATTGTCGACGTATGTTATTTCGTTCATATATTCATACGGTTTCCCTACAATTACAAACGGAAATTCTTGATCACGTAAAAAGTGCATCAACCTGTCATTTGCACGTGAATACAACAGGATAACACCATCGACATAGCTCCCGTATACCATTCGTTGCGCTTCTTCAAAGATTTCATCCTCTGTTTCACCGGTTGATAAAAATAAAGAATATTGCATGTCGTGAATATAAGAACTAATTCCCCGTAAAATTTCAGGAAAGAACGGATTTTGCAATGCTTTATCTGCAGAAGATGGCATAATGACACCAATCGTTTTCGTAGATTTCCCCACGAGATTCCGTGCATTGACATTGGGATGGTAGCCTAGGCTTTTCATCGCTTTTCGCACGCGTTTTTTCGTTTCGATACTAATTCTCGGATTATCCGCAATTACTCTAGATACAGTGGAGGGCGACACTCCTGTTGCTTTTGCTACATCTTTAATTGTTACATTCAATTGTTCCACCCTCTACTATTTTTAATTTACTTTACAAAAGATATGGATGCTTTGTCACGAGCACCCTTACCATTTAGAAAAAGCTTTTGATCATCAGCTAGTCCGTGAACTCGTAACCCAATTGTACTATAAACCGGCACAAAGTCACCCTCTTGGTTTAAAATCGTGACATGAACAGCATTTTTTTCAGAGACGATTTCCACTTCCAGTTTCACATATGTTCCATTCTCATACGCAAATGTTTCTCCGTCATCATCATAATACGTAAAAACGTATTTTTCATCGTCTGTTCCTGCAAAAATATCCATCCATACATGTTGCGGCTTTTTATCGGCATTAGACGTCCACTCCGATTGCATAAGTGCTGTTCCTTTTTTCACAAAAATCGGAAGCTCAGCTAATTCTGCATGGATTAAATGGGTTTGATTTCCGCAATAAACCGTTCCATTATAAAAATCAACCCACTCACCTTCTGGCAAATATACTGCTCGATCGGTAACACTTGGAGCCAGAATTGGTGCGATTACAACGTTATCACCAATCATAAATTGATCGTTCAAGTTATATGTTTTAACATCGTTTGGAAACTCCATCAATAATGGACGCATTACAGGAAGTCCGGTGACACTTGCTTGGTAAAACCAGGAATACAATTGCGGCATCCATTCATAGCGCATTTGTATATACTTTTTCATAATTGCTTCGTTATCTGGGCCAAATTGCCAAGGTTCCTGATAATGCGTACCAATCGCAGAATGATTACGGAAATATGGTGTGAATGCACCAACCTGCATCCAACGTACCAATAGTTCTGCATTCGTATCATGCGCAAATCCACCAACATCTGGGCCTGTGAATGGAACACCTGATAACCCAAGGTTCATACACATTGGCAAGGACATTTGAAGATGCTCCCAGAAACTACGGTTATCCCCCGTCCAAACAGATGCATAGCGCTGAACACCAGCATACCCTGCACGCGTTAACAAAAATGGACGTTTTCCATGAAGCTGTTCTTTCATTCCTTCATAGGTAGCTTCTCCCATTAGAAGACCATATACATTATGGAGCTCGCGATGGGTTTTTGGCACGCCATCGTTCCCGTGCATAACAGCTACATCCATCGTTTTTGTTTCGTTAAATACAGCTGGTTCATTCATGTCATTCCATATACCTTCAATCCCTAAATCGGTATAAAAAGCGTGCTTTTCTCCCCACCATTTGCGCACTTTTTCATCCGTGAAATCAGGAAATGCACTCGAACCAGGCCAGACATCGCCAAAATATATTTCGCCTTCAATATATTTACAAAAATGATCGCCACGAACACCCTCTTGATAAGCCTCATACTCACTATCTTTTTTTACACCTGGGTCAACAATCGGAACAATCCGAATTCCCATCGCACGCAGATCTGCAATCATTTTCTTTGGATTTGGAAATTTTTCTTTATCAAACGTAAATACGCGGTAGCCGTTCATATAATGGATATCCAAATGAATCACATCAACTGGAATATCACGTGCCACGAAATTTTCTGCTAGTGCACGAACTTCCGCTTCTGACTCGTAGCTATATCTCGACTGATGATAACCGAGTGCCCACTTAGGTGGTATTGGCATCCTACCCGTTAAATGCGTGTATTGTGTCAATACGTTTTTCGGGCTCGGCCCAGCCATAACATAATAATCAAGCTGTCCGCCTTCTGCCATAAACGCGTAAGTATCTTCAGCTGATTTCATATCAAAAACAGTACGAAATGTATTATCAAAAAACACACCATGTGCGCGTCCTTCACGAAGGGTCATGAAATACGGAATAGACTCATACAACGGATCAGTTTCTGGGTTGTGTGGTGCATACACGTCCGTGTTCCACATCGTATATTTTTCACCGCGTTTATCCAGAAATCCAGACTTTTCTCCAAAACCATAAAAATGATCCGAGTCATTCATTTTTTTGTGGGCAATTACTTCACCAGAGACTTTATGCCCCATTCCACGTTCCCCTTCATCAAGAAGAACAGTTCCTTTAGCATCATAAACAGTCACACGAAACGGGGCTTGTTTTATTTCAAGGGTAAGTTGTTCAGTTTTCAACGTTGTCATTTCTTCGCCTATTATTTCCTCAACATGTACTAGCTCAGGTTTGGCAACAACTGTTTTGGATTCATCTAATGACGGTTCTTTAGTTGGATTCATGACAATTCGTGCAATTGATGGTGTGAAAAATTGGATAATTACGTGTCCGTGTTTACAAATAAACGTATAGTGGGATTCATTCTTTTTATAATCTACTACATGACCAATATCTCGAAATGCTTCTGCATTCGATTGTTTATCATTATCTGGGTGAATAGCAAAACTTGTATCCTCAAGCATTGGTGTTCCTCCTGTCGTTTATTTCCTTAGGTGTGTAAAGCTTAACCTTTCGTTGCACCACTTGTTAATCCAGAAATTAAATAACGTTGTAACAATAAAAATACAAGTGCAATTGGTATTGCAATTAAGATGGATCCAGCTGCAAACCGTGTAAAGTTCGTTGAAAATTGATCATTGATAAAATTGTATAGTCCGAGTGCTAATGTATAGTTTTCTGGACTTGTTAATACGATTCGTGGTAACAAGAAGTCCATAAATGGTGCCATAAAGTTAAACAAAGCAACAACTGCCAATATCGGTTTAGCAAGCGGCAGTATGATCGTCCAGAAAATTTTCAAATGACCTGCCCCATCAATTTTGGCAGCTTCATCCAATTCTTTTGGAATCGTATCAAGGTATCCTTTTACGAGCCACGCATTAAACGGTATTTGACCGCCAATATAAATCAACATTAAACCATATAATGAATCCGTTAATCCGATTGTATTTAACAAAATGTAAAGGGCAACCATTCCCATTAAGGCCGGGAACATTTGCAATAATAAGAACAAATATAATCCATATTTGCGTCCAAAAAATTGATAACGTGAAAACGCATAGGCAATCAGCGAGGTGATAATTACAGATAAAACCGAGTTTACAACCGCGACATATAAACTGTTCTTATACCACGTGACATAATCACTACCTGGATCTGTGAACAACCAAATATAATGTTCAAATGTTGGATTGTCTGGAAAAAGATTTGTAACAAGCATGTTCGAACCAGGGTTAACACTCATCATCAACGCCCAAAATAACGGATAACCAATGACGATAAACATTACCAAGAAAAATAGATAAATGAACGTTACTTCGATTTTAGATTTTGTTTTGGAATGCATCGCCATTAGTAACGTCCCTCCTCTTTAAATGCTGCCGTTTTTCTAAATTGGAAAAAGGCAAAGATCGAAATAATCAATCCCATAATAATGGTAATCGCAGCTGCCATATTGTAATTGTTCGTTTCAAATGTTAGCTTATAGACCCATGAAATTAAAATATCAGTCCCACCAGCATTTTGCCCTCGAACGGCTGGACCACCTTCATTAAATAGATAAATAATATTAAAGTTATTAAAGTTTCCTGCGTACTGCATGATCAAAAGCGGAGCGGTGGCAAACAGCACATGTGGTAATGTGATAAATCGCAGCTTTTGAAAACGAGTTCCTCCGTCGACATCTGCTGCTTCATACATATCCGCTGGCACACTTTGCAGAACACCAGTAAATAATGCAAAAACAAATGGAAAGCCTAGCCATGTTTGAATCATGATAAGCGCAGTTTTCGCCCAAAATGGATCGGATAGCCAAGGAATCATAATATTAAATTGACTTAAAATATCACGGTTTATCGCACCAAACGTCGGATTAAACAGCGCCGAAAAAATTAAGATAGATACAAATGCAGGAACTGCCCAAGGTAAAATCAATACGGTTCGTAAAGTCCGTTTGAATTTGATTCGTTTATCGTTTACAAGTAGCGCTAAAAACAGACCTAGCACAATTTGCAAAGTTGTTGCAACGATCGTCCACACAATTGTCCAAGTAAAAACATTTAAAAATGTATCTTGCCAAATTCCTACATCAAAAAGTGCCGCAAAGTTATCAATCCCGACCCAATCAAGTAACTTTCGTGGTGGTGCATTGTATTGGTTATAATTTGTGAAAGCTAAACTAACCATAAATAATAATGGTAATACTACAACGAAAAGTAGCATCATTAATCCAGGAAGAATCATAAAATATGGAAAACCACGATCATAGAAGCTAGTGATTCCACTTAGTAATGAAGGTTTTGGCTTCCCTTCTTCTCTGGCGATTGCGTCGCGCCGTGCATCTTTAATAGTAGAAATATAAATGGCAACACCAAATGCAAGCACAATCAGCGAAATCAATCCTTGAATCAAAAGCTGAATAGAATGATGTTCACGTGGAATTGTACCAAGCGTAAACAATCCCCATATTCCAATATCAATGTAGTGCCAGCTAGTAACTAAAAAGGATGTAGTTATAATCAGGAACAAAATCCCTTTAAAAATTCTCCGGTTATATAATTGCCCTAACCCAGGAACGATGATAGATAAAAGAGTTGCAAAATTGCGGGGCTGTCTTAATCCGTTTCTTTGTTTTGATTGTTTATCTCGCACATACGTAACCCCCTATGTATTAAAGTATCAAAAATGCAATATATGGAAGGTACTCACCTCCCATACATGCAATGTGTATTTATTTTTATTCAGTCGCTCCAGATGCTTCAATTTGATTCTGAATAATCTTAACCGCTTCTTTCAATACTGGTTCTACAGGCTCACCTTTTGAAATAAACGATAAAGCATTATTGATTGGATCCCACACTTGCTGCATAGCTGGTACACTTGGCATTGGTTCACCATACGTTGTTTGCTCAGCAAACGCTGAGTAAATTGGATCTTCTGCAATTACTGGATTCTCCAAAGAGTCTTTACGCGGCGGAAGTTCTCCAGCCACTTCATAATAGGTCATTGCATTTTTTTCATTTGTAATAAACGTCATCAAGTCTTGTGACCACTCAGGGTTTTCTGAGTAATAAGAAAGCATGTAAGATTTCACCCCTACAAATGACTTAGGAACTTCACCATTGCTTAGTTTAGGTAATGGCGCCGTAGCTAAATCATCACCTAATGCATCACTATATTCACGAACCATCCAAGGTCCATTAATAACAGTTGAAACTTTTCCTTCTTTAAATAAGCCATTCATTATATCAGGTGTTAAATCTTGCGGAATATAACCATTATCAAACCATGATTTAACAAGTTTTCCACCTTCAATCGCGCCTTCATTAGCAAGTCCCATATCAGAAATATCATAATTCCCATCTTCATTCGCAAAAACGTACGCTCCATTACCAGAGAAGAATGGATAAACAAAATAGAAGTTCGCTGCTTCCATAAGGAAACCAAATTTATCTTCCTCTGGTTTCGTATCACGCTTCGCAATTGCCATTAGATCTTCCATTGTTGCAGGTGCTTCATCTACCAAGGATTTATTATAATACATGGCATATGTCTCGATAACAGCTGGATAACCCCAATAATCCCCATCATATTTAACAGCCTGTAATGCTGTATCGGTATATTCAGATTCTGTCTCCCCTAAGTTAACTGGTGCAACTAGCCCACGAAGAACTAAGTCACCGATACGATCATGTGGTTGAAAAATAATGTCTGGACCGTTACCAGCAGGACCCTCTACATTTAGTTTTTCCACCTGGTCTAACATATTAATTGGAACCATTTCTACATCGATCCCGGTTTCCTCAGTGTACTTGTCCGTAATTTGTTTTACTGCCTCTTCTTGCTTCTCTTCAGCATTCACCCAAACTGTTAGCTTTTCAGGCTTTTCAGGCATTTCTTCTGTTGCTTTTTCACCGTCTTCATTAGAACTGCTATCGGTTGGTTTTGTTTCTTCTGGACCACACGCTACTAATAACCCTATTAAAAGCATCATGCCAAAAATAGTACCAAGCCACTTTTTCATCTAATTTGACCTCCCAATGGTTTCCTTTATGCATTAGTTTGTGAAAACGTTTGCACAAGATTCATTTTTATTATACATGGTTTTAAAATAAATTCAACTACAATTTAAACTTTTTTAAATACTTTATTTACAATTACATTAAACGCTTACATTTTATATAATTCCTGCTATACTTATTCCTAATAGACTCTACATATCTGGAACCTACCTAATCAATTTCATACGTATTCTATACAAACGTTTGAACAAAAGGAGTGTATCTAATTGTTAAAAGAAGCCATTTACCACAGACCTAAAAATAATTTTGCCTATGCATATGATAACGAAACGTTACATGTCGTTTTGCAAACAGCAAAAGATGATTTAGATTCCGTTGCATTAATATACGGCGATCCATACAATTGCCAGAATGGCCACTGGATAAGCCAAACATTAACAATGGAAAAGTCAGGTTCTACTGCATTACATGACTTTTGGTTTGTTGCTGTTACACCAGAATTTCATCGAATGCGCTATGGGTTTCGGTGTTCCGATGCCAGTGAGACACTGCTTTATACCGAACGAGGTTTTCACCAAACACTACCAAGTGACACGGCCTTTTATTTCTGTTTTCCATATCTAAATAAAATAGATGTATTTCAAGCTCCATCTTGGGTAAAAGACACTGTTTGGTATCAGATTTTTCCGGAACGCTTCGCAAATGGGGATTCGTCAAATGATCCAGAAAGAACACTACCATGGGAAAGTACTGACCCGTCACAATCGAATATGTTTGGTGGGGATTTTCAAGGGATTATTGATCGTCTGAATTATTTGGAAAAGCTCGGAATTAATGGTATTTACCTCACACCTATATTCAAGGCAAATTCAAACCATAAATATGACACAATTGATTACATGGAAATTGACCCACAGTTTGGTGATAAAGAAACCTTTCGTGAACTTGTTCGGAAATGCCATAAACGAGGAATTCGTGTGATGCTTGATGCCGTGTTCAATCATAGCGGTTACTTTTTCGAACCCTTTCAAGATGTCCTAAAAAATCAGGAAGCTTCAAAATATAAAGATTGGTTCCATCTGTGGGACTTTCCAATAGCCGCAGATCCTACACCAAATTACGATGCATTCGCATTCGTCCCATCCATGCCTAAATTAAACACCGAACATCCTAAAGTGAAAAAATATTTATTAGACGTTGCACGTTATTGGATAAAAGAATTTGATATTGATGGCTGGCGCCTAGACGTTGCAAACGAAGTCGACCACGTATTTTGGCGTGATTTTCGCCAGGTTGTTAAAAAGACAAAACCTGACGCATACATTTTAGGCGAAATTTGGCATGACTCGATGCCTTGGCTTCAAGGCGACCAGTTCGATGCTGTCATGAACTACCCATTCACAAATGCCGTAATTGAATTTTTCGGTAAACATGCAATGACGGCGAGCGACTTCACAAATACGATTACCGATGTCCAACATATGTATCCAAAAAATGTGAATGAAGTTGCTTTTAACCTACTGGACAGCCATGACACACCGAGAATTTTAACACTGGCTGAAGGAAATCCTGAACGCGTTAAACTCATGTATTTATTCCAACTTACCTTTACGGGGACACCGTGTATTTATTATGGTGATGAGATTGGCATGGACGGTGGACAAGATCCTGGTTGTCGCGCGTGTATGATTTGGAATGAAGACAAACAAGACCAAAAGTTATTTCGCTATTTACGGTTACTTATTCGTTTCCGGAAATCAGATCCACTTGTTGCAAATGACGGTGATTTTCGTTTCCTGTATGTAGATGAAGCGACCCAAACAATTGTCTATGAAAAATCAAATAGTGAAAGACGCTTGATTTTTATCGTGAATAATAGTGATGTGGAAACAAAAGTAAAAATGGAAAAAGTCTTTGGAACGAATCATGAAAAGGTTAAAGAGGTTATTCTTTCTGAAGAAGGCTCGATAAGAAAAAAACAACTTATTTTATCTGGCACTGAATCACTCATCATAGGGCCTACGGGTTATAAACTAATTGAACAATTAAGCTAGATGTTGACACCTGATCAACGATTAATTTTATCCTCCCTCCTATTCGGGTAAACAATAGTAAGAAGCAATTTATTGGAGGGTACCACATTGAAAATTTTAAATAACGTACGGCTATATCGACCATTTGCAAGCGAATCAACTGAAGCAATTTTTCACATTGTAATGGATGGCGAAAAGATCCAATCTATCAACAATGGACTTACTAAGGAAACAGGTTCTCATGTAGTTGACTGTGATAGACGCGTTGTTTCCGCCGGTTTTAATGACTCCCATATGCATTTGTTGCGTTATGGATTGATGAAAAAAGAACTCGATTTCCGTGATGTAACATCTTATAAAGAGATGAAAAGACTGATATCAAATCGATTTAACGAAGAAAAAATGGAGGAACACGATTGGGTTGTTGGGCGTGGTTTAATCGATAGCCAACTAACGGATATCGACCATTCGCTAACGGCAGATGACCTAGAAGAATTGGAATACGATAAGCCAGCTTTCTTCCTTCATGAAGACGGGCATGAATGTGTTGTTAACTATGAGGCACTAAAAATTTTACAGCAAGAACCTGCCCTTTTAAAAAACCATGAAACATTTATCGAAACAGATCGTAATGGAAATTGGACTGGGCGCTTCAAGGATACAGCTGTTCATTTCATTAAATTTAATTTCCGCCAAAAAAACGAAGATGAAATTTATGAGGCGGTACAAGACGCTGTACCTCATTTACTTGAAAAAGGGATTACATCTGTCCATACCGATGATTTAAATTTTGTCGGCAATTATAACCGACTTTTTAAGACGTACCTGGATTTAGAAAAAGATGGTCATCTAAAAATTGATGTTCGGTTACATCACTATATTTTTAACATCGATGATTTAAACTATTTTTTACGTACTACTAACAAACGTACTGGTGAAGGCAGTGAACGGGTTAAAGTAGGCGCGATTAAAATTTTCCTTGATGGGACACAGCGCTTACACACATCTGCTTTGCGTCAAGCCTATCATGATAAACCAAGCACAAGTGGGAATTTAATCTATCCACAGGATGAACTTGATGAAATCGTCCAAACCGCTCATGAAAATGGTATGCAAGTGGCCATGCATGCAATTGGTGATAGAACAGTAGAACAAGCGCTGAATGCACTTGAAAAAGTGGATACGAAAAAGCTAAGACACAGAATTATTCATGCACAAGTTTTAGCTCCAGATCTCTTAGAAAGACTTCAAGAAGTAAAGCCATACATCGAAACGCAACCAGGATTTATTATGAATGAATATGACCAAACAGCAAATTGGGTAGGAAAAGATCAAGAAAAATTCTGTAACCCTTGGAACACTGTAGATAAAATGGAAATCCCATTTACGTTAAGCTCTGACACCCCGATTGGTCCACTGTCGCCAATCACAGGAATTTTTGTAGCGGTTAATCGTACAGATACGGATGGTAATCCAACTGGTGGCTGGTTACCAGATGAAAAATTATCCGTTGATCGTAGCTTTCAAGGCTATTCACAAAGCGCTGCAGAACTTGAATTCCGTGAGCATGAAAAAGGAAGATTAACAGCGGGTCATCAAGCAGACTTAATCATGTTGTCAGAACATCCAAACGAAGTGAAAACCAGTGAATTAAACAGCATTGAAGTTATCGAGACATGGAGTAGAGGCCAAAGAGTTTTTCAAAAAGATTAGGATATCAGCACTTTTATTGGAAAATGCAAAAGTGAAACTTCATTCAGTGGAGGCTACTGAAAAAGTTAAATGTAATACAAAATATTCGAATCTACCATCGCATCTTCGAATATACTACGCGCACCTTAGGGCGAGTGTCGAGCCCCCTCGGACTGCCGTCCTCGGGGGCTCGCGATCTCTTACTTCCCGCAGGATAAGGAAGGCTTCCCTGAAAAGGCATCGCACGAAGAAAAAGTGCTTTTCTTTTTCGAGGAGTCTCCGTATATTCGAGATGCTAAGTTAAGGTAAAAAGTTAAATTTTTAAATCCATCACTTTTTCAGTGGCCTCATTCAGTGGGGGGTTCTTCTTTCCCTACTGAATGCTAGTTGAACCATTCGGGCTTGTATGGGCAGTTATCCCCCACTTAATTTTACTGACCTCCCTCAATTTTTGAAGCGGGGGTTTTACTGCCCGTCAAACTGCGGTAAAATAGACTTTGAACCCATTTAGGAAGGGAATTTTTTATGCAAAAGGTTTTAATGAACGTACAAACAGCTTATCACGGTGAAATCCTTCGCGCTGGAAAAGAGTACAAAATCGATGAGGATATAGCGAAGCGTTGGATAGCCAGTAAAATTGCTAATAAAGTAGAAAATGGAGCGGATGATCACGATAAGTGATCATCCGCTTTTTTTGTTTAAGTCCATGCACAGGAATAGGCTTGGTTCACATACGTTAAAAGGTAAATAAAAATAAAAGGAGTTGTATCCATGTATAATAACATAAGGCCAGACCCGTATAATGGTACAAATGCTCAACCAAACAATAATATGATGGGAGGAAGTCACCATGTAAATAGTGACCATACACATGGTCACGGCGGCGCAACCACTTGTGACGATGGTCATGTGCATTTACATCCAGGTGTTACTAGTACTCCGATTGAAACTTCAGAGGGACACGTCCATAAAATGTGGGGAAATACGACATTTGACGATAAACATATTCACTACTATGAAGTATATACTAGTCCCCCTATTCCATTACCAGGTGGTTATCATGTACATTATGCAGAAATTGAAACGACAGAAAATGACGGTCACACACATATTATAAAAGGCTTCACAAAGGCATCAAAAAGTTAATGGAAATGCACGTTAACTAACAAGAGGTTCAGGCGAATCTCTTGTTTTTTCTATATAGCAAAATCAGCTGAATTACTATATACTAGTTTTCAAGATGAAGAACGAGTAGATAGGAGTTTTTATAAATGAAACATAAAAATACCACCATAAAGGTTAACGGTGTGCCTGTATATCATCAATATCCAGAGCTGCCTACTGGATGTGAAGCCACATCTTTAGCAATGTTATTAACCTGGGGTGGGTTAACTGTCTGTAAATTTGAGGTAGCGGATAAATTACCTAAAGGGGAAAAAGTAAGATTGATAGATGGGGAATGGCTAGGCGGAAACCCAAATCACAATTTTGTTGGGGATCCCTACTCAGACGATGGTAGTTTCGGAGTGTTTGAAGGTCCAATTCTTGAAACCATTGAAAAATTCATACCTGGTAAAGGGGTCAATTTAACCGGACAAGATTTTCATTCACTTTTAGAAATCGTTAGGTCCCAGAAACCAGTCATGGCATGGACTACAATTAATCAAAAGCAAACATATCTTAGTGAAACATGGTTTGATGAACAAGGAAACAAAATCGATTGGTATTGTAATGAACATGCTGTAGTACTCACTGGAATAGATGGAGTTAATGTAATTGTAAATGATCCCTATACTGGTCAAGTAGAATACTATGATAAGGATTTATTTGAGCATAACTTTACATCCATGGGAAAAAGAGCAGTTACCTTGGACGTGAATTAACTTAGATTGTATCTAGCCAAAACGATAAAGATTAATTATACTAGAAAAAGGAGGTGAATATAAATGGTTGAGCAAAAACTAGAACACATCGAAGACATGCTATCACAGTTGATAAGTACGGTTGGGAAAATTAGAGAAGAACAGACAGAAATGAAAAATGAAATGGCACTCTTGAAAGATGAACAGGCTCTGACAAAAAATGAAATGGCACTCATGAAAAACGAACAGGCTCTGATGAAAGAACAAATTTATTCAATTCGTGATGCTCAGAATTCAATGCGTGAGGAAAATGATAAGCGACATCAAGAAATCATGGATAGATTCAGTGCATTAGAAGCAGATCAAGATCATATATGGAAAAAGGCTGTTACAAATGGGCGTGAATATGCTAAATTTAAAATACAATACGGTATATAAAAACACTTCGCAAGGTTCTACTCAAAAATAATTTCCCCAAAAATAAAGCTTCATCCCCGCCTATGTCATTCAAGCATACATACCGGGGATGTCCTTTACTCTGCCTTCTTCCAATGTTGATTGTACGTGTCCACACTACAGACTACAAACAATTCCGCATCCTCTGGTATTTTTTCATTCAATCGTTGATTAATAGATAAATCATTTCGATCGGCAAGAAGAGTCGCACCTTTTTCAAGTAAGGAAAGAAATGCATCTTTATACGTATCCCACTGTGGATCTGGATTAACTTGATAGATGGTTTCCCCTTCCATATCACTTGTCAGTGATGTATAGATCTTACTTGACCCATGATAACGGGAGGCCTTAGCCATAATCCGCGAGAATGTCTCGTCTGAAATGACAAATTCGTCTACCTTGGAATGTTTAAAGTTATCAATATGTTTTTCCTTTTGTACTTCTACAATTGTATAAATATTCACCTCTAATTCAATAGATAGCTTCTCTATCGAAGATGCTATCAACAAGCTTTTCCCATCTGCTAAAGAAGAATCTTGTATTCTATCATCTGAAAAGACTAATACTGAAGATGCTTTAGCAACATTTGCATCAATTAACGCTTCCTTGTCCTCAGGGTTTCCCTGTATAAACGTCACGTTATCATTTTTGAAGGGCGTTTGCGAGAGGTCTGCAACAATGACCACTTCTCTTTTTTCATTATCATTTAATAATTCTTTCACCGTACTTTTTGTTCTTTCGCCCCACCCTAATAATACATAATGACCGCTTTTTGTAAATGGCAATTTTCCTTCCTCCTTCAACAATCGATATAACGAGAATAAATTTACTACCTTTCCAATCACAACACCCATTAGACCAATACCTACCGCAAAAAGAAACATAGCGAAAATCTTACCCTCAGTTGTAGTCGGTGAAACATCCCCATACCCAACCGTAGTTATGGTTGTCATAACCCACCATAATCCTTCAAATGCATTCGGAAACGTTTCAGGTTCTAAAAAATGAATAAAAAAAGAGCTAAATACAAGTACCCCTATAACTAGTAAAAAAAGTCTTAAATTATTGGTTTGATTTATTTTAGGATAAACCCTGGTAAGAAACCATATCATATGTACACATCCCCTTACTTTTAACCGTCAGTATCAGTTTAACTTATTTCATATAAAATGTGTGCAAAATCAGAATAAATATAGTCTCTTTTAAAAATGATTCTTCTACAAAAAGCTACTCATTAGAAAACTTGGCTTATCGCCAAGCTTTAGTTGTACTTATGCAGTAAGAAAGGATTTATGCTTTCTTAACTGCTTAAAAATACCACAGTGCTCACCACTGTGGTATTTCGTTTACTAATGCTTTGCTTCAAGATCAAATTCTTCAATACACCATTCCGAAAAGATGCGATAGTCTTTATTCACTTGTTTTTTATAGTCTATCGATGCCGCAATTAATTGCGAAATAAATCCATCGTATTCAGAACCGATTGCTTTTACTATTTCCTCTTCACTCTCATGTTCAAATTGAAATTCATCGGCACGAGCATGGGCTTTTGCTGTGACTTTCCCCATCAATTCCACAGTTGACTCCATACCTTCATTATCCATCAACTCGCTCGGATCAACACCTTCATTGTATGGAGAGTTTTCTCTTACATAAAAATCATGGTCACCAATTGAAAAATAACCAAGATAGGGATCTACTAAATACTGCATTGCTTTTTGAGCAATTATAACCCGTTTTCCATGGTGAGGGCTATCGTCTGAAAACAGCTCATCGTATGGGAAAAAGTGATTTGGAGCAGGAGTCCGTGCTTCCTTTGCCTCAAGAACCAGATCACCATCCTCTCCATCTTCATGCCCATCAATCAAAATATAATAACGTTGAAGACCGATTGATCCCGTACCAGCACCAAGTTTTTTCACTACATCTTTAATTTTATAAAACCCTTCTCTTTGCCGATTATCAGAATCAATCGAAGCAACATAGTCAGGCCATGATTTTTTAA
Organism: Virgibacillus necropolis; assembly: GCF_002224365.1. Taxonomy (GTDB): domain Bacteria; phylum Bacillota; class Bacilli; order Bacillales; family Amphibacillaceae; genus Virgibacillus_F; species Virgibacillus_F necropolis. Next base: position 1,375,239 of record NZ_CP022437.1, on the reverse strand, counting down.
GCAAATTATACTCCTTATGAGTCAGATGCTTTAGCCCATCCTTTTCTTGGAACTTCCGCTCCCCACTATCAACAGTAGTGATCGCATCCAAAACAGCATTCACTTCCCGTTCAGGCAATCCTTTTAAAACCATTTGGACAGGTCCTATCGTATTTTGTTCGTGAAAAGTTAAAGAACCAGGTAATTCATCCCGATCAACAAAAGCGAGCAACTGCTTATAGTAAGCTTGTAAATACACGTTAATTAACTTGATTTGATCTTCTTCACCATACCCTAGTTCCTCACTATACAAGGCAATACTGGCTGCCATTCGGTACACGTCATAAAAGTAAGACCCTAGATAGCCTTCATCAAAATCATTTGTGTTATAAACAACATTTCCTTCTTTGTTCTTAAAAGCTCCAAAGTTTTCAAAGTGCAAATCGCCTTGAAGCCAAGTCGGTTTATCATCGGCTGTATGATAAGCAAACGGTATTTGCGTTGCATCATAATAAAATAGAAATGCGCTCCCTCTGTAAAATTGGAATGGGCTTGCCAACATCTTCTTATATTTTCGTTTCTGATTTGTATAATCCAACCCAAGTAATTCGCTATCAAATTGCTTCATTACAGTCTTAACCGTTTCTTTTCGCAGTTTTTTCCGAGTTAGTACGATGTGTTCCATCATTTCATTTGCCATTTCTAAAGCCTCCGTTTTCATGTAACTTTACTAACTTATCCATAAAGTTACGATAAATCCATTTTACAGTTTTTATTAGGTGATTTCAGGTGTTAGGATTATGGAGGGAGATAAAATGGAACTGGTTACCATTTTCCAACAGATAAAGGAGGCTCCCATTCGGAAACCTCCCTTTTAAATTTATTTATCTTACAACTCACAATTTTGTTTTAGCTATTTTCTTATCTAGCTCTTCATATCGATAGTAATCTATCGTCTCATACAATTCTTCCCGGGTCTGCATACTTTCCAAAAAATCTTTTTGCGTGCCTTTTTCTAGTAATTCTACGAAAACTCTTTCATATGCTTTAGCAGCAACGCGTAAAGAGGAAACAGGATAGATCACTAAGCTATACCCGAAATCCTCAAATTCTGTTGCATTGTAATATGGAGTCTTTCCAAATTCAGTCATATTCGCCAGCAAAGGAATAGTCACGTTTTGTTTAAACTGCTCAAATTCTTCTTTTTTTGTCAATGCTTCCGAAAAAATAACATCTGCTCCAGCCTGAACGTATTCATTCGATCTCTCTATAGCGCTTTCTATTCCCTCTACCCCCAGTGCATCTGTTCTTGCTACAATAATCAACGTTGGTGCAACCTCTTTGATTGCCTTAATTTTCTCAACCATTGTGTCAGTGGTTACTAACTTTTTCCCATTTAAGTGCCCACATTTTTTTGGTGAATCCTGATCTTCAATTTGAACGGCGGCTACATTAACCTCCATCATTTCTTTGGCAGTTCTCACTGTATTTAAAACGCCACCATATCCAGTATCAATATCTACTAACAGTGGTAAGTTTGTAGCACGTATAATTTCCTTTGCCCGCAAAGCTATTTCTTCCGAGTTTACAATCCCTAAATCGGGTAGTCCTTTACTTGCCGTATAGGCTGCACCTGATAAGTATAAAGCCTTAAAACCTACTTGCTTAGCTATTAATGCTGCCATTCCATCATGTGCACCAGGAACTTTTAAGATTGATTGCTCTTCTACCAGTCTCATAAAAGCGGTTGCTAATTCCTTTTGTGAAGAGTGTTCTTGCGTTAACCAACTCATACTACGCCCTCCCTTATATGACCAATTTGTTCATAAAATCATGAACATACATATTTTTTAAATAAGGAAGATCCTGACAAATTGCATAAATTTCAGCTGTTTGCTTTTCTGGAAATCTCGTTTGCAGATTTGCTTTTAATTTAGTCATTAATTTCGGAATTCCTTCTTTACGACGAAAACGGTGACCTAATGGATATTCTCGTACAACTTTTTCGCTAGATGTTCCGTCTTGAAAGAAAACCTGAACTGCATTTGCAATCGAACGTTTTTCGGAATCTAAATAATCAATCGAGTATTGCTCACTTTCTACCACTTCCATTTTATCACGTAGTTGGTCAACACGTGGGTTTTGCGCCGTTTTCTCTTCATAATGGTCTGCTGTAATATCTCCGAAAAGCAGCCCAATAGCTGTTATGTATTGAAGACAATGATCACGATCTGCTGGATTATATAACGGTCCTGTTTTATCAATGATACGGATTGCAGACTCATGTGTCGTAATTACAATTTTATCTATTTTATCAATTCGACCTGCTGTTTCATTGTGTAATTTTACTGCACATTCTGCTGCTGTTTGAGCATGAAATTCTGCAGGGTATGAAATTTTAAAAAGAATATTTTCCATTACATACGAACCAAGTGGTTGTCCTAATACTAGTTTCTTGCCACCGAATAACACATCTTCAAATCCCCAGCCTTTTGCAGAAAGAGCTGTTTTATAGCCCATTTCCCCATGAACAGCCATTAGTGCTAATCGTACGCCACGACTAGTGGCATCACCAGCAGCCCAGGATTTACGTGATCCCGCATTAGGGAAATGACGGTAAGTACGTAAGCTTGAATTATCAATCCATGCATTTGATAACGCATTAATAATTTCTTCCCTCGTTCCACCAAGCATTTGAGTTACAACTGCCGTGGTAGCTACTTTTACATATAGCACATGATCAAGACCATGCCGATTCAAACTATTTTCCAATGCTAAAATCCCCTGAATTTCATGTGCCTTAACCATTGAAATCAATACCTCTTCCATTGTAAGGGGTGCCCTACCATCTGCAATATTCTTCCGACTTACATAATCAGCAACAGCTAATATTCCACCTAAATTATCGGAAGGATGGCCCCATTCTGCTGCAAGCCACGTATCATTATAATCAAGCCATCGCACCATTGTTCCAATATTAAATGCTGCTTGAACAGGATCTAACTCAAATTGTGTACCTGGAACCCTACTTCCATTTGGAACAACTGTACCTGGAACAATTGGACCAAGATGTTTTGTACACGCTGGATATCTTAACGCTAAGAACCCACAACCTAATGTGTCCATTAAAACATGTGACGCCGTCTCAATAGCACCATCATTATCAATTTTTCCATTTAACACATACTCTGCTATTTCATTAAGTAAATGATCCGTATCTGTAGTAAGTGTTATCATTAAATTCCCTCCAATTTACCAATAATAAAGTGATGCAAGTATTGCGATTATCATTATAATAATACTAGAAGATACACCTATGATATACTGTTCTTTCTTTTTAAAAATACCAGTTTCATAGGCCATGTAAACTGTCGGTGAATGAATTGGCAGCACCACAACCCCACCGATGATCATAATTACTAAAAATGCGAGTTTCTCAGGTTGAACACCAATTAATTCTGAATAAGATATGACAATTGGGAAAATAACAATCATTGCTGAGGATGGAACCACAAATAAAAACCGTAATAAAAAAATAAGTAGAGAAATAGCGATAATTTTCACTGTCATACCCTCATCAGGTGAAACAAAGCTAATTAGTTCCCGCGCTAACACACTCGCCGTTCCATTTTCCGCCATTAGCATTCCCAATGAAAATGATGACCCAAGTAATAAAAAGTTTTCCCAATCATAATCACGAATTACTTTATTCGTTATTAATCCAAGTTTAGGAAGCGAATAAAGCACAACCAAAATCATTGGTGGTAAGACTAATGGGACCTTGCCCTGGTCTGTAACAATCCATGTCATTATCATTAGTAAAAAACTAATAATAACCACCCAGAAAGCAGGTGGCATTCGATCTTCTTTTTGATCTACAAAATCAATTGGCTTTCGTTCATTATACCATTCATCATTAGGAGACATCTTCTTAAGAAACTGCCAAACAAAGATAGCAACAATTATCGATCCAATCCAAAGTGGTGGTCCGATATGTAAAAACCAATCCATCCATCCAACTTCTGCAATCTCGTAGTCCTTTAATAATTGAGAAGCTAGAATCGGAAATCCTCCACCGGTAAAAATAATCATTGTTGCTTTTTGATTGAGCATTCCTATAACATACAAACTATACTTTTCAAATAAACTTTTTTCTGGGAACCCATAGTACTGATTTAGTTTCGTAATTATTGGCAGCAACATCTTAAAACGTGCAATTGCTGATGGTAGAATAATCGGTAACACTAAAATAAATAATGGTAGCATAATTACAATTAGGGTTGGCCCACCCTTACTCATTTTGATTAAAAACCGCGCAATTATTTTGTCTACACCAACCTGTACCAATGAGTAACTTATTAACGACAACAGTAAAATAAAATATAATGCTGGAGATAGAAATCCCACCAAAGCATCTTCCACACTATCAACTAGATTAAAAATGAGCATACAGGCTAACAGGAGAATACTAGTCGGACCGGTTGGGATTGGTGCTGCTACCCACAAGTAGACAGCAAATGCTAACAAACAAAGTGTAAGTTGTTGCTCGGTGGTAAAGTCTGTTAAAAACGTTTCCTTTACATAAATGATCGCCATTAAACATAGTACACTGTAAAAGATTTTCATCTTCATTTAATCAGGTACCTAAGCAATTTTGTTATTTTCTGCTTGCTCTTTTTTTCCTGATTTACGACTTTTAATAATTGGCACTAGGAAAGACAAGAAAGCAATTGCCAGCATGACAGCTGCAATCGGACTTGTTGCAAAAATAGACAGACTTCCATTTGAAATAGTTAGTGATTGTCTAAAAGCCTGTTCCATCATACCTCCAAGTATAAATGCAAGTAAAAGGGGTGCTGCAGGAAACTGAATAAGTCTCATTAAATAACCAATAATACCGAATGCTAAAAGCAAATATAAGTCAAATGTACTGAAGCTAATTGCATAAACTCCAATTATACAAAATACAATAACAAGCGAGATTAATAACTGCCTTGGTACAAGTAGAATTTTAGCAAGGTATGGAATAAGTGGTAAGTTCAGAATTAATAATAGAATATTACCGATATACATACTTGCAATAACACCATAGAAAACATCAGGGTGTTCCGTCATTAACAACGGCCCAGGCTGTATCCCAAGTACGATTAAAGCTCCAAGCATAACTGCTGTTGTCCCTGAACCAGGAATTCCAAGGCTTAATAATGGTACAAAGGCACCAGTCGACGCGGCATTATTAGCCGTTTCCGGAGCAGCAACTCCTCGCATTGAACCTTTACCAAATTCCTCAGGATTTTTAGAGAATTTCTTTTCACTTATATAACCAAGAAAGGAAGAGATTGTCCCGCCAGCCCCTGGTAAAATACCTACAAGAAAGCCAAGAACAGACTGTCTGCCCATAGTAGGCGCTAATTCCTTATAGTCACTTTTTGAAAGTTTAAGACTACCAACATTATGCATACTATCCATTTTCTCTTTTCTATTCTTAATAAGTGCCGTTACTTCAGCAAGTGCGAACAACCCCAATGCAATGACAAGAAAGTCGATACCTTCTAGGAGATGCGGATTTCCAAATGTAAAACGAGGCGTTCCAGTTTGTGCATCAATTCCGATTGTAGCAATCATTAGGCCAATTGTACCTGCAATAAGTGCTTTAACTGTTGAACCATCGGAAAGACTTGCTATAGCAGTTAATCCCATTAGCATCAAAGCAAAGTATTCTGGGGGACCAAAGGATACAGCTACTTTTGAAAGCAATGGAGCCAGAAAAGATAGAAAAATAATACTGATTGTTCCACCGACAAAAGATCCAATTGCGGCAATCGCTAATGCTTTTCCTGCTTTACCTTGCTTTGCCATTGGATACCCGTCAAATGTTGTGGCAACCGCTTCTGATACCCCAGGTGCATTTAATAATATTGATGAAGCTGCCCCGCCATATGCAGCACCATAGTAAACCCCAGCCATTAATAACAAAGCAATAGCTGGATCCATTCCATATGTTATTGGAATCATAACTGCAATCGCAGTAATCGGCCCAAGTCCAGGAATCATTCCAATAACTGTGCCGACAACAACTCCAATTAATACAAACAATAATCCTTCAAAACTAAGGGCAACTTGAAAACCCTGAGCCAATCCTTGAAATACATCCATGTTGTTGCCTCCTTTATACTTACATGTCTAAAAGAATTTATTAAAATGGTAAAATTCCCGTAGGTAGTTGAATTTGTAAAAATGAATCAAATAATAAGTAGATTAATATTGGAATACTAAGCGATATAATCGCATTAATAAAGTGTTTCTTATATCCAAGAAATAATGAGCAAATAAAAAGAAATAAAACGGTCGTAATAATAAAACCGATAATTTCAAGGAAGAAAATATAAAGAATAATAAAACCTATTACTCCAAGGATGACAGGTAATTCACTTTTGGAAATTCGGTCATCATTTTCCTTCTTCTCCTGATCTTTAACAAAGTAGAGAATTATGGATAAGATAATTAATACTATACCAAGACCTATTGGCACGATATCAGCATCAACAGGAACATATTCATAGGATGGTAGTCCAAAACTTAAAACAAGATAAAAAATACCTGACAGAATTAAAAAAATGGAAACCTTTTTATTTAATGTATGAAACATACGTACACCACCTTCTAAAAAGTAGAGCCAATGATTATGGTCATTGACTCACCTATTTCTACTTTACTTAGATAGACCCAATTCTTCTAACAACATTTTAATTTCTTCCTTTTCTTTATCTAAAAATGCTTTATACTCTTCACTATCCATGTACATTTCACTCCAGCCATACTTTTTACGGATTTCAGCGAATTCATCCGATTCACTTAGCTCTTTAAACTTTTTCTCATAGAATTCAACTGCTGCTTTATCCATATTTGGTGGCCCAAAAAATCCACGCCAATTCACAAATGTTGCATCTATTCCTTGTTCTTTTGCAGTAGGGAAATCGGATAGAACTTCTCCCTCTAAACGCTCTTCAGATGTTACCCCTAAAACCTTAATCTTACCTGCTTTAACCTGTTCTACCGTTTCTGCGACACCAGTAGAATAAACATCAACACTGCCGTTTAACAATGATGTTAATGCACCGCCGTCTTGGTCAGATACATATTTAATTTTTGTTACATCAACCCCAGCTGCTTTTGCAATTTTGACGAACTGAATATGATCCATACTACCTGGAGATGATGCCCCGATTACGGTGATACTAGATGGATCTTTTTTCATATCTTCAAATAACTCATTTAAATTATCCCATTTCGCATCAGCTGCAACTGCAAATGCTGCATAATCCGCAATCACATTGGCAAGAGGTGTAAAATCTTCATGACCATATTCCGATTGACCATTCAATGGGACTAATAAGATTGGTGGTGATGAAATGAATAGGTTTGTTGCATTTCCTTCTTTCCCATGTACATACGCCCAACCAACAGCGCCACCGCCACCTGGCTTGTTGACTATGCCAATATCTTGTTCGATGATTCCTGTTTCATTGAATGTTTTCCCTACCATTCTTGCAGTGGTATCCCAACCACCACCTGCTCCTGAAGGTGATACAATTTCAATCGGTTTTTCTGGAGTCCATTCACTATTTGAATCTGAACCCGAATCTGAACCGCTCGCTTTTTCACCACTGTCGGAACATGCTGCTGTAAAAATCATTAAGAAGCCTAACACTAAAAATAACAATAATTTGTTCACTACTAATTTCCCCCTTATTTTTTTCCAATGAATAATATCATTGGTATTGATTATTACTGTAATGTAATTTTTCTGATATGTAACCGTTTTCAAAATAAACAGCAAAATAACTCTTCTGTTTATTTTGTTCATTTTGTTCACCACGGTCAAAAAAGCCTTGTCTTAAAACTATGCAAAATAAAAAAACATCAAGTTTTTAAATCAAGATGTTTTTTTATTCATAAGATATTTACGTTCAGGCCTTCCAACAATTCCATACTCTAATTGGGCCGTACAGACACCGATTGAAATTAGATATTCCAAGTATCGTCTAGCTGTTGTTCTTGAAGCACCAATTTTAAAACCCATCTCTTCTGCAGTAGTCCCTGATCTATTTTCTTCCATTATTTCTTTTACTTTTTCTAACGTTAAAGGATCGATTCCTTTTGGTGTATTCTTAGTAGTATGTATCTCATGGTGCTGATGTCCAAAATAATCATCTAAGAATGATTGATCAACTTCTGCTTTTCTATTCAATATTTTTCTACTATGCTTATATTTTTCAATCGTTTCGATAAACCGGTCCATTTTAACAGGTTTAATAATATAATCAAATATGCCACTACGTATAGCTTCCTCAACCGTTGACTTATCTGTCGCAGCTGAAATCATAATAATATCTATATTTGGCTTTGAATCACGGATATGACGAATAAGTTCTGTACCTAATATATCTGGCATAAAAATATCTAGTAAAATTAAATCGACTGAGAGGTTTTCTATTAACTCCAACGTTTCCTTTCCGTTCAATGCCTTACCTACTACCTTAACATCAGCTATTTTAGATAAAAACTCCGCGTGGATATTGCCAACTCGGTAATCATCTTCAGCAATTAATATATCTATCATTTTGTCTTTGTCACCTACCTTATTACTCATTTAAACTTTTTGGTATAAAAACAGAAAAAACTGCTCCACCATCGTTTTGATTAGAGACTTCAATTCCACCGTGCAACTCTTCCACAATATCTTTAACGGATGCCAATCCATAACCGCGATCAAATGCTTGTTTAGTAGAAAATCCTGTTTCGAATATAGTATCAATATTTTCTTCTGCTATCCCTACTCCATTATCTGAGATATCAAATATAATATCTGTACCTATATCTGTAGCGAAAAAGGTCACTTTTTTTAAGGTGTTATTTTCAACAGCTTCGAAAGCATTATCTATTAAATTCCCTAGTATTGTTATTAACTTTATCATATCAATGTTTTTTGGTACCACATTTAATGAGGAATTTTCGTCAATAAGAAAATCCACCTTTTTTTCGGATGCTTTACTTATTTTACCTAATAAAATTGCTTGTACTGTTTTATCTTTAATTTGTTCAAGGACTACCTTATTTTGGTTTAAATGGAATGCAGATTCCTTTTGAATCAATTCGATTGCTTCGTCATAGTGCTTCAATTGTAACAATCCAGATAAAACGTATAATTTATTCGTAAATTCATGCGTCTGTGCTCGCAGATCCTCCGAATACCTTCTAACTTCAGATAAGGCGTTCAGCATTTCATTTATTTCTGTTTTATCACGAAAGCTTGCTACAACACCCACTACCTCATTATCTTCAGTAATGGGGGTCCGATTCACAATAACTGTTCGATCACGTAAAATCATCTCTTCATCTTTATTACCGATACCACTTTTAAGAACTTCATACATTTTAGTATTATGGAAGACATCTTCTATCTTCTTTAATTGGTTATCGTCAGTGAACCCTAATATGCTTTTTGCTGAGTGATTCATCATGGTGATATAACCTTTGTTATCAATGGCAATGATACCTTCCTTAATAGAAAGCAAAATGGCATTTCGATCACGGTATAACGATGCAATTTCGTGCGGCTCCAGTCCCATTGTATCTTTTCGAATATTGCGAGCTAATAAAACACCACCCAGTATACCGAAAAATAGCACTGCCAGAGAAATACTACTAATTTTTACTAATTTATCAAAGACGATTGATTTAATATCCTCTACCAGAAACCCCACGGAAACTATTCCAATTATTGTCCCTTGTTCATTAAAGATTGGTGCTTTACCCCGTAGTGATGGTCCTAAGCTACCTATTGCACGAGAAGTATAATATTCGCCCTGAACTAGGGCTCTCGCGTTATCTCCACCCACCATACGCTTGCCTAATTTCCATTCATCTGGATGCGAATACCTAATACTCTCTGCATTTCCTATTACTATAAATTCCGCGCCAACTTTTTTTCTAATCTTCTCTGCAATCGGCTGGATGACCGTTTGAGGTTGATCCAGTTTATAAGCATTTCTGATTGAAGGCATAAATGATATTGTTGTTGCCACCTGTAAGGCACGCTTCCCTATATTTTCTGAAGTTTCTTCTGATTCTATGTAAGCTATAATTCCCGTAAGAAAAATCGTCACTAATAAAACTAATGTTATAATTAAACCTAATATTTTTGTCTGTAAGCTAACCGTTTTCATTATGTATGACAACTCCTTGAGGACTGAACTACTATTTAATTTACCATAATATTAGAAAAAGGTGAAACTTACAAAATTTACAAAAGTAAACGAAACCCTATTACTTTAGATAAGCAAAAGGTTTTTGATTATAAGCATGCAGTTTTTTAACTTCCAATAATCAACTCAAACTCCTCCTTTTGCCAGCAAGAATTAAATCAAAAAAAGACTCCCCGCAATTTTTAGCAGGAAATCTTCTAGATAACTTTATTTCTTCAACTTCGCCAACGCATCGGCCAAGGCATTGTTTTTAAACCCATCGTCATCATTTTTCTTCAAATATTTATTAACATCTTTTTTAGATACTTTATGCTTTTTCTCTTGTTCTTTCCGTTTATTAAAAGTAGAAAGTTTCTCGCGGTGGCCACACTTGCATGTGAACATTTGTCCTTCGCCTTCTCCGCGTAGCTCAAGTCGCTTATGACAATTCGGGCATCTTGCATTCGTTCGCTTGGCAATGTTCTTTTTATGTCCACAGGATCGATCTTGGCAAACAAGCATTCTTCCATTCTTATTATCAATCTCAAGCATTAACTTGCCACAATCGGGACATTTGGTTCCGGTCATATTATCATGCTTGAATGACGCGTCTGTACCTTTGATTTCTTGCACAACTTCTTTTGTATAGCCTTTCATCTCAGCAATAAATGCATCCTTTTTCAGCTTACCATCTGCAATCAAGCCAAGCTTTTGCTCCCACTCAGCTGTGAGTGCTGGTGAGCGTAAATCTTCTGGCACTAGATCAAGTAACTGTTTTCCTTTTGATGTTAAAAATAGATGTTTTCCTTTTTTATCCATATATTGGCCGTTGAAAAGCTTCTCGATGATATCTGCACGAGTTGCCACAGTTCCTAGACCACCAGTTTTTGTCAGACTTCCCGCTAAATGCTTCTCATCAGAACTCATATAGCGAACTGGGTTTTCCATAGCTTGCAATAATCCACCTTCCGTAAAACGCTCAGGTGGTTTTGTTTCTCCAGTCGTTTGGGAAACTTTTATTTTATCAAACGTATCCCCTTTTGCTAATTTTGGCAGTGTTTGATCTGCTTCGTCATCATCGTCAAACCGGTTATCATAAATTTCTTTCCAGCCTTGTTTGGTCACACGTTTACCTTTTGCAGTAAACCTTTCTTCACCAATCTTCGCTTCCACTGATGTTTGCTCATATTCATGCGGGGCAGACAACACTGCAAGGAACCGTTTCACGACTAAATCATAAATCTTTCGTTCCTTATCATCTAGATCCTCCAAAACAACAGATTGTTCGGTTGGAATGATGGCATGGTGATCCGATACTTTCGCATTATCGACAACAGTTTTAGAAAGCTTAAACTCGCGATTTAATACCTTGCTAGCAAAACGTGCATATTGGTCAATACCACATGCCTTTACTCGGTCTTTCAAAGTCGGTACAATATCCGATGAAATCACCCGTGAATCTGTTCGTGGATAGGTTAATGCTTTATGCCGCTCATACAATTTTTGCATGATTGATAAGGTTTGTTTTCCGGAAAAATTGAAGATCCGGTTTGCGTCTCGTTGAAGCTCGGTTAAATCGTATAATTGTGCTGCATATTTTTTCTTATGTGTTTTTTCAACCGAGACAATTGTAGCAGCTTTGTTCTTTACTTTTTGCAAAACTGAATCGGCCTTGTCTTTAGCAAACATTCGATTATTATTTTTCACGTCCACCCAAGTGAATTTTAGCCCTTTATCCGTAACCGCTTGGATACCATAAAACTGTTGTGGCTTAAATGCTTTGATCTCATTCTCACGTGCTTGAATCATGGCAAGTGTTGGCGTTTGTACCCGTCCGCCAGACAACTGAGCATTATGTTTTGTAGTCAATGCACGAGTCGCATTCAAGCCAACATACCAATCCGCTTCTGACCGAGCCACTGCTGCGTCAAATAAATTCAAATAGCGGTCGCCTGGTTTTAACTGTTTGAACCCATCTTTTATCGCCTTGTCTGTTACAGACGAAATCCACAGACGCTTTACAGGCTTTTTCACACGTGCTTTTTCCAAAATCCATCTGGCAACAAGTTCACCTTCTCGTCCAGCATCTGTTGCAATAACAATTTCACTTACGTCGTTACGATTAAGCTGCGTTTTTACCGCATTAAACTGCTTACCCGTTTTTTTCATCACAACAAGCTTTAAATGAGGCGGAAGCATTGGTAAATCATCAAGCTTCCATGTTTTATATTTATCATCATATATTTCTGGATCTGCGAGCGTAACTAAATGGCCAAGAGCCCATGTAACAATATAGGAAGGACCCTCCATATAGCCATTACCTTTTTTAGTACAATTCAGGACACGTGCGATATCACGTCCAACTGAAGGTTTCTCTGCTAATACAACCGTTTTACTCATTTAAAAAACCCTTTCTAGAGGATGTTCAAAAAGTCCGGTAAAAATGACACATCGAATTTCTTCGTTAGCTTGCTTTTCCGTTCCTTGGAAAAGGAGAACGCTTTTCCTGCGTGCTAGATCGTCTCCTCACGTATTAAGACCATACGTTCCGGGACTCAAAGCTACGCTGCCTCGAACTTTCGACGCACAGGACGTGCTAGTGTCGGCGTTGCAACAGGACGTTGCGACTTTAGACGACTCGGTCCTTTTTATCCTCCTTTTTGAACACGCTCTTCTATTATAAAAAGCGCAAGTGCTTAAACTTTTAAAGGAAACTCTCTTTTACTTTAACATATTTCTAATTATTAAATATGAAACAACCACACAAATAACGGTCCTATAACAGAACCAAATATCGCGCTCAAGGTCATGGCAACCGAACTCATCGAGACAGTTAATTCACCATATTCAAAAGCCTTTGACGTACCAATGGCGTGAGAGGCACTACCAAACGCAATTCCTCTCCCTAATGAACTTTGAATTCGAGTCCATTTGAAAATAAAGGGTCCTAAGATGACACCAGTAAATCCCGCTATCATGACAAAAACGACCGTGATGGAAGGGACGCCCCCTATGACGGAAGAAACTTGGATTGCCACAGGTGTTGTAATAGATTTAGGGATAAGAGAAAGAATCAGGCTTCGATCAACCCCTAGGACTTTAGCAAATAAAAGTCCACTAACCATGGCACTACATATTCCCGCAAAAACACCACTTAATATGGGAAATATATATGTCACTAATACTTTTCGTTGTTTATATAAGGGATAAGCAAGCGAAACAACAGCTGGACCCAAAAAAGTATTAATCCATTCTCCACCAACCATATAGTCTTCGTATGAAATATGGAATAATAGCAAAATAGATATAATTAAGACAGTGGAAGTCAGCATAGGGAGTAAAAGTTGAAAAGGGAAACGTATATATAATCGTCTCATCACTAAAAAGACACCGACAGTTAGAAGGATCATGATGATTGCGTAAACTGTTTGTTGCATTTCTTCTTCTCCAATCTTTTCTGACTTAGTCTTTCGTGGAATTGACCCATTGTTCCTGCTGCTATCATGGTGACAATGGTGCTACAAACAACTACCGCTATTAACACAACGCCGCTCCAAGAAAATAAGGAAGGGTAATTCATGACTCCAACCGTAGCAGGTATAAAAAATATAGGCAAATAAGCTAGTATAAATCCAGCTCCGTTTTCAATCCATTTAGCAGGGATAATTTTTAAGGATAAACCAACTAATAACAATAGGAGTCCAATAATACTTCCCGGAAGTGGTATATGGAGATAATCGTGTAGAACTTCTCCAATAAAGGAAATGGCATATAAAACCGCTATCTGGATAATGATTCTGATGATTTTCATGGTGTATTGTCCTTCTAAATAAGAACAACTATCCCCCTTTTCTAGCTTTCTAACACCCTAGTAAACGATTTATTTTCAACATTTAATTTAACAAAAAACAAAAGAAGGAAGGCCATTTTGACGAGCCTTCCCATTTTTTTATTATACATGATTTATAGCATCGCTTCAGGCTAGTTTTCAATATATCCGAACCTATAATATTTGATAATCATATCACTTTCCTCTAATTTTTCAAGTTAACCTAACTCGGAACTAGCAATTTATTAAAAGCATCATCCAGTTATGCTTGATGCTGGGCCGAAAAATTCATAATTAATATTACTCTCATCGACTTGGTGACCTTTTAACAATTGATATACTGTTCGCATAAATGGTGCTGGCCCACAGAAATAGAAGGAAGCATCATAGGTTGGAAGAATCTTTGTTAACCATTCGTCATCGATATAGCCTTCTTTATCGTGATTCTTTATTAATTTGTCTTCATATGTTGGGTGCCCATAAATAACGTAGGATGAAACCTGATTATATCTATGGCTAATTTCTTTTACAGCACTATGCATTGCATGGACGTTACTAGATTGTGCAGCATGGATAAAATATACCATGCGCTCCGGCTGCTGCTTCACGACAGTTCCCAGCATGCTCATCATTGGTGTTAGGCCTACACCACCGCTAATCAAAACCAGTGGACTATCATTTGTTTGATCCAAGATAAAATCACCTGATGGTGCGGTAATTGGAAGGGTACTACCAATTTTTATTTTGTCATGTAAATAATTCGATACAATACCAGCCGGTAAATCGTTTACAGCATCTTCTCGTTTCACACTAATTCGGTAATGCCCCGCTCCAGGTGCGCAAGATAGACTATATTGACGCAAATGCACAAGAGGTTCCCCTTCTATTTCAGCCTGTACGGTTATATATTGACCAGCTTGGTGCGCTGGAAATGGATTATTATCAGCTGGAACTAGATAAAATGATGTGATCACATCACATTCTTTTACCCTTCTGATAACTTTAAAATCGCGAAATCCAGTCCATCCGCCAACAGTGTCCTTCATTTCTTTAAACATTTCTTTTTCTGTTTCAATGAATAATGATGCAATAACACCATACGCCCGTTCCCATGCTCCAAGTACATCAGCGTTTGCTTTATCCCCTAATACTTCTTTCATTGCTAGCAATAAGTATTTTCCTACAATTGGATAATGCTCAGGCCTTATGTTTAGGCTTTTATGTTTTTGTGAAATTTGCTTCACAACTGGTAGAATTTTTTCCAGTTGATCAATATGATAGGCTGCTGCATAAACAGCACCAGCAAGCGCCTTCGATTGATCTCCTTTTCGCTGGTTTGTTTGATTAAAAATATTTTTGAGTTCTGGATGGTTTTCAAACATTCGTTGATAGAACACTTTTGTTATTTCATTTCCATGCTTCTCTAAAACGGGAACCGTAACTTTAATAATGTCAATTGTTTGTTGGTCTAAATCTGTTTTTGTTTTAGTAGTCATAATGAAACACCCCTCATATTCATTAAACATGTATTTAAAATACATGTTTTGTATATTTAAAGAATAGCACGTTTTAATAGGAAAAACAGGTTAGTTCCTGTTACAATTCTGTTAACGTTTAAGGGGGGACTCCGGGCATGCAATTAAAAAAATATACGGATTACGCATTACGTGTTTTAATTTTTACTGGTACAAAAAGTGAGGGTAAACTTTCTAGTATAAAGGAAATTTCAGATACATTCTCTATTTCACAAAATCATTTAGGCAAAGTCGTATTTGAGTTAAATAAAAGTGGATATTTGGAAACAGTTCGTGGACGAAATGGTGGTATCCGCTTAGCATTCCCCCCTGAAGAAATGAATGTCGGGAAAATTGTTCGCCAATTCGAGGATGATTTTATAATTATGGAATGCTTTGATAAATCGAAAAATGAATGTGTTATCAGTCCAGCTTGTAAGTTAAAACATGCATTAAATGAAGCAGTACAAGCATTTTTACATGTACTTGACAGCTATACGATAAAAGATTTAATTACAAATCAAGGTCAACTAAAAAAATTGATGGGAATCGATTAAAAATGATTTAGCTGTTGTGCTATTTTCTTCGGTTTTTTCTCAGGTTAAGCTCCTATTGGAAAATTAACGTGCCCTTCTTCTCTAACATGTGCTTCAAATAGCTCCCTATAAATCTACAGGAGTATCATTATAGAAATATTCAGGCCTCACCTAGTCTTAATAGCGAATTGCGAAGCTTTTGTTATACAAAAAATCCTTAGAAGTTTTATGCTTTCTTTACGTGCAATGAAAAGAGATTTAAATTCCTTCACATCCCGTCAATCCGCTCATACACTATTCTAAAACATAGACAAAGGATTGATACAGAATGTTCTTTTATATGGGATTATTTCTTCTGGTTATTGCAGTTAGTTTAGATGGCTTTGGTGTAGGAGTTACGTATGGCATCAGGAAGATTCGCGTCCCGTTCTTTGCATTAATTATTATTATGCTATGTTCTGGAATCATTGTACTCGTATCCATGACAGTTGGAACATACCTCAGTACGTTCATTGAACCAGTGATAGCAGAGGGACTTGGTGGGGCAATTTTAATTGCAATTGGCTTTTATTGTTTACTAAATGTGGTACGCACCAAAATTAGTGATCAAAGCTTCATGAAAAATCAAAACAAAATACGTGAGGCTAACAGAATGGAAAAGTACAAAACTGTTCTAACCAAACCGCAACACGCGGATTTAGACCATTCTGGTTCTATCTCTGCTGCTGAGGCTTTATTGTTAGGTTCTGCCTTAGCGCTCGATGCATTTGGGGCAGGAATCGGAGCAGCTATGCTTGGCTACTCACCAATTGTAACCTCCATATTAATTGCATTGATGAGTGGATTATTTGTTTACAGTGGTATTCATGCAGGTATTTTCTTATCAACAAATAAATCCATGCAAAAGGTGACATTACTGCCACCACTGTTTTTAATCGCACTTGGTATATTCAATATCCTTTAATTTCTCCCACTTATCCCAGGGCAACATCCAAAATCATCATAACGGTGAATCCGACCATAAGTGTTAAGGATGCCAGATCTTTGTTGCCCTCTTCTTGGGAGCTTGGGATAACCTCTTCTACAACTACGAAAATCATTGCGCCAGCTGCAAAACTTAATGCATACGGAAGCATTGGTTCGATAAATGTAACCGCAAGGACACCAATTACAGCTGATATTGGTTCAACCAATCCAGAAAACTGTCCATACATAAAGCTTTTTTTTCGTGACATGCCATCACGTCTTAAAGGCATCGCAACTGCAACACCCTCAGGGAAATTCTGAATACCAATCCCTATTGCAAGTGCCATCGCGCTTGCCATCGACGCAGTTTCAAACCCTGCCGCAACTGCACCAAAGGCAACACCAATTGCCAGACCCTCTGGAATGTTATGCAACGTGATTGCCAAGACAAGTAATGTACTTCGCTTTTTCTTTTTCGGATTAATTCCTTCCGCACTTTCCATTTTCTGTCCTGGATGTAAATGAGGTAGGATTTTGTCCACGCTCCATAGGAAAAGTCCGCCGAGCATAAAGCCAATAGCAGCGGGAACCCAGATTGGTACTGGCCCATCTTCAGCCATCTCTAACGCAGGAGAAAGTAAGGACCAGAAGCTCGCTGCAATCATTACTCCACCAGCAAAACCCAGCATACTGTCCAGGAATTTCTGATTCATATTTTTTTGAGTAAAAACAAGTGCCGCTCCAAGCGCCGTCATTCCCCATGTGAACAACGTTGCTAATAAAGCTAGGATAATAGGGTCAAGATTTGCCAAGTAATCAAACATGTTTTTCATCCGCTCCGTTTAAAGTAAAAAATTATATATTGTTCTCCATTTTTATAATGCTTTTACCAATCCACCATCCACAATTAAGGATTGACCTGTAATATACGTATTTGCACCAGATGCTAAGAATACAACTGCTCTTGCGAATTCATCAGGTTGCCCATAACGATTCATCGGTACTTGTTGTTCTGCATTTGCTTTGATCTCATCGACAGGAATTCCTGAATCACCTGCTTTCCGCTGATTCAATTCACTGATCCGGTCTGTTTCAATTGTCCCTGGTCCAACCGTATTGATTAAGATATTATCCTCACCTAATTCTTGTGATAGGCTTTTTGCTAATCCGACAATTCCTGGACGCATCGTATTTGACAAAACCAAATTATCTAAACTCTGTTTGATTGATGATGAAGCGACGTTAACGATATGCCCTTGCTTTCGTTTCTTCATGAAAGGAATCACTTCACGTGTCGTACGGATAAAGCTTAACAAGTTTAACTCAAATGCATGATACCAATCATCATCGGACATATCCAAAAATTTCCCTGCAGGTGGTCCTCCCGCATTATTGATTAGTACATCAACTGTCCCGTTCCATTTTGTCGCTTTTTCTACCATGCCCTTAATAGCCTTAGGATCTTTCATATCACATATCGCATAATCAACATGTTCATTATTTGTTTCTTGTTTAATGGAGGCAACTGTTTCTCGTAATGTTTCTTCGCTTCTACTTGCTAATAGAACATGCGCTCCTTCACGTGCGAATTCCGTTGCAATAGCTCGACCGAGTCCTTTACTTGCGGCTGTTACGATAATCGATTTGTCTTTTAAAAATAAATCCATAGTGTGTTTACCCCTTTTCGATTTCTCTAACTATTATCCTTGTCTAAACGTACTTTTACAATTCTATCGGCTTATGTTTTTTTAAAATGATATTAGAAAACTTGGCTTATCGCCAAGCCTTAGTTGCACTTATGCAGTTAAGAAAGGATTTATACTTTCTTATCTGCAAAAATAAACACATATGTATGAAATGACGAAAGTAGTATGAACAAGTAGAAGTATTAAAAGATAAGGGAGTAGTCAATCAATAGTACTGGAAGGACTTGAATTAGAAGCTATTTTCTAAGTGTAGTTTGTTAAGGGCACGAGGAAATACATACTTAAATCCGTATTAGATACGGATTTAAGTATGATAGAACCTTTTTAATTCTTTGTTCCTTAATTTCCTGGAGGACGGTTAGTTCTATATTTGTTTTGATTCTTCATATCGTTCAGTTCTTTCTTGCTTTTGTTTTTCGTCTTTGTCTTGTCTTTTGCCATATAAATAACCTCCTTTTCGTTTAGCTTACCTAATTCCATTAAAAAGATGTAAGTTTTGAGCATCACCTTTCGTCGAGCAATAAGAAAAAGGATATCAAATGTATCCCTATTTAACCTGATAGTTAAATCCACGTTTTATAAAACATCGTTGTTATTTTGCTGCGCTTCCTGCACTTGTTGACGTGTATCGTGCAGTTGTTCAGAAGCTTGCTGAAATTGTGGGTTCTCAGTTGCTTCATTTCCTGCCTGCTCCCGCGCATTTTGCAATACCTGTTCTGCCTGTTGTAACTGCTGCTCTGCTTGTTGCAATAATTGAGCATCTGATCCTTGCGCTTGCAAAACAGCCTGCTGAGCCTCTTTTATTTGTTGACTGGCTTGTTGTAATCTCTGATGTAGGTTCTGTTCGACCATATAAATAACCTCCAATAATTTTTTTGTTTGATGAAAATCTATATATATTGTTCCTTAGATTTTTTGTATTATGTATTACTACTAACAAAGCGATATCTGAAAAAGGTTGGTCTACAACATTTCTGTAGACCAACCTAATTTACTACCATTGATGGATATTGTTTTGATTCTAGGTTCCACTCTCACATATTCCAGTGAAACCGTATCTCCTTACACAGTTTCTGATTCGGTTTCCGTTGAACTTTTTTCAATATACGTTAACGTTTTACCTGAAAGTCCGAATAAAATCGTTAAAATCGGTGATAACAGACAGAAGAAGGCAAATGGGAGATATGCTAAGGTTGATACACCTAATGTAGTCGTAATAAACACGCCACACACACTCCATGGAACGAGCGGATTGACAACTGTTCCAGCATCCTCTGCGACACGTGATAGGTTTTTATTTGCGAGACCTACTTTGGCAAATCGAGACTGATATGCCTCACCTGTTAATAAAATCGATAAATACTGCTCCCCAATAAGAACGTTAATACCGATTGCTGTAAACGCTGCAGCTGCAATGACTGATCCAACTTTTTTCAGCATACTTTCGATTGACTCTAGTAATCGTGGAACAATCCCGAGCTTAAACAACAACCCACCAAGACTTAACGCGAGTAACACAATACCGATTGTGAACATCATGCTACTTAGTCCACCACGCGTTAACAATGCATCAATTTCTTCAATTCCTGTTTCAGAAACATAACCACCAAATAGTACGCCGAGCAAGTTTTTCAATGGAATGAACCCGTTAATGTATGCCATCACAATCGCACTTGCAGCCCCACCTGCTAGCGTTAATAAAGCAGGTACCTTCATAATGGAAAAAATCACTAAAACCGCCACTGGAATGAATCCGTTATACCACGTAACAAGCCCTGTATCGAGCAACCCCTGTTGAAATGTTTCCATTTTAGTAAAGCTTGTATCCGTAATTTCCGGCGAAATAATAGCAAAAATAAACAAGGTTATCACAAATGCTGGAATGGTGGTCCATGCCATATTGCGAATATGGTCAAACAAGTCCACCTTCAAAATAGAAGATGCCATATTTGTTGTATCAGATAATGGTGACATTTTATCCCCAAAAAACGCACCAGATACAATCGCACCTGCTGTTACCGCTAACGAAACATCGGCAGCAGTAGCAATTCCGATAAACGCCAGACCCGCAGTTGCGACCGTCGTCAAGGAGCTTCCCACACAAATTCCAACAACTGACGTCACCACAAACACAATGCTCAAGAAATAGTTCGGTGTAACCAGTTCAAATCCTCCGTAAATTAACGAAGGAATCGTTCCACCTATCATCCAAGCGGCTATCAAAATACCAATAAAGAAAAAGAGGAATACTGCCCCCATTCCTGCTTTTGCCCCTTCAGTAATTCCGTCCTCTATTGTTTGATAGGATAGACGCTTAATCAGGCCATAAATGACTAAAAGAAGTAGTGCAAATACAAGCGGAATATGTGGTGCCGCTTCAAAATAAATGATTCCAAAACTAATTACGGCTAAAACCGCTATGGTCATAAACAATGCTTCGATTAATGATGGCTTTTGAACAGCTTTTATTCGGTACATAAGAAATTCTCCTTTGATTGTATAATTGTCGATTGTTTTTTCCTAAGATAGAGAGTTTCCGTAGCTGTTGATTGATTATTATTTTCCTTTACGGTGAAGGATGAATTGCCATGTCTGCTAATCCATCCATCACCCCCACAATTGCCTCGTTCATACTTGGATGTAGATAAGAGGGAAAACGTAAATCCTCATCTCGTGCCACCATTTCCAGTGCTGTCCCCCCTCTACTAACCAGTTCAACTGCTCCAGCACCGATTATATGAAAACCTAATAATAAATCTTTCTCTTCATCTTTATTGACAGATACTATACCAGATTTTTCACCAGAAATCATTGCATAACTATTTCCACTTAACAATGTTTGACTTGTTTTAATTATCTAGCATTCAATCATTTTTCAGGTATCATTCCAAACTTGTCAAAAAAAATGAAACCCATACCATGGCTTTTACCACCATGGTATGGGTGCATATAACAAATTAGTCGTTTGGACGTTCTTTTAATTCTTCGCCATTTTTACCTTCAAAACGAAGCCCCCAGCCTGTAATCGCTGCAATTAGCATAATGACAACTAAGAACCAGCCTTGGAATACATATGGAAATACAGCAGTAGGTGATACGACTGGTAACCATTCGTACGTTTCCGTCATCAATTTAATTGTCGACCAACCTAATAGTACTGGTGCACCCCAAGGAAAAATGTATCCAAGTGCTGATGTTACCGCATCAAGCATGTTTGCCCGACGATAACGATGAATTTTATATTTCTCCCCCAGTTCTTTTACAAAAGGAGCTGCTGCGATTTCGGCTGCTGTATTAATCGTAATCGCACTGTTTAATAGTGCAACAATACTCCAGATAGCAAGCTCGGCGCGTCGAACAGAATTCTTGATCCACTTTATCATTAGACCAGTGATTGCATCCATCGTTCCACCTAGCTTCAATAAATGCGCAGCCGCAACAATGAGCAAAATCAGTATTGCCATATTCATGTAGCCCATTACACCTTCGACAAGTGCACCAGTAATTACGGTATCAGATTCAGAATCAAAACTGATAATATCAGCAAATTTCCCAAGACTAGTAAAGACGATTAATGGTATTGCCGATAAAATACCCCATGTTAACGATGTCATCAAATGCTGCCCCGTTAAAGCTAAAATAAGTACAATTGCAAAAGGAAGCAACATAATTAAACCAGCTGGATTACTGTCATCCATAATACTTGCAGCCACATCAGAACTTCCGACGCCATTATCGCCACCACCACCGAATATTGCGAATAATATGGTAGAAGGAATTGCTGCCATTATTGAATATTTAAACCGACTTCGCACAACTCCAGGCACGTCCGCTTCTTGCGTTGTTGCAGAAACAATCGTAGTATCTGAAACCGGTGCTAAGTTATCACCAAAAACAGCCCCAGCCAAAATTGCTGCGAACATCATAACAGGATCAGCGCCAACTGCTATTCCTGCAGGATACATCAACGTACAAAATGCTACTGTTGTTCCGTATCCAGTTCCAACTGCTGTTGAAAAAACGGCTGCTAGTAAAAATGTCATGGCAACAAATAAACCACCAGTTAAACCAGTAATTCCTCCAAGCCATACAAGTCCTTCCACAAGTCCTCCAACCTGCAAAATCTGTGCAAACATACCTGCATAGAACCATGCAACGATTGCTACAACCCCAACAGGCTGTGCTAGTCCATCAAATAAACCCTGTGCATAGTCCCCCCACTTACTTTTACTAAAAAATAAACCTAGTGTTATACCAATTAGCGCGCCCATCACTAGACCTACTTCAGATGAAAGCTTCATCACACTAGTAGTAATTGCCCATACGACAAAAAATACTAATGGAACAGCTGCTCCAAATGCTCCAAATCTGAAATCTAATTTTTGAATGCGCTTACTTCCTTTTGTACGAGCTAACTCTTCTTCTGCTGAAGTCATCATTCTCCTCCTTGTCGTTGTCCTGGTACCAGCTAAACTAAAAACAGTCATCAAGTTGATGACTGTTCACTAAAACTTCTTATTTATACTTTATCATAATTTATTAAGTTTAGAAATTATTTATTTATTAGCAAAAAAAGCCTCAGCTTTTTCTAAAAATTTCTCCTGATCTGGCGTTAAATCATATTCTTCTTCTATCGCATCAACTGGGCAAACTGCTTTACATGCGCCACAATCGATACAAATATCTGGGTCTATGTAAAATTGATCCTTGCCTTCTTCTATGCAATCCACTGGACATACACTGACACATTCTGCTGATTTTTCTGGGCCACACGGGTCCAATATTACAAAAGCCACCAGCTTTCCCTCCTTAAAAAATCCAAGCTAATTCTATTTAATAATAGAAGGGACTAGAATTTCAAGTACCCTGCTTATTTTTGAAAATATAAATGATAATGCAATGAACATTCGGAATTAAATTTAGCATGACAGATTGGACAAATCGAACCACATTCCAAATATTCCTGAATGGTAAGTTCTGTTCCACATGACCCACACAACACCGCAAATTGATCAAACATGGATTTAGGCCAAACCTGCAAACTTCCACAACCATACTCTTCGTGACATTTGTAACAAGGATAATACTCGCCGCAACAATAAAATTTTATTGCTATTCGATCTTTTTCCGTATGGTAATGCTTACAACGTGTTTCATTATCAATTGCACCGATTACGTTCATCGAAACCCCTCCATCTTTTATGATAAATTAAGATGGATCATCTTTGCAAACTTATAGTGTGTGTTCAAAAAGTCAGCAAATTAGAAACAAGAAGTTCAAGGCGCGAAGATTTTGAGGACCGGAACGTATGCTTTTAATACGTGAGGACCGGAAAAACTTCGCAACGAAGAAATTCGCCGTTTATCATTTGGTGACTTTTTGAACATCCTCTTATAGTGAATTGTATGAACTTGACATTTATTAGTAATAGTGTATAATAAAGTAGTTAGATTTTGTAATATATAAAGTTAAGATATTGGCATTCTACGCAATATTTTTTTAGAACACTTATTCACACTGGCGCGACTAAAGGGTCGCAAGGACGTAAAAGCAGGTAGGGTTTACGTTGCTTAAGTTAGTGGAACAATTACCGCGGTAATGAAAGCAATGCACTTTCAATGGAAATTATTCTCCCTTTATAGAGGGATGGAAAATTAAATCAAGACTTTATGTTACGTAATGAATCGGAGGGGTACTCTTACTATGAGGGTGCCCCTTTTCCAATACATATATAAAACCTAAGTACTGGTACAGTGGCGTATGGACTCGGGCTGACCTGTGCAAAATAAAAAACAGACCAGAATAGAAGGAAGGTAAAATAATGAGTGACTTAGTTATTGGCACAATCCAAAGCATGAATGTACTTCGAAAAATTGATACGGGATATGTACTGAATAAAGACATGTCAGAAGCACTTTTACACCATAACGAAACCTCAGAAGAATTAAAAGAAACTCAAAAAATTGATGTGTTTTTATATACCGATAAAAAAGGTCAGATTATTGCAACAACAAAGCTTCCAACCATAGAGCGGGATGTATTTGGCTGGGCAGAGGTCGTTGAGGTAGTTAAAAATCTTGGCGTTTTCGTCAACATTGGGACCACAAAAGAGATTCTTGTATCAACCGACGATTTACCGCTGTATGAGGATGTTTGGCCAGCAGTTGGGGACAAGCTGTATGTTACACTCGGCACAGATCGAAAAGGACGCCTTCTTGCACTTCCTGGGTCAGAAGGAATTCTTGAAATTGAATGTGTAGACGCACCTGTAGAAGTATTAAATCAAACCCTAAACGGACGTGTTTATCGAACTAGTAGAGAAGGTACGGTTATTCTCACGGAAGAAAACTATCGCGGATTTATTCACCACACTGAACGTAAAACGGAACCAAGACTCGGTGAGTGGGTTTCAGCTCGTGTCATTGAAGTGAAAGCTGACGCAAGCTTAAACATGTCACTTCGCCCACTGAAACAACACGGCATGATTGATGATGCAGACGCTATTTTGAATCACCTAAAGGAAAATGATGGTGTCATTCCATTCGGCGATAAAAGCGATCCAGATGATATTTTAGGAACATTTAACATCAGTAAATCAGCTTTTAAACGTGCACTAGGCAAGTTAATGAAAGAAGGCAAAATTGAACAACATGATGGCAAGACCCATCTTAAAAAATAATCTCGCAAACACCTGCATATTGGCAGGTGTTTTTATTTTGACCTTATTCTTACATACGAAACCCGTAACTCTAGCGAGTGAGTTTATCAGGGATTTTTTTAATTCATCATGATTTGCCAACTATTCAAACTTGCCAACCGCCTCGCATGGATAGTGTACAAACGTTAAGCTCCGACTCTTGACTATTTACCTTTTATAAATTAAGATATTAAAGGCATTAATTCTTATAAAAATACTTGGATTTAAAAATAGAGGAGGAAATAATCATGAAGAAAAAGGTTGTACTCTCGTTTCTTGCACTAGGTTTTATTCTTATACTTACAGCTTGTGGCTCTAATGAAGAGAGTTCTAGTAATGGCGAAAGTAGCTCAAATTCTGAAAGCAAAAATTTGTACAAAAGTATACAGGATAAAGGTAAAATACTTATCGGAACAGAAGGAACCTATCCACCGTTTACCTTTCATAACGAAGAAGGCGATCTTACTGGTTTTGACGTAGAAATTGCTCGCGAAGTAGCTGATCGCATCGGCGTAAAGGCAGTATTTAAAGAAACAAAATGGGACTCTATGTTTGCAGGATTGAACTCTGGGCGTTTTGATATGATTGCAAACCAGGTTGGAATCACGCCAGAACGTAAGGAAAAATATTTATTTTCAGATCCTTACACACAGTCATCTGCCGTACTGGTAACACATAAAAATAACAATGACATTAAAAGCTTTGAAGATATCAAAGGCGTTCCATCTGCACAGTCATTAACAAGTAACTATGCAAATATCGCAAAAGAATATGGTGCTGATGTGACATCTGTTGAAGGTTTTAAAGAGGCTATGCAGCTTATCGCATCAAAACGTGTTGAAGCAACAATTAATGATCGATTATCGGTTCTGGATTTTTTAAATACACAAAAAGATGCACCGATTAAAATCGTGGACCGTGAAGAAGATGCATCACAAACTTCATTCGCCTTCCGTAAGGGTAGTGAAAAATTGATTGAGGCTGTCAATAAAGCACTAGCTGAAATGAAGGAAGATGGCACATATCTAGAAATTTCTCAAAAATGGTTTGGCGAAGATGTATCTAAATAATATTTTTACAAGCCCAGAAATGCAACAGGAATACCTAGATATCTTTATAAGCTCCCTTTGGCCATTGATCCAGGGAGCTTTAATCTATACTATTCCATTAGCCTTAATCACATTTGTTATCGGACTCATTTTAGCTGTATTAACTGCACTAGCACGTTTGTCAGGCATCAAACCATTACAATGGATTGCCCGTTTTTATGTTTCCATTTTACGAGGAACACCTCTACTTGTTCAATTATTTATTATATTTTTCGGCCTACCTACTATCGGGATTACCATTGATTCCTTTACAGCAGCAATCATAGGATTTTCTTTAAGCGTTGGAGCATACGGATCCGAAATTATCCGTGCTGCATTATTATCAATCCCTAAAGGCCAGTGGGAAGCGGGTTTTTCTATCAGCATGACATATACACAAGCACTACGACGCATCATTCTGCCACAGGCGACACGTGTATCTATACCACCTTTATCAAATTCATTTATTAGTCTGGTAAAAGATACATCACTTGCGTCGACGATAATCGTTGCGGAAATGTTTCGGAAAGCACAGGAAATTGCTGCCCAAAACTATGAATTTTTGCTTGTCTATTCAGAAGCCGCGTTGATCTATTGGGTGATATGTATGATACTTTCTTTTGCCCAAGGACGAATCGAACGAAAATTAGATCGCTATATCGCAAAATAGGAGGTTATCATGTTATCTGTTACAGATTTACACATTCAATTTGGTGAACTAGAGGTACTAAAAGGACTTGATTTAAAACTTGAAAAAGGAAAAGTTATTGTAGTCATAGGACCATCAGGCTCGGGAAAAACAACTTTTCTTCGTTGCTTAAATGCATTGGAAACACCAAATAAAGGCATTATTACTATCAATAATCAAAAGGTAGACTTTCAGACCACCACGAGAAAAAAAGAGATACGGGAATTGCGAAAACAAACAGGTATGGTTTTTCAAACACACAATCTATTCCCTCATTTCACAGCTACGGAGAACGTGATGGAAGGGCTCGTTACAGTTAAAAAAATGAAAAAAAACCAAGCTCGAAAAATTGCTCAAGAACTTTTGACTAAAGTAGGTCTTGGTGAGAAAATTGATGTGTATCCTTACCAACTGTCTGGTGGACAGCAGCAACGAGTCGGAATTGCGCGCGCACTAGCGATGGATCCACAGCTCATTTTATTCGACGAACCTACGTCAGCACTAGATCCAGAGCTAGTTGGTGAAGTTCTAAAGGTAATGCAAGATTTAGCTGAAGAAGGTATGACAATGGTCGTTGTCAGCCATGAAATGAAATTTGCCAAAGAAGCGGCTGATGAGGTACTATTTATGGATAATGGTGTAATCGTTGAACGCGGAAAGCCAACTGACATTTTCAACGATCCCCAACACGATAGAACAAAACAATTTTTAAATAAACTGCAATAAAAGGCTGACATATATGTTAGTCTTTTATTGCGGAAAATAATAACTAAACGAAAGGAACTAGGTATGCTTAGACCACTTAGTAAAGACTTTTACAACCAACCAACACTAGACCTGGCAAAAGCACTACTCGGGTGTCAGCTCATCAAGGAAACTCCAGAAGGCAGTGCGTCAGGAATAATTGTGGAAACAGAGGGATACATGGGACCAGATGATCAGGCCGCACACAGTTTTGGCAACAGGCGCACCAAACGAACCGAAATCATGTTTGGCGAACCTGGTATCACGTATACCTATTCCATGCATACACATTGTCTTGTTAACGTAGTCAGTGGAGCAATCGGTCGACCTGAGGCAGTTTTAATCAGAGCCGTTGAACCCGTTACAGGGCAAGAATTAATGGCGGAAAGAAGGCCAAAAGCAAAGAATCAATTCCAATGGACAAATGGACCTGGTAAACTAACAAAAGCACTCGGTATCACAATGTCTGACTATGGTCATCCACTAAATAAAGCCCCCCTTCAAATTGCGGAGGGACAGCAGATTGACGACACACAAATAGTAACTGGACCACGAATTGGTATCCATAATTCGGGCGAAGCGGTGCATTATCCATGGCGCTTTTATGTAAAAGGAAGCAAATTCATCTCAAAATAAAGGTGAGACTCTTCTATATTAGCGAAGTCTCACCTTTTATCAATTTCTTCGCTCATTTCCTCATATGCCTCTAAAAAATGTACGTATGTTGCCTTCCCAAATCTTTCTTCATTTTCACCAAAAAATTTTTCATACGTTTGGTCCCGTGCTTCATCAAGCGAGCAACCTAGCGTATTCATTCGCAACTTAAAGTAGGATTGGAAATAGTCCCTACTTAATGTGGCGCTATTTTTAATGACCATCCATACTCCTCCTTCTTTATATTGAACAAATAAAGTGAATCACTGATTTTCAATTACTAACTTAGTATCTACTAAACAAAGAATCTGAAATATGTACATCTTTACAAAACAGGAAACCACTCAGTATATTGGGTGGTTTCCACTTTTTATCAGTATACTTTTATAAGATTGAAATAATCCAACCAATTACTACGATAGCACCAATAACCATTAAAATTGTACGAAGCATGTTAATCATCCTTTCTTTTTCCAGTAACCTATAAGCATATATTATAAATTACCCAGACTTGATGATTTATAAACCACACTATTTTTGTATGCTGAATCTCCTAATTTTATGCTACTTTTGAATTTCAAATAAGTCATCTAACTTGCTAGACATATATGCATGACAGTCTTCTACTCCAATGTTATAAAATAATGGCGCAAGCTCCTCGATGAAAAAATCCACGATTAATAATGAGGCGAGATTTCCAATATCCTCTCCACGTTCCTTTTCAAAATAGCCTTTAATCAAACCAGCCATGTCATCCTTTTGTTCCTTAGTTAGCTCAAATTTTTGTTTCATTTAAAATCTCCTTTAAAAAAATCAATTGTCTTCATTATAACAAAAATATCCTATTACATTCCGAAACGGCGTCAAAAAGCAGGAATCCAATCTTTACTGTCGAATAAAACAAAGTATACAAGGAGGGGTTATATGCAGACATTTGAAAACTATACATACGAACGTCCGAATCTAGAAAAGGAAAAGAGCGCGTTCGCTGAATTACTTAATACATTTAAAAAAGCTTCTACAATAGAGGAAGCAAACGATGCAATTAACGAAATCAACAAATTCCGTAATCGGTTATCGACACTTTCCAACCTGGTTTATATCCGAGCATCTATTGATACAAACGATGAATTTTATCAAAAAGAACGTGATTTCTTTGACGACATTGAGCCAGAAATCAAGTCGTTAAATACAGATTTTTACAAGGAGTTAGTTGTATCTGCTTATCGCGAGGATTTAGAAAAACAATGGGGCGAGCAACTATTTGAAATTGCAAACTTTGAAATTAAATCATTTGATCCCAAAGTTATCAAGTTGCTTCAAAAAGAAAATAAGTTAACATCTGAGTACTCGAAACTAGTTGCTTCGGCTGAAGTTGCTTTCCAAGGAAAAACGTTAACGCTCGCGCAGCTTGGTCCATATGCACAGGACAAGGATCGCGAGACACGTAAAAAGGCAACCGAAGCGAGCTCAGGATTTTTTGCCCAGCATTCCGAGAAATTTGATGGCCTTTACGATCAACTCGTAAAAACACGTCATGAAATCGCAACCACACTCGGCTATAAAAACTTTGTGGAGCTGGGGTATATTCGTATGCTTCGTATCGATTATGACGCTGAGATGGTTACTGTTTTCCGTAAACAGGTAAGAGATTCGATCGTACCTCTTGTAACCAGGCTATATGATAAACAGGCGGAACGAATCGGTGTTGATTCCTTAAAAAACTATGATGAATCATTCAAATTTAAGTCCGGAAATGCCGATCCTAAAGGCACGCCCGAATGGATTATTGAGAATGGCAAAAAAATGTATGAAGAATTATCACCAGAAACAAATAAATTCTTCCATTATATGTTGGATCGTAATTTAATGGATCTTGAAGCAAAAAAAGGAAAAGAAGCTGGCGGATACTGCAGTTTTATTGATGATTACCAGTCGCCTTTTATTTTTGCAAACTTTAATGGAACATCAGGTGATGTAGATGTTCTGACACACGAAGCGGGACATGCATTTCAAGTTTATGAGAGCCGACATATTGGTATTCCTGAATATAGCTTTCCGACCCTTGAAGCAGCGGAAATTCACTCAATGAGCATGGAATTTTTCACATGGCCGTGGATGGAATTATTTTTCCATGATGATACGGAAAAATATAAATACTCTCATTTAGCGGATGGTTTACAGTTCTTACCATATGGCGTTGCAGTCGATAAATTCCAGCATCTTGTTTATGAAAATCCAGAGTGGACTCCAGAAGAGCGAAACCAAGCATGGAAGAAGCTTGAAGAAACCTATTTACCACATCGGGATTATGATGGAAATGATTATTTAGAATCAGGAAGGTTTTGGCAACGTCAAGGTCATATTTACGATGTACCGTTTTATTACATTGACTACACCCTCGCACAAATTTGTGCATTCCAATTCTGGAAGCGCGCACAAGAGGATCACAAGGAAGCATGGAATGATTACATTAAGCTTTGTCAGCTAGGTGGGCAAAAAGCATTTCTAGGGCTAGTAGAATCGGCAAACCTGCGATCACCGTTTAAAGAAGGAACGGTTGAATCTGTAGTAGACACAATTGAAGAGTGGCTTGATTCAGTAGATGATAAAGCACTATAAAGTGAAACTTCATTCAGTGGGGGTTTTACTGCCCGTCAAACTGCGATAAAAAAATAACCGCTACCTCCTTCATCAGAGGTTAGCGGTTATTTACTTCCTATTACTCACACGGCCAACTTGCCCATCCTCAAGACGAACCTTAATCCCGTGTGGATGATAGGATGATTTTGTTAATAAATCTTTTACAATGCCATTAGTCAGTTGACCAGTACGTTGGTCTTTCTTTAACACAATATCAACTTCAAGCCCAGGCTTTACCTGATCTCGATATCTTCCATCTACTGTCATGCCATACGATCCTCTCTATTAAAAGCTAGTTACATTATACATGACAGATTCAATTACTTCATCCACTCTGGCTTACCAAATCCTTTAGAGACTTGACTGATAATTTCACCAACTATTTTCGGAAGAGATTTAATTTTCCAATTCTATTAACCGCTTCCGCTAGGCGATCTTCGCTAGCTAACAACCCTATTCGCACATAGCCTTCACCAGCCGAGCCAAAACCATTTCCAGGTGCGGTAACAACGTGCGCTTTTTCTAGTAACAAATCAGCAAATTCTTCTGAAGTATAGCCATCAGGAACTGGCAGCCAAGCAAAAAATGTCCCCTTTGGTGCCTCAACCTTCCAACCAATTTCATTTAGTTTTTCGATAAAGCTATTTCTACGTTCTTCGTATGTCGTCACTAATTTTTGTACTGCTGCCTGATCACTATTCAGTGCACTCGCCGCAGCTTGTTGAATTCCACCAAACAAGCTAACGTGTACATGATCCTGAATTAAATTTATGCTCTCAACTACTGATTGGTTCCCGATTGCAAACGCTACCCGCCAGCCAGCCATATTATATGTTTTCGATAACGTGTACATCTCGATTCCAATGTTCTTTGCCCCTTCTGACTGCAAGAAACTTTGTGGCTTTTCCCCATCAAACCCAATCGCACCATACGCAAAATCATGCAACACACAGATACCGTGTTGTTTTGCAACCTCAACAGTTTCATCGAAGAATTCCTTTGTAGCAGTCGCTGACGTCGGGTTATTTGGGTAATTTAAAAACATTAATTTCGCTCGGTTTAATGCATCATCTCGAATCTGACCGTAATCAGGCAAAAAATTATTCTCCACAAGAAGTGGCATCATTTCCGTTTTTGCATCCGCGAGCGCAATACCTGACATATAATCTGGATAGCCTGGATCAGGTAACAATGCCGTATCACCCGGATTTAACAGGCATTGGCTCAGCTCAACAAGGCCAGATTTCGAGCCAAACATAATGGCAACCTCAGTTTCTGGATCCACCACAACCCCATACTCTCTTTTGTAAAAGTCAGCCATCGCTTGTTTAGCATATGCAAAACCCTGAAACGGCGAATATTTATGATTGATTGGATTTTCTGCCGCACCTTGTAAAGATTCAACAATATGTTCAGGTGTAGGCAAATCTGGATTCCCTTGCCCTAAGTTAATCACGTCGTGTCCCTCACTTTGCAGTTGCTGCACTTTTTTTACAAGCTTCGCAAAAAACTGTTCAGGCAAACGCTTTAATGCCTCAGATTGTTCAAACCTATGCACATCGCTCACTCCCCAATTCTGATAATTGTTACTAATAATAGCCTCTGATTAGTGGTTTGTAAAGGAAGAAAAATGCAACACCATCTCAGATATCTTTCTAATGATAATACAACCAACATATCCACATTTTAGATAAAAGTGTACTATTATGGTACTATTACAAGATAATAAAAAAGGTAAGGAGATCAACAATGACATACAATACACTATTTCTAGATATAGATGGGACAATTTTGCGACCTGATCACACAGTTATGGACTCTACAAAAGATGCAATTGAACAAGTTAAAAAACAGGGTGTCGAGGTCTTTCTCTCAACAGGGCGCCCACTCCATGAAATTTACGATTTGGCTGAAGAACTAACGATTGATTCTTTTATTGGATATAACGGTGCATTTGCGACCTATCAAAACGAAACGGTAGTAGATGAACCAATGGATACTAGTACCATTGAACATTTCCTGGAAACAGTCGACCAACACAACCATGAGATTGTCGTTTATACAAGCAAGAAAAATTATTACTCAACACCCAATTCACCCGCTACAAAAGCATTTATTAATGCGTTTCTTCTAAAGGAAAATGATCAAATAACGCCAGATATAAAAAATGATATTTTAAGTATGACGTTGATTAATATTAACGATGATGATCTTGCCCTTTATTCCATAGATGAAAACTTATATCTTTCACCAGTGAACGTTGGCGGAATTAATAATTGCTATGATGTCATTCGGAAAAACGTCAACAAAGGAGAGGCAATCAAAACCGTCCTTAAGAAATTAAACCGCAAAAAAGAAGATGCAATTGCATTTGGTGATGGCATGAATGACAAAGAAATGCTTGAAACCGTTGGAGAGGGTTTTGCTATGGGGAACGCCCACCCAGACTTGTTTGCTTATGCCAAAAACCGTACAACTACCGTATCCGATTCAGGAATTTTTAATGGATTAAAGCAGCTTGGATTAGTAGAGTAAACAAGTTATCGAAACTGAGGAATCAAGGGTATACTAACTTTAAGTCAAATCAATGTTAAACGGAGGAATCATGCTAACTTTTGAAGAAAAATTATCCATCATTAACAATTTTCCCGAACTAGAACGAAAAGATATATCAATGGGACGCGTAAATTTTCATTATGAAAAGAGCGCTTTGGACAAAAAAATCGTCGTTCAACACTTACATCCAAATGGCAACGGTTTTGTATATACAAAAAACGTAGGCGATTATGAAACAGATAATAAAGGGATGACCAATATCCGTAATTACACAGAAAGTGAACTGATTGACGTGATCCAACAAGCTATTCATTCCCTTTCACCAGAAGCAAACGCTGAAGAAATTCCAGATGAGGAACACTGGGTAAATGCGAACGAACAGACTTTATTACTAGTTTATGAAGACGGCTTGTGGAATGTATACGCAGGGCAAAATCTTGATGGCTCTTTTCATTCCTATAAACAAGCCACACAGTTTTTAGATGAAGAAGGATTTAACAAAGAGTATTAACAACAAAAACTGGGCCAAATTAGCCCAGTTTTTGTTCTATATGGTTTACTTAAAAACTTTAGTTGCTTCAACAGCTTTCTTCCATCCTTCATAAAGTTCATTACTTTTTTCTTCATCTAATTCATTCGTAAACGTACGTTCATTTTTCCATTGTGTAGCGATTTCTTCTTTACTTTCCCAGTACCCAACAGCAAGTCCTGCCAAGTATGCTGCACCGAGTGCCGTAGTTTCTTGCACAACTGGACGTTCAACTGGCACACCTAGAATATCGCTCTGGAATTGCATAAGAAAGTTATTCTTAACTGCTCCCCCATCAACTCGCAATGTTTTTAAATCAATACCTGAATCAGCAATCATAGCATCCAGCACATCTTTCGTTTGATAAGCAAGCGATTCTAACGTTGCGCGAATAAAGTGTTCCTTCGTTGTTCCACGTGTAAGCCCAAACACTGCACCACGTGCTTCACTATCCCAATGTGGTGTACCGAGTCCAACAAAAGCAGGTACGACATATACACCATCTGTCGATTTCACCTTTAACGCATACTCTTCACTTTCTGGCGTATTATTAATAAGTTTCAACCCGTCACGAAGCCATTGAATTGCTGATCCGGATACAAAAATACTACCTTCCAGCGCATACTCTACTTTACCATCAACACCCCAGGCTAATGTGGTCAACAACCCATTATCAGATGCTACACCTTTTGCGCCTGTGTTCATTAACATAAAGCCACCTGTACCATACGTATTTTTTGCCATACCTTTCTCAAAACACGCTTGACCAAACAGTGCTGCTTGCTGATCACCAGCAATACCCGCAATCGGAACCTCATGGCCAAAGAAATGATAATCTACCGTTTCACCGTATACTTCAGAAGATTGACGTACCTCTGGCAACATACTTTTTGGAACCGTTAAGATCTCGAGCAATTCATCATCCCATTTTAAATCGTATATATTAAACATTAGCGTTCTAGATGCATTCGAGTACTCTGTAATATGTTTTTTTCCACCAGTTAGCTTATAAACAAGCCACGTATCCATCGTTCCAAATAATAAATCTCCATTATCGGCTTTTTCTCTAGCACCTTCTACGTTATCAAGTATCCATTTTACTTTTGTACCTGAGAAATATGGATCTAGTAACAAACCTGTTTTTTCTCTAAATAAATCATTATAATTCTCTTCCCGAAGTTCCTTACAAATAGCTTCGGTTTGGCGTGATTGCCATACAATCGCTTTGTATATTGGTTTTCCAGTATGTTTATCCCAT
The DNA here is from genome assembly GCF_002224365.1 of Virgibacillus necropolis. Taxonomy (GTDB): domain Bacteria; phylum Bacillota; class Bacilli; order Bacillales; family Amphibacillaceae; genus Virgibacillus_F; species Virgibacillus_F necropolis. The sequence goes on along the minus strand of NZ_CP022437.1, from coordinate 1,339,604 downwards.
ACAACTGTTGTTTCACGCTGATTGGTAATACCAATCCCAGCAATTTGGCTTGGTTCTACATCAGCTTTACGCAGAACTTCTGCTATGCATGCAAGAACAGATGTCCAAATTTCGTTTGCATCATGTTCAACCCAACCAGGCTTTGGAAAGAATTGCTCAAATTCCCTTTGCGCAGTTTCTACGATTTCCCCATCATGGTTAAAAAGAATCGCACGTGAACTTGTTGTACCTTGATCTAATGATAAAATAAATTGATTACGCATTGTAACCTCTCCCTTAACTTATTTTTTCTTCAAATTGATCAGCAACCGTTTCCTTCTTTTTAAGCTCAGAACTAGTTGCACCAACTACTATTACAGCCATTACTACACTTAGCACCCAAAATGAAACAGAATAATCAGCAGTAAATATTGCTTTATAAAACAAAGCGCCATAAATACCACCAAGAACTGGTCCAACAACAGGAATCCATGCATATTTCCAATTAGACCCACCCTTACCTGGGATTGGAAGAATCGCATGTGCGATCCTTGGACCAAGGTCACGTGCTGGATTAATTGCATAACCCGTCGTTCCACCTAGAGACATACCAATTGCGATGATTAATGCACCCACAATTAATGGGTTTAAACCTTCCGTGAATTCATTCGCACCTATAAACATTAGGCCCATTACAAGAACAAATGTACCGATAATTTCACTAACTAAGTTTGAAAAAGGACTACTGATAGCAGGATCTGTAGCAAACACGCCTAGCTTTGCTGCTTGATCTTTTGTTTCCTTCCAATGTGGTAAATAATTCAAGAAAACAATAGCCGCACCTATAATGGCACCAATGATTTGTGCGCTAATGTACATCGGTACTTTGGACCAAGGGAACTCACCAGCTGCAGCAAAGCCCAACGTTACAGCAGGATTAATATGCGCACCTGTAAAACTACCAACTGCATAAACGCCCATTGTGACAGCAAGACCCCATCCTATCGTAATAACTATCCAACCAGAATCCTCCGCTTTCGACTTCTTTAACACTACACCACCAACAACACCTGCACCAAAAATGATAAGTATCATTGTACCAATCAATTCAGCTAAAAACTCTGATTCTGACATACTAGCACTCCTTTTCAAGTATATGTTTCCCATCTGTTTACTACAAGTAAATCTCATTAGAAAACTTGGCTTATCGCCAAGCCTTAATGACGAAAGCCTTAGTTGCACTTATGCAGTAAGAAAGGATCTATACTTTCTTAACTGCAAATAAAAAGACCCACACTCAAATAGTGTACTTTACATAGGAAAGTACCGTTTGTAGTGTGGGTCTCCAAATCTCAGGCCACGAAAATTAACTTGTACATTAAATTTAACGCAAATTGGAAACGCTGTCAATCAATTTTTTTATAATTGTTAAAATATGTTTATAGTGCGTGTTCAAAAAGTCGGCAAATTAGAAACAAGGTCGACAAAGAACGCAACGTCCTGTGCGTCAAGTTCGAGGCGGCGTAGGTTTGAGGATCGGAATGTAGGCTATTCCTACATGAGAACCGGAAAAACAAGCCAACGAAAAAATTCGCCGTTTATCATTTGGTGACTTTTTGAACATCCTCTTATACACATGGCTCTGTTTAGTCAGTAACATTAGCGATTATACCTTACAAATCTGTAAGCTTCTCGTAAGGAAAACACATAGGATAATCCCTTCAAGATAGATAAACTAGCAATAGATTAATTTACAGGAGGTAATAAAATGAGTAAGGCAGTTGTAAACGTTAAAAACGTTCGTAAAACTTTTGGTAAAAAAAATGAAAACCAGTTCCAGGCATTAGATGGTGTTTCATTTGATATACAGGCAGGAGAGTTCGTAGGAATTATGGGGCCGTCTGGTGCTGGTAAAACAACCTTATTAAATGTTATTTCCACCTTGGATAAACCAACAGGTGGCACAATAGAAATCGCTGGAACTGATATCACAACAATGAAACAAGGACAATTAGCTGATTTTCGATCTGAGCAATTAGGTTTTATTTTTCAAGACTTCAATTTATTAGAGAACCTAACCATCTATGAAAATATTGCACTTCCATTGTCACTGCAAGGTGTCTCTTCGAAAAAAATTAAGCCAAGCGTTTTAAAAGTAGCGGAAAAACTGGGCATCCAGGCTATCTTGGATAAATATCCTGTCACCGTTTCTGGTGGGCAAAAGCAACGAGCAGCTGCAGCACGAGCATTGGTGCACGAGCCTGCCATTATTTTAGCGGATGAACCTACTGGGGCGCTTGATTCGAAAAATGCTAAAGACTTAATGAAAGCAATGGTTCATTTAAATACAAACCATGATGTGTCCATTATGTTAGTTACCCATGACCCACTTAGTGCAAGTTATTGTGAGCGTATTTTATTTATTCAAGACGGATCGTTATATAAAGAAATTAGACGTGCTGGAAGTAGAAATGAATTTCATCAGGAGATTCTTCATGTGCTCGCTGAATTTGCGTCGCCACACGAAATGGAGTAGAAAGGAGGTTATGATATGTTACTAAAATTATCATTTGCTAGTATGCGAAAAATGTTTAAAGATTATTTAGTCCTGCTGTTTGGACTAACGATTTCCATTTCGATATTTTATATGTTTGAGACACTTGCACAGAACGAGGCGTTCCTGGAAGCAAACTCAATGATCGCTTCCATTATGTTTATTTTTCACGTAGGAAGTTTTATTTTAGCTGCCATTACACTATTTTATATATTTTATGCTACATCTTTTATGCTTTCGATGCGACAAAAAGAAATGGGCATGTACATGACACTTGGTGCCAAAAAGCATAAAGTGACACAACTCATGTTCTTTGAAACCTTTTTTATCGGAATCATTTCATTGATTATTGGATTAGTTATTGGGGTTGGTCTAGCCCAGGGTATTGCAACATTAATCATGAACCAATTAGACTTTTCAGGAGAAGGATTTCAAGCTTTTTATCTATCATCTATTGTGACAACGGTAACTTTTTATGTAGCATTATTCCTCCTGACATCGATCGTAAATGCAGTGAAGATAGCTAGAAAGTCAGTTTTAGATCTCCTTCGTGCTGAACAAAAACACGACGGGGTAAAAGCTAAAGGCAGCTGGACCATTATTGGGGTGATTTTTGCTATCGTACTTATTGGGGTAGGTTACTATGCCATGATTAATATAGACAAGCTCATGCAATTTGGGGTGATTTTAGCAGCGATTACGATTACAATCGGTACGTATTTGATGTTCATTTCACTTCTGCCTTTTCTAATGAAGAAACTAAAAGGAATTCGTCGAATAAATGAAAAGGGAATTAACTCCTTTACATTTGCGCAATTACGGTTTCGAATTAGTGCATTAACAAAGGTCCTAGGTACTGTTACGATGCTTATAGCACTTGGGCTTGGCGCAATGGCTGCCGGATTATCATTCTACAATAATGTGGAATTGCAAGCTTCGATGTTCCAGGCAAATGATGTGGCGATACACCAACCAACGGAAAAAGATATGAAATTAGTAAATAAAATGGATACGGTTGAAAAAAACACGTATCATTACAAAGTGGATGAGGAAGGGGTATATTTTTTAAAAAAGGATTTACTGGACCATCCTCCACTAGTTAAACAATTTGATCCAAAGTCAATGGAATTACCTGAGGCAAAACGGGTTTCAACCCCAATTCCAGGAGAAAAATATGTTCTTGGAGAAGCTAAAGGAATAGAATCAATTCCTGAGCCATGGGTCACTGCCTTATTAACCGAACTACGAGCTAATCATCAGATGTTCGGCGAGCGTGACATTTTTATTTTAAATCAAGAAAACTATCAAAAAGCAGCAATGAATGAACAAAAAGTATTGAATGTACGAGTGGAAGATTTTACAGATGCAATCCCACTAATCAAAAAAATAGAAAAGCGTCAACAGCAGGTAGCAGGAATAACAAATGAGATGGAAATGCAGCAATTTGACAGTAAACTTGCCAATTATTTGGTTTTAAAAAACGTGGCAAGTGGAACTATATTCATGGGATTTTTCCTAGGTGTAGCCTTTTTAATGATGATGGCAAGTGTGCTTATGTTTAAGCTTTTATCAAGCGCAACAGCTGACACACACCGTTACAGTATGTTACGAAAAATTGGTGTGCGTAAATCGCTTTTAGTTAGATCTATTTATAAGGAATTATTCCTTGTATTCTTATTCCCAGCATTACTCGGGTTGATTCATGTATTAGTCGGTATGCAAATGTTCTCTTTCATTCTGGTTGAACCGTATACCAAGATTTGGTTTCCAATAAGTATATTCCTCTTAATTTATGGCATCTATTATTGGTTAACCGTTCAAATGTACAAGCGGATTGTCTTGCCGAAAGAAGTATAGATTAAAAAGTACAACGTTATGTTAATATGACGTTGTACTTTATTATTTAGAAAAATTTACTTACATAACTTTTTCATTCCTCTTAGCCATTTTGACCAACAAATAAGCAAAAGGAGTATCGACTATGGCAATACAAAGTTTAAAAACATATTGCGTGGCAATCATGCCTAACAAAACATTTGTAGGAACAATCCCCCAAAATGCAATTGTGATAAATAGAGTAGTATCAACTAACTGACTTGTCATCGTTGATAGATTGTTCCTTAGCCAAAGTTTCTTGTCACCATGTTTCGCCTTCAACCGATGGAAAATAGTAACATCTAGGTTTTGACTAGCAATGTACGAAATAAGACTGGCCACTATCACTCTAAAACTACCGCCCAAAATTGTTTCAAACTCAGATTGCGATTCGAACACAGGCGCAGCAGGTAGTTGAATGGCAATATAAATAAATAGTAACGCAATAACTTGTGTTACGAACCCTGCCTGAACCGTTTTTCTTGCTGCATCTTTTCCATATACTTCCCCAATTACATCAGTAATTAAATAAGTTGCCACATAGACAATTACAGCTGCTGGTAATATAAATTCTCCGATATTAAATAATTTAACTCCTAAAATATTGGAAATAAGTAAAAGTCCAACAAATAATGCGTTTAAATAAACAAACATCAAATCCTCTTCCTTTTGTGTTAGGAAGGATCAAAGCAACCCTCATAAGAAAAGCGCAAGCGCCTTGGGTCAGCCTCAGGCAAGTTTAAGACGAATCTCTTAGTGATAGTTTTTATCACTAAGAGATTTGACTTAAAACCTCAGGCGGGCTAGGCGCTGGAGCTAGACAGATAAACGCCAAAACCTATCCTTTACTTGCTCATAAGAAATAGTAGTAATTAACGATTATCTATCTTCTCAGGATAGAGATCATGATTCATCATACGGTGTTCTGCCATCTGTTCAAATTTAGTCCCTGGCTTTCCATAATTACAGTAAGGGTCAATGGAAATTCCTCCCCGCGGTGTGAATTTCCCCCACACTTCGATATAACGTGGATCCATCAAATCTATTAAATCATTCATGATAATGTTCATACTGTCTTCATGAAAGTCACCATGATTTCGGAAACTAAACAAATAAAGCTTTAAAGACTTGCTTTCTACCATCTTTATATCAGGTATGTAACTGATATAAACCGCACCAAAATCCGGCTGACCTGTTTTTGGACATAAGGTTGTAAATTCAGGGCAATTAAGTTTTACAAAATAATCTCTTTTTTGGTGTTTATTTTCAAATGCTTCCAAAACCTCTGGTGTATAGTCAAATTGATAGGTGGTTCCTTGACTACCTAGAAGCGTCAAATCTGTTAAGTCTGCGTCTCGTCTACCTTCCATCTGAATACCTCCTCGTCTATTCTTTTAAGCATTTTAGAAAACTCGCCATTCGCCTCCTCCTTAATAGCGAATGGCGAAGTTTTTCTTATACCGGCGTTTCCTTATAACTTATATACTTTCCTTACGTGAAAAAAACCACGGCCTAAGCTAAGGCACATGGTTTTGAAATAACATCATCTGTCCTTAGTTTTTTATAGAGGGTTAAAAGCTAAGAACCTCTCCCGTAATTAACGAAAATAATAATCTCCATTACACTCGACTTATTATATAAACGAAAAGAAACGATGTCAACTTTTACTCATTCACTTCTTTCCATGTCCGAACTAATCCTTCAACAATTGGATTTATAACTTCAACATCCGTATTGTATTTATTATGTGAAAGGGGCGTCCAGCTTGTCATCCATCCCCCGGCATTCACCTTGACATCCTTCGTTACAGCAGCTTGATAATAATCGTTTAATCCTTTTAATGGAAATGCTAGCACATCATCCTTATCATAAAAGTTTATCCATTCACCCTGCACATGAGCGTGAATTTTATCTAAACCAGGAGAGGGAACGTGAATAGGGATACCAAAATCCGGGTATCGCATCGACCATAATGCGAGTGGGCTACCGATTGTATAAAATAGCGCTAATGTCTGGGCTTTTTCGATTGGTGTGTCAGATTTAATAGTCATTGTCTTTGGTCCAATATTTTCCTGTTTAAATTGCAGGTCATAGAAATAATTACTTGCGACCACTGAGCCTAGACTATGGCTAACGATACATAATGGTGCATATTGCCCAGCCTTTTGTTTCAATCTACGAATAGATTCTGCTAAAAAGGCATTTACCCGATCATAATTTTGGCTCCCCTGCTTTGTTGGTTGGTATGCCACAGCATCTGCCAAAAATTCCACAACAAAGCGACGTAACAACAGGTAGTCTAAATCAGCATTTTTTTGCAAACGTTTTAATAGTTCCCTTTCTTCCTTCTCAAAAACGGATGACCAAAACACCGCTTCAAAAACAATTTCCTGATTCGCATTTTCAATCCCTAATTTTTTCGAGAATCCTTCTTTAATTTTCCGTATCATTTCAGCTGCGAAATCTTTATCAGGTGTTCCTGCCCCATGCAAGAAAGCAACCGCAATTTTTTGTGTCACGCTCCCACCTCCAAGATTGATCTATCTATTACTAATAGTACCTTTTTATGGATAATTCGTTAAGATGAATTTGACCTATTCTTCAGTGTTTTCTACGTATATACGGATGAACCAATCTTATCAGTTACCAAAACATGGTAATAAGTATGAAATAAAAATGCAATGGAATTGTAAGATAGTTTTTTAGAAATGAGGCAATAGTATATTAGAAAAGGTTCTTTCTTATAAGCAATGGAAACGTTATCACAATGGAGGCGATAGGATGAAGGGGATTATACTTGCTGGGGGAAGCGGGTCAAGGCTCGCGCCAAGTACAAACAGTATCAATAAACATCTACTAGCTGTCTACGATAAACCGATGATTTATTACCCGTTGTCTGTATTGATGTTGGCTGGAATCAAAGAAATTATGATAATCAGCACAGAATCTGACAAGCAGAGATTTGAAGATTTACTAGGTGATGGTTCATCGTTTGGCATTTCTCTTACGTACCGTGAACAGGTAAATCCAAATGGAATTCCAGAAGCATTAATCATCGGAGAAAAATTTATTGGTAAAGATGATGTCACACTAATTCTCGGCGATAATATTTTTTACGGTCAAGGATTTACGAACATTTTACGAAACGCTATCCAGAACCATAACGATGCGACGATATTTGGCTATCGCGTGAAGGACCCGAAAAGATTTGGTGTAGTAGAATTCGACCAACATCAAAAAGTAGTTTCATTGGAAGAAAAACCTATAGAACCCAAATCAGATTTTGCCGTTACAGGCCTATATATTTATGATAACAAGTCTATAAAAATAGCAAAGAAACTCAATTTTTCTGAACGAGGTGAATTAGAAATAACGGATGTAAACAAGGAATATTTAAAAAGAGATCAATTAAATGTTCAGCTCCTTGGTAGAGGGTTTGCCTGGATGGATGCAGGAACACATGAATCCTTATACGAGGCTTCTGAATTTGTAAGAAACATTCAACAACGACAGGGGTTTAAACTCGCATGTCTAGAAGAAATCGCCTTTTACATGGGGTATATGACAAGGGAATCACTCTATGAAAAAGGAAAATCCATGGAAAAGAATGATTACGGGCAATATCTGATGGAAATTGCCAATCGAAAACATACCCAACAATACTGGGACTCGATTGATCGCAATCCCGTGTTAGGACTGGTTGAAAATGAATAATCAAAAACCGAGCCTTTTAGTTACAGGTGGAGCAGGATTTATCGGATCAAATTTTATTACGTACTTTATGAAAAAGTATCCAACTAGTCAGGTAATCACTATTGATAAACTTACTTATGCAGGCTCAAAGCGGAATTTATCTGAAGTAGAAAATCTTGATAACTATCAATTCATACATGGAGACATACTAGATGAGAATCTGATGAAAGATATATTTTCCGATTTCAACATTTCTGGAGTCATTCACTTTGCTGCAGAATCACATGTTGATCGATCAATTGAAGACGCAAAAGCTTTTGTGGAATCCAATGTTCTCGGTACCTTCACCCTCCTTCAAGCAGCTAAGAGTGTTTGGGAGAAAGATGGATTACTCGCAGAACGACGATTCCACCAAATATCAACGGATGAAGTTTATGGATCATTAGGTAAGAAAGGTAAATTCTCTGAAGAAACACCTTACAATCCGCGCAATCCGTATAGTGCATCCAAGGCAAGTGCAAACATGCTTGTAAAAAGCTTTGGATATACGCATGGGATGAATGTTGTTATATCTAGCAGTTCCAATAACTATGGACCACGACAACATTCAGAAAAGCTGATTCCAACCATTATCTCAAATGCTTTAAAGGCTGAGTCAATCCCAATCTATGGGGATGGGAAAAATATAAGAGATTGGCTGTATGTAGAAGATCATTGTAGTGCATTGGATAAAATCTATCACCAGGGAAAGGCCCTAGAAACTTATACTATTGGTGGCGGTAATGAAAAAACAAACAGTGAACTTGCAAGGGAAATATGTGAAATTCTGGATCATCTCGTGCCGGAAATTGGAAATAAAGCGCAAATCAAATCGTTTAACGATTTGATTACATTCACCGAAGATCGCTTAGGACATGATAGACGCTATGCAGTTGATGATACAAAACTACGTCAAACATTGGGCTGGAAACCATCAATGACCTTAGAATCAGGACTTAAAAAAACAGTAGAATGGTATGTAAAGCAATGGGAACAAATCACCCATTAGTATCAGTAGTCATCCCTGTTTACGGTTGCGAAACATGTCTAGTAGAGCTATGTAACCGGGTAAAAACCACCATTGAAAAAATTCCAGCCCAATTTGAAATCATCTTAGTAAACGATGCTAGTCCAGACAATGCTTGGGAAACGATTAAACAAGTAAGTTCTAAGGATCATAGAATCAAAGGAATCAACCTCTCGCGTAACTTTGGTCAACACCATGCGATCACCGCTGGCCTTGACCATACGATTGGTGATTGGATTGTTGTTATGGACTGTGATTTACAAGATAAACCAGAAGAAATAACAAAATTATACGTAAAAGCGCAGGAAGGTTATGATGTCGTTTTTGGCAATCGAACAGTCCGGCAAGATACATGGCTTAAACGAACTTCATCCAAACTTTTTTATAAATTTTATGATTATTTGGCTGACCGAACATCCGATCACACCGTTGCCAATTTCAGTATCTGTTCTAAAAAAGTAATTGAGAGCTTTCGAAAAATGAACGAACAAAACCGCTTCTTTCCCTTATTTATAAAGTGGATGGGGTATAACACGGCAAATGTTCAGGTAGAACATTGCCAAAGACAAGAAGGAAAATCATCCTATAACATAAAGAAACTGGTTACACTCGGAACGGATGCTATTATTTCACAATCTAATAAACCGCTAAGATTATCTATCCAGTTTGGATTTTTAATCTCATTAGTCTCGTTTATTTATGGACTATATTTAATGTTCCGGTATTTTTTCTTATTTCAACCTGTACCAGGATGGACCAGCGTTATGGTATCCATCTACTTCATCGGAGGATTAATCTTTTTTAACTTTGGTATCCTTGGATTGTATATAGGAAAAGTATTCAACGAAACAAAAGCAAGACCAATTTATCTGATTCAAGAAAAAACAGAAGCTTTTCATGATTATGATGATCGGAGTGAATAACATGAGCGAATATTTAAAAGAAACTCCTTGGGATAAACGAAATTTCAACATAAACACTTACGAATTAACCGCTTCTACCGAAGATGCTCTGAAGGAAACAGTCGATAAAGATGGTCATTTTACCCTCAAAGTGAACCCATTAGATAACCCTGAAATGTTAATGAAGTATGGGTTTTACTACATGGATACATTAATCGAACCTGTTTGTAAAAAAGAAGACTTGCACTTATTCGTGCGTGGAGGTGCATCGATTTCAACAGAATACGATCGACAGGAATTAATCCAAGTTGCTGAAGAAGCTTTCATCCATGGCCGCTTTCACCGTGATTTCAATATCCCTTCTTCACAAGCAGACAAACGCTATGTCAACTGGCTCCATGATCTGATGGATGCAAACAACGTATTTTCCCTACTGTATGAAGGGCGTACAGCGGGGTTTTATGCATTTGAACAGGATAAAGTACTACTAATGGGGATGAAAAAGGAATTTCGCAGTAAGGGCCTTGCAAAAACATTTGTGAGTCAAGGGTGTTTTGAACAGCTTAAATTTGGTCACGCCCATTTGAAAACTTCAATTTCTGCTGCCAACGTGGCATCATTAAATTTATTTTATGCGCTCGGTTTCAAATTGAAAAATACCGTTGATGTTTACCACAAAATGAATCATACATCCCAAATTGGCGTATAATTATGGGCTTTGCATATATTTTTGCGACAATTATATTTACCGTTTATGGGCAATTGATATTGAAATGGAAGATTGATAAGTACGGGAGTTTGCCAGAAGAATGGATGGATAAAATGGCATTTATATTTCGCCTGCTACTTGATCCATTGATCCTCTCTGGGTTTCTATCCGCATTCGTCGCGTCCCTCTTTTGGATGGCGGCAATGACAAAGTTCAATATCAGTTTTGCCTATCCATTTATGAGTCTATCATTCGTACTTGTGTTTCTCCTCTCCGTATTTTTGTTTGGTGAACCTGTCACAAGTCAAAAGGTGATTGGACTCTCGTTAATTGTGTTAGGCATTATTGTTACAAGTCAATCGACATGAGGTGATAACTATGATTCCATTTAATAAACCATGTGTGACAGGAAAAGAGAAGGAATATATGCAAGAGGCAATCCAAGAGCCTAAACTTTCGGGTAATGGCCCTTTTGGGAAAAAGTGTACAAAATGGCTGGAAGATCGTTTGAAGTGTGAGAAAGCTTTACTTACACCATCATGCACAGCCGCTTTGGAAATGACGGCACTATTAATCGACGCTACAGAAGGTGATGAAATCATTATGCCTTCTTACACCTTTGTTTCGACAGCCAATGCTTATGCTCTCAAGGGGGCAGCCATTCGTTTTGTTGATGTTCAAGCAGATACAATGAACATTGATCCAATAGCAATCGAACATGCAATAACAGAACACACAAAGGCAATTGTCGTTGTTCACTATGCAGGCATCGCTTGTGACATGGATGAAATTATGAAAATCGCTGATCGACATGATTTATGGGTTATTGAAGATGCAGCACAGGCTCTGTTAAGTACGTATAAAGGTAAACCACTCGGGACAATCGGCCATTTCGGGACGATTAGTTTCCATGAAACAAAGAACTACACTTGTGGTGAAGGCGGTGCCCTTCTGATTAATCATGAAAGCGCAGTGAATCGTGCCGAAATAATACAAGAGAAAGGAACAAACCGCTCTCAATTTTTAAAAGGAATGGTTGATAAATATACATGGCGTGATATCGGCTCATCCTATTTACTAAGTGATATAAATGCAGCTTATCTTTATGCCCAATTCCAGTTCGCTGATAAAATAAATGAAGATCGTATCGATTCATGGAATCATTATTACGAGACTTTAAAACCGTTAATGAAAACAGGCAAAATTTCACTTCCGTACGTACCTGATGAGTGTGTTCATAATGGCCATATGTTTTATGTAAAAACAGAAAATGAAAAAGTACGTCAACAACTAATTGACTATCTAAAAGACCAGAGCGTCATGGCTGTATCACACTATGTACCATTGCATTCTTCACATGCAGGTGAAATGTATGGTAAATTTATCGGTGAAGATCAGTTTACAACAAAAGACAGTGAAAGAATTGTGCGACTACCGCTATATTATGGAATGGAAGAAGAGGATATCAATCATGTGGTCAACCATCTTTACAAATTTTTCAAAATATAAATTCATACTGATTGCATGCTTAATCATTATTGGTTATCTGATGCCGTATTATTTACTGGGAGAAAACACACATATACGGGTCCACGATAACCTGGACTCGAATATTGTTTGGTATAAGATACTTGCTGAAAGCGGAAATATATTTTCGATGCCATACACGGAGTTTCCGAATGTAATCAACGGTCTCCCCAGAAGTTCACTTCCTTCAGGATTTGATGCAATGGTATGGCTTTATGTATTATTTGGGCCCTTCACAGCCTATGTTATCAACCAAACAATCATGCGATTTGTAGCTTTTTTCGGGATGTATCTGTTATTAAAAACAACAATCATTCCACAGGTTAAATCATCCTGGATAAGTGTCGGTGTTGCTTTAGCCTTTTCCATGCTTCCTTTTTGGCCATCTGGTGCGTTGTCAATCGCTGGTTTACCTTTGGCACTACATATATTTTTAACGATTCGAAAGCATGGGACCGGGGCACCAAAGCCGTATTGGGTAATCTTATTTTTGTTCCCATTCTTTTCAAGCTTTATCTTGACATTTGTTTTTTTCTTAAGTTTAATCGGAATCCTTTGGCTGGTTGATTGGATTCGAACAAAACATATTAATCTTCCGTTTTTCCTGGCAATATCTTTGATGAGCCTGCTTTATTTGATTAAAAATTACTTAGTAATTTATTCCATGTTTATAAATAGCGGATTCACATCACACCGCGACGAACTCAATTTAGGCCACAAAGATTTGCAAGGAACCTTTCAATTGTTCTTGGATAACTTTATGGAAGGCCATACACATGATATGGATTTTCATCAATGGATTATCTTTCCAGTTGTTGGATTAGCATTACTTGTAGCCGCTTATTATAAATTAAAACCGAAATGGTTGGTAGGCTATTTATTTGTTAATGGGCTTCTTTCACTCATCTATGCTTTTTGGTATTGGGAAGGCATGCGTGTAGTAAAAGACAACTTTATGGTGGCAAACACGTTTAACTTTAGCAGAATACACTTTTTACACCCTTTATTCTGGTATCTATGTTTTGCGCTTGCTTTAGCAATTTTGTACAAATATGTAAAATTTGGAAAGTGGCTGGCAGCACTGTTAATTGTGCTGCAATGTACATTACTATTTCAGTTGAATGAAGAAAATAAATATGAAGAAATCGGTACACCAACGTTTAAAGAGTTTTATTCCACTGAATTATTTCAAGAAATAGAGGAGTATATTGGAAAAGATCAATCTGATTACCGTGTTGTAAGTGTCGCCATGCACCCAACAATTGCACAATATAACGGGTTTTACACCCTTGATACGTATAACACCAGCTACCCACTCTCTTATAAGAAAAAGTTCAGAAAGATAATCGCACCAGAGCTTGAAGAAAATAAAAAATTAGAAAATTACTATGACACGTGGGGAAGCAGAGCCTATATGTTTGTTAGTGAAATAGGGAAACACTATCTGTTCTCAAAAAATAGTGAAAGAGTAATTGATCATTTAGATATCAATACAAAAGCACTTGAAAATTTAGGTGGAGATTATATTTTCTCTGCACTACCAATTAAAAACCACAAGGAAATTGGTCTTACATTTGAAAAGAGCTTTGAATCAGCTTCATCACCATGGAAAATTTATCTATATAAAGTGAAACTTCATTCAGTGGGGGTTTTACTGCCCGTCAAACTGCGATAAACTCATAGACTAATCGCCCAGCCTTAGTGGCTAGGCGTTAGTCTGTTTTTTTACATCTCAGGTGATCTTTGGAAGACACATGAATAGTATTCCTGATGCATAAACTACGCTCTATCCAACATTCGTTCGAGTGCTACTTTTGCCCAAGTAGCAATTTCCGAGTCAACTTTAATCTGATTCATGATTTCATCGTTTTCAATCGATTCCAACGTCCATAGCAGGTGTGGCAGATCAATTCGGTTCATTGTTAGACACGGGCACATTTGCGGATTCAATGAAAAAACTTCCTTATCGGCATGCTGCTTCGTCAGACGATTTACGAGATTCATTTCCGTCCCAACAGCCCATTTCGTTCCTGCCTCAGCATGGCTAATCTTATCAATAATATACTTTGTAGAACCTGCATAATCAGATAACGCAACCACTTCACGGCTACATTCAGGGTGCACAATAATTGCGGTATTTGGATCCTTTGCCCGAAGATCCTCAATATTACCAACCGTAAAATTCTCATGAACCGAGCAATGTCCTTTCCACAAGATTACACGCACCTCGCTTAAATCACCTTCATACTCAAACCTCTCCAAAATTGGATCCCACACGGCCATTTGATCCAATGGAATTCCAAGATCATAAGCAGTATTTCGTCCTAAATGTTGATCTGGTAAAAATAAAATGCGTTCTTTTTGTGTAAATGCCCATTCTAGCATTTTCTTCGCATTTGAAGATGTCACCGTCGCCCCGCTATTTTTCCCTACAAAGCTTTTGATAGCTGCAGTAGAATTCACATAGGTTAATGGAATAATCGTATCACCAAAAACCTGCTGCATTTCAGTCCAGCCACGTTCCGTTTGATTAATGTTTGCCATATCAGCCATCGAGCAGCCTGCACGCATATCCGGCAAGATCACCTTTTGTTTATCCTCCGTTAAGATATCCGCTGTTTCTGCCATAAAATGAACACCACAAAACACGATATATTCCGCCTTAGAATTTTTGGCTGATACTTGTGCTAATTGCAAAGAATCACCAGTAACATCAGCGAATTGAATGACTTCATCCTTTTGATAATGGTGACCAGGGATAAAAACCTTACTCCCTAGTTTTTCCTTTATCTCAAAGACTCGTGCCTCCATCTCCTCAACCGATAATGACTTATAATGATCTGGGAGCATCTGCCCGCTGTTATTCTGAATCATATCTAATAAACTCATGTTTTTCCTCCTATCGAACTAGCAAACTAATATCTAATGATGTTACGGAATGGGTGAGAAAACCTAGTGATATAAAATCAACTCCAGTGTCCGCATATTCAGCTATATTTGTAAGTGTTATCCCGCCCGATGCCTCTGTCATGATATACTTTGGAACAAGGACTGCAAATTCCCGTACTTCACTTGGTTTTCGATTGTCGAACATAATTACATCTGCGCCAGCCCTGACTGCCTCCAGAACCTCTTCCTTCGATTCCGTTTCGACTTCAATCTTTACCATATGGCCACTATTTTCACGAACTGCGCTTACCGCCTTCGTTATAGATCCACAAAATGCGATATGATTATCCTTAATCATTACACCATCATAAAGTCCAAAGCGATGGTTTTTACCCCCGCCTGTCACGACTGCATATTTTTCAAGCATACGTAAGCCTGGTGTTGTTTTCCGCGTATCACAAATGTTAATCGCAGCGTCATTAAGCGTTCTCACAGATTGCCTTGTCGTGCTTGCAATTCCACTCATTCGCTGGACAAGGTTTAAAATCACTCTTTCTCCACCAAGTATTGAGACGATTGAACCATGTACTTCAGCGATTGTATCACCTACGTTTACCTGATCCCCATCTTTGTAAAAATAGTCAACCTTAATACGACTATCCAGTAATTGATACGCTTCTTGAATAATTTGCAATCCAGAAATAATCCCATCTGCTTTTGCAATAAAAGTTCCTTTACCAAGCTCACTCGGTGGAAAAATTGCACTACTTGTGAGATCACGGTCTCCAATATCTTCTACTAAAAATGATTGGAGAAGTGCGTGTAATTTTAATCGGTTCATCTTCCAACCTCCTCACTCAACTTTATTTCTTTCTGGTGCATCACTTCCTGCCTTACTTCTACCCCATTTGTAGTGGGATAGTCTGACCGATAATGAGCTCCTCTACTTTCCATTCGCTCCAATGCAGCGGTTGCAATAAGTTCAGCAGTCGTTAGCATATTTATAATCTCGATTCTTTCTACTGATAAACCGCCCAAGTCACAATGTGAATAATAAAATTGCTCAAGCCAACCCAGCATTCTTTCTAATCCCTCTTCATTTCGCACGATACCAACATGACGCATCATTTTCCTTTTTATCGTTTCTTTGGTTGGAAGAAACATATCTTTTGATCTGTTTTTCACGGAATAGGGATTTTGCCCAAACGCTTTATACTTTTTGGATAATATGGCGTCTGCAGTCATGTTTCCAAATACAATACCTTCTAACAAAGAATTACTTGCGACTCGGTTTGCCCCATGAACACCAGTACATGCAACCTCACCAACGGCGTACAAATCAACAACCGATGTTTGCCCAGTATGGGTTGCCTTGACCCCACCCATCATAAAATGGGCACCAGGAATTACAGGTAAAAGGTTTCCATTCAAATCAATCCCATTCTCCATACACAACTTAAAGATACTTGGAAACCGGTAAGAAAAATTTTTCACATTAGCTATATTTAAATAAATGCTTTTTCCTGCACCAAGTTCAGTAAAAATTGCCCGAGCTACTATATCTCTTGGCGCTAAATCCTTCAGACTATGGACGCCTTCCATAATTAGCCGCCCATCACCATTCACTAAAAAGGCACCTTCTCCCCTTACTGCTTCTGAAACCAGTCCAAGCGTGTTTTCGCCATCAAAAAGTAAGGTTGGATGAAACTGGACAAATTCCATATCTGTTAACTGAGCACCTGCACGATATGCCATCGCAATTCCATCCCCGGTCACGGTTGAATCGTTTGATGTATAAGAATATAGATCCCCACAACCACCAGTAGCAAGAATAGTTGCACCTGCAAAGTGATCAACTATTTCCCCAGAAGTATTCTTTGTGATAACTCCCGCGCATCGCTGATCATGGACAATCAAATCGACTACCATTGTATCTTCAATGATCGTAACCTTATTCTTTATTTGCTGAAACATAAATGCTATCAGTGCTTTTCCGGTTGCATCCCCACCAGCATGTAGAATTCTTCTTTTTAAATGACCACCTTCTCTACCTAAATCCCATTCGCCATCAGCGTTCAGATCAAATTTTAAACCCTTTTGAGCTAAATCAAATAGATGACCCGAACTATTTTCAATGAGCATTTGGAGGTTTTCTAAATCACTATGCTGACATCCGGCTGCAACCGTGTCTTGAAAATGATCTTCCCAGTGATCATCAGGATGAACGGCCGCCGCAATTCCGCCCTGTGCATGGAAAGAATTACTAGCTGTTTTAGAAGCTTTTGTGAAAATAATCACATTTTTATCCATCGCTAATTTTTCGGCTGCTATTAACGCAGCAATACCGCTACCAATAATAATAACGTCATCAAAAGCCATGATTTATCGCCTCATTCGCTATATGTATATTATAATGTCTTGACACCTATATTTACACAAGATTACACTTATGACAAGAGTTTTTTATTTTTTACTGAGGAGTGTTTGGATGATTTATTTAGATTATGCTGCTACAACCCCAATGTCTGAAGAATCTTTAGCTATTTTTAATCAGGTTTCTAAATCTTTTTATGGAAATCCAAGTAGCCATCATGATATCGGTACGCGAGCTTCGCAGTTACTAAAAACGTGTAGAGAAGAACTTGCAGAACTATTAGGATGCTCTTCAGAGGGGATTTTTTTCACGAGTGGTGGATCTGAATCTAATATTCTAGCACTGACTTCACTGATAGATGCAAACAAAGAAAAGGGGAACCACCTTATCACAACTGTCTCCGAGCATTCTTCTGTCTATAATTTTTTTAAGCAAATGGAAAAGGTAGGGTTTGATGTTACCTATTTACCATTAGATGAGCATGGGCAGGTTCGCCTGGACGATGTTAAAAGTGCCATTCGTCACACCACTATTCTGGCATCAATCCAGCACAGCAACGGAGAGATTGGGACGCTTCAACCGGTAGAATCCATCGGGAACCTACTCCACCAGCATCATGTTTTATTTCATTGTGATGCAGTTCAGACGTTTGGAAAAACACCACTCAACTTGAGTACTACTAAAATTGATAGCCTATCAGTTTCGAGCCATAAATTATATGGACCAAATGGCGTTGGTGCTGTTTACATCAATCCTCAAGTGAAATGGAAAGCACAATTGCCAAACACAACGCACGAAAAGGGGTTTCGGCCAGGAACAGTTAACGTTCCTGGAATTGCGGCCTTTGTTACTTCCGCAAAAGCTGCATGTGATGATAGAATAAAGGAACACAAACGAATCAATGGGCTACGTAATACAATGATTGATAAACTGAACCAATTGTCAGTTGACATCTATATCGAAGGCCATCCAGCTAACTTTTCACCCCATATTCTCGGACTACGTATCGATGGCATTGAGGGGCAATATGTTATGTTGGAATGTAATCGTTACGGTATTGCCATTTCTACAGGCAGCGCATGCCAAGTTGGAAATCAAAAGCCTTCCCGAACAATGAAAGCATTAGGACGATCCGATACCGAGGCAAAACAGTTTATTCGTTTATCATTTGGAAAACATACAACAGCTCAAGATATTGATAAAACGGCTGAAACCTTTAAAAAAATCATCGAAAAATTCTATCTTAGTTAGGAGGAGTGCACATGCGTAAAGGGGAAAAGTATACATCTGCAATGAGGCAAGAGTTAATTTTAAAAAGTTTAAAAGAAGAACAACGTCCGATTACTGGTAGTGAGTTCGCGAAAAAAACGAACGTAAGCAGACAGGTGATCGTGCAGGATGTATCGATTTTAAAAGCGAAGAATGAACCGGTTATCGCGACAAGTCAAGGCTATATGTATATTAAAAAACCGACACTTGAAGCGGCACATAAACTAGTCGTAGCTTGTAAACACAGTTCTGATCAAACAAAAGAAGAACTTACAATTATTGTGGAT
This sequence comes from Virgibacillus necropolis, assembly GCF_002224365.1. GTDB lineage: Bacteria > Bacillota > Bacilli > Bacillales > Amphibacillaceae > Virgibacillus_F > Virgibacillus_F necropolis. Next base: position 1,320,480 of record NZ_CP022437.1, on the reverse strand, counting down.
CACGGAGTTACCGTGAAAGATGTCACTGTTGAGCATCCTGTGTACGGTGATTTGACTGCTTCACTCATGGTTAGTAACCGACATGAAGTAGAGCAATTTATTAATCGAATTCACGACTCTAAAGCTTCCTATCTCTCAATCTTGACAGAAGGCGTTCACATGCACACCCTTGAGGCCGATTCAAAAGAAAAAATAGACGCCGCCTGTAAAGACTTGCAAGCAGCTGGAATCCTGTTATAAATGAACTAAAAAGAGCACGCATCTAGTGAACATAAGTAGTCACTAACCGTAGATAAAATATCAAATCAACTAACAAATAACAGATAGCTTTACCAGCAACATCAAATTCACCAGTTTAATGTCCTTCTTTGGTATGATGAAGGACTTTTTCTCTGCGTTTCCGTGTTCCTTTGACCTTCATTGGCTTGATGAAGGACTTTTCCTCTGCGTTTCCGTGTTCTTTCAACCTTCATTGGCTTGATGAAGAACTTTTTCTTATAAAAAAGCCCATAAAAACCCAAGCATCTCTGCTCGGGCTCTTCATTTATGCCCACCACATATCCGCGGGCTTTTCTGCTATATTAATACTTTTTAAGTTTGCAACTGCTTTACTGAAACCCTCGTCAACAGACATTATTGGATCTTCATGCTCGATACTGACAACATAATCGTAACCATACGTTCGCAAGGCACTAATAATAGTAGACCACTCCTGAACTCCGTGACCATAACCAACTGAACGGAAACTCCATGCGCGTGTTTGGACATTACCATATGGCTGCATATCCGTCAGGCCATACATGTTCACGTTCTCCTGATCAATATATGTATCTTTTGCATGGAAATGATGGATCGCATTTTCCTTACCCAGAATTTTAATTGCAGCTACTGGATCAATACCTTGCCACCATAAGTGGCTCGGATCAAGGTTTGCGCCAATTGCATCACATGTTGCTTCTCTCAATTTCAGCATGGTATATGGTGTGTGAACCAAGAACCCCGCGTGAAGCTCTAATCCAATCTTAACGCCGTGAGCCTGCGCAAACTCCCCTTGTTCTTTCCAATATGGAATCAGTTTTTCTTCCCATTGCCACTTCAAAATATCCGAATACTCACTAGGCCATGGGGTCACAGGCCAATTTGGATATTTTGCTTCCTCGTGGTCACCAGGTGTTCCAGAAAATGTATTAACAACTGGTACATCCATTAATTCAGCCAATTTCACTGTTTTCACAAAAACTTCATGTGATTCATCCGCAACCTGTTTATCTGGAGAAATTGGATTTCCATGACAACTAAAGGCACTAATTGTTAACCCTCGCGTGTGAACCTTATCCAAATAGTCCACACGCTTTTCCGCGCTATTCAATAATTCATCTACATTACAATGTGCATTTCCAGGATGTCCGCCTGTTCCGATTTCAACTGTCTGCAAGCCAGAATCCTTCACATGGTCTAGCATTTCTTCAAAGGACTTCTCTGAAAATAACACGCAAAATACACCTAATTTCATATGTATCACCTTCGCCTTAAAATATTTTCACCCTAACCGAATGCTTTTTCCTGTTTCACTACTCTTATAAATTGCTTCCATTATTCTTGTTACTTGTAAGGCCTGCTCTGGCTTCACGATTAAATCTGCTTTTCCTAAACAACTAGTAACAAAATTCTCAGCTTGTAATAGTCCAGCGTTATCTTCTACCTCCGCAAATTTTGCCTCGCCACTGAAAAAGGTTCCATACTTAGCCTGATAGAGTTCAAATGGATATACATTCAATCCACCGTCTACACCAGAAATGCTAAGACTTGTACTATCATCTTTGATATTCGCTGCCCATGAACACTCAAGCATTAAGGAAACACCATTCTCAAAGGTAATATACCCCGTCACATGGTCATCCACATCGAATGTTTCATGGTCAAAAACGCCCCATTCATTCAACTGGTTTGGCGTTCTACTTAGTCGATTGTACGTCGTTCCTATTACCTCTATAGGCTTTGGATCTCCTAATAACCAAATGGCCAGATCAAGGAAATGGCATCCCCAATCTATTAAACTTCCTCCGCCCTGCAAATCCTTATTTGTGAAAACACCCCAGCCCGGAACCTTCCGACGTCTCATTGCCTGCACACGCGTAACCAACGGATCGCCAATTTCATTATTCAAAATTGCTTGCTTAGCAACACGCGCTTCCTTCGTATGGCGATAATGATAGGCAATCGATAAACGTGTATTTGTTTTCTTAGAAGCAGCAATCATTTCCTCTCCCTCTTTTGTCGTGATTGCCATAGGTTTTTCACACAAGACATGCACGCCTGCTTCTAATGCACGAATCGCAATTTCCGGGTGAAATTTATTTGGTGTACAAATTGTCACCGCATCGACCATTTCAAATAGTTCTCTGTAATCCTGAAAAACATGTGGAATTCTAAACCTATTCGCTACCTCCCGTGCGCGTTCAATATTCAAATCTTGTACAGCAGTAAGTTCCACTTCATCCTGCAATTTCAGGTAAGCAGGTATATGCCGATCCTGCGCGATACCGCCTGCACCGATAATTCCCATTTTTAATTTCGTCATAGTAAGACCCTTTCTTTCATGCAAAATCTATTTATTTTTAATCTCTTCTAACGGCTTCGCATTTCCGTATTTATGTTTAGATGTGTTCGTATTCTTTGCCCATTTCACACCATTTTTGATTACCTGTTGAATTTCTTTATTGTGATAGGTAGGATATGTTTCATGACCTGGTCTAAAATAAAATATCTTCCCTCTTCCACGTGTGAACGTTGCACCACTACGGAACACCTCGCCACCTTCAAACCAACTAACGAAAACTAATTGATCGGGTGCTGGAATATCAAAATGCTCCCCATACATTTCTTCTTTCTCTAGCTCGATATATTGACCAAGACCTTCTGTAATCGGATGACTTGGATCAACAACCCAAAGGCGTTCTTTCTCATCCGCCTCGCGCCATTTCAAATCACAACCAGTGCCCATAAGCTTTTTAAATACCTTGGAAAAATGAGCCGAGTGCAAGACAACCAAGCCCATTCCGTCGAGTACTCGCTGCTTTACCTTTTCGGCAACATCTTCGGTAACTTCCTCGTGTGCCAAATGCCCCCACCAAACAAGAACATCTGTATTATCTAACACTTCTTCAGTTAGACCATGCTCTGCTTCATCTAATGTCGCAGTCTGTGTATTGAATCCCTCTTCCTGTAAAAAATCCGCAATGGCCCCATGGATTCCAGTTGGATAAATTTCTTCAACCTTTGGATTTTTCTTTTCATGACGGTTTTCATTCCATATTGTAACGTTCATTCTACTTCACCTCGTGTTTTTTTAGTTTAAAAGATCGATTAAATTGTCTCGATTAATTTTAGCGCTAGCCATTGGGTCCTGATCAAAATCTTCTTGTTCCACAACAAGCCAGTCAACGTGCTGACTTTTTGCTACGGATAGTAGGTCATTCATATCAAGCATGCCACTTCCAATTTCAACGCTTTTCTTTTCTCCACTTACTTCTGTCATATCCTTTATGTGTAAAGAAACAACGCGATCTCCATATTTTTCAATAATAGTTTTTGCATCATACCCAGCATGAACAGCCCAAAAGCAATCCAATTCGATTTTAACAAGATCTGGATCTGTGTTTCCAAAAAGTAGATCAAATCCCGTGATTCCATCAAAATTTTTGAACTCAAAATTATGGTTGTGGTACCCAAAAATCATTCCATTTTCTTTACATATTTGACCGATTTTATTTAGCTCCTCGGCAGTCCGTTTATAGCTTTCAACTGAATTTCGTTTCTCTTCGGGCAAGTATGGGCAGATGATTAAGTCGTTATCAATTTCTTGATTATAAAGAATTGCTTCTTTTAGCTTATCACCTTTTAATAGATCAAGAGGCGTATGGCTACCTGCCACACAAATCCCCTTTTCATCCAATACATTTTTCACTTGATCTGCGGGCGTTTCAAAAAAACCAGCAAATTGTACGGCATCATAGCCCATGTCAGCAACCTTGCGAACAGTCCCCAAAAAGCCCTGTTCTGCCATTGTTCGTACAGAGTATAACTGTAATCCAATGTTTCCCATATGTCATTCTCCTCTACATAAGATTCTATGACTCATAAGATTATTTTTCTATAAAAATTCGGCACCCTTTTAAATGTGAAAAAGCGGCGGCATCATTTATTTTGGTTAAATTAATAACGTCTTCTTTTGTTATAGATGGCTCAACGCCATTACGAATTTTGGCTACCCATTGCTCTAATGGTTTTAGTACAGACGGTAATTCTTCCTCTAGATTCAGCCAATTCCCATCACCATGGTGAATGCTTTTCAGCTGAACTGCCCCGTCTGTACAAAGCAATGTCCCTTCTGTTCCGTATAATTCCAATTGAAACGGGCTTCCATGCGACAGGAAGCTTGTCTCGATCATACCAAGGGCACCAGATTCATACTCCACGATAACTGCTGCACTAACATCTACCTTTTTTTCATCGTCTTGCTGTAAGCGAGAATAAACAGCCTCAGCGCGGCCAGCTAAGCGATTGGTCAAATAAATCGGATGGGCGCCAAGATCAATCAACGATCCACCACCTGTCTGCTCTTTATCAAAGAAACGTGCCGGTAACCATCCTTGTGTTTCCCCTTCTGGTACCACAGCACCATTATGTGCAAGTCGGCAACGAATCATCGTCAACATTCCGATCCAGCCTTCATTCACTGCTTTTTCCGCGTACAAAAACTCTTTTTCTGTTAATCGCGGTAACGATACCATTAATTCAACATCGTGCTCTGCAGCAGCATCATAGATGTTATCACATTCTTCGGCAGTAAAAGCCAACACTTTTTCCGTAAAAACATGCTTCTTATGCGCTGCTGCTGCCAAAATAATTTCTTTATGCAAATTTGTCGGCGTACTCACGATAACAGCGTCTATTTCCGGATCAGACAAAACCACTTCTAATTCTTTTTCAAATGGAACACCCAGTTCATCGGCCCATTTTTTTCCGCGTTCACTATCTTCATCCCAAACAAGTTCAACCGTTAACTGATCATTTTCATGAACCGCGCGGGCATAATCATCCGCATGTACATGCCACCTACTTAACAACGCTACCTTCATATTCGTACACACTCCTTAATCGAAATATACTGCCTTCCCAGTTCTTGCAGATTCATAGATTGCCTCTAAAATTTGTGTAACAACAAGCGCTTCTTTCGGTTTTACAGTTTGTTCTGTGTCATTCAAAAGACTTTCAATCCAAAGCCGAGCCTCTAGGTCTGCATCACTCTCTGCTTCACCGTCATAAAAGGCAACACCACTATTATTCAACTCAACATTCGTTGTATAAAGCTTACCAAATTCTTCTCCGTTAATGCGCAATCCGTCCTTCATGTCTGCGCCACCTTTAGTTCCGCTTAACGAGCATTTCGCTTCATCAACCTCGAGTGAGTTCAGAGCCCAGCTTGATTCAAGTACAATTGTTGCACCGTTTTCCATCGTAATAAACCCAAACGCCGAATCCTCTACCGTGAATTTTTTTGGATCCCAGGCGCCCCACGCATTGGCGGCATCCTTCTGTTTTCCTAACTTGTGAAACGTCGACCCCATTACAGATTTTGGCTTGTAGTTATCCATCATCCATAACGTTAAATCAAGTGCATGCGTCCCAATATCAATCAACGGGCCACCACCTTGTTTTTCTTCATCTAAAAATACACCCCATGTTGGTACTGCACGACGACGAATCGCATGTGCTTTGGCAAAATAAACTTCACCTAAATCTCCTCGCTCGGAAACTTTACGCAAATGTTGACTATCTTGTCTAAAGCGGTTGTTATAGCCAATTGTCAGTTTTTTGCCAGTTTCCTCTGCTGCTTCAATCATACGTTTTGCTTCTTCAGATGTTTTTGCCATTGGTTTTTCACACATCACGTGTTTTCCAGCTTTCAAAGCGGCAATAGAAATTTCTGCATGTGAAATATTTGGTGTACAGACATGTACTACGTCAATCGTTGCATCCTGTAATAATTCTTTATAATCTTCGTATACCTTTGCGCCAGACATTCCATACGCATCCGCTGCAACCTGTGCTTTTTCTACCTCACTATCACAAAACGCAACAAGTTCTACCTGCTCTACCTTTTGTAAGCTTGGAAGGTGTTTGCCGTTTGCAATACCTCCACACCCAATAATAGCAACTTTTAATTTTTTCATCATTTCATCATCCTTTTATTTAGAAATATTATTCTTTCACAGATCCCGACGTTAAACCGGATACAATTCGTTTTTGGAAAAATAGTACCAAAATTACGATTGGAATGGTAACAATAACTGTCGCTGCAGAGATATCTCCCCACGGAACAGAAAATTGACTTTGATATAACGAAATCCCTACTGGAACCGTGCGCCATACATCTGCAGTGTTAATCGTTAATGCAAATAAATATTCATTCCAAGCAGCAATAAACACGAGAATTCCAGTAGTAAATATACCTGGTGTTGCTAGTGGTAAGATAACTTTCCGAAAGGTTTGAAATGGGCTTGCTCCATCTAGTTTAGCAGACTCCTCGAGCTCAAATGGAATCTTTTGAAAGAAGGTTGACAAGATCCAAATTGATAACGGTAAACTTATCGTTATATATGGAATCACTAGTCCCAAGTAACTGTTACGTAGACCAAGTCCAGTAATTAGGTTAAACATTGGTGAAATAATTGCAATCTGCGGAAACATTGAAGCCGCGAGTACAACTCCCAATATCAGTCCCTTTCCTTTAATCGGCAATCTTGTCACCGCGTAAGCTGTAAAAGAAGCAAATGTTAATGACAAAATTGTAGTTAACGATGCCACAACAAAACTATTTAACATATAACGCAGTAGCGGTCGACTCGTTAGTGCCGCGGTATACGATTCAAGCGATGGGTTACTCGTAAACCATTTAAATGATGAAAAAATTTCACCTGGTGGTTTAATTGATGTTAAAAAGACCCAAATAAATGGAAACATGACAAGGAACACAAATACCACTAAAAAAATATAAAACCCAATTCCTGCTTTTTTATTCATTTTCTCCCCCCTTATCTCGAACGACCTGCGAATAGTTCCGATCCGATTAGCTTTACGTAGATAAAACTAATGATTGCCACACATAAGAATACGATAACGGAAAGTGTAGAACCTTCCCCAAAGTTCTGTTGGGCAAATAATGTTTTATATGCATAAATCGATATCGATTCCGTTGCGTTGGCAGGTCCTCCGCCAGTTAAAACGTAAATTAGATCGAATACACGAAATGCATCTAGCGTTCTAAACAATAACGCAACTAAGATAGACGATTTTAACAACGGCAATGTTATGCCCCAGAATTGCTGGAATTTATTAGCGCCATCCACGTTTGAAGCTTCATATAGAGATGCTGGTATCGTTTGAAGACCCGCTAAAAGCAATAAAGCCATATATGGTGTTGTTTTCCAGACATCGGCTAAGATTACCGAGAACATACCACCATTAGAAGTCGATAATAACCAGGATGCATCAGGAATAATATGAAAAACCTGTAAATAGTGGGCGACAATACCTGATTGTCCGTCATACAAAAAGCCCCACATCATAGCAGCAACGGCTGTTGGAATTGCCCATGGAATCAAGACAGATGCACGGATAATACCTCTTCCCTTAAAAGCCCTGTTGATGAGAAGTGCAATCGCTAAACCTAAAACCAATTCAAAGACAACTGAAATTATTGTAAAAAATGTTGTATTCCACAACGATTTCCACATTCGCTGATCTTGAAAATAATTGACGTAATTATTAAGGCCAACGAAATTTGATTTCAGGATAGTTTCACTAGTGCTGCCTATTAACCCAGCAGTTTGCTTAAACTGCTCACTCAGCGCATCGTCACTAGCAGATTCAGCAATTTGCATCAAATCTGTTTGATAGCTGTCTAGAGCTGATCGATAGGATTCAGCAAAATCATTTTCTATCTCTATATACTTAAGCTCTTCGTTAGTAACAGGCTCATAGTTCATCAGCATCTGATTGATTTTATCAACCTTCTGCTTCACTGCATCGTCACTTAGCAAATTACTGTGAAACTCATTGATCCCTTCCTCAATATTCGTAATCGTTTCTTTTACCTCAGGCTTTTCAGCAGAACCCTCTAAATCCTCCAGTTGGCCCTCAATATAAAAGTAATTATCAAGATAGTTTTCAAGATCGATATTCGAACCCAGTAATGTCTCTGATCGTGCAGGATCATTTAGCCTGTAATCAAACATACTATTCCAAAACGATTGAGCAACCGGCCAAAGGACAACTACAATTACGAGAATCAATGATGGGATCACCATCGTATAGCCAAGCTGTTTTTCATTGAGTTCAAAACGTCGTTTTTTCCTGTCTGCCATTTATAAAACCCCCTTACCTATAGAACGAATAATATGTATTTAATGATAGATTGATAGAAAGGCAAGATAGGTTACCCTATCCCGCCTTATTTTATTGTTTAGCAGTATTTCAATACCTTGTGACCTTCCTTCTTACTCATTAACCGCTTCTGTAATTTTTGCTTGCATATTTTTTGCAGTCTCTTCTGCAGTTTGGTCTCCAGTTAAGGCCTTTGATAATTCAATTTGCATAATGTCAGAAATTTTTGGATATATTGGCGTTACTGGTCTTGATACAGCACTTTCCAATACTTTTGTAAACTCTGGATTTGCAAATAATGGACTTGCCTCTTTCACTTCTGGATCGTCATACAGCGCTTTAAGCGTAGGTGCACGTCCTCCATAGATTGCTGTGATTTTTTGTCCTTCTGTACCAGTCAAAAATTTCACAAATTCCCATGCTGCCTCAGGATGTTCAGAATAACGGTTAATCATTGCCATCCATCCACCTAGACTAGACGCACTACCTGCATCACCTGCCGGTAGGGTTGTGATTTTTGAGTTACCAACAATTTTCGAGCGTTCCTCGTCAGCTGCAGATGCTTGCATGTACGGCCAGTTTCGTGCAAATACAGATTTGCCTTCAATATAAGCTGTTTCTGTTTCCACTTCTTTAAAGTTTAAAATGTTATCAGGTACAAAGTCGGAGTTTACAACATCTTGCATTTTCTTAATAGCCTTAATTGTTTCAGCGCTATCAGCTACAACGTTGTTATCTTCGTCAATAATTTGTCCACCGTAAGATGCAATATACTCAATCGCGTTAGTTATTAAGCCTTCATATTGAGCTGCTTGCATGATATAACCAAAATCTGTTCCTTTTTCACCTTGATATTTTGCAGCCATTTCCATCAATTCGTCCCATGTTTTTGGAGGCGTTTCAACAATATCGGATCTGTAAAAAAGAACACCCGCATCTGTATAGTTTGGCATTGCCCATTGTTTCCCATTATATTTACCTGATGCTACCGTTCCTGGGAAATAGGCATCCATATCAATTCCATCTTTTTCAATAAAACGATCTAGTTCTAATGCATAATCTGCTTGCCCAAACTCAGCGGGCCAAATCACATCTGCATTGAAAACATCAATTTCAGTGCTTTGTGCACTGAAGGCAGTTACATATTGATCATGTGTCTGTCCGCTATCAGCTGGCATTTCACGATATTCTACATTAATATTTGGAAACTTTTCCTCAAATGCTTCAATTACTAGATTGATAGCACCTGTCGAATCAACGTTACGAGCATAAACAATCGTAACTTCTTCATCAGTTGCTTCATCTGCTTCAGTTGATGTATCATTATTCGAAATATCTTCAGATCCAGTCTCACTCCCAGAATCTGAATTACTGCATGCTACTAATAAGGTGGCCAAAACAACTATCCACAGAATACCTAATCCTTTATTTACAAAACCCAAAACAATTCCCCCTTTATTAATTCCAGCGTCTAGGTGCTTCTCTCATCTTGCATTACCTGTCTTCTACTTTTTACTCACTGACCGCTTCTTCTATTTTGGTTTGCATGTTACTCGCAGCTTCCTCTGCAGTTTGTTCTCCTGCTAAAGCTTTTGAAAGTTCGATTTGCATAATATCAGAGATTTCCGGGTAAATTGGCGTTATCGGTCTTGGAACAGCGCTTTCCAATACTTTAACGAACTCTGGATTTGCAAATAATGGACTAGCTTCTTTTACTTCTGCATCTTCGTAAAGAGCTTTTAATGTTGGCGCAGATCCACCCTCAATTGCAGTGATCTTTTGACCTTCAGCACCAGTCATGAATTTCACGAACTCCCAAGCTGCTTCAGGATGCTCAGAATAACGGTTAATCATCGTCATCCATCCACCGAGAGTAGATGCACTACCTGCGTCACCTGCTGGTAGAGTTGTGATTTCTACATTACCAGCAACTTTTGAGCGAGACTCATCAGCTGCAGATGCTTGCATGTATGGCCAGTTTCGTGCAAATACTGATTTACCTTCAATAAATGCAGTTTCTGTTTCTATTTCCATGAAGTTTAAAATGTTGTCGGGAACAAAGTCTGAACCTACTATTTCTTGCATTTTCTTAATAGCTTTTACCGTTTCAGGGCTATTCGCTACGACGTTATTTTCTTCGTCAATAACTTGTCCCCCGTAAGATGCAATAAACTCAATCGCGTTAGTAATTAATCCCTCATATTGAGCTGCTTGCATTAAGTAACCAAATTCTGTTCCTGCTTCACCTTGTAATGCGTTAGCTTGTTCGATTAGTTCATCCCAAGTTGCTGGAGGTTCCTCAACAATATCGGAACGGTAGTAGAGTACACCAGCATCTGTGAACTTCGGCATTGCCCATTGTTTCCCGTTAAACTTACCAGATGCTACAGTACCTTCGAAATAAGCATTCATATCAATTCCATCTTTTTCAATAAAACGATCCAACTCTAATGCATAATCTGCTTGAGCAAATTCGGCTGGCCAGATAACATCAGCATCAAAAACGTCAATTTCAGCACTTTGTGCACTGAAAGCGGTTACATACTGATCATGTTGTTGCCCTGTGTCAGCAGGCATTTCGCGATATTCCACATTAATATTCGGATGAGATTTTTCAAAAGCAGCAACTAATTTTTCATTTGCACCAGTTGTATCTACACCACGAGCATAAACAATCGTTACTTCTTCATCAGAAGCCGCATCCGCTTCAGTAGATGTGTCATTATTCGAAGTATCACCAGATTCTTCCTTACTTCCTGTATCTGCGTTATTACAAGCTACTAATAGAATGACTAAACCAATTATCCAAAGACTACCTAAACTCTTTTTCCAGATCTTCAAAATGGTTCCCCCTTTTTTGGTTTGATTTCATTGTTTCAAAATGAAATATTTCAAACAAAATTTTCAAATAAATGAAATCGATTACATCTTGGTTTCAATTATACAATAAGTTAATCGGATGTCAATAATTTCTGAAATTAATTTCTAACGTAAACATGTGATGCCAGATAGCACCAACATTTTTTCTTTTCTTAGAAAAAATGATTGTTAGAAAACTTGGCTTATCGCCAAGAACAAATCTGTTAAAATGATAAACGTTTACATACCTTTAAAGAAAAAAGCACAAACGTTATGCTACTTAACGTTTTATGCTTTAGTACTACTTCCGCAAGAATCCACCTTCTGAATTAATCACTTGTCCCGTGATCCATTCTGCCTCATCGCTTGCCAAAAATCCGATTAAATGAGCGGCATCTTCAGGCATTCCCATTCGCCCCATTAAAAATTGCGATGAGAGTTCCTGTTTAAAATCAGCTGTCATCCAACCGGTATCTGTTGGCCCAGGGTTCACCGCATTTACTGTAATACCAAGTGGGGCAACCTCGGCCGACAATGTCAACGTAAATCCTGATATAGCAGCTTTTGTTGCGCCATAAGCTAGTTCTTCAAGCATCGGACCCTGTGCCTGTCCCGAGGTCATATTAATAACCCGACCTGCTGAACCTTCAGCTTTCTTAAACCGTCGTGCAAACTCTACACACAACAAAAAGGTAGCGCGCATGTTGACAGCATAATGATTATCAAGTGTTTGAACATCAAGTTGCTGGTATCCATCCCTCGTTGAGTAGGCAGCATTGTTCACCAAAATCGTTGGTAGACCCATTTTAGACTCAACCATATCCAATAATTCAAATGGAGCATGTGGTTCAGATAGATCAACTTCAAACCCTGCACAACGAACACCTAATTCAAGCATTTCTTTTTGAAAAGTAGTCGCCCAATCAGGTGACGCTTCCCAATAAGTAAAAAATATAGCACACCCATTAGCAGCAAGCTTGCGACATACAGCCGCACCAATACCATGTGCATGACTAACTCCCGTTACAATTGCAATCTTTTCCTGCACAAACAATCACCTCTTATGTAGACTCACGAATAACTAATTCGTGATCCAAAATAATACTTTCTACCTGCTTACCCTGAATTTTGTTGATAATCATTTTTGCAGAAATACACCCCATCTTATACATCGGTTGTGCAATAGTAGTCAACGTTGGATGCGTCATATTCGAAAATGCTATTTTATCAAATCCAATCATTGCAAAATCTTGTGGAACTCGTAAACCTGAGGAATTGACTTCTTTTAGCGCACCAATAGCTAACATATCGGATACAGCAAACACGGCTGTCGGCCGATCAAACAAATCCAGTAAACGTCTCATCGCACGCTTACCATCCTCGAAATCCAATGATTCTGTATTACAAATCCAGTCAGCTTCAACTTTTAAGCCATACTCATTCAACGCTTTTTCATAGCCCCGACGCCTCTCACGTGCATATAAAAACTTTTCATCTGAATTAATAAGTGCAATTTTTTTCTGTCCAATTTTAATCAAATGCTTCACAGCGTGATACGCTGCCAATTCATTATTAATCGTGACATACGAAATACTCGAATCCTCATCAAACTCACTGCATTGAACAATTGGATACTGGCTAGCAAGTTCGATCAGCTTGTTCTTATTCACCGAAGGATCCATGGAAATTATCCCGTCGGCTAAACGATTTCTAATTAAATTAAAATAAATAGACTCCCTATCCGGGTTCGAGTCTGTTTCACACAAAAGAATATTGTAACCAAGGCCTATCGCGGTGTCTTCAATTCCCCTAATAATGTCTGAATAAAAGGGGTTTGAAATACTCGGGATTAAGACTAGAAGTAACCTACTTTCCGAGTTTCTCAAATTACGCCCAAGTACACTCGGTTCATAGTTCAATTCATCTATTGCCTGTTCCACTTTCAACCTTGTCTTTTTTGCAACAGTACTACTATTATTAAACACCCGTGATACTGTCGCAACGGAAACCCCAGCTCTCTGAGCCACTTCTTGAATGTTCGCCACGGAATCCCCTCCTACTTCCAATTGTCATTTTTTGAAAACGATTACATATAATCTTATTATTACAAACAATTTTTGTCAACACAATCACCATCAATTTGACAGTTTCTTGTGGTTTAAATAGACGACAACAGTAACATCAAAGAGCCATAACCTAGACTACCTAAGTTATGGTTCTCCTATTTTATATTCAAGTTCTTCTATTTACAAACTCTTCAACGCTTCTTCAATCTGTACATCGCCAGAAACCATCTCAAATGCTTTATGATAGGCATTAGGTTCTTGGATTGCAGCAATCATGGTTTTCGCTACGTCTTCACGTGGAATTGAATCACGTTCAACCGTTTCCCCAACCTTGATTTTGCTAGTTCCTTTATCGTTCGTTAGACCACCAGGGCGCACGATTGTGTAGTCAAGTTCCGTATTCTGTAAATATTTATCCGCTTCTTTTTTCATTTTCAGATAATAATGCATTGCTTCTTTTCCTTTTTCAGGCTCTCCAAGCTCTCTTCCAGCACCAATGCTACTCAAAATAATAAATTTCTTAATGCCCGTTTTTTCAGTTGCTTTCATCAAATTAATAGCACCATCTCGGTCGACCGAGGCTGTTTTATCTGGTCCCGTTTTACTACCAGAACCTGCTGCAAACATGACAACATCCATGCCTCTAACAGCATGACCAACATCACCTTCAAGGTCAGCGATGACAGGAATTCCACCTAGTTTCTCCATCTCCGGTTTTTGTTCCTCTTTTCGAATCATCGCATACGGTTCATGTCCATCCTGTTTCAAATACTGAATAAGTAAACGACCTGTATGACCATTTGCTCCCGCTACTAGTACTTTCATTATATATCTACTCCCTTTTCTGTAATAATAGTATATATAATGTCTTTCCGTTAACAGGGAGAATTAAACGTTAAGAAAAGGAACTGAAGTTATTATCATGGTATTACGCCATACATAATAAAAGAATAAGCAAGATCAATGAACAACAAGGCTGAAAAGGATGCTAACAGGAATGATATCAACAATTCCATAACACATTCGAGTAGTTTCAGTATACTAAAGTTTCTATTTACTCATTTTTTTCTTCTTTCTGATCAAAAATTAAATTTTTATCTATATCTTTCGTATCATAATTATCACCGAAAAACTTTTTCATTTTCGCATCTGCTTTTTGCTTTATTGGCTCGTCAATATGTGAATAAATTCGGTATAATGCATAAAGGATTACCGCGCTATCATCGGTTATCCCAACCAATGGAATAAAATCGGGCACTAAATCAACAGGTAAAATTAAATACCCAAGCGCTCCTGCAATCGTTAATTTAGCAGACTTTGGTGTATTCGGACTTTTAAACGCATAAAACAACAAGAAACTGTAATACGCTACTTTAGTACCTAAAAGTTTCGCATAGTTGAGCATTTTCGAACCAAATTTATTTTCAGTAAAATATTTTTGACTTCCTTTAATCGCTTTAGCTGGGTCAAATTTCGCTAGTTTATCTTTGTAACCTTTTTTATCTGACATATTAACCCTCCATAATTCAACAAAATATAATCTTCTTATGGTATATGGTAGAGTTTCTTATCTAAAAATGCAATTTATAAACTAAAAAATGCCCGAATTTAAACGGACATTCCTTTTTTACTGTATTAGTAATTAATCACTCACCTTAACATTATACGTTCTCAACCAATAGTCAATCTGACACAAATGAGCAATTAGCTGCGGTCCTTTCATTAATTGGCCATACCACGGTTCGGTAAACTCTTTCCCTTCACTGTTGACAATGGCTTCTATGCGATCCCGCCTCACAAAATCGAATAGTGGCGAATTAGAATCTGCTAAGATTTCTTTCATCCAGTTTACCACTTGACGTGTATATTCAGGTTGAAAGGTTTTAGGATACGGGCTTTTTTTACGATATAATACATCTTCAGGCAACAGACCTTCTAATGCTTTTCGTAAAATACCCTTTTCTCTTCCATCTAAGATTTTCATGTCCCATGGAATGTTCCACACATATTCCACTAGTTTGTGATCTGCAAATGGAACCCTAACCTCCAGACTCGCCCCCATACTCATCCGATCCTTACGATCTAACAACTGAGCCATAAACCAATGCATATTCAAGTAAAAAAGCTCACGGCGTCGCGCATCCTCTTCACTTTCCCCGTCTAAACGGGGCGTTTCGTTAATTGTATCTTGGTACCGATCCATGACATAAGATTTTAGATTTAATTTCGTTTGCCATTCAGGATGAAGTAGGTCGATTCTTGAATCCAAGGACTTCATCCAAGGAAAACCATCTCCTTGAGCGCTAGAGGGGTCATGGAACCAAGGATACCCGCCAAAAATTTCGTCAGCACATTCTCCAGATAAACTAACCGTTGTATGTTGCTTGATTCGGCGACAGAACCATAATAACGAAGAATCAATATCAGCCATACCAGGTTGATCACGTAACGTGACTGCCTCTTTTAATAAGTCCGCTAAGTCAAAGCCGGAAATCACCTCATCATGATGATCTGTTGAAAAATGGTCGACTACTTTATCAATCCAGGGCTGGTCGCTCGAAGGCTGAAACTTGCTTGCCTTAAAATGCTGATCATTCCCTTCATAATCCACCGAAAAGGTTGACAGCGGTCCTCTCCCATTTTTTTCAAAGTAGTCAGAAGCAATTGCAGTGATTGCACTCGAATCTAAACCACCTGATAGAAAGGTAGATACTGGGACATCCGCAACCAGTTGGCGCTCGACAGCATCAACAAATAAATTCCTAACTTTTTCAGAAGTTTCCTCAATAGTATCTGTGTGTTCACGACTTTCCATATTCCAATACCGCCAAACGCTTAATCCATCCTTTGAAAAAGTTAACGCATGGCCTGGCCTCAATTCTTTAAACCCTTTAAATATCCCGTGACCAGGTGTTCTTGAAGGACCAAGTCCAAATATTTCTGACAAGCCCGTACGATCTACCTCTGCATTCACGCCATCATGTGCTAAAATCGCTTTTAATTCCGATCCAAATAGAAAACGTTCATTAGCTTCTACAAAAAATAGCGGTTTAACTCCAAGCCGATCCCGCGCCATAAATAGCTTCCCTTTGCTAGGGTCCCAAACCCCAAAGGCATAGATTCCATTTAAGTATCGAACACAGTCATCTTGCCACTCGATATAAGCGGTTAGTAAAACTTCCGTATCTGATGTTGTATGAAATTGATACCCTTTATTACACAAATCAGTCCGCAATTCTTCCGTATTATATAATTCCCCATTATATACAAGTGTGTACGTAACACCTTTATAGTCCTTACTCATCGGCTGTTTTCCACCTTCAAGATCGACAACCGCAAGTCTTTTATGACCAAACGCAGCATGTTGACTCATCCACACCTGCGAATCGTCTGGCCCCCTTAATGTCAATGTTTCTGTCATTCTCTGCAATGTAGATTGCTCAGATCGAACGTCTTTCTGCCAATTAATAATTCCAGTTATACCACACATATTAGTTCATCCTCCCACGGTAAACCTCTTCTCCATGGATATTTTATGCAACAAGTTGGGTACCTGTCACATTTTTATTGTCATCGTAAAGATTTTTTAACAGCACTTGCATAAAATTTACTGAACATTTATACTGTTAAAATCACTTTAACGATGAGCTAAACGAAACGATAAAGGTTGTATTTTTAAAAATACATTTAATTTCATATAGGAATAAGTTTTTTACAAGTAACTATCAAAATGTTCATTCTATTACGGAGGTTATTACTATGTTTAAACTACTAAAACAACTAACAGAACTTCAAGGCCCTAGTGGGTTTGAACAGCCTGTCACATCTTACATAAAAGAAAAAGTCACTCCATTATGTGACGAAGTAAAGGTTGATGCAATTGGCAACGTCATTGCTAGATTTAAAGGGAATAAACCAGGTCCAAAGGTGCTTTTAACCGCCCATATGGATGAAATTGGCTTCATCGTTAAAAAAGTCGAAAAAAATGGATTAATTCGATTTGAAAAGCTTGGCGGACATGATGACCGAATTCTACTTGCCCAAAAGGTAATGGTGCGAAGTGAAAAAGGACCTAAACTTGGAATAATCGGTACCATTTCAGTTCATTATCAAAAGTTTGACAATAGCCAAAAGGTACGAGATTACAAGCAACTATATGTAGATGTTGGTGCAAGTTCGCTGGCCGATGTTGAGGAAATGGGGATTGCGGTTGGTGATCCGATCACATGGGACTCACAGGTTGAATTTTTAGGAGATGAACAAAACGGAAAAATCGTTGGTAAAGGCTTTGATGATCGAGCGGGTTGTGCAGTATTAATTCAATTACTGGAAGACCTTCAGAATAAAGAGTTTTCTGGTGAAGTTATCGCGCTTTTTGCTGTCCAGGAAGAGGTTGGTTTAAGAGGTGCAAAGGTCGCACTTGCTAACCTTGAATTTGATATAGCGATAGCGCTTGATACGACTGCCGTCAGTGATACACCAGAAGACGTAATGGATAATACCCTCCAAATTGGCGGTGGAGTAGGCATAAAAATCATGGATAGTAGTTTAATCTCCCATCCTGCAGTCAAGGACAAGCTCGTCGAATTAGCGAGAACAGGAAAAATAAAGCACCAACTCGAAATATTTACTGGAATTGGAACGGATGCGGGTGCAGTTACCTTAGCAAATAAAGGTGTTCCAACAGGGGTGTTATCAATTCCTTCCAGAAACGCTCACTCTCCAGTTGAGGTGATCGATCTAAAAGACTTGGAATCCGTAAAAGAACTTTTGACCGCCTTCATAAAAAATGACAATCAGAAATCAGACTTCCTCTTTTACTAAGATAAATTATACGAGGAGAGGACGATAACTGATGAAACGATTAAAACTCGGTATACTTGTAATGTTAGGACTCTTGTTGAGAGCAGAAGTCGTTCCTGTTGAATAATTTAAGTTAACTTCAATCAAAACAGCAAAATCTCCAAATATAGACGCAACTTTGAACGCGTCTATATTTGGGGATTTTTCAGTAATTTACAGTCTAGGTCGATTATCCAAGAAATTCCGATAAGCAAACCCTTTTACTTGATCCTCAGAATAGTATTTAAGTAACTCGTTGATTAGATTTTGATAGTGTGCAGCATCAGATAAATCCGTAACGAACGACGTAATACCGTCAAAGTCAGAACCAAAACCAATATGTTTTACTCCACCAAGTGAACATAGATGATCGATATGTTTTAGTAAATCAGCTATCGTCGCATTATCTTTTTCATAATTAATAAACGGCGGGTTAAAAACTACATGAAGCGTACCATTGTTTGCGAACATTGCTTTGACTTGTTCATCATCAAGATTACGAACATGGTCACAAACTGTTCGAGCATTCGAATGACTGGCAATCGGGTATTTTGCTAGCTCCATGATATCCCAAAATCCCTTAACCGTTAAATGGGAAACATCGGTATATACATAATTTTCATTATTAAGCTTTACTACTTCTTTTCCGAGAAGTGTTACCCCTCCGCCACGTGGCTCTTCTGCTCCATCAGCACAAAGGTTTGCATTATTCCACGTTAAACCTACTGACAAAACACCAAGGCGATATAAATGACGCAGCTTACTCAAATCATTACCAAAAGCATCTGCGCCTTCTAGTGTTAAAACAGCACCAATTTCATTTTCTTGCAATGCATCAAAGTCTTTCCATGATTTGATGTGTTTCATCTCCGGATTTTTTTCTAGTACCTCAGTATAAAATAAGTCAATTTGTTCCAAAGCATGTTGCCACTTTTCACTTGCCGGGACATTTGGGTGGATAAATATGGCGAAAAACTGCGCCATTAGTTGTCCCGCCTTTAGATTGGTTAGGTTATTATCCAAATGTTTCGATGTTTTATAATCAAGTGTACCGCTTTTAATAAACTTTCCTCGTTTAGCAAGTTGCATTTTCAACAGTGCATCACAATGTGTATCAATAATTTTCATTTAATAGCCCCTTCTTGTTAGTTTATTAATCTATATGCTAGAGTGATACAGGAAAAAAATCAATAATTAGAATTAGGTAAAGTAGGTGAACATTGTTCAGTTTACGAGGAAATATAAATAAGAAAAGGTACTGAGTAGCACAACTCAAGTACCTAAAATTCCAAACTTTAATTTTCAGTTGACCATCAATAATACTCATCAGATATGTATTCTATTCGTAACTAGGTAAAATTAATACTTCTACACGTCTATTTTTGGCCTTGTTAACATCACTAGTATTAGGCACGATTGGGTGGTACTCCCCAAAACCTTTTGCACTAAACTTTTCAGGATCAAGTTCTGCATTTTTAAGCAATAAACGCATAAAATGAACAGCTCGTATAGCACTAAGCTCCCAGTTAGAATCAAATTCATCCGTATGCATTGGACGATTATCCGTGTGCCCACTAACTACAATATTCCTTGGCGGATCAGTGACTAAGAAGTTAGAAACCTCTGTTGCAATTTTAGATCCCGCTTCTTTAACCTCAGCACTTCCAGAGTCAAAAAAGACATCATTTAAAATGGTAATTAATAGTCCTTCTTCACCCAGTTGCGTTTTTAACACACCAGTTAAATCATTTGTTGTAATGTATTCATTAATTTTTCTTTCAAGTTCCCTTAATTCATTCATTTCTTTTTCTTTACCGCTTACAGTTTCTTTAACCTTTTCTTCTTCCCTATCCTTCTCTTTTTTTGTATCAATCGGAACTTCATTTTGTTTATTTCAGGACTTTCGTTGTGTTCAAGCACACCATTCCCACCAGAAAATTCACCATTAAAAACACGGGCAAGCTCCTCGAATTTCTGTGCATCTATACTACTCATTGCAAATAAAACGATAAATAATGCGAGTAGAAGGGTTAATAGGTCTGCATAAGGGATTAACCATGATTCATCTATATGTGTCTCTTTACGCTGTTTCTTTTTGCGCATCGGTCTCCTCCTGTTTTATTTTCGTTAACTCTCTTGGTGAAAGATAAGAACCTAATTTATCTTTAATGATTTGTGGAGATTCACCATTTGCTATCGACAATATTCCTTCTACCATTACATATTTAATCTTTGCTTCATTCTTAGACTTTTCTCGTAATTTATTTGCAAATGGATGCCATAATACATAACCTGTGAAAATACCGAGTAGTGTTGCAACAAAAGCTGCAGAAATCGCATGACCTAATGCATCTGTATCCTCCATATTCCCAAGTGCTGCAATCAAGCCAATTACAGCACCAAGCACACCTAAAGTAGGGGCGTATGTTCCAGCTTGTGTAAAAATAGAAGCCCCTTCCTGATGCCTCTCCTCCATCGCATCAACCTTTTCAAGCATAACATCCCGGATGAAGTCAGGGGATTGACCATCAACCACTAATTGCATTCCAGAGTAAAGAAACGTATCCTCTGTCTCCTCGATTTTACCTTCTAGTGATAAAACACCCTCCCTGCGGCTAAGTTCTGCCCATTCCGTAAACATTTCAATGATTTCTTCTATCCTTTTGCTTTTACCTTGTTTAAAAATAATCTTAAAAAGTGTCGGCACATTTTTTAGTGTACGCATTGGAAACGCAATAAAAACGGATGCGGCAGTCCCTCCAACTATAATTAATAATGCTGCTGGATTTATTAACGCAACCGGACTAACCCCTTTTAAAGTCATCCCAACTCCAATAGCGATAGTTGCTAATATCACGCCTATAATCGATGCCTTATCCACTATCTAACCCCCAATTTCGCTATACATTCATATATACTATATCGGTATTAAATATAGAAAATTAACCACTAAGAAGAAATAAAAAAGAAACCCGAAACATTATCAGTGTTTATTTCTTTACACGTCAATTAGGTTAATGAAATAATATAACTAATAAATCCTACTAATATTGTATGAATAAAACTAGGAGGTTTACTAATGAAGTTGACTGACCTTAATACAACTAAAGCACGAATAAAAGCATTAGAAAAGAAAATAAAGCCTTTTACAGAAAGAGCCCAACAACACGATGAAGATGGTTCATTTCCATTTGAAAACTTTAACGACTTAAAAGACATTGGTTATCCAGCATTAACCGTTCCAAAAGAATATGGTGGTTTAGGTATTTCACTATCTGAGATGATCCGCCTTCAAGAAACCCTGGCAAAAGCAGACGGTTCCACAGCACTTTCTATAGGCTGGCATATGGGAATCACTAAATTTCTAGGCGAACATCATACTTGGAAAAAAGAAAAGTATCAAGCGTTTGCGAAAGACGTTATGGAGACAGGAGCCCTTTTAAATAACGCTGCAACAGAACCAGCTACCGGAAGCCCTACTAGAGGCGGAAAACCTGAAACAGTCGCTAAAAAGGTTGGCGAGAAATGGGTGATAAACGGAAGAAAAACCTTCACTACACTTGCTCCAATTTTAGATTACTTTGTTGTTAGTGCCTCAATTAATGAGTCCGACAAAGTTGCAAACTTTTTAATCAAACGAAATAGGGATGGCGTTAAAATAGATGAGACGTGGGACTCTATAGCTATGAGGGGATCCGGCAGTCATGATCTTGTTTTAACAGCTGTAAAAGTTGAAGACGATGACCTTGTCCAATACTTGACACCTGGTAATAAACCAGCTGCCGGTTGGCTGTTGCATATACCAGCATGCTATCTTGGAATAGCTCGTGCAGCACAAGAATACGCGATAGAATTTGCTACAAGCTATTCACCAAACAGCATAGAAGGAACTATTTCCGACCTACCTAATGTAAAACAAAAAATTGGTGAAATGGAATTAAAAGCCATGCAATCTCAGCATTTCCTTTATTCTGTAGCGAAGAAGTGGGATGAAAGTAGTAATGAAATACGTCAGACGATGAAGCCAGAACTTGGGGCTGTTAAACTTTCGGTCGTGAATCAAGCTGTAGAAATTGTGGATTTAGCTATGCGTATTGCTGGTGCTCGTAGTTTATCTAAACAAAACCCGTTGCAACGCTATTATCGGGACGTCCGTGCTGGCCTACACAACCCGCCAATGGATGATATGACAATCGTGCAGCTTGCCACAACATCTATTGCAAGACAAAAAAATTCGGATAGGTAACACATTAGGTGTCCTATCCTTTTTTTATTTGTCAACATACCGAGCATTACCAGGTAGTGCCTGAAAATTCACCAAGAACTTATTATTAGAGAACTTGGCTTATCTCCAATCCTTAGTTGCACTTATGCAGTAAGAAAGGATTTATACTTTCTTAACTGCCAAGAAATCTTCCACGCGCTTCACATACTCACGCTTGTCATAAGAAAAATACAACTGACTTGCTAGCTTAACAGGATCGCCAAAGAAATACCGCTCATATAATGTTTCACGTGTACCGAATGAGCTCATCGTTAAATCCCAAGCTAGTCTAAAAATTCGCACGCGGTCCTCCGCATTCCGAGACTTCGACTGTAAATACTGATCCAAATCCGCACGTACTCGAGATTTAAATGCATCTTCTGTAGGAATCGACATTAATCCACTCGCACCTAACAACTGTATGATTTCGGTAAACCGTGGATAGACACGTGGGAATGTATTAATCGCAATTTGTAGTGTGGTTCGGTCTGGTCGCATAAATCCCCACTCATCAATTTGCGCATCAACCTCCGACTTCATCACCAAAGCCTTCATCGTTTCTAACGCTACAATAATTTCAGATACTTTCTCTTGAACATGCTGATATTCACTAATGTTAATCGTGTCGATGATAGACTGTACAACTCCTAATACGAACTCCGTTTTAATAATCTGTCTAGAAACAGCTTGATGCAACGTAAAAGGTTGAAACGAACTTGCTCCCATAAACGAATTCGAAACTTCCATGTTGTCATAGTAAAATACACGATCCCACGGTACTAACACATTATCGAATACAACTATCGTATCCATTTCCTCAAATCGCGAGCTTAATGGATAATTAAAAACAGAGTCGCCTCCCACGAACGATTCCCTGCAAACGAATCGCAGTCCCTCACTATTACTAGGTATAGAAAAAGCAAAGCCATTCGCTTTATCAACAACGCCCCCAGCTGAAAAGGCTAAAATTTCGTCCGTTATTCCACCTTGAGTCGCCAGAAGCCGCGCACCTTTAACCACAATTCCCTTCTCGGTTCTATCAACAACCTTAGCCGCAATTGGTTCTTCTGAGTCTTCAAAATAAAACTGTGTTCTATTTACTTGTGGATCAATAAAAGTATGTGTCATCGATAGGTCATTTTCACGCGCGTATTCATAAAATTTCGTTATGTTCTCAGGAAAGCAATTTTCTTTTCCCTCTAATAACTTCGCGGAAGAAGCAAACGCCATTAAAACAGTGTTCATATAGTCAGGACTTCTCCCCATCATTCCATTATTACTCCTAGCCCATTGCTGAACCATCGCTCGTCTTTTCACCAAATCCCCCTGAGTTTTTGGCTGTAAATATGAAATCCCTACTTGTTTCCCTGTCAACGGCGACAGATATGTCATAACATCCTTCGTCATTTCATCGTATTGCAGATCATATAAAGCTGCCTGGCTTTTTATTACACCCTTAAATGCAGGATGCTCAGAAATCTTCCCTGTTACCTGTTTCCCATCAATCCATACATTATTTTTCAGCTCATCAATTCGATCAATATAGTCATCCCCAGTTATAGCTGGCATACATACACCCCTCATTAAAAATAGCAAAAAATCACTCATACATTAGTTTAGTTATATCTTATTTATAAAGCTTTTCTATCGTTCCAACCTTTTTCAGTACTGTGACGAAATTCTGCTACTTACGGACTGTATTTTGCCTATGTCGGATCGTATTTCGCTGTCCAGGGACAGTATTTTTCTGACGGACTGTATTTCTTCTGTTACCGATCGTATTCTGCTACTCACGGACCGTATTTTCTCTATGTCGGATCGTATTTCGCTACTCACGGATCGTATTTTGCCTATGACGGATCGTATTTCGTTGTTCACGGATCGTATTTTTCTGACGGACTGTATTTCTTCTGTTACCGATCGTATTCTGCTACTCATGGACCGTATTTTGCCTATGACCGATCGTATTTCACTGTTCAAGGATCGTATTTTTCTGACGGACTGTATTTCTTCTGTTACCGATCGTATTCTGCTACTCACGGACCGTATTTTGCCTATGACCGATCGTATTTCGCTGTTCACAGACCGTATTTTCACTGACGCACTTTATTTTGTTTAACCACGGACCGTATTTCAACTACGTTGGTCTGTAAAATTTGTATCTTCTTGAAACATTCATTATCGCTCTATGTCGATATTTCCCGGGAAATGACCAACTTCCACATATAAGCACCATTAGAGTCACTATATCTAATGGTTAAACCTTTTAAACACAGCAAAAAGAGCCGCTAGCACTGATTCGCTTGCGACTCTCCCATACTATTAAGTTACTCTTATACCCCGCAAGCTTCCACAAATCCCTTAAAAATCTTCAACGAAGCTTCATCACCAGTTGTTGCCATTTTTTCCGGGTGCCATTGCAGTCCTAGCACAAATCCATGCGAACTACTTTCAATCGCCTCGATAATCCCGTCATTAGCTTTTCCACTAACTACAAAAGGATTAATCACCTTTCTATTTGCCTGATGATGCATCGTGTTTACCTTTAACGTGTCCACACCAGTTAATTGATACAATAGACTTCCTTCTGAAACAGTTACATAATGAGAGCCATGTCCTTTCGGTGCTTTTTGATTGTGCTGTATTAAATCACG
The DNA here is from genome assembly GCF_002224365.1 of Virgibacillus necropolis. Taxonomy (GTDB): domain Bacteria; phylum Bacillota; class Bacilli; order Bacillales; family Amphibacillaceae; genus Virgibacillus_F; species Virgibacillus_F necropolis. The sequence goes on along the minus strand of NZ_CP022437.1, from coordinate 1,295,347 downwards.
GTCAATCTGAGCATAAATATCCTGGTACATATCTCCACCAACAGCAATGTTTAAAATCTGACAGCCACGACAGATTGCTAATATTGGTTTACCCATTTCAAGCATTTTTTTCATTAACAAAACTTCAAAAATATCCCTTGAAGGTATTATAATTCCAAGATTCGGGTGTGGCTCCTCCCCAAATAATGTTGGGTCAATGTCACCGCCGCCTGTTGCATACAAACCATCGATTGAATTTGCGATCTGCGTAATAGTTGCTTCATCAACCAAATTAGGTAACATGATTGGCACTCCGCCAGCTTGAACAATCCCGTTAACATTTTCCGATGCAACCATATACTCTTCTTCGTTTATATCCATTGAAGAAGTAACTCCTATCATTGCTTTCATAAACTTACCTCCTAACAATCCTATAAAACAAAGCCGTTAGTACTTTTGCAAAAGAACTTAGCCATTACAACTAACGCTCTTATATTCTATTAGAAAAATCGGCATTCGCCTCGTTTTGACTGGCGAATGCCGACTTTTTATACCTCTCTAATTATTCTGCTACAGAGGCCCATTTGTATTCATACAGTGCGCCAAATGTATTGTTGATAACGCCCTGCATTTTAGGAGAAATCAACTGTGCTCGTGCACTTTGATAAACTGGTGCAATTGCAGCATCTTCAAACAGAACTTTTTCTGCTTCCAAGAACGCTTCATAACGTTCAACAGGTTTAAGCGCTAATTCGTCTGCCGTTTTCGCAAGTAATTCATCATATTCCGGGTTAGAGTAACCCATCTTGTTGTTGCCACCATCTGTAATAAATAAGTTTAAGAAGGTGTACGGATCTAGATAATCAGGGAACCAGGATGATAATTGAAGCTGATAATCCATTTCATCATCTAGCGCCAAGCTTTGTTCAAATGGTACTTGTTTCAACGTAACTTCTAAGCCTTCAAGATTTTCCTCTAATTGATTTGTAATGAACTCGCCCATGTTCTTAGACGATTCACTGTTACTAGTTAGGAATTCAAGTTCAACTTTGTCTTTACCTAATTCCTCTAAACCTTTTTGCCAAAATTCTTTAGCTGCCTCCGCATTAAAAGTTGAAAGTTCTCCACTTGCTTCGCGGAAGTCTTCACCAGATTCAGGCAAAGATACGAAATTTTTAGGTACGAATCCTTTTGCAGCGATAGATCCATCATTTAAAATCTCATCAACTAAAGCCTGCTTATTAAACGCCTGGCTAATTGCTTTACGAATATTTTTGTTAGCAAGTGCATCTGATGTAGTTTGATTCATTTTCAGATAATAGACGCCCGTACCAAGTGTAACCTCATAATCCTCATTCGCAGAGTAGACATCTACAATATCAGAAGATAAATCCGTACGGTCTAGTTCTCCTTTATCGTATAAATCTACTCCGACTTGTGGATCTTTCACAACATCATACGTCAATTTTTCTAATGTAACTGCTTCTGCGTCCCAGTAATCTTCATTTTTTTCAAAAGTCCAAGACTGAGAAGTACTTTCCCAATCAGTTAATTTAAACGGTCCATTTGATAATAAAGCATCCGAGCTTGTTGCATAAGCATCGCCTTGCTCCTCAACAAACTTTTGATTTAGCGGATAATATGTTCCAAAAGTTGTTAATGACTCAAAGTACGGAATTGGTTTCTCTAGCGTAACAACCAAAGTATAATCTCCCTCTGCTTTAACGCCTAAAGAATCAACTGGTTTATCACCTGTACTTACTGCTGTTGCATTTTTAAGTACGCCGCCCATCATATATGGTCCGTATTCAGAACCAGTTGCAGGATCTAACGCGCGTTGCCACGCATACACAAAGTCATGTGCAGTTACAGGTTCACCATTTGACCATACTGCATCCTCACGTAGTGTAAACGTCCAGGTGAGCGCATCTTCACTGACTTCATGTTCTGTTGCAATTCCATCAACAATTTCAGCATTCTCGCCTAAGCGATATAGACCTTCTGTTGTGTTACTCAAAGCTTGGAATGCCAACAAATCTGTTGCCAGTGAAGAATCCATTGTTGGGATAATGTCCGTTTCTGTTAAATTAAACACTTGCTCTACATCGCTAGATTCTTCTACCGCCTCGTTTGACTCATCGTTGCCTGCACTAGTATTCTCATTGTTTGAGCACGCAACCATGAAGATACTAAAGAACAAACCAAGTACCAAAAGTAATGAAAATTTAGACAACTTCATTTGTAGTAACCCCCTTGTTAGTAACTAACTTATCTTACTACTAAATTGACTTGTAATTTCAATTATATTATTTTTCAGTCAATTATACAAGCAGGACTTTTACCCTATTTATAGTTATCTTCCTTTAAATAGTGATAGATTTCCCATCCTATGTCAGCAATAACCTTTGGCGAAGTTCTGTCTTCTACCCCTTTTGATAGAATAGAAACTACCATGGTTCGATTTCCAACATATAAAATACCAATATCATGACAAACCCGGGAAATAGATCCAGTTTTATGCGCTAACTCCCATTCATTAGGAGTGCCTATAATCTCTGAATCTTGTTCTGGAAGTCTAGCTGGCAAGCAATTTTGGAGTTGTTGCTTTTTTAACATATCTATCATTTGTTCGCAAGCATGCATGGACACAACTTCCCCCATTACCATTTGCTTTAGCATGGAGGTCATATCTGCAGCAGTAACTAGATTACGACCTTCAAGATTGGCAGGTACTACCATCAGCTTATTGTAAAATCGACTGTTCTCTAGGCCCAAGTCTTCCATCGTCTGTTGAATTTTTTTCGTGCCAACTAGATCAATGACCATATTAGTTGCAGTATTATCACTTTGAATGATCATCAACGTTACTAGGTCATAAATTGTCAGACGAGTTCCAGGCGTCATATGTTGCAGTACACCAGACCCTCCTACCAAATCTTCCTTTCTTAATTTTACTGTATCGCTCAATGAAAACTTTCTTTGATCAAAGGCTGTAAAAGCTGCTAGTAAAATAGGTACTTTAATAACACTAGCAGCATAAAAAAGTTCATCTTCATTACTAGTCCATGTTTCCTTCTTATCGAGATCATCGAGTGAAATCCCCCATGTGCCACCTGCTTGTTTTGTGATAGATTCTATACTATTTATTAATTGTTTCATGTATTTATTCCTCCTTAAAATACTTATTTACCACTAGAGTATCACTTTCCATTTTTCATTAAACCCTTCTCTTCAGCCTTTTTACTATTTCATCAACCACTTCTCTAGTAGAAGACGTTCCACCTAAATCACGTGTTTTAACCCCAGCACCTATAGTCTCTTCAATCGTATCTAATAATAGTTTTCCTAATTCATCATAACCCATATGATCTAGCATCATTTTTGCCGTCCATAGTTGACCGATTGGATTAGCTATCTCTTTGCCTGCGATATCTGGAGCCGAGCCATGAACAGGTTCAAACATAGAAGGATACTTGCCATTTATATTAATGTTAGCTGCTGGAGCAATTCCAATGCTTCCCATAATCGCTGCTCCGATATCTGTCAGTATATCTCCGAAAAGATTACTTCCAACGATAACGTCGAAGCTAGCCGGTTTTGTTACCAAAAAAGAAGAAAGTGCATCGATATGATTTGTCTCCGTATTTATTTCCGTATATTCTTGCCCAATTTCATGGAAGACCTTGTCCCAAAATGGCATACTATAAATGAGTCCATTTGATTTGGTTGCACTAGTAACTTTTTTATTTCGAGAATCGGCTAGTTTAAAAGCATAACGGACAGTCCGCTCGACAGCTTTCCTAGTAAAAACAGCATTTTGAACAGCGATTTCATCAGCACCCTGATGAATCGTTCCTCCTACCTCACTATATTCTCCCTCACTATTTTCCCTAACAATGACAAAGTCAAAGTCTTTCGGATTTGCGAGTGGTGACTTAACACCTTCTATATACTTAGCTGGCCGAAGATTAATAACTTGCTCACATTCACGGCGAATTTTGATCAGTAATCCCCATAATGAAATATGGTCCGGAACTAGCCTCGGATCACCAACAGCACCTAAGAAAATTTGCTCGAAATTTTTAAGATTATCCATACCATGTTCAGGCATCATCGAACCATTCTCCAAATAATACTCACAGCCCCATGGAAAATCAGTAAATTCAAATTTGATACCATCGTGAATTTCAGCTAGTGTTTCTAAAACTTTTAATGATTCAGGGACTACCTCCTGCCCAACACCATCACCTGGAATCACTGCAATATTATGTATAACCACATGATAACCTCCCACTTTTCTATAATTTATTATACAGTCATTTTATAAAATTTGCTTTATTAGAGGAAAAAAATGTTCTAGACTCAAAGGTGTTAACATACAATACATAGTTGCAGAATAATTATCATTTAGACTTCAACTTTTAGCCCCCTCTTCTTCTGCATCTTCATTATTTTTCATATCGGTGTTTTACAAAAATTGAAAACGGTAATACTGTAAGAAAAAGCTAGTCAAGGAGGATATCATAATGCCAAACGGAATTTATCAGCTAGAATTAGATATTCCAATTAAAAATGTCTGGTCTTTCGTAAGTGATATGAATAACTGGGCTCCCTTAGTTCCAGGATACATGGAACATAAGATTTTAAATGATAGACAATCTACATGGAAGTTCAAAGGAGAAGTCGGAATCATACAAAAAACAGTTAGTCTAAAAATAGACATTACGGAATGGCAGGAACCTTCACTGGTAACCTTTGATTTAACTGGATTGAATGAAAACTTCAAAGGTGATGGCTATTTCAAGGCTGAAGCAATAAATGGAAGAAAAACAAAAATAACGGGCTACATTGCAATTACTGCAAAAGGCATGATGGGGCCGATGGTTAACTCTTTTCTAAAATCATTTGTTCCAAAAACCACAAAAGACCTAACCGAAGCAGTTGCTGCGAAAATAATTGAACTCGAATCCGTAACTACATAAAGTAAACTTCTTTCAAAACACGGTATCTGAACATCAGATACCGTGTTTTTTGGTTTTAAAAGAGGATAGTACAAAAGATGCCCGCTATCATCGCAACAGTCGCAAGCCCGAAGCTTGATAGCCAATGTCCTTTGGAAAAAGGTTCCTCTGGATTTACAGCACCTTGTACGAGATCCACGCTTTCCATAGAAAGCCAGTTGACAAAATCCGCTGGGCTATTCATCTTGGATTCTGCTCGTTCTTGCATTTCTTTATAAACGCCATAAAGATTTCTAGACTGACATAATTCTAATCCGATAAGGAGCCAAATTCCCTTTCCCCGTTTAAAAATAAACTTCTTTCTAATGCTTATAAAACTTCTCCATAAATACTATTACCCATTTAAATGATTGAAATTTCAGAAACTATTGATTTGTCAACCTGCAAATGGTTTACTTTATATAGTAGTAATTATTATTGGTCTTCTTTTTTGACAACGCTTACAAATAAAACAAAGGGGAATGAGAGAATATGGAGCAGCGTGAACAGTTAGTAAAGTCGTTGAAACCACACTGGGTTTGGGCAATTGCTTTTGGATCGGCAGTTGGCTGGGGGGCATTTGTTTTGCCCGTTGATTGGATGGGGATGGCTGGCCCGCTCGGAGTTATCATTGGATTTTTAATTGGTGCAGTTTTAATGATAATCATTGGTGTAAGCTATGGCTTTCTTATTGAGAGGCTACCTGTATCAGGTGGGGAATTTGCTTTTGCCTACTATGGATTAGGCAGATACCATGCTTTTCTATGTGGCTGGTTTCTAACTTTAGGCTATTTGTCTATCGTGGCATTAAATGCATCCGCTATAGCACTTCTAGGTAAATTTGTTTTACCATCAATTGTTGAGTTTGGATTTATGTACGACATCGCTGGTTGGCATGTATATGCTGGAGAGGTAATTATTGCAGGTATTGCACTGGTGATATTCGCCTTTTTGAATATGCGCGGTGCAAGCTTATCCGGGTTCACACAGTTCGTTTTTTGTATATCACTAATTGTAGGAGTAATCTTATTAACAATTGCCATGATACTCCATCCATCCAGTTCATTTTCAAACTTACAGCCTCTCTTCAAACCAGGCATAGGATCGATATCAGCTATTTTAGCCATTGTTGCGATAGCACCTTGGGCGTATGTTGGCTTTGATAACATTCCACAAGCGGCGGAAGAATTTGATTTTCCTCCAAAAAAATCGTTTAAAATAATTGTTCTTGCACTCCTTTGTGCTGGATTTACGTATTCCTTAACCATCATCGCTACTGGTGTCGGACAATCATGGACCGGCGCAGTAGCAGCTGGGTCTGTTTGGGGAACTGGTGCAATCGTAGAAAATGCTTATGGAGCAGTAGGCGTGATTTTGCTATCTTTTGCATTGTTAATGGGAATATTTACAGGATTAAATGGATTTTATATGTCAACCAGCCGTTTATTGTTTGCAATGGGAAGAGCCAAGGTAATTCCAAGTGCTTTCGGCAAGCTGCATCCCAAACATAAAACACCGCATGTTGGCATTCTATTTACGCTGGCAGTCACAATCTTTGCTCCTTTTTTTGGTCGCGAAGCATTATTATGGATTGTGGATATGTCTGCACTAGGTGTAACAATTGCTTATTTTTATGCTTGTTTCATAGCCTATAATCTTTTTAAATGGTCCAATCAAGAAGTAAAACGTGAAAGTGAAAAATCAATGGTTTCACCTGGAAGAAAGTTTTGCTCTTTACTAGGTGTCATCAGTAGTATATGCTTCTTCCTTTTACTTGTCGTACCAGGTTCCCCAGGATTTTTAGGTAAGCCTTCTTGGATTGCTTTATTCGTTTGGATTGCTATTGGAGCTATCTTCTTCCTTATACGATATAAAGGCTTTCGTGCCATACCTAAAAACGAGATGGATTACTTAATTTTAGGGGATTATGTTGATAAAATAACTACATCAGATACCGACGTAAAAAATATTGAGGAAATCAATTGAACTACCCCCCACTTTAACATCCTTACGGATTGTTTAAAGTGGGGGATTCTAAAAAAGACATGTATGGTACATGACCGTATCCCGTTCAACTAGGATACGGTTTTTCCATTTTTCAACTTCAACAGACCTTTTATTTCCAAGTCTGTAAGAGCCCCTGAAGCAAAAAGTTCGTTCCTAGAACGAAACCTGTCTACGTTGAAAAAATTTGAATGGTAGTACGAATTAGTATGTATACCTTTCAACGCATTCGAAATATACTTCCAGTGCACCCCATGATGAGCACCTGCTATCTTCTCCGGTAGTAGTGTACCCAACACTGGTGGAAGTTTTTCTTTAAAACCCATTGCTCTACGAGCAATTACAAAACTTGCTGCTTCGTGTATCGATATCCCTAATCTTTTCATGTACTTCATCTTACCTATTTGACTTGTATATGCAGGGTTGACTTCAAAAACTGCAATGTTCTCTTTTTCAGCTCGTGATTTTATTGCAGAAAGCATCTTTTTGTATGCGAAAGCAGACATCATCCTAGTTGCTTTTTTGTTTCCGTAGGGATTAGATAGCTTTGATGATGTCGTATTTAGTTTCTCAACTACTATCGGCTTATTTGTACGAGTAGCAATGTTAACGACCTCTATTGCTTCGGCTTCAATGATTTTCGTCGTCTGTCCACTTGTCTTGCCTTTCAAATCAAATTTTAAAGACCAGGAACCTAGGAGTTGACCATTCGAATTAACATTTGATACTGCGAAATGGTCAACGTTACAGTCAATGCCAATTGCTCCATCTGTCTTGGAATGATTCACATACGCTTTTGATTCTTCATCAAACATCGTTTTAAAGAGGTAGTATTCCCCATAGTCTTCTATTGCCCATGCTACTGGCTTCCCGTATTTCTTTTTATTCTTACATTTCGTCTGTGCAAGGATCCTACTTTCTACTTTTTCTTGACCATAAGGGAAATACAGGTTCTCAATTTCAACTAAGACACCTTTCGGTGTCTTGAAACGAAGCACTTTATTCGTTCCATCATAGTTAAAAACAAAATTTCCACAGCCTGAGTCCTTACGACCAGAAATGACCATCTTTCGGTATCTATTCTCTTCCCAAGTCTTTTGCCAAAGTTTATGGTTATCAATATACGTATCGACAGTGTACTGTGCTTGGAATTGTTTTTTTGAACCAAAGACGACGCTCGGTATTTTCGTCTTTAAGGATTCTAGGCTATCTTCGTATTTGTTCAATTTGAAGTTTAAAAAACCAATTCGTGTGTGGAGTCTTTTGATTTCAGTATCTAAGTATGTATGTTCAAATTGATACGTATGATAATACAAATCAGTCTTATTTTTGAATTGCACGACAAAGTAGTTACCCAACTTTTCCATTCTTGAATTTTTGGGGAATGATGCCTTTCCTTTTATGAATGTTTTTTTAATTTTTTTTAATGAAGTTAGTTTTGATTTGTCTTTTTTTATTTTATTTTTGATAGACTTAATTTGAGTCTCTTTGTTCTTCATGTATAGCTTCTTTAACTCGTCTAGACTCTTTTCTTTTGCCTTAGCCTCTTGAACGGCGCTATTAGTGTAGTAATCATCCAACGAAAACCTGTTTTTTACCGTAAGGTGCAAAGATTTGTCTCGTTTTTTTAAACCAGAGCGTTTTTCTTTTGTTGCTGTACTAAAGGCAAACTGCTTCGCTCTATTAAACACAAAGAGAGCATGACCAATAGCATCAACGTTTTCATCCAAAATGGTATTCTTATAGATACGATTTGAAAAATACGCCTTAATTCCCATAAGTCATGCTCCTGTCTTATTATATTATATTCATTATATCAGAATATACGTTCTATTTCAACGAAAACCTCCTTCGGAGTGGCGATTCATTCCCACTTAATACCGGTTTTAGAAACCTTCACGTGTTTGAAGTGGGCTCTTCTCGCCCTAATAAGATAACAAAAAATAACAAGACCATTTAATTGACATTTATTTGAGAGTCTTGTTTAATACTGTAATAAATATATTTCCTAAATTAAAAAGGGGGAAATTACTTAAAAAAATATATGACCGCTTTATTACTATCATTTCTTTTTCTAATTATAATGGGGTGTGCCCAAAACAGGTTGAGTGGGATAAGCTGCCTAATGCATCTATTAAGATTGTTGAAGAAGTATATAGCCACACTAGGCACCTGTTGTTGGAGCGGTACATGTATTAATACTCAAAGTAAACCCTAATGAAATTATAACATTCATCATTGATCACCAAGCAAAACCAAATCAAGTACATGTAACGCAGATAAGTGGGGGAAAAGAAACGGAGATCATGCTCAAAGATAGTCAGAGTCAGTTTACGGCACCTATAAAAAGAGCGTCTATTACTATGCTTACGGAGCGTGGTGGATAGATAACCAGGATCGGAACATATACTAACGGAGATGCTTTTTATAGCTTTACTTTGGAAGTAGATTAGAGAAATGTGGGGTATTAAAACTGACACTCACATAGAAAGTTGTAAAAGAAAAATCTCCGCACTGGTTAACTCCAGTACGGAGATTATATTTCTATTTCATTAATTACTTGCCCCAAACCCCATGATCTAAATGTTTGTATTTATCTAAGAACCGTGTAGGCATTTGCAATGCGTCTCTGCGGAATGGTGGCGCAAGTTGCGTACCATCTACATAAATGTTGAGAACAGCTGGCTGTCTCTTATCCAAAACTTCTTTTATAACAGGAGCAATGTCTTCTGGTTTATCAATTGTATATCCAAGTGCACCCATCGACTTAGCTACTTCAGCGAAATCAGGAGCTTCGATATCGGAACCAATAAAGCGGTTGTCATAATAATCTACTTGATTTTTCTTTTCTGCTGCCCATGATTTATTATTAAATACACAAGCGATAACAGGAATGTTTTGCTCAACTGCTGTACTTACTTCATGCAAGCTCATGCCCCATGCACCATCACCGACGATAGCTACAACCGGTGAATTCGGTTCTGCTAGCTGGGCACCAAGTGCTGCTGGATAAGCAAATCCAGTATTACCAAATGTTAAAGCGGCAATATGACGTTTTGTTTGATTGAACTTCAAGTATGCGTTAGCAGTTGACGAAACGTTTCCAATATCGGATGAAATGATCGTGTTTTCTGGTAACGCTTTCGTTAGTTCTAGTAATGCACGACGTGGGTTAATTGGACTTCCATCTTCCATAGCTAAATCGACCAATTCTTGTTCCCAATCCTCTTTCACTTTACTCAATTCTTCCAGACGATTTGACTTTCGCTCCGTGGAAGGTAATGCCACTTGTAATTGCTTATATATTTCATCACTCGTTGCTTTTGCATCTCCAATCAATCCTACTTCAACCGGATGTGTTCTCCCAATTTGACGCGGGTTAATGTCTACTTGAATGATCTTAGCGTTTTTTGGAAAATAATCGATGTCATAGCATGGCAACGTTCCGAAAACAGATAATCGTGTACCAATCGCTAATACAACATCCGCCTTTTTCAATGTGTGCATCGCTGCTTTCGATCCCATGTACCCGATTGGGCCAACTGCAAGCGGATGATCAGCAGGAAAAGCATCATTATGCATATAAGATACGGCAACAGGTGCTGTTAAATGCTCAGCTATTTTACCAACTGTATTAACGCCATCCGCATCGACTGCTCCACGACCGGAGATGATAACAGGGTATTCTGCGTCTTTTAGGAGTTCTACAGCTTTCTCAATCGATGCTGGATCACCGCTTCCTCTTGCATCTACACGATACTGATTTGGCTTTAGAATTTGGTCCTCTAACTCTCCATAAAATAGATCACGTGGTATATCGTACAATACAGGCCCACGCTCAGCATATGCAATACGGAAGGCGGTTCGTAAACAGTCTGCTACTCGGCTTTTATGTGTTACGCGTACCGTTTCTTTTGTAATATCTTCAAAAATAGATACTTGGTTCGCTTCCTGAAATCCATCCCATCCAATGGTAGGAGTCCCTGCTGATGGCGATATAACAACCATCGGCGTATGTGCCTGATTCGCTGCAGCGACCGATGTTACCATATTCGTAATCCCCGGCCCATTCTGCCCAATGATAACGCCTGCCACACCAGAAACGCGTGTATATGCATCTGCCATATGTCCCGCACTTTGTTCATGGCGAACTGGCAAAAACCGGATTCCTGCAGTTGGGAATAAATCAAGCATATCCATAAAGGCAGAGCCGACTATACCATAGACTTCCTTTATATTTTCCGCGACTAATGTTTCCACAATTGCTTCACTTGGTGTCATTTTCACCTTTTGGGATATTGCTTCTTTTACTTCTGCTTGTTGCTTTGCCATTTAAAATTCCTCCTTAAATTTAAAGTGGGGACAGTCCCCCACTACACTAAAGTGGTGACGCGATAGAGTGGCGGGGGACTGTCCCCACATGTCATTTTTCTTAACTCTTCAATAAATAATTCTGTTGTTGATTTTAAAATCTGTTCTTTTCGAAAGGCAATATAGAAATAACGATAAAAAGATATTCCCTGTATCGGAAAAGCTGTCAATAATTGCAGCTGCTCTTCTTTTATAATCGCATTTTTTGAAATAATAGAGACTCCTAAACCGGATTCAACTGTAGCTTTGATCGCCTCCGTGCTACCAAGTTCCATTACTACGTTCAACTCATCAATTGGCATACCCGCCTGGTTCAAATACTCTTCTACCACCGCTCGGGTACCGGAACCTTTTTCTCGCATAATAAGGGGCGTATGTTTCAACTGATCCATAGACAGTTTTATTTCATTAGATGAAAAATAGTTTGGTGCAGCAATTAAAATTAACTCATCCGCAAGAAAAGGTTCAACTATAATTTGCGGATCATCTATAGGTGTTTCAATTAATCCAACATCGATTAACTGATCTTTAAGATTGGCCACGATTTTATTTGAATTGGAAATATCCACATTCATTCGAATCAACGGATACAAATCCTTGAATTTCTTTAAATACAAAGGGAGAATGTATTCCCCAATCGTGAGACTGCACCCCATACTTAAATCGCCATGCATGATGTCCTCGATTTTCAGTATTTCTTTTTGTGCAGAATCACTTAATCGAATAATTTCCCTAGCGTATTTATATAAAATGACTGCTGACTCAGTCATCTCTACTTTCTTAGTAGTTCGTTCAAATAATTTAGTATTCAATTCTTCTTCTAATGCTTTAACCTGAGAGGTAATCGTAGGCTGGGTAACATATAATATTTTTGCAGCATCTGAAAAGCTCTTTTTTTCAGCGACAGCAATAAACGTTTTTAACCTCTCATAATTCATGCCTATCCCCCCTAAAATTCCCTCCAAATTAAAAGCATTGCTTGCTACAAACTACGTATCACTGAATCTACTGTTTCAACAAGGAAATCCAAATCATCTTCCGTACTAGTCAACGGTGGTGCTACAATAATGACGTTGTTTTGCCCCGGTACAGTGTCACCGTTTTTACCGATAATTAGTCCTTTTTTCTTACAAGCACCGATTATTTCAGCCATCTTCGCGTCGTCAAGTGGAACTTTGGATTGTTTAGTTGTTACCATCTCCAGCCCTAGTAAGAATCCGACTTGTCGAACTTCACCAACATTTTCATGATCGATTAACTGATGAAGTTTACCTAATTTGGATTTACCGAGTTCCCGCACTCTATCAACAATATTTTCCCTTTCGATAATCTCAATATTTTTAAGGGCTACCGCACACGCTGCAGGATGACCTCCATATGTTGATACATGACGAAAATGATTATCTTTTCCAGCTTCTTTAAAAGCCTCATAAATTTCAGATTTAACCGCGGTGGCACCGAGTGGTAAATAACCACTCGTCAATCCTTTAGCCATTGTTACAATATCAGGCTGTACCCCTTCTGCATGCTTAAAGCCAAACATTTCTCCTGTTCTACCGTAACCAGAAACAACCTCATCCATAATCAGCAGCACATTATACTTTTTACATATTTCCTCCACACGCTGAATGTATTTTGGCGATGGAATAATCACCCCGCCACCCGATATGAACGGCTCCATAATAAAGGCAGCGACTGTTTCCTCGCCTTCCCAATTAATCATTTCTTCGAGTAATTGAGCAGCCTTTAAATCAGATTCCTCAGGTTCACCGCCAAAAATCGACCGATAGCTGTATGGTGGATATACATGCAAAAATCCTGGAACACCTGGATCATATTTAACTCGCCGATTTGCTTGTGCAGTTGCGCTTAACGCACCAAGTGTTGAACCATGGTAGGCACGATAACGGGAAATAAACTTGAATTTACCAGGGTTCCCCGTTTGGTTATGATACTGCCTGACAATTTTAAAAGCTGTTTCATTCGCTTCCGAGCCACTATTTGAAAAGAAAGTTTGATAGTTTGCTCCTAGTAGCTCACTTATTTTACCCGCAAGTTTAACTGCAGGCTCATGATTCATCGTTAAAGGAGAATAAGAAAGTTTTTTCATTTGTTCTGCTGCTGCATCAATAATTTCCTGTTGACCATGTCCCAGATTCAAACACCACAAGCCTGATACGCCATCAAGAAACCGATTACCGGATTCGTCAGTAAACCATGATCCCTCTCCTGAGGATGCTACCACTTGTTCTGCATCTGGATTAAACCGATGCATTGCATTCCATAAGCGGGATGTTGTTTTTTCTACTACATTTCCTATATTCGCTTCCGTTTTCATCATTTTGGCCTCCATTCCATTTCGTAAATGATTGTAAAACTGTAAAGCCTAATAAGCAGAAACTTGATTACCTAAAACAATTGTTAATGGGTTGAAAGACATGTTGTTTGCACTAGTAATTATGGAAACCGCTTTCATTTCTTACTAAACCCTCAACTAAAACCTTATGCCCAGCGTTTACAAAAGCCGTAATACCTGATGGAGTAAGCCTTACCCGTCGTTCATTGTTTTTTATTTCCCGAGGAACACCAATTACCATTAGCACCACTCCCTAAACAAAATAGATACCACACAACCGCATTAAAACATCGTGACGTCCGTACCAGTTAAGTTGCGGTAATTCCAGTATAGACAATGCAAGAGTTGTTTTCAATATATTTATTAAATTCAGATATACAAAATCATAATATGTTTTATTTAAAAAAGTTATGAATAACACATTATGTTGATTCAGCCGAATTTTCGCGATAGGTTTATTTTAAATGTATACATATCGCTTCGGTAAAACGCTTGCTCTAATTCAATGATTTGTCCTGTTTGATCTTTGATAATTCGCTCTGCTTTTATCGCATGAGATCCAGGTGGCACGATTACATATTCCTCATCTTCACGCAGCAATTGACCGCTACTAATTGTCTGATTAGCCTCTGCAAATTGGATACCCAGTTCATTCTCAACCAAATCATATAATGTAGCATTTTCCAGATCATATTCGATTAATTTCTTTCCTAAAGTTACGGGATAATAATGATGCTCCACTCCAATCGGAATATCATCAGCATAACGAACTCGTTTAATAAAATAAGCTTCCGTAAAGCCTGTACATTCTTGAATATAGGTGGGTGCGGTAGTTTTATAATGGGTGATTAATTTTGCACCAGGTTTCTTTCCCATCTGGAGAATGGTCTCTGTTGTACTGCTTAAATTTCCAAGCCAATCATGAATAGGCTTCAATGAAACGAATGTGCCCTTTCCATGCCTTTTTTCAAGAATTCCTTCCCGGACTAAAAGGTTAATAGCCTCCCTAACTGTACTGCGACTCGTAGTATATTCCTCCATAAATTGCCGCTCACTTGGAAGCTGGTCAGTAAAAATTCCTCCCGCTACTTGTTTTTCTATAATAATTTTCAATTGAATATGTAGAGGTATGGAGCTTTGGTAATCTAGTGACACGAGTATTTTCCTCTTTTCCGTAGTTTTATTATAGGATAGCAGAGTTTTTGGCTAAATGGAAAGGTAACACTAATGTGATATAAGTAGTTTGGGTGTGGGAAGGTATCAAAAAAAGCGCCCGACATGGACGCTTCTCACTATACTCTTTTATCCTAACTCGGGGTAAAAGAGAACCTTCCCGTAGGAACCTTTTCTACTTATTATATTGTCGAAAGTCTCAGGGCCTTCAGCCAAATGCAATCGGTGGGTAATAATTGGTTTAACATTTAATTGGCCTGTACTCATATAGTGGATAGTCGTACTCCATTCTTTTCCGGGGAATGGGGAAGAAATAGCGTTCCATGATCCTAATACAGTTAGTTCGTTGCGCACAATTTTTTCAAAATAGAATCGTTCAATAGTGATATCTGCATACGGGATACCCATGAATACAACTTCCCCGCCCTTTTTAGGCAATGCAAATACCTGAGCGGATGTAACTGGTGATCCAGCTGATTCGATAGCAACATCAACACCCTTACCATCCGTGTGCGTTAAAATCTGTTCATGAGCAGGGAATTCCAATGAATTTATTAACACGTCTGCCCCTACTTCTTTCGCAATTTCAAGCTTGGAATCATCTATATCAATTGCATAAACCTTTTTCGCCCCAAAAATTTTTGCCCATTGAATTGCCAGTAATCCAATATTACCGCAACCCATTACAGCGACTTCTGCACCTGGTTGCATACTTGTACGGTAAAAGCCATGAACCACAACTGCTGATGGTTCAACCATTGCTGCCGTATCATAATCAACCGTTTCCGGAAGTGGAATAACGTTTTCAGCTGGTAATTTCACATATTCTGCATATGCACCAGGGTGTCTAGCACCTATAACAGTGAGTTCTTCACAGCGTGATAGTTCACCTTTTTGACAGCTTGCGCATCTACCACAATAAAAAGTTGGACATCCAGCCACTCGGTCCCCTACTTTAATTCCATCTACTTCTGATCCAACCCTTACTACTTCTCCTGCGAATTCATGACCAAAAGTCATTCCTTCTACGTAAGGTCCAAGTTTATTATATCTGGATATATCTGAACCACAAATACCAACAGCTTTCACCTTGATAATTACATCATTTGCATTTTCGATGACAGGTTCAGATGATTCTTCAAAACGTATATCCTGTTTTCCATAAAGATTTAGGGATCTCACCTAATCACCCCTTCTATAGCCTAGTTGATTGTTATAGATTAGCTAGCCGATCCATTAGAGTCTGATTTCTTTTTGTTAAAAATTAGTTTATATAAGGCGAATCCAACGATAAGTGTGTTAAAAATGACTTGATACTCAAAATAAAAATCACCTATTACTTCAAAGGGGCCCAGCATAAAATCCAATAGTGTATTTACCATTTTTTTCACCCTCACTTTTTTAACGATTAAGCTATTTCATTTAATCGTTCATTATTCTATTAATCTAGTAAGAAGCATTTGAAGTTTCACCGGAAATAATTGCGATAGCACCACTCGCGCCAATACGATTTGCACCAGCTTTAACAATAGTTAATGCATCTTCGTAATTGCGAACGCCTCCTGCAGCCTTCACACCAAAGCCTTTTCCAACAACCGAACGTAATAACTGAACGTCACTTGCAGTAGCTCCGCCGCCGTTAAATCCTGTAGCCGTCTTTACAAAATCAGCTCCAGCTTCGACAATCAAATTAGCAGCAGTAATCTTTTCTTCTTTTGTTAATAATGCCGTTTCAATGATAACCTTTACAAGTAGACCTTCAGAGGCTTTTACAACTTCACTAATATCGTTTCTTACAACATCAAATTCTTTTGATTTCAATGCACCTAAATTAATGAGCATGTCGATTTCTTCCGCACCGTTTCTAATCGATTCTTTCGTTTCTTCCACTTTTGTATGGGTGGTTGCCCCACCAAGTGAGAAACCAATTGGTACTCCGACCTTAATGTTATGAGGTGACAATAGACTGTGTGCATAGGAAACATAGTATGGATTTACGAAAACAGTCTTAAATCCATGTTCAATCGTTTCGTTACAAAAAGTAGTAATATCCTCCTTGCTTGCTGTTGGTTTCAAAAATGTATAGTCAATTATATTGATCAAATCTTGTTTATCCACTTAGCATCGCCTCATTTCGAAAAGTTTTATTCTACTGGAGTTAATAGTACCTTAATTGCTTCCCCACTCTTAATTGCCTGGTATGCCGCGTCCCACTCTGCAATATCAAATTCGTGCGTTACCATTGCTTTGGCATTTACACTGCCATTATTCATTAATTCAAGCGATGGTTCCCAGTCTGCAGATTTTTGGCTTCTACTTCCAACAACACGAATTTCTTTTTGAATGATTTTTTCAAGATCGAATTGAATTTCTGGTTGAGCAAAAAGTCCAACTTGACCGTATTGTCCTTTTTTACGTAATAAGTCAAGTCCTTGTTTTGCTGCAGGAACCGCACCAGAACACTCAAATACAACATCTGCACCATATCCGTTTGTTAAGCTATTAACAAGTTCCTTAATATCTTGTTTTTGAGTATCAACTGCATAGTCGATACCTAATTCTTTTGCCTTATCCAAACGTACCTTGTCATTGGTTAAACCAGTAATTAGAACGATAGCACCTCGGCTTTTAGCAACCTGTGCAGTAAATAATCCAATTGGGCCTGGACCAATAACAACAACAATGTCGCCTTGGTTAATTTCTGTTTTGGACACAGCATGATGTGTACATGCTAATGGTTCTGTCATTGCCGCTGATTGATAATCCACATTTTCCGGGAGCTTATGGACACTTCCCTTACGTGCGATTAAATATTTGGTGAAGCCTCCATCCTGCTGTGTTCCTAGTCCCTTTCGATGATTACATAAGTTGTAGTCGCCAGCTTTACAATAGTCACAATCCCCGCAAATATAGAAAGTAGTTTCTGATGTAACACGGTCACCAGGTTTAAATTCCGTAACACCTTCACCGACTTCCACCACCTCACCAGAAAATTCATGTCCTAATGTAACAGGTACTCCCACCTTGTAATGGCCTTCATAGGTATGAATATCGGATCCGCAGATACCTGCATATTTCACTTCAATTTTCACTTGGTTTTTACCGGCTTGCGGTTCTTTTTTATCTTGAATTTCTAAATTACCAAATCCGAGTTCTGTTTTTACTAACGCTTTCATTTGAACTCCTCCTTACCGTTTATTGTCTAGCTACAGCGCCTGTTTAATTAAATAGGCTAAACAATTTGAAGATTAACCAGTTAACGATATTACCACCCTGGTCAATACTAGAAATTTTAGCTGAACCTTCTGGCATCTCGAAATTAGCATTTGTAGCCATTTCAGTGAATATTGGTGCAACATCTGTTGCGATATATAGTGATATAGCAATCATAATCGCACCAACAATTACCGAATGAACAATATTACCTCGAGCAGCACCTACGATAAATGCGACAATAAACGGAATCGTCGCCAAGTCCCCAAACGGCAATACAGCGTTACCTGGCAAAATTACGGCCATTACTACTGTGATCGGAACAAGGATTAGCGCTGTTGAAATTACAGCTGGATGTCCGAGTGCAACTGCTGCATCAAGTCCAATATAAATTTCTCTATCACCGAACCGTTTGTTTAACCATTCACGTGCAGATTCTGATACAGGCATTAAACCTTCCATCAGGATCTTAACCATACGTGGCATCAATACCATAACAGCGGCCATCGCCATCCCGATTTCGATTATTTCACCAGCATTGTATCCTGCCAATGCACCGATTGCAGCACCTAAGAATAGTCCAATAAATATGGATTCTCCAAAAATACCAAATCGTTTTTGAATTGTATCTGGATCTGCACTCCAGTTCTTAACACCAGGAATTTTTTGCAGTCCTTTTACCAAGAAAATACCAGGCGCATAGGAAATAGTACTACCAGTTGCGATGGAAACACCTGGTAATTCATAGAATTCACTAACCATGGGTGCTGTCCAGTCAGCGACTTTAAGACAAACTATCTGGAACAATACCGCTGCGATTAAACCTTGGATAATGCTGTCTGAGATTGCATAGACCATTGCAGCCATGAACGTATAATGCCAGAAGTTCCAAATATCCACGTTCATTGTTTTCGTTGTTTTTGTAAGAAGCATAACAACGTTTACTACTAGACCAAGAGGAATGATAAATGCTGCTACCACGGATGCCCAAGCAATAGATGATGTCGCAGGCCAACCCACGTCAATAACAGTCAGTTCTACGCCTAATCGTTCAACCATGCCTTGCGCAGCAGGTCCTAAGTTATTAACAAGCAAATCGATAACTAAGAAAATACCAACAAAAGCAACCCCAATTGTTAAACCAGAACGAAATGCTTTACCTGGTTTTTGACCAAAAAATAATCCCAATAAAAATATTGCAACTGGTAGGATTACTGTTGCCCCTAAATCCAAAAATCCTTGTATGAAATCAACAAATCCTTGCATGTTTTGTCACCTCGCATTTTAGTAGTAAACCTCGATTTCTGGTACTAACAGAAATCGAGATCCTGATTAATTAACCTTTTATTTTTGAAGCTCTTCCAAGATTTGTTTTTTCGTATCTTCGGTTCCAATACCTGTTAGGAATGAGCGTGCGTTAATTACTGGGAATGGATATTCTTTCTTTGTCATTGCAGTAGTTACGAGTAAATCAGCTGTATCTACATAACCGCCTACTTCCGTAATCTTGATTTGAACTAAATCTAATTTAAGGTTATGTTCTTTAGCCATTTCTTCAATAGCACCATTTACAACCGTTGATGTTGCAATACCTGCACCACATGCGACCAATACTTGTTTCTTTTTCATTCTTACTCACCTCCTTCAAGTGCAACAAAGTCTAATTTATCTTCTAATAAATTTTTGATACTAGTTTTATCTTTTTCACTTACTAAGTACTTCAATGTATCTGGGTTTTGGAACACCTGCATCAATTTTTGCAATAAGGACAGCTGCGAATGTGCTTCATCCATCGCTAGCATAAAAACGATTCTTACAGGTGTCGTTTCACTATCATCGCCCATAACACCGAAATCAACAGCATTCTCTAAGACTGCTATACTAATTGTCTTTCTTTTTACATGTTCAACATCTGTATGTGGAATTGCTACAGAAACTCCTGCTGTTGGTAGACCTGTTGCAAATTCACCTTCTCTAGCAATAATTGCAGGAATAAAGCTTTCCTTCACAAGATTTTTTTCAACTAAGTTGTTACCCATTGCTGTTAACACTTCTTCTTTCGTATGTCCATCTACATCCAATAGAATGATAGATTCATCAAAAAATAATTCGCTCATTTTCAACACCTCATTATCCTTTTCTTAGTTGTTGCTCACTCAATCAATGGAATATGATTGTATAATGTTATGAATTTCCTTAATTGAATCAGCATTAATCATACGATTTCGATCCTTCTCAGAACCGGAAAGCTTCATTAGCTGCATTAAGGCATGGATATGCTGTTGCTTGTCTACTGCGGCAATAACAATTACCAAATTAATGCTGTAATCAGCTGTAAAATTAATTCCTTCTTTCAATCGCAGCAAACTCATGCCGACTTCATTAACACCTTCTTCAGGAGCTGCATGTGGGATTGCTATATTAGGCCCAATAACGATATATGGATCCTTGTCATACTGATTAATCATTGCTTCCACATATTCTGGATTAATTTTGCCGCTTTCAACTAATGGCTGGGCACTTACCCGAATTGCTTCGTCCCAGGTTTTAACAGAACTTCTTACTGTTATATTCTGTTGTGTAATTAATTCATCTAAATTAATATCCTTTAGGTCAACATCCTGTTTTACAGACGAGGCTTCATCTCGATTAATGTACATGTGCAGTTCTTCTGTTAAAGCCTTTTTATTTTCTATTACTGCATAGTTATTTATGATATCGATTAAATGAGTAACATTAATGTCATTTGGAATATATCCATGTAACTCGAGCATCACTTGTTTTCGCAGGCGATACTTTTCTTCACGTCCAAGAAATGCTCTCGAAATAAATAACGTTTTTTCCGTTTCCAAGAAGGTCGGGGAAAATACGATATCGTATTCTAATTTGTAACTCAGAAACTCACGGACAGATAATGAATCTAGAAATATAAACTCTGGAAATAACTCCCTTAATTCGTTAAACATTAATTTGGAAACCGATACGCCTTGGGGACAAACGACAATTGCCTTTACCTTTTTGTCGATGCTGTCACCCTGCCTGGTCATCCATCCACCGATTAGCATCGTGATATAGGTCGTTTCACTTTCAGGAATTTCATTTCCGATTAAATCTACAAGCGGTCCAATCGATCTTTTTACTAAATGATGTAATTCCTTGAACTCTTTACTTAAAGAATCTTGAATTGTAACTGTTCCTGTAAGCTGATATTTAATACGATAATAGGCAGGTTTAATATGTTGCAGAAGTTTGTCCATTAACAGTTCACGATCTTGCAAATAAATACACGCACTTTTCTCAAACAGACGCAACATATTATCGGTTGCTGGAACTAAGTTTGGGATAGATTCTTCTATTAAAAACTCTGATGAGTACACATTTGTGGTCAACAAATGCAATGTAATAAATAAACGCTCAGCGACTGGTATTTCCTTAAAGTCATATAAAATTTCCTCAGTTGCTAGATATTCTTTTGTATCGGATAATTCCTCGTATTCAATAGAAAACGAATCTATTTCATTTCCTTTTTCTATCCTGCGTAGAAGTAAGATAAGAACGTAAGGCATCGTTTCCATTTTTTCATCCGTGAACTTCAGATTTAATTTATTCTCAACCTTTTCAATTCGTTTAGTAAATTCGTTTACATTTTCTCGTTGTATACTTGTCAATTCTTTTATTCTGTTTTTACCATTATTCATCTGTAACAATTGATAAGTTACATGAATAAGTAACTTTCTAACTTGGAACTCCTTACCTTCTATTAAATATCCAGACTTTCTCGAATATCGAATAATCAAATCATAATCACTTAAATAATTCTGTACTTGTTTCAAATCACTAAGAACAGTATTTTTACTAACATCCAATTCGATTGTAAAATGACTAAGTGATAGCTCCTCTTTATAACTTAATAACATCATGATAATCAGATGGACACGTTGATTCTCAGAAAGAAGACTTGTATCAACGGGAACACTTTTTTCTTCACCGTTAAGGCGAGTGAAAACGGATTGATTAATGATAAAATGACCTTGTCTTGTTCTTTCTATTACTGGAAGGTTCTTGCTCATGAGCCAATCATTTATCTTATTGAAACTATAACCAAGCTGTCTACGAGTTACATTATACTTTTTTTCCAAAGCCGTACTTGTAATGCTCGGATTACTAACTAGTTCATCCAAGATTTTTTTACTTCGATCATTAAGTGACACTCGTAATCGCTCCTTCACTAGTTATTGTAACACCACATAACCGCACGATGAATGCGTTTTCATCGCAAACTAATGAACAGTTGATGTACAACATTGTGATTTACATTAAAAATCCAATTTAAATACATTTTGTCTAATACAGTTCGTTTTATTCATATACGTTATTACCATTACGATAAATGGTGGCTATTAAATCCATTTTCACGCTCAAAATGATGGACATTTTTCTTTAATAAAACAGTATTTTCGATATATGCAAATTAATGAAATACCGTTCCCCTTTCATAAATTTCTATTTTAAATAATATTATAGTTTTTAAGAGGTTAAAAATGTCCAAGCTCAGATAATATGTCTAAACCTAATAAACTAGGAGGTATCTTATGAATTCTAAAACTACGAAGTTCTATCATCAGTCGCAACGAGAACGTTTATCCAAGGTGAAAAATGAGACGAGTTTATCAGAGGAAGAAGCAAATTTATACAACGACTTTGGTTCATTGGGTCAGGAAATTGCTAATTTATTAATCGAAAATTCAATTGGTGTCATGGAAATTCCGCTTGGTATAGCAACGAATTTTATTGTTAATAACAAAGATATTTTTATTCCCATGGCAATAGAAGAATCTTCCGTTATAGCTGCGGCTAGCAACGGGGCTAAGCTCACCCGACCAACAGGCGGTTTTACAGTTACCACCACTGGATCCAGACTTTTCTCTCAAATTCAATTAACCGGAATTAAAGATGTGTTTGGAGCAAAAATGAAGATTCATGAACACGAGCAGGAAATTTTAGAAGCGGCCGCTATACAGGATCCAACACTAGTAAACCTTGGTGGTGGACCTGAAAGTATTGAGGTCAGAGTGTTCGAGGATATGAGTATGATAGTCGTTCATCTACTTGTTAATACATTGGATGCAATGGGAGCTAATGCTGTTAACTCAATGGCCGAAAAAATTGCTCCTATCCTGGAAGATACAACAGGCGGAAAAGCATATCTTAGGATTATATCAAACCTTGCGGACAAACGTCTTGCTAGAGCTCGTTGCACTATAAAAAAAGAGGTTTTATCCGATGAAACAATTGACGGGGTTATTAGTGCATACCGTTTTGCAACTGTAGATCCTTACCGTGCAGCAACACATAATAAAGGTATCATGAATGGAATCAGCGCGGTCGTATTGGCAACCGGTAACGATACACGAGCAGTTGAAGCTGGTGCGCACGCTTATGCTGCAAGGTCAGGACAGTATACGTCACTTACTACTTGGGAAAAAAATCAGGAAGGTGATTTAGTAGGTACATTGGAATTACCACTGGTCGTAGGAATTATTGGTGGAGCTACATCCATTCATCCTAAGGCTAAAAGCAATTTAAATATGATGAATATTAAAACCGCTAATGACCTTGTCCAGATTATAGCCTCAGTAGGTTTAGCACAAAACTTAACTGCCCTTAAAGCATTAGCAACGGATGGAGTACAAAAAGGACATATGAAACTTCATGCAAAAAACATTGCACATATGGCTGGAGCAAAAGGGACAAACATAGACAAAATAGCAAAGCAACTCATCGAGGAAGATAATGTCAGGATTGATAGAGCAATTGAGCTATTAAATCAGGGAGGGAGGAACTAGTCATGAGTGTTCAAGAGGGACACAATTCTATCGATGAACAAACGGATTCAAAAACGAATGTTGCAGTTTGGGAAGATGTCGTGAATATTAAAGATTTGGTCCTGTCATTGGTTATTTGTACCGTAACCACATTGGGGGGTTATCTACTAGCGCCAAATGAACCACCAAAACCATTATTTTTTGGACTTGTTGGAGCAATTATCGGTTTCGTTACTTGCAGCATTATCATCAAGCCAAAGAGAACATTTCATTATATTGAAGAGGAGGATGAGTAATGGATGTCGTTTTAATTCTTGAAATGATTCTAGGATCCGTTATAGGCGCGGTTGTCTACACGCTAATTGGTGTTGCACCTGGCACAGATGAGACTGCAGTTTTAGCTCCTGTAACTCTTGTATTAGTTTTAACTGGATTGCCCGCAATTGTCATCCTATCCTTTTTCATATCTGCAATCGTTGCTAAAAAATTAACAGATTCCATACCTGTTGCTGTTGCAGGTATTCCTGGTGGTGTAATGGCTGCCCCGATGGTAGAACATGGCATTACGCTAAAAAAACTTGGAGTACCAGATCTTAGCATACGAAAGATGGCATCCGGTTCTGTAATTGGAACATTAGTCTCTGTTCCGGTTAGTCTAATCCTTGCAAGTATATTGGTACCTTTAGCTGATGTTATTATAAAATACGCGGAACCGATCTTTTTTATAGGTGCGATATTCCTAGCCTTAATGTGTAAAAATAAATGGTTAGCTTTAGCATCCATTCTTCCTTTTGCTATATTAATTCAAGCACTTCGCCACCTCTATTGGGGAATTGACGCAATTCCAGATGATAAAACTGTATTTGTATCATTCTTTCTAGGTATTACAATTGGTCCTGTCATATTAACGTTATTTGAATTACAAAATAAGGATAAACGAGACAATATGGAACGTTTTGGTAAAAAGGCAATTACGATTAATAAATCGACAAATATAAAAGGGTTTCCGAATCCTTTTAAAATACTTGATGGAAAAGAAGTTGGAACAAGTGCTTTTGCATCATTACTAGGTTCTATCACTTTCTTTATGAGTCCTGTTGGAATGACCATCTTCCTTGGTGAAACTTTATCAAGTAGAATAAAGGATCCGATTAAAAAAGCATGTCGCGCTATTTCTAGTATGGACGCCTTAACAAATGCCGCTTATATTTCAGGTACATTAATACCGTTAATTGCTTTAGGAATCCCTTTATCACCAATGGCAATTGGCCCAGCAAATGCTTTATTCAACGCACCGCCCGTTTACACATTAGAACACAACATGCACCATTTACTTTCAATGTCAGATTTTGTTTGGGCAACAATCATCGGTGCAGTGGTAGCACTTGGAATAACATTTTTTATTACGATTAAATATTCTCAGCAAATATGTGCATTCGTTTTTAAATGGATACCACATGAAGCAATGTTGGGACTCTTTTTTGGCCTAGTACTGATGCTTGCTTATATGGATGCAGGATGGATTAACGTTGCTGGCGTCTTTCTTGTTAGCCTAGTGGCAGGAATCCTTCACCGCTGGGGGATTAACTATGGCGTACAGTTTATGACCCTGTATGCTGCACCATGGATTATGGTAAGTATTTTTTAGTTCGACCTTGCCAGACACTCCAAAAACCAGAAAAAGGAATCGGAAATTAATCCGATTCCTTTTCTAAAAGAACAAAGTTTTTAGTAGAATTCTAAGCTCAAAAAAGCATTTAATTAACTTTGGCAAAATAGCTCAGCTGCCCCCATAAAGGGCTGCCATTCCTATTTTACTGTAAATTCACCCATATACTTTTCACTTCTGTATAATTGTCTAATGCGTAGCTCCCCATCTCACGTCCGATCCCTGATTGTTTATAACCACCAAATGCTGCTGCAGGATTTTCCAAGTTATAATCATTAATCCACACGGTTCCAGCTTTCAAACGATGCGCTACTTTATGACCCGTTTTTATATTTTCCGTCCAGACTGCTGCGGCTAAGCCGTACAAACTATCATTCGCCCGTCTAATAACTTCTTCTGTTGCGTCAAACGGAAATACAGTAACAACTGGGCCAAATATTTCTTCACGGGCAATAGTCATATTATCTTCTACATCAGCAAACACAGTTGGGGTAATAAAATACCCTTTATCAAATGGTCTTTCTCCCCCTGCTACTAGTTTTGCACCTTCTTCAATTCCTTTTTCAATATATCCATAAACTCTATCAAACTGTTTCTTTGATACAAGTGGTCCCATGTCAGTATCCGGATTCATTCCATTTCCTAGTTTCACTTCTTTTGCACGTTTAGCCAATTCATCCACCACTCGGTCATAATGTTTGCGGTGAACATAAACACGCGAACCCGCACTGCAATTTTGACCATGGTTATACATAATTCCATCAAATGCGCCCTCGATAGCTTTCTCAATGTCAGCATCTTCTAGAATAATATTAGGTGATTTCCCTCCAAGTTCAAGGGTTACATGCTTCACACTATCAGCTGCTTTTCGCATAATAGACTTACCTACCGCTGTCGAACCAGTAAAAGCTAGTTTATCAATGTCATCATGATCAACGATTGCTGCACCAGCCGTATCTCCAAATCCTGGGACAAAGTTAACAACCCCATCAGGAAAACCTGCTTCCTTAAATAGCTTTGCTGCATAAAGCAAAGAAAGAGGTGTTTGCTCTGCTGGTTTCAATACGATTGTACAACCAGTAGCAAGTGCCGCTCCAAGCTTCCAGGATGCCATGGACAAAGGGAAGTTCCAAGGAATAATTTGGCCAACTACACCAACAGGTTCATGTACCGTATAATTTAAGTAATCTGGAGAAATCGGTACCGTTTGCCCAAGTACTTTTGTAGCCCAACCTGCATAATAACGAAAGTGTTCTGCAGTACCATCAATATCATCCTCCAAGGCAACGGAATATGGTTTTCCATTATCTAAGGCTTCTAGTTGCGCAAGCTCTTCTCTATTTTGGTCAATTAGATCAGCTAGTTTATAAATAAGATGCGAACGTTCTGCTGTACTTAGCTTAGGCCATTCTCCTTCTTCAAACGCGTTTCTTGCTGCTTTGACTGCTTTATCGATATCTTCTTCATGGGCCGAACTAACCTCAGCAAGAATTTCCTCTGTAGCAGGGTTATAGACTTCGAATTTCTCACCGTTAACTGAAGGTACAAATTCACCATTTATATACAATTCTTTATTCCCGTCTAAAAAAGCATTTACTTTTGGTTTTAACTCGATTTGTGATGTAATCATCAGCATTACCTCCTTAATTTTCTAGAGCAAACAGGTTATTTAAAATCCCCTGTAGCTGTGTATCTTCTTCTTTTGTTAATGGAAGTCTAGGTTTTCGTGACGGCCCCCCTGCCAAACCTTGTATATCCATTACTCGTTTCACAATTTGCACAAACTTACCTGATCCTTCGATAAAGTTACAAAGCGGAAGAATCCTATCATATAGCTCCCAAGCTTTTTCACTATCGTTTTCTTTTACACTGTTGTATAGATCTGTAACAAGTTTTGGCGCCACATTACCCGCTACAGAAATCCAGCCGGTTGCACCTACTAAAAACGACTCAAGTGCTATATCATCTGAACCACAAAATGTTTTTACATATCCTTTCCCTTGTCTTGAAATATCACGAACCTTTGTGATATCCCCACTTGATTCTTTAATATGTGTAATATTCTCAACATCCTTTGCAACTTGTAAAATCGTCTTTGTTCCAATATCTACACCTGAGGTAAATGGATTGTTATATATCATTACTGGAAACGTTACAGATTCCGCTGCTGCTTTAAAATGCTCGTAAATTTCTTCGTCTTTTGGATGTGCGTAATACGAGTTAATCAACAAGGCGGCGTCAGCTCCAGCATCTTCTGCTTGTTTGGTAAATGTAATCGCATCTTCTGTCGTTTCAGCAGCAGTACCAACAACAAGAGGGATTCTACCATTTACCTGCTCAACCGCTACCTCGGTCACCTTATAACGTTCTTCCTTTGTCAAACTTACAAATTCACCTGTACTGCCATTAACGACAATCCCTGCAACATTTTCATTGATAAAATGTTCGATATTCTGTTTTAATCCATCCCAATTAATTTCGCCATTTTCGTTCATAGGTGTAATAAGTACCGGAAAAGCTCCTTCTAATTGTTTCATTTTATTATCCTCCTTGAATTATCATTATTATTTTTTCATTTTAAGTGCATGTTCAAAAAGTCGACAAATTAGAAACAAGAAGTTCAAGGCGCGAAGATTTTGAGGACCGGAACGTATGCTTTTAATACGTGAGGACCGGAAAAACTTCGCAACGAAGAAATTCGCCGTTTATCATTTGATGACTTTTTGAACAACCTCTTTAAGTTAGCTAGCCTTTTCTTCATCTTTACCACCTGGCTTTGTATACCAAATAAATGTATTGGTAAATCCGTATAGGATAGATATTGCTACAACTAAAAAGTTGAACCATAAAAATGGTAAATATGCCATTGTGGAGACTCCTAGTGTTGCGGCCATAAAGACACCACCATCAGACCATGGTACCATCGGCGTGGTTACTGTGCCGCCGGCTTCTGTATTTCTAGAAAGCACTCGACGATCAATGTTTAAGCGATCATAGTTTTCTTCGGTAATTTTACTAGCTGTTATAATGGAAACGTAAGCTGCTCCTCCAAAAAAGTTACCAAAGAACCCTGAAAGTAATGTAGTTAAAGTAGTTTTTCCAGCATTATTAGCCCACGCCAGCATTTTGACACAAATCACCCTTAAAATGCCTATTTTCTCCATTAGACCGCCCACACCAAGAGCAAATAGTATTAACACGATTACATCAAGCATGAAAACAATTCCTCCGCGGTTCAATAGATTATCAATGAACGCAACTCCTGATTCTATTGAATTACCAGAATATAAACTATTAACAGCATCTAGTAAGGCTACATCCTGAAATAAAAAGGCCCATATTGAACCTAATAACGCACCAAACAAAATAACTGGTATGGAAGGCTTTTTCAGTGCAAGTAAAACAATTACTACAACGGCTGGGATTAACATATGCCATCCGATATTAAAAAAGTCACTTAATGAAGTCATCGTCTCCTCTGCTTGAGTTAGACTTCCACTGCTGTCATGGAAAAAGAAACCTGTTATTAAAAATAACGTTCCTGCAATTATAAAAGCTGGCGTACTGACATACAGCATTGATTTGATATGATCAATTAAATTAACTTTTGATAAGGAAGCAGTCATTACAGTTGTATCTGACAAAGGTGAAAGTTTGTCACCAACATAACAACCGGAAATAACAGCTCCCGCAACTAGTGCAACCGGAAAGCCGAAACTAATGCCAATTCCCATCATCGCAATACCTGCAGTACCAGCAGATCCGAAAGAAGTTCCTGTTGCAATCGAAGTGATTGCACAAATAACGAAAGCAGCTAATAAAAATATGTTTGGATTTATAATGGACAATCCATAGTATATGATAGTCGGAACTATTCCCCCCGCTATCCACGTACCAATCAATGCTCCAACACAAATCAATATCAAAACAGCTTCCAGGCCATCAGTGATTCCTTTCAAAATTCCTTTTTGCATTTCTGCATAGTTGTAACCAATTTTGAGTCCTACTAACATGATCATAAACCAAGTAGTTAATAATGCTAATTGAATGGGAATACCAAATTGCACGACAAACAAGAACATTATTAGCACAAAACTAATTAATACAAATAATACTTCTCCCATTGTTGGTAATCTCTTATCTGTACTCATCACTCACTCTCCCCTTTTAAATCGAACTATTGTCCTATAAAGCGTTTTCATTGGACGTATTACTTTAATAAGAATCCACTTTTCAAGGGATCTGTTTGATCATAAATAAATTGATGCATCCCAGTTGTAAATCCTTGTGTTTCAATGGAAAAACGATGGTCTGTTTCAGGTATCAACTTAGCAGCTACCAAACTGTCAAAAATGCTTCGATTTGTAAGCTGAACATGTTGATCGGATTTAATTAATCGAGCTGTAAATATTGCCAGCGTACTGTCTATCCCAGGTGACCGTAAAATGGTACCATCTTTTTCAAAAGTAACCGAGCGGACCTCATTAGTTGCAACATTAATGGGTTCAGATATAATAATGCCATCAAATAAGCGATCTTTCTTTGTGGTTCTTTCTGTAGCTTTTCTTCCCCATCTATTAATGGAGGATAATTGTTCGAGATTAATTTCCGATAACGAATCAGGTAATTCAAAGACTAAGTATTTACGGGAACCATCTACTTCAACTAAACAATATTCCGGTGTTTTCTCAACAACATGACATCGATCACTTTCAAAATAGACGGTAGTAACTTCTTGCTTATCGAATTTAGCCTTAACTGTATAGATTCCATTAACTGTTTCTACCTTATATTGTTCACTTTCGTTTGGAAATAAATTACCTGTCTCAAGCATTGCAGTTATGGACGCTACCAAACCACCATATTTAAATTGAATTTTGCTGTCGTGATTAAAAAACAACAGTCCATAATCCGCAACTTTGGAGGGAATGACGATACACCCATTCATACCTCGGTGACCTCTTGGTTCGTTTAATAAAAACTCTTTCTCATACTGAAATTTGCCCTGCAATAGATCATGATTCAATTTAATCTCTTGTTCACTCAGATTTATCGTTGATTGAACAACAATCCTAAATGCTTCACCCGCAACATGCGTATCAATCGTCGTAAACATTTTTTCGAAATGCATTTAAACACCTTCTTTTAAGTGGTTTTGCATGGGTGGGATAAGCAAAAACCCTTCCCTTAACGGATCTTTTTCATTATAGAAAAAACGATGCATTCCCATAATCCAAGCAGAGCCAGTAACCTCTGAAATTACTGCATCATAGTGATTTACTTTTGTTGTTTCTATGACTCTAGCTTTAAACATGGAACCAACGATACTTTCATGAACAAATAATTCATCGATTCCAATTTCATTTTTACTATACATAGTAGCTAGTTTTGCCGAAGTTCCAGTTCCGCACGGTGAACGATCAATCCCACCTGGAGGAACAACAACTGTATTTTTAACATCTGCATCTGGATGAACAGGATCTGTATAAAACTCAATATGTGTCAGCCCATTAATAAATGGATGTTTCGGATGGACAACATCTTCCGTTTCATTAATTGCATTACGAATTGTAATAGCTTGATCAATTATGTTCGAAGCATTGTCCGTACTCAATTCTAATCCAAGTTTTCGAGCATCAATAATTCCATAGAAATTACCACCATAGGCAATGTCACACTCCACTCTACCAATTTCTTCTACGTCAATTACGATAGATTTCAGTAAAAATGAAGGTACGTTAGCAAAAGTAATTTCCTCTGCTTGCCCGTTAATGACTTTTATCCTAACTTCTATCAAACCCGCTGGAGTGTCTATTTTCACATTGGTATACGGCTCAGCTACTTCAATTAGCCCTGCTTCAACAAGAGCGGTGCAGAAGCCGATTGTATCGTGGCCACACATTGGTAAGTATCCACCAGTCTCAATATAGATTACACCCACATCCGCATCTGGATGACAAGGGTCAACAAGTAACGCTCCAGACATTACATCGTGGCCTCTTGGTTCATTCATTAAAAACTTTCGTATCCAATCATACTGTTCTTGCATATAGAGCATTTTTTCAGACATGGTGTTTCCTTTTAAAGGAGGAAGACCACTTATTACTGTTCTAGTCGGATTCCCCCCCGTATGCGTATCAATCGTGGAAAATAGTCGTTGGAATTTCATTTAACTGATCACCCTCTCTTTAAAACGATCATAGCGAAGTGGTTCAATTGGAATACACGTTTCTTTACCAGAGATCATTTCTTCAACCACCTTCCCAGTAACAGCAGCTAAGCTTATACCATCTCCTTCATGTCCTGCGGCTACATAGAAACCCGGAACTTCGTCAATATACGAGATGATTGGCAAATGATCTTCTGTCCAAGGACGCAACCCTGCGTATGTTCGAATAACCGTCATATCAGCCATTTCAGGGTAAAAACGTAAGGCTCTTTTTGCGATATACTTGGTAACTTCATGGTTCACCTTAGTATCAAATCCGCCGAATTCTCTACTACTACCAATCAGGAAGTTTTGACTTTCAGTAGGTTCAAATACTAAAGCAACACCATATTTTTCAGTCAAGGGGTCTACATTTCGTTCCCCACCAAACTTTGAAATAAGGTAGCCAAATTCCATTACTTTTCTTAATCCAACAGGCTGTTGTCTCGATGCAACAATTAGTTGGCCTTTTCTCGGTTTTATTGGAATGTTAACGTCTAACATTTCTCCAATAACGGGAGACCATACACCACATGCATTTACAACTTTATTAGCTGTAAAGGTTCCGTTATTGGTTTCTATTACAAATTGGTTTGCCTGATTTTTATAAAGATTTTTCACCTCCGTATTGGTATGGATTTTTGAACCAAATTGTTTGGCACTGTAGAACATGGAATACGTTAACATATATGGATTTACTGTAGAATCTGTTTTACATTCCAATCCTCCAAAGAGATCTTCCGCAAAATAGTCGGATTCATTACGTAAGTCCTGGCGATCTAACATTTTAAAGTCAAGTCCTGCTTCTTGTTGCTGTTGCACCCATTTTTGGGCGGCTTCCATTTCAGTGTCATTTTCACAAACTAAGATACTACCTGGATTTCGATATTCAAACGATAATTCAAGCTCTTTACTTAACTCATGAACAAGTTGTTGACTTTTTAATGACATCAGACTATCAAAACCTGGATCTTTATCAATAGCCAAAATATTCCCATCACATTTGGACGAAGTACCACTAGCTAACTCGTTCTTTTCGAGTACAGTAATATCCAACCCGGCTTTGGAACTATAATAAGCAATTGCAGCACCGATGATACCCCCACCAATAACAACAATATCTCGGTGTAATGCGTCTTTCACAAAATCCCCCCTCTCTTCCCGTACATAATTAATAGTTGCAATTTCCATGCCAAAACAAATTTAACGTTATTCTAAGTATAGATTGCATCTGCGAACAAATTGTGTAAAATTAATTTAGATAATGTAAAATATTTTATACATTTTGGAGGGTGATTTTAATGGCATTTTTTCAATCAGGAATCAAAAAGTTTATTAGGAATGATTTTATTTTGCTTGAAAATAAAATCGAAGACGTAGATTTACATTCATTGATAAAATCAGAGTCCCCTAAGAAGGTTTTTATTATAAACGAAGGTCAACGATACGTTGTACACCTTTCCGATAGTACGGATCAAATTATTTTCTCAACGTGTACAAGAATTTCCGTCAATACCGAGCTTGAGGATGTTAGTAGCTTTTTTGATAAAAGCGAAACTTTATTAGTTCATGATGGAGGCAACTTTATTGGCTATATAAATGCTTTTGATTTTACGAAACAACTAGCTAACACGTATCAGGAAATGCAGGCCTATTTTCAAACAATACTTGACACTATCGATGCTTCCTGTACGGTAATTGATTCTAATGAAAGCGTTTTAATTTGGACAGAAGGTGCTGAGAAAATATTTTCAGTCAAAAAACCTGACATAATCGGGAAACCAATTACTAATTTTTTTAATACAGACAACCTAGCATTATTAAAAACCTTAAAAGATGGAACTTCTCTTCACCACAGCCAACATAAAGCAAGAGAAGATCTAGTTGTACTGATAAATTCGAGTCCAGTGTATTTAAACAAACAAATCATCGGTGCAGTTGTGTCAGAAACAGACATAACAAGTCAGATTAGATTAAATAATGAATTATACAGTGCGACAGAAAAGGTATTTAACTTAGAAAAAGAAGTAAATAAATTAATGCCTACAGACGATCCTTTTAAACTTATTAGAGGGAACAGTTCAGCATTAAAACGAACGATTAATATGACAAAAAAAGCTGCAACGACAGAAACAAACATACTGATTCATGGCGAAAGCGGTGTGGGAAAAGAACTATTTGCTAAAGCAGTACACAACATTCGTGAAGGTCAAAACGCACCCTTTGTTGCCATAAATTGTGGAGCAATACCTTCTGCACTTTTCGAAAGTGAAATCTTTGGATATGAAAGAGGAGCATTTTCTGGTGCTGATCAAAAAGGAAAAAAAGGGAAGGTCGAGCTAGCTAAAGGTGGCACATTGTTTTTGGACGAAATTGGGGAAATGCCTTTGGAGATGCAAGTAAAAATACTTCGGTTATTACAGGAAAGAAAGTTTTATCCTGTTGGAGGTACCAAAGAAATAGAAGTTGATTTTAGAGTTGTAGCCGCAACAAATCGTGACCTAAAAGAACTTATAAAAGAGGTCAAATTTAGAGAAGACCTGTATTATCGATTAAATGTAGTTAGCCTGGAAATCCCTCCATTACGGAAACGTCCTGAAGATATTATCGAATTAACACATTATTTCCTGTATGAAATTTCTATTAAATATAAACGACCAATTCACGGAATATCTCAGACGGTCATGCGAGCCTTACTGCAACATGATTGGCCAGGCAACATAAGAGAATTAAAAAACGTTGTGGAACGTTTAGTTGTATTTTCAGACGAAGGGGAAATAAAAATTGAGGATATACCATTTGAAATCAATGGTATGGAATTACCTAATGGAAGAAAAACTTCATATCCATCAATTTTCAATGAAAGCGATAACCGGTCCTTAAATGAGCGGCTTCAGGAATTTGAAAAAGAGATCATTATGAAAGAATTAGAAAAGGAAGATGGCAATAAATTGTCATGTGCAAAAAAACTACAAGTAACTAGGGCAACCCTTTACAATCGGATGAATAAATTAGGGTTAAAAATTTAACAAACTAGATTAATGGCATTATTCTTGCATGAATTAGAATGTATAGACATTAAAAATGAGGTGATTCCTATGAAAGAAACTGAAATGGTTATATGCAGATGTGAGGAAGTAACTTATAAAGAATTAGTAGAAACAGCAGCAAAATATAATTGTACAGCAAGAGAGTTAAAACTCCGAACTAGAGCTGGAATGGGTTACTGTGGCGGAAGGTCCTGTCGCAGTATGGTAGATAGAATAGCTTCTACACCTTTGCAAAACCAAAATAAAACGAGTGTATCACTAAAATACCAACCTCCAATCCGACCTATCAGTTTTGCAAATTTAGGAGGGGATGATAAATGAATCAACGTATCTTAGACCATCCCATTCTTGGAAAACAAGAAAATAGTAACTATGTTTCCTTTACATTCAATAACAATGTATATAAGGGATTAGAAAATGAACCACTAGCAGCGGCACTTTTAGCTAATGGTATCAGAACCCTCAGATACCATGAGGAAAGCGGATCATCAAGAGGCATCTATTGCAATATCGGTCATTGTTATGAATGCAGAGTAACCGTAGATGGAAAGCAAGGTATCCGGGCATGCCTAACACCAATAAAAGATGGTATGACAATTGAAAGTGGTCATCAATTACCTACATCTGTTAAAGACTGGAGGCCAGAAAATGAATAAAGTTATTATTATCGGTTCTGGTCCTGCAGGATTAACAGCAGCTGTAACTTGCGCGGACAAAGGACTTGATGTGTTAGTAATTGATGAATACATGATTGCTGGCGGAAGATTGTTAGGGCAACTTTATGAACAACCTGATGGAACCTGGTGGAATGGAATTAAAGAGTCCAATCACTTACATCAACAAGCACTCGATCTTGGAGTAAAATTCCATCTAAATATACCTGTTTCCAATATAGAGAAAAAGGATGAATCATGGATAGTCTATACAGAACAAAAAACCTTTCATGCTAACAATCTATTATTAGCAACTGGCGCCGCGGAATCTCCTGTACCTGTTCCAGGGTGGACATTGCCAGGAGTAATGTCTGTTGGCGCTGCACAAGTTATGACAAATGTTCATCGGGTTAAACCAGGGGAACGAGGAGTAATTATCGGAGTTAACGTTCTCTCATCAGCTATAGCGATGGAGTTGCAGTTGGCTGGAGTCGAGGTAGCTTGTCTTACATTACCTAAACTAAATCAAGTCACTTATGATTCTGCACATCCAAAGAAGGTACTGGATTCACTTCTCCATGTATCACACATGGCTCCTTCTCAATTCGTTAAATTGGGAAGCAAATTAATGAAAAATGACTTTATGAAAAAGTTAGGAGTTACCTTCTATCCAAAAAATGGAATAAAAATGTGGGATATTCCGATCCAGCTTAGAAAAGCTGTAATAGAGATTTATGGAAAAGACCAGGTAGAGGGCGTAACCATTGCAACAATTAATACAGATGGCGAGGTAATTCCAGGTAGCGAGGAAAAGATTTCAGCGGACTTTGTGTGTATCGCTGGTGGTCTTTATCCATTAGCTGAATTAGCATCAGTTGCCGGGTGTCCATTTTATTTAGTTGAAGAATTAGGTGGATATGTCCCTTTACATAATGAACGTATGGAAACTACCTTAGATGGTTTATATGTTGCCGGAAATATCACAGGTATTGAAGGTGCAAAGGTTGCTGCTGCACAGGGACTAACAGCTGGGCTAACGATAGCTTACAATAGTGGGTTTGAAGTTTTAGAAAATGATATTCATGCCTCCATCCAAGCTATTGAACAAACAAGAGATAGTGCATATATTCAGTTTCATCCTGACGTAAAAGAAGGGAAAAAGATTGTACAAGAGCAATGGGAAAACTATGTAACTACTAATTTAAAATTGAAAAGTGTTTAAAATAATTTTTTTAATTATGGAGGTATGAGTAAATGAATTTGAGTACAAAAAAAGATGCCGTTACTGAGGATTATCATGGTGTAAAGGTGGCGGATCCATATCGATGGTTAGAAGAAGCTGATTCAGTAAATACCAGAGAATGGACAGATGAACAAAACGAAAGAACAAATCAATACTTAAAAAACTACCCAGGGAGAAAAACTATTAAGGATAACATAACAAAGTTTATGAATTATCCTAAGTATTCATTGCCAATGAGAGAAGGAGAATATTACTATTTTCATAAAAATAATGGGTTACAAAACCAAGGCGTTTTTTATCGTTCTAAATCATTAGAACTAAATGAACCAGAAGTTATAATTGATCCAAATACACTAAGTGAAGAGGGTACAGCAGCGATTACGAATATCACTTTTAGTCAAAATAGTTTGATGCTAGCCTATGCAATTTCCTATAATGGTAGCGATTGGCAAGAGGTTAAAATTAAAAATTTAGTAACTGGAAAAGAATATCCTGAAGTATTAAAATGGTGCAAGTTCAGTAACATCGCTTGGAACGAGGATCATAGCGGTTTTTATTATAATCGTTATCCAAACCCAGATTCTGTTCTTCCTGGCGAAGAAAGTAACTATAATAAAGTTTATTGGCATACAATTGGAACTCCCCAGGAAACAGACAAATTAATATATGAAGATCTAAATCAAAGGGAGTTTTCTTTTGTACCAGAAATATCTGATAATAATCGTTACTTACTTTTAAAAGTATATAATGGAACTGAACCAAAAAGCAGAATTTATTATCGAGATATTAAAAGCACCGGCCCCTTTATTCCGCTTATAAACGATGGAGAAGACTATTATTCCTTTTTAGGTAATGAGGAAGATGTTTTCTATATTTATACAAATTATAACGCGCCAAAAGGGAGGGTTGTTTCTGTCAATTTAAACCAACCCGAGAAGAAAAATTGGCAAGTGATCATTCCTGAAAGTGAAGATACCATCTCATCCTTAAAAATGATCAACAACAAATTTGTAATAGCATCGATGCACAATGCGTATAACCAGTTAAAAATATATGATGATAAAGGTACATTACAAAAAGAATTACCACTTCCAAAATTTATTACCATTACAGGATTAGCTGGTAAAAAAAATGATTCTGAACTGTTTATTAGTTATACATCATACCTTTGTCCTTTTAAGATAATGCGATACAAATTTGAAGAGGATCAATTAGATGCCGTTTTGGAAACCAATCTTCATTTGCAATCAAATCAATTTGAAACCAAACAGGTCTTTTATACTTCTAAAGATGGAACAAAAATCCCTATGTTTATTACGCATAAAAAAGGATTAGAATTAACGAAAGACAATCCTGTTCTTCTTTACGGATATGGCGGGTACAATATTAGCCTTACT
The DNA here is from genome assembly GCF_002224365.1 of Virgibacillus necropolis. Lineage (GTDB taxonomy): Bacteria > Bacillota > Bacilli > Bacillales > Amphibacillaceae > Virgibacillus_F > Virgibacillus_F necropolis. The sequence goes on along the minus strand of NZ_CP022437.1, from coordinate 1,257,206 downwards.
CCTACCTTCTCGCCATCTCAGATGATGTGGTTGGAAGCAGGAGGAGTTTACGTAGTAGCCAACCTTCGAGGTGGAGGAGAATTTGGTGAGAAATGGCATTTAGATGGAATACTTGAAAAGAAGCAAAACGTATTCAATGATTTTATTTCAGCAGCAGAATGGTTAATTGAAAATAACTATACAAACCCTAAGAGACTCGCAATTATGGGTGGTAGTAATGGCGGTTTACTAGTTGGGACATGTATTAATCAACGCCCAGATTTATTTGGAGCTGCCCTTTGTCTTGTTCCTGTTACAGATATACTCAGGTTCCACCGTTTTACAGTTGGACGTTTTTGGACCACAGAGTTTGGAAACGCAGAGAAAGACCCAGACCATTTTCAATTTATGTATAAATATTCTCCCTTACACAATGTAAAAAGTGGCGTAAAATATCCACCAACACTTATTACTACAGCTGACACAGATGACCGGGTGGTTCCACTTCATGCAAAGAAATTTGCTGCCACTTTACAAGAAGTACAAACTGGTGATACACCTATATTATTAAGAGTGGAAAAAAATGCTGGACACGGACTCGGTAAGCCAACTTCAAAAATTATTGAAGAACAAACTGATTTGTATACATTTTTGTTTAAGGAATTGGAGATGTCTATCTAACGAAATATGTATAAAGTAACAAGTATAAATAAGAATGCCAGCTATAGGCATTCTTATTTTATAATTTGTTCAAATACTTATTCAAATTAAACGATAACTAATTCTTTCGTAGAAGGCGTTAATACTTCACAACCATCTTCTGTTATTAATAAGACATCCTCTACTCTTCCACCACCGATACCAGGAAGATAAACACCAGGTTCTATTGTAATAGTCATCCCAGCTTTCAATACCTTTTCATATTGAACAGAAAAAAGAGGTTTCTCATGTACCTCTAAACCTATACCATGACCAGTACCGGTACCAGAATAATTATTATAACCAGATTCGATAAGATGATTTCGCATTAATTTATCAACATCTTGATCCTTTAACCCTGCTTTTATATTAGCGGCACAATTTTGAAAAGACTTTAACACCACTTGTTGGATTTCTTGTAATTTAGTGGATGGCTCCCCTAATGCAACAGTACGTGAAATATCAGCCCAGTACCCGTTATAATTAGCTCCAAAGTCAATTGTAACCATATCTCCTTTTTCTATTACTTTTTCACTTGCTCTTCCATGTGGTAACGAGGACCTCAACCCTGATGCAACAATTGGATTAAACGTAGAGGTAGTCCCGCCGTTTTCTTTAATAAAACGTTGCAATTCATCCGAGACAGCCATCTCTGTCACACCTGGGCGTATGAAATTAAGAATATGCAAGTAAGCATTATCGGTAATTTCAGACGCCACTTTTAATTTCTCTAATTCCTCCTTAGATTTAACCATTCGAAGATCTTCCACTAAATCGTAAGTAGGCACTAATACCGAAGTTAATAAATTTTTTACTTTATCATAAAATCCAAAACTTAAATGTTGTTTTTCAAAACCTAACCTGTTAATATTCATTTCATTTGCTTGTCTAGCCACTTCATCAAATATTCCATCTTTATGTCCCGTATGTTCTGAATGAAGAACTATATCAAATTCAGTTTGGTCTTTCGCTTGCTCAAAATAACGATAATCAGTTATTAATCTTTTTTCATTTCGAGTAATTAGAATAACACCGTTACTTCCAGTGAAACCAGAAAGATACCTTCTATTCCATTCACCCGTTATCATAAGTCCATCAATATTTAATGAATCAAATTGTTCAATAATTTTATCAATGTTCCCCAACATTACCACTCCCTCTGTATTAGCTATTAATTTTAATTGAGTTAAATACACCTACCAGTTCTGTTTTGTAATAACTTGCTTCATTAATTTTCTTACGTTGATATAAAAAATGAAATACTTGTGGAATAACCAATTAGTATTACTCCACCAATCAATAAAAAATAGGTGACAATGAAGTTATTAGAAGGTAGATGTTTGGTTGTAGTAACTTCATCTTTTTCTGATACATACATTTGTAGTTTGGAAGAATTTTTCAAGAAAACTCTAAAACTATAAAACATGTTATTAAATATACCTTTTTTAAGAATCAACAATATACCTCCACAAATAAAACAAAATAAGCCCACTAGGAATACATTATTCCAAAATACAATAGATTGAATCGTAAGTGATAGTACTACTAGGATTAATAAAAGTAATATTGTGATGGTTAAATTTCTTCTCTTCTTATACATATTTAACATTTCTCCTATTTAGTTATTAATAGGTTAAGTTGTAAGCAAATGATTAGAATGATCCCTTTTATAATTTTGAAATTCTTCTTCTGTACACATTACCCAGTGATCATTTTCAACTTCTTTCAAAGCAGAAGAATTAAAACTTTTATCCCATTTGATATTAGTAGTTTCTATACGTTCCCTCTCAGAATTAGGATCAGGCACTGGAATAGAAGAAAGTAGTGACTTAGTATATGAATGAATTGGGTTATTAAACAACTCTCCACTTCGAGCTATTTCAACAATTTTACCTTGAAACATTACACCTATTCTGTCACTAATATGTTTAACCATAGAAAGATCATGAGCTATAAATAAATAGGTTAGATTTTTTTCTTTTTGTAACTTTTTCATAAGATTAATTATCTGTGCTTGAATCGAGACATCAAGAGCTGATATTGGTTCATCAGCAACTATAAACTCTGGATCTACCGCAAGAGCACGTGCTATCCCTATACGTTGTCTTTGTCCACCACTGAATTCGTGAGGATACCTATTAGAATGCTCTTGATTTAACCCAACCGTCTCTAGTAGCTCATAAATCTTTTCTAAACGTTCTTTTTTATTATTATATAGTCCATGAATATCCATGCCTTCTGCAACAATATCACCTACTGTCCACCTTGGATTTAAGGATGAATACGGATCCTGAAAAATCATTTGCATTTGTTTGTGAAGACTATTCTTATTTTTTTTGTGTATATCTATTCCCTTAAAAAGTATTTCACCTTTAGTAGCAGTATATAAACGAACCAAAGACCTACCTGTGGTTGATTTTCCACAACCCGATTCACCAACAAGCCCAAAAGTTTCTCCTTTATAAATATCAAAAGTAATACCATCAACAGCCTTAATTACATTCTTTCTTTTCGTCTTGAAATATTGCGTGAGGTTTGTAATTTCCAATAACTTTTCATTACTAAATTCTTTATTTGATTTTTTTGAGTCAGTATAATTTTTAATGTTGCTAATCAACCTGGATTGTTTTTCTGCCTTTTTATGTAACAACCATGTTGCAGCAAAGTGAGTATCCGATACTTTAAATAATGGAGGTTCATGTATAAAGTCTATATTTAAAGCATGCTCATTACGCTCAGCAAATGCATCACCAGGTGGAGGGGATAATAAATTAGGCGGTGACCCAGGAATAGTTATCAATTCCTCCTGTTCACTATTTAAGTTAGGCATAGCCTTTAATAATCCTTTCGTATATGGATGTTTTGGATTATAAAAAACTTCATCTGTTTTCCCTATTTCCACTATTTTCCCCGCATACATAACTGCAACTCGATCTGCAATGTTAGCCACAACACCTAAATCGTGTGTAATAAATATAATCGATGTACCCTTTTTTTCCTGAATACTTTTAAGCAAATTTATTACCTGCTTTTGTACAGTTACATCTAAAGCAGTGGTAGGTTCATCTGCTATTAATATTTCTGGATTACAAGCTAGCGCCATTGCAATTACAACTCTTTGTTGCATTCCTCCAGAAAATTGATGGGGATATTGAGTTATTCTTTCTTCAGGCTCTTTAATTCCCACTAACTCTAATAGTTCAATGGCTTTCTTTTTAGCTTCTTTACTCGAAATATCTTGATGAGCCAATATTCCTTCTGTTATTTGCTTATTAATAGTCATTGTTGGATTTAAGGATGTCATAGGATCCTGAAAAATAATTGATAACTCAGAACCACGTAGTTTCCTTATTCCTTTTTTTGGAAGCTTTATTACGTCACAATCTTTATACCAAATTTCGCCTTTTACAATCCTTCCTGGCGGTTGTGGAACCAAACCCATCAAACTTTTAGACATAACTGATTTACCTGAACCTGATTCTCCTACAATTGCTAGAGTTTCTCCTTTATATAAATCAAAAGAAGTTCCCCTTACAGCCTTTATTTCTCCTGCATACGTATCAAATGAAACATTTAAATCCTTCACTGAGAGTATCTTTTCCAAATAAATCACCTCTATCTTTTCATTTTAGGATCGAACGCGTCCCGGAGCCCATCTCCTAGTAAATTGAAGCTAATCATTATTAAACTAATGATGATGGAAGAGTATATTAACATATGAGGATAAATTTTTATTAATTTAAATCCATCATTTACAATTGTCCCGAGTGAAGCTGTAGGTGGTTGTAGTCCTAAACCAATAAAACTTAGAAAAGCTTCTGTAAAGATAGCACTTGGTATGGTAAACATTGTCGTAATAATAATAGGACCAAGTGAATTGGGGATAAGATGTCCCGATAACAACCGTTTATCTTTTGCTCCCAAAGTTCTAGAAGCCAACACAAATTCTTGTCCTTTTAACTTTAGAATTTGTCCTCTTACTATTCTCGCCATATTTACCCACCCTGTAATAACCATAGCCAAAGTGATTGATAAAATTCCTGGTTGTAAAACCAAAATTAATAAAATGACAACTATTAAATTTGGGATTCCAATCAGTATTTCAATAATGCGCTGCATAACATTATCAACTCTGCCGCCGTAGTATGCAGAAATGCTGCCATATGCCACGCCTATAAATAGGTCTAGTAAAGCTGCCAGAAAAGCAATATACAAAGAAATCCTCGTCCCTTGCCAAATTCTTGTCCATAAATCTCTTCCAAGATCATCCGTACCAAACCAAAAATATCCTTCAATTCCTTTTAACTCATATTGGTCTTGACCTCGAATGTCTACTCCATCCAGACCGATAAAAGGTATATGTTCTAATAAAGGTACTTTTGGTGGTAGATTCGTTCGTCCAAGATTTTGTTCAGCAAACCCATGAGAATTCATGTACGGACCAAATAATGCCAATGAAATGATTATTACAATAAATATTAAACCTATAACCGCTCCTTTGTTTTTTCGTAAACGTAGCCATGAATCTTTCCAATAAGTAGTAGGAGGTCTATTGTTCTTCTTTGTCACACTATAGCTTTGCGTAGCTTCTTCGAATAATTCATCAGTTAATTTATGTTCAGGTATATTAATCTTTCCCACCTCCAGAAAGACGGATTCTTGGATCAATAACTCCATACAGAATATCTACAACAAGTATTACTGCAATAAACAAAATACTAAAAAACAAGGTAACTCCCATAATTACTGGATAATCATTGGTCATTATAGAAGCTACAAATTGTTCTCCTAGCCCTGGTATACTAAATATTTTCTCTACAACCAATGTCCCAGTCATTAAAGAAACCGTTAACGGCCCCAAAATCGTAATGATTGGTATCATAGCATTGCGTATACCATGCCTTAATACAACAAAAATATCATGTATACCCTTTGCACGGGCAGTGGAGATATAATCTTGGCCTAGCACATCTAGCATTTCTGTTCGCATAAAGCGAGCAATTGTGGCTACGACAAAAGCCGCTAATGATATGGTAGGAAGAATAGAATACTCAAACCCTTCCCAGAAAGCTACTGGTAACCATTGCAGTCGTACCCCTACCCAATATTGAAGAAGGCCTGCGAAAACAAAGTTTGGAATTGATAGACCAAGAACAGCTATTATCATTGCCCCATAATCTATAAAAGTATTATGCCTAAGTGCCGCTATAATCCCTAGAAAAAGCCCTATTAATGTACCAACTATTAGCGATTGGGCACCCAGCAAAGCAGACGCTCCAATTCTTTCCCCAATAATATCTGAAACTGGTCTGCCATCAAATTGGAATGATACACCGAAGTCCCCTTTTAAAATATTCCCTAAATATTTAAAATATTGAACTGAAACTGGGTCATCTAAATTATATCTTTCGTATAGTATCTCTTTTTGGGATTCTGTTAATCTTTCATCATTAAAAGGGGAACCAGGTAGTGTTTGCATCAAAAAAAATGTTAACGTGGCTATTATTAGAAAGGTAAATAACATGTACCCAATTCTACTTAAAATGTATTTTTTCATACAGCTTACCCCCTTTAATTTAGGCTTTTATTTATTAATGCGATATACAATTGTCTTTCAAATCTATCTTTATTCTGGCTGATAATTAAGGTAGTATCCCCCAAAAGTTTCAAACTGGAATATTTGCTTAACTTAAAGGAGATATACCATATAATTAGTTTATTTATTTTCTATATGCACCCATTTATAAGTGTAAGTAGAATTAGGATGAGCAACAAATCCTTTTACATACGGCTTAATTAATCTAGCTTTACCTGCTTGATACAATGGGGATATAGCAGCTTCTTCATCTATAAGAATACGCTCCGCTTCCTGTAAATTAGAAAATCGTTGTTCTAAATTTGTAAAATCAGTTTGTGCTTTTTTAACTAAATTATCATACTCTTTATTCTCAAAGTCTTGCCAATTATATGGCCCATCAGATAGAAAGACTGATAAGAAATCAACTGGATCATTTACATCACTTCTCCACCCAGAATAGGATATATCATATTCTTGCTTATCCTCTAATGCAAGTTTCTGTTTATTAGGTTGTTGATTAATTGCAATACTTAACCCTGGGAGATTCTTTTCTAATTGATTTTTTATATATTCTGCTACTGATTTTCTTTGTCCATCATCATAACTTAACAATTCTAGAGAAATTTCACTTTCCCCTAACTCTTTTAGTCCCTTTTTCCAAAGTTCCTGTGCCTTTTCAATACTCCCTTTATTTAAATCACCGTAACGCTTACGAAAATCAACTCCATCCGGCGACTTAGTGAAATTATGTGGTATAAGGTAGTAAGCAGGAACTGACCCATTTTTCAAAATAATCTCAGTAGCTTTTTCCTTATCCCAAGCCATATCAATGGCCTTACGAATGCTCACATTAGCTAAATATTTATTTTTTTGATTAAAACGCATAAAGTACATTTCTGATTCTAGAGATGTGCGATAATCTTCATGATCTTTATAAACATCCACAAATTCTGAAGATAAATTTGCTACGTCTATTGTGTCCGATTCATATAAATTAACTTCTGTTGAGGTTTCTTTTGCAATTTTAAAGTCGATTTGATCTACTTTGACATTTTTTGCATCCCAGTATTTTGTATTTTTTTTCAATATCCACCCTTGACCATGATCCCATGAATCTAAAATAAATGGGCCATTAAATATAAGGTTTTCTACTTCGAGTGCATAATTGTCATTTTGTGATTCAACAAACTTTTCATTCTGCGGATAAAATACTGGATGAGTTAGTAACTGGAAAAAATATGGAACATTACTTTCAAGAACAACTTCTAGGGTATAGTCACTAGTTGCCTTTACACCAAGTTCCTCAACCTTTCCAAATAATTCACTATCTGGATCCTGAATATCAGTTGCATTTTTAATTGGACCCATCATGTATGCATGGGGGGAGAAAGTATCCGGATGAAGTGCTTTCTTCCATGCGTAAACAAAATCATGTGCGGTAACAGGATCTCCATTTGACCAGGTAGCATCTTCTTTTAAATGGAAAGTAAGTTTTTTTCCATCTTCGCTGGCCTCATAATCCTTTGCCATTCCCTCAATTGGTTCATGATCAGGACCTTGTCTATAAAGTCCTTCAAAAATATTCATTATTATTGTTTGTGATAATCCATCCATGGTTCCATTTGTTTTTAAAGTCGGTATTTCACCTGTAGTTGCTAAATGAAGTACACTAGATTCTGAACCCTGACTCTCTTTCTTCTCGGTATCATCAACTGGTTCACCACCATAGCACCCTACCAGTAATGATAAACAGAATACTGTAATACATAAATTCCATAACTTTTTCTTAGACAAAACCAACGCCTCCTTTATAAAATTATATATTTTGAATTAAATATCAAATTTTCATATTTACAATAATCTGTTATTTTTTCTTGCAAAATTATATAATACAAATATGCAAGACGCGTGCCAAGATATCTATGAGTAATTTTTAAGCTGCTTAATACCTATTAATCACATTTTATAAACCTTTTGATTTTATTCTGTGTCAAAAAAATTTAACACATATGCTTACTTTTTCAAAAAAGTTTACAATGTAAACGGCGTCATTTCCAAGGATTGTTTCTGTATAAAAGATAAAAGGTCCTTTTATGAAAAAAGTAATTTGATAAACTTTAGCAAATTAATGATGCTAAGTCTCTGGGATAATAGGTTAACTTTTCCATACCACTTTCAGTAACTACAACAGTATCTGAATGTCTAAATCCACCTATTCCTTTTACAAATATACCCGGTTCTACTGTAAACACCATTCCAGGTTTCATTATAGTGTCATCCCCTAAATCGAAAAAAGGGGCCTCGTGCATCATTAAACCAATAGAATGACCTGTGTGATGTGGCACAAATTGGCGGATACCACTTACATCAATAAATCTTTGCACTTCCTTATCTACGGTTGAAACTAGTTGACCTGGTTTAATATTATTAAACGCAATCTCTTGTGCTTCGTACATAAAGTTAAAATATTTTTCCTGTTCCGAACTCACTTCTTCAACAAACATAGTCCGTTCCAACTCACTTTGATATCCCCATACATCGGCTGCCCCCCACGTGACTAAGTTATCGCCCTTTCTTAAAGTTAAATTTTGTGTTGTAACGTGTGGGAAAGCTGACATTGGTCCTATTTGTCCTCTAAATTCTGCAAATGCTGGTTTACCAAGTGGTGTATACCCTGAACCCAATGTATCAACCATAGCTAAAGTGGCTTCAGAAGTTGCTTTCATAGAAACCTCAATTTCGCTTAAGCCTGTACGCGAATATTTCTGTAAAAGTCGATGTGCTAGATTACCCCATCTACATGATTCTTTTATTAATTCTATTTCTCCTTCAGACTTAACAAATCTCATTTCTTCAACAACATTATTAATATTAGTGAACCTTTTATTATCAAAAATTTCACTTAGACGAGGACCTCTATAACCATATGGCGAACTGTATCCATCGGAGTCCACCCCAAAATTAATATTGTTAAAGTCTAAACTTATTAATTGCTCATTAAGGTAATCCATTGGATGTTTTAATCCAGGATATTCTGGGTAGGTAATAATGTTATCAACATTGGCATTTTCATATGCGTAATCATTTTCTAATAAAGGAACAAAAAGAAAAGTAGTGCCATTAGGATCTATTATCAATGCTATAGGTCTTTCGGTAGCAATAAATCGAAAACCTGTTAAATAGAAAATATCTATATCTTTAAATAAAATGGCTCCTTCAATATTTTTATCAGATAACTTCTTAAGAAAACTCTCTTGTCTCATTAATATTTCTTCATTTGTTATTCTTAATTGCATGATTGCTGCTCCTTTCAACTGAACTACAATTATAAACAAAATAACTCGTTAAATAAGAATTCAATATACTCATCCCTTTATACTTATATCAAAATCAAAACGCCTTAAAATAAAATTTGTTATTTATTCCATGATTATTAGACTTTAGATTTATCTAGTTAGAGTAAACAAGTTTCCCACCTATATAAACCTGTTTTACTCCTTTTAAGTGATTTAAATCTTCTAACGGGTTTTCCTTTAACAAAGTTAAATCTGCTTTAAATCCTTCTTGAATTTGTCCAACCGGTCTATCTAGTATTTTCCCAGCATTAACAGTAGCAGTTTTTAAAATTTCCACTATATTCGGCACAAACTCATACATCAGTAAAATTTCATCCATTAAAGAAGTATGTGGTGTACAAGGAGATCCAGCATCTGATCCCGCCCCTATTAATATGTTTTTGTTGAAAAATTCTTTAAAAGCCTTTTCATGTTTTTCTACAATATCCTGTGCCTTCTCCTTTGCATATTCTGGTATTTCATTAAGTGATGCAATTTGCTTATATATATAAAGTGTCGGTACCCAAGCTGTCCCTTTCTCTTCCATCAACTTTACTAAATCATCATCCAAGAAATGTCCATGCTCAATAGTATCAATACCAGCTTGAATAGAGTTTAAAATACCATCTCTACCTATTGCATGGGATGCAACTTTCAATCCGAATTTGTGTGCCTCATTACATATTACTTGTTGTTCTTCCATGCTTAATTCTGCATTTCCAACTACTTCACCTTCCTGTCTACCATATACACCACCAGTAGAACTAACTTTAATTACTTCAGCACCTTTAAAAACTTGCTCCCTCACTCCTTTTAAAGCTTCTGCTTTCCCATCCACAAATCTTGCCCAAAAAGGATCATGGCCCCCTGTCATAGTAAGAGTCCTTCCACTAGCAATTAAATTTGGCCCTTTAATTAACCCCCTTTTAATTCCTTTTGCTACATGTATAGCAATATCATCTACAGATCCAATATCTCTAACAGTTGTAATTCCATTATTAATATAATTTTGGCAGTGGGAAACCGCCCGAATTAGCATTTGTTCGTATCCTTCTTCCTCTAGAGTAGCCACTGGATCCTTTGAACCATCCCACATCATATGAACATGTAAATCTATTAGCCCAGGAATTAGATATCCTCCGTTACCGTCCACGGAAGGCAGCTTATTAGGACAATCATCTTCTGGCAAAATTTTATTAATTTCACCATTTTTAATCCAAACCCCATGATCATTTTTAACCTCTAAATTTTCGCCAAATAAAATTTGGACATTACGTATAATATATTCCATAAAAAGACCCTCTTTTTTGTTTTTTTAAATTAAATTATTCGCTCACTGTATAACTGAATCTTTTTTAACTGTTGGAGTAAATATTAAAGATATGTCAAAAAAGTTGACACTTGAATAAATGTGTATATATTTTCGACATATAAGTTATAACTTTCCAACTAAATATTTAAAGAATTATTAAGTCAGTTTAACGATTCTTATAAGTGAATTTCCAAACCAATACCACTCTCAACAGCCCTTTCAAAAATATATTGACCAACCACAATATCTACAATCGCAAGTCCCACAGATTTAAAGACCGTTATTTCCTGATCATTCGTCCTACCTTTTCTAATACTATTTATGATTTCTCCAAGTTCAAAAATACTTTTTTCGGGAAAACCTTCATTAATAGGCTTTTTTAAATCTCCTGTTTCCTCAAGTGCCGCATCTTTTGATTCTACAACAACCTTTTCAGCAGAAAGAATTGTACTTGAGGGAATCTCTTGCATGTCTGGCCGAAATGAACCAACAGCGTTAATATGTACTCCCTTTTTTAAAGCTGTAGAATATACTGGTTCATGGGCATTCGTTGCTGTTACTATTATGTCTGCATGTTCAACAACTTCATTTGCATTAGATAAGATTTCCACCTTCATCCCGAAATTTTCCATAAAGTATGAAGCAAAGAGTTCCGCTTTATTTTTCGTACGATTATAAACATATATTTCGTCAATTTCACGAACAGTAAGGATTGCTTCACAAACCCCTTTCGCTTGTTCCCCTGATCCAATAATCCCTAGTACTCTTGCATCTTCTCGCGCTAAATATTTTGTTGCAACTCCCGACAACGCTCCAGTACGAACTTTTGTAATATAGGAGCCTTCCAAAAGTGCAGCTGGTTCTCCCGTTTTCATATCAGAAAGTAAAACTAGACCATTAATCGTATGTTTGTTCAAGGGTTTATTTCCAGGAACTACGTTAACAACTTTTATACCCAAACTGTTAAGATTTTCAGCTATCGACGGCATAAATAGAGCAGTGTTTTCTTCATTATTAAATGGTAGGGCTGTTCGAATTGGAGTTTGTGTCTCTCCACTTGAAAACGCGACTAAGGCTTTTTCTACAAGACTTATAATCTCTTGCATATTGATTAAACTTTTTTGCTCCTCTTTACTGATAACAAGCACCCAACTCACTCCTCTTATCCTTTTGAATTCCTGGTTAAAGTAAAAATCCCTCTGGCATTGTATCGCTGGAATCTATTAAGAATTGATGGAAACCAGTAATGGAAGCAGTCCCAGTAATGCTCGGGATTAGAGCATTGTATATACCCACTTTTTCAAACGAAGTAATATCACTTTTAAATAACCCGCCTGTAATACTTTCATGGACAAAAGTATCGCCTTCATTTAAATGGCCTCTTTCATACAATGTTGCAACCCTTGCACTCGTCCCTGTTCCACACGGTGAGCGATCTATCTGTCTATCAGCAAAAATCGTTACATTGCGTAAAGTTGCGATTTTACTAGACGGTTCATCGGAAAAAATTACACCATAAATGTCTTTTAAATCCGCTTGGAGTGGATGCTCTACTTTTAGATTTGCTTCAACATATTTTTTAATTTTCATGCCCCAATCCTGCAAATCTGCTAAATCCTCACTATTCACACTTAAATTTAATTTTGTGCTGTCAAGAATCGCATAAAAAGCCCCTCCAAATGCAATATCAACATGAAATTCATGTCCATCCACTTTTACTGGGAAATCCTTTTTATACACAAAAGAAGGTACATTTTCAAAGGAAACATCAATTACCTCCTGGCCCTCACACCGCACCTGTGCTATCACCTTTCCTGCAGGGCTGTCAATAACAAATTTCCGTTCATTACCGTTTACTTCATACTTCCCTGTTTCAACCACCATGGTAATGACAGCAATAATTCCATGACCACACATCGTGCTCCATCCCTCATTGTGCAGAAACAACACGCCAAAGTCAGCGTCATTTGTTGCTGGGGGAGTTATAATACACCCATACATGCCATGATGTCCTCGTGGTTCATTCATTAATGTTTTGCGAATGTGATCCAAATTTTTTATACAGTATGCTCTCCTTTCAGGTTGTGTATTTCCCTTAATTTCAGGCAGGCCACCAGTTATTATTCTTAAAGGTTCCCCTGCCACATGTAGATCCACAGTTGAAATCATTTTTTTGAAATTCATGTAATACTCCCTCCCATGTTTTTGTTAACTTATATTTATTGCAATTTCTATGCCAGTTTTTTATATTCAGATTGTTATTTGGTATGAATCTTGCATGTTAATAAATAAAATAAACAAAGGAGGAATGTTTCTATGACTATCGATTATCGAACTAGATTAAATGCACTACAAGATTATTTAAGTCAAAATAACGTTGATATAGCAATGATTACTACACCAGCAAATGTATTCTATTACACTGGTTTTAACTCCGATCCGCATGAACGGTTCATGGCATTAATCATGGATAACCAAAAAAAACAATGCATTTTGTTTGTTCCCACGCTGGATAAGGAAATTGCTGATAGTGAATCTTTCGTTAAAACTATTGTCCCGATTTCTGATGAAGAGGATCCATTTGCAAAGCTCAAAGAAAACCTTCAGGGTAATATAGTACGATTCGGACTTGAAATGAAAACAGTTAGCATGTTCCAGCATCGGCATTTGGCATCTGCCTTTCCCGAAGCTGCTTATGATGACATCCAGCCATTTATCAACGCACAACGGTTGGAAAAGTCCAGAAGTGAAATTGTATATGTTCAGAAAGCTGTTGATATAATTGAAAAGGTGCTAGCCGAGGGAATTAAAAAAGTGAAAATAGGTATGACGGAATTGGAATTATCAGCTGAATTGGAATATCTTATGAAGAAATTCGGTGCAGAAGGTCCGTCATTCTCAACGATTGTATTATCTGGTGAGAAGGCCGCATTACCACATGGAACTCCAGGAAACCGCTCTTTCCAAAATGGAGATTTTTTACTAATTGATATGGGTGTAGTAATACAAGATGGTTACTGTTCAGATATAACAAGGACGTTTATTATTGGTGAAGCAACGGATAAGCAGAAAGAAATCTATGATATTGTCTTGAAATCTAATCAAGCAGGCATTCATGCTGTTAAAGCTGGAGTACCTCTTAAAACATTTGACATTGAAGCAAGAAATATAATTAAGAAAAGTGGTTATGGCGATTATTTCAACAACCGTGTAGGGCATGGTCTCGGTATTGAAGTTCATGAGGAACCCTCCATCCATGAAAATAACGATCAAACAGCTAAAAAAGGATTACTATTTACAATAGAACCGGGGATCTACATACCTGGTTATGGTGGGGTACGTATTGAGGATGAAGTTTATATAAATGAAAAAGGAGTAGCAGAGATACTAACTTCCTTTTCAAAAGACTTACAAATTTTATAAATAGGATACTCAAAATAGACTTGCATCCATGGCAATACCTAACTATATAGTAAACAATAACTTATATCTGTCTTATATCTGTCTATTCTATTTTAAAAAGAAAAAGGTAAAGAGGGATCATATTATGTTGATAAAAAATTTCTTCATCAGTCTATCACAGAACCAACTTTTAAATAGTCTAGCCAAGAAATATGGTACAAAATTAGGTGCACGTACTATTATTGCTGGAACAAATATAGAAGAGATGATTCAAAGCGTTAAAGAACTGAATCACCATGGCATATCTGCAACTGTCGACAATCTAGGTGAATTCGTATTCGTAAAAAAAGAAGCAATAGAAGCAAAAAAGCAGATTATTAGGGTAATTGAGGCCATTTATAACAATAACGCGGATGCCCATATTTCCTTGAAACCAACACAGCTCGGCCTTGATATCAATTACGATTTTTGCCTGAACAACTTGAAGGAAATTGTGGAGGTGGCTAGCAATTATAATATATTTATCAACTTCGATATGGAGGATAATAGCCATCTTCAGTCATCATTTGACCTTATCGATGAATTGTCTAACGAATATAATAACATCGGCACGGTCATTCAGGCATATTTCTTCCAATCAGAAGATAACATTAAAAAATATAAGAACTATCGACTGCGTATTGTAAAAGGCGCATACAAAGAACCAGAAAATATAGCTTATCAAGACAAAAAAGATATTGATCGAAACTTTATCCAATTAATTGAGTATCATTTACTAAATGGTAAATATACATCTATCGCAACCCACGATCATCATATTATTAATCATGTAAAAAAGTTTGTCAAAGAGAATAATATAACTAAAGAAAAATTTGAGTTTCAAATGTTATATGGCTTCAGAAAAGATCTGCAGCTTCAGCTGGCAAGCGAAGGCTTTCATTTTTGTACATATGTCCCATTTGGCAGTGATTGGTATGGCTATTTCATGCGTCGACTTGTGGAGCGTCCAGAAAATATAAATCTCATTTTCAGACAAGCTTTCAATAAGAGAACAAATATTTTGATTGGAATTGGAGTTGGAGCGATTTTGCTTGGGAGACATAGTAAGAAAAGTAAATAATAAAAGTAAAAGAAAGATGCCATATACAATGCATTTTTCTTTTTTTATTCCACTTTTTCTAATACGAATTTCATTTGTTGGTATAGCAGAAGGAAATAAGGAAGTTTATGATACCGCGATTCAAGACATTAGTTCTATTTAACGCTTTCTTTTACTAATTCTAATTCCTAATTTCCGTCTTAAACCAGAAAAGGAATCGGAAATTAATCCGATTCCTTCATCTGCAAGATAGTACCGAAAGTTTTCATAAAGAACCATCGCTTTTGGATTCTTTATTTATTACCATTCTGCATACTGTCTTCAGCGATTTTGATCATTCGTTTGACCATCTCGCCACCCACCGATCCATTTTCTCGTGCAGTGGTGTCAGCTCCGGGCTGGACACCAAGTTCATTTGCAATTTCCTCTTTCATACTGTCAATTGCATTTCTTGCACCTGGCACTAACAAATCATTTTTGTTTCCTGCCATCGTTGATCACTCCTCGTGGGATTTAGAACAGAAAAAATCTGTTCTGCTTTATCTTTTGAAGAAGATCAACATTTTACACCTGTAAAATATTAGTTTTTAATGGGAACTGCGTAATGAACGATACGTTCGTTTACTTAATTGCATTTTAGACCATTGACCTAGAGTTAGTACTAATCCATTATTTCAGAAAGAAAACTAATTCCTTCAGCTGTTTTGGGAATTCCAAAAAAGTCACTAAACGTTGCACCGACATCTGCCATTGACTCACGTAATCCAATATTAGCTGCTTTTACTTTTTCCCCGACAATCATGATTGGTACATATTCTCTTGAATGATTGGAATGTCCAATTGTAGGATCATTTCCGTGATCAGCCATAATAATCAATATATCGTCTCTTCTCATTATTGAAGCAAATCCTTCAAGCCATTTATCCGTTTCATTAAGTAAATCACAATACCAATCAACATCCTCAGAATGTCCTGCTAAATCTGTTTCTTGGATATTTATTAAAAAGGCTGCATCACCTTGTTCTTGCGTATATGCTTGTGTGACCTTCTCCAACAAATGAGTAGTGTTCACAATCGGGGCTTCTGGTCCGGCACCATGGATAACATCAGCGGTTTTTCCCAATCGATAAACCTTTACTCCATGCTTTGCTGCAATCATTGGAAATTGGTTATCAATATCCACTCCATATCCCATATGGAAAACTTCATAGCCTTCTCCATATACACTAGCTTTAGGTGTATCTACACCCCACTGGCCCTCATTTTTTTCCTTAACACAAGCTAGAATGTGTTCAATTGATGTGTTCGGTCCTCCAAAAGCGATAACCCGTGTTGTATCTATATGCTTACGGACTACTTTTCCAAGCTCCTTCACTTCAGCAAAAGGCATTTTATTAAAGTCAGCTGTCACATTGATAATGTTCCCTACAGCAGATTCCAGGTTATCAGCCACAACGACTGCACCATTCACTAGTAACACTGGACAATTTTTTAATGGATATTTCACATCATATCCACTCTCTTCAAGCGCCTCTTTTATAGTCGAATGAATATCTATCATCAGTCTCTTATTTGACTTTTTCGGGCAACTTCCTGCTATTTCCTGATGTCCTAAATAAGTATCTGCTCCATGATGAGCTAATTTAGAGTACCCATAGGCATTAGTTGGAGCGGGGTTACCATCTACCAGCGTTCCTAGCCCCAATCCATACATGAATGGGATTTGTAATTTATCTTGCTTTTTTTCTCGTATATGCTTGTACGTGTGTGCTTGACAATCCGATGGTACATACTTTTCACAATCATCCATTGCCCCGATTCCAAAACTATCGATGACTACCAATGTCATTTTCCCCACCTGAGTCACCACTTCCTTTCCAAATGAATTAGCGTTGGATTTCCTGATTGTATCCCCTCTACTAAAGCAATATGTGCTCGGGTTACAAAAATTTGTGTACGGAATGCAAATATTGCCGTATCACCTATTTCAATTGAAAAATCAGTAGGAATAGCAATTGCGCCATAGTAATCAATCGATTCAGGGTTTTTTTTAAGGGCATCAGTGTACCGACAAAGAATTGTCTTACTATCATGACCTACCAAACAACCTTCCATATTGGAACGTCCATAAAATCCACCTGCAATCACGTGGTAGCTTAATTCAGATTTATGTGATACTTCGCTTACATACACAATTGCTGGCTTCTCAGCCAAATCCTTAAATGCGTGTAAAGGTGTCGTACCAGTTAAACTGTGACCTGGCTCCCCATGCGTAACTCCCTGTTTAGCTAAAAAAGGAATCGTTTCACTACTTGTTCCACTTGGTCCATTCACTTGCGTTACATTTATCCCTCTTTTCTCAAGAATTTCCCTAGCTTTTAATAAAGAGGATAAATTATTAGTTGGAACCATTTGTGTCTTATCAGTAGCTAATTGCAGGTTTGGAAAAGTAGTAACACCAACAATTGTTATACCCTCTAACTCGATAATCTGATCAATTACATCAGGAAGGTGCTCCAGTAATATTCCGCCTTCTTGG